>CAZFNI010000001.1:0-90773 GCA_964520655.1 uncultured Planctomycetales bacterium
CCAATGTCGGTGTCGGCACAAGCAATGGCGTTGCCAAGTTAGATGTGCGTGGTGGTGTTTATACTTTAGGTAATATCGGCGTCGGTTCAACAGCGCCTGGAACGGCGTTGGATGTTCAGGGGACGACGCGCACGACGGGATTGCAGCTAAGTACGAGCCCTGCTGCGGGTTATGTGTTGGTCTCTGGATCGACGGGTATTGGTACCTGGATGGCACCGGGAACGATCACAACGGCAGTGACAGCGGGAGGAAGTTTTTCGCAGCTTCAATATAATAATGGCGGGTCGTTCGACGGCATTGTTAATAGTAATGTCACGGCATCAGGTAATATCGGATTTGGGACAACCTTGTCGGCTAATAAATTGGATGTCTCTGGCGGGGTTGGTATCGGGACATCGTATGCGGGTTATAAAACAGCTCCCAGTGACGGGTTGATCGTTGAAGGGAATGTGGGTTTAGGCACTTTCCAAACAACCGCAGGTAAGGTTGTCGTCGGAGGTGTGTCTAACGGAGCAGTAGCTCAAACATGGTTAAGGTCAGGGTCTTCATTGCCAGGATTCTCCATGATCATGTATACAAATGGCGGACAAATGGTCGGCTATAACAATGGGACGGCTGATTTCTTGCTTCAGGCAGGGGGGACTTCATTTATGGCTGTCACCAGCGGAAATCTGGGTATTGGGACAAGCGATTCTCAATCCAAGTTCTCTGTTGTTGGCGGCAATGTCGGTATCGGCACTTGGACAGCAGCGGGAGGTAATTTGATCGTCAACGGCGGCGGTAATGTGGGCGTCGGCACAGCCTGGCCTGGAACAGCGGTTGATGTCAACGGCACCGTGCGCGCGACAAGTTTCGTGGGAAGCGGTGTGGGGTTGACCGGTGTGCTCGCATTTCCGGCGGGCGGTCTAAACGCGGTGCAGTACGGCGACGGTCTAAGTACGTTGGGTGATGAAAGCAAGCTCTCCTTTGACGGGACCAATGTTGGTATTGGCACAAGCAATGGCGTTGCCAAGTTAGATGTGCGCGGAGGTGTGTATGCCTCAGGCAATATCGGCGTCGGATCAACAGCACCTGGAACAGCGTTGGATGTTCAGGGAACAACGCGCACGACCGGATTGCAGTTAAGCACGACCCCTGCTGCTGGTTATGTGTTGGTCTCCGGATCAACGGGTATTGGAACCTGGATGGCGCCATCGACGATATCAACTTCTGTGAGTGCTGGCGGTAATTCTGGTGAAATGCAGTATAACAGCGGCGGTAATTTTACCGGGATCGTCAACAGCAATGTCACCGCGTCGGGGAATGTTGGCTTGGGAACAACATTGTCCGCCAATAAATTGGATGTGCAAGGGGGGGTTGGTATTGGTACCTCCTACGCGGGCTACAGACTTGCTCCGGCCAACGGTGTTGCGGTTCTAGGGAATGTGGGTGTCGGTACATGGATATCGGATGTGGCGAAATTATCTGTCATCGGCAATGCGATCGTCAGCAGTATTGGTAATCCAACTAACTCCTCCAATGTCCGTTTATATGTGCATCAGGATACCGCGTTCACGACGGCGTTGGGCGTTGAGTTGACCTCGGCGGCTGGTGCCGGAAGCCGGGCCATTGAGATATTAGGGAATGCCGCAAATGTTCAGGGTGTGCATATTATGAATAATAGCGGGGCGGTTGGATCTTCCGCGTCTATTGGTTTTGGTTTGAATTCAGGGGGTTATTTGGCCGGTAACTATGGTTCAGGGTCGCAGATCCGCTCGATCTTAATGAATGCCACTGGCAACGGGTACAATGATTTCACTTTTGAATCCACAGCCGCTGATGGTTATTTGGAACGCATGAGGTTGACCGCTGCCGGTAATCTTGGTATTGGCACAACAACTCCTTCGAGCAAGTTGGTTGTGCCTGGCGGTGTTGGTATCGGGACGGGATTAAATTCCATGTTTGTAACGACCTCCGCTCCAACAGGCGGCATGATCATTGAAGGTAATGTTGGTTTGGGAACAACAACGCCCCAATCAAAGTTTTCCATTGTTGGTGGAAACGTGGGGATCGGAACATGGACAGCGTCGAGTGCATCTTTGGAAACGACCGGCCTGCGCCTGATCGGCAACGGCGCCTCTGCAGGAAGTGTGCTTGTCTCGTCCTCGACGGGTATCGGTACCTGGATGGCGCCGGGGACGATCTCAACAACGGTATCGGTCGGCGGCTCGACTAAAGCGGTGCAGTACAATAATGCCGGTTCTTTGGCGGGGGATGAATCCAGGTTTGCTTTTGATGGAAGCAATGTCGGTATCGGTACGACCACACCTCAGGCGGCACTTAGTGTTGCTGGCGGCAATGTGGGTATTGGCACCTGGACAGCTGATGGCGGCAACTTGATCGTTAATGGCGGCGGCAATGTGGGGATCGGTTCGGCATGGCCGGGTAAGATGTTCGATGTTTTGGGAGATGCGCGTATCAGTGGTAATGTGGATATTGACCTGCAGTAAGCAGCTAGAGCGTACTAAAAAACTTCACTTTTTTGTTCAATTCCTGAGTGTTTCTAATAGTATATAAGATAGCGATATTATCTAGATTTTTTAGATAAATAATTCTTATATACATGAAAAACATTATTCTTCGATCCATAACCTTAATTCTTTTAAGCATTTGCGCGCTCACCTCTGTTGCTGTGTCTGCATATGCCGCTAAAGATTTTAATATCAAGAACAACACTCAAAATTATTTTCATGTCGACGGAGCGACCGGTAATATCGGTATTGGGACAACAACGCCCCAGGGAGCTTTTGTTGTAACAAACGGCAATGTGGGTATTGGAACATGGGCCACATCAAATAATATGTTAAATGTCCGTGGCAGAGTTGGCATCGGGACGACTTATGCATCGTATTATTCAGCCCCGGCCAATGGGCTTTTGATCGAAGGCAATACAGGGATCGGAACATATGCTCCTTCGGCGGCGTTACATGTCAGGTCAGCTGGTGCCACGACACCACTTATTGTGACATCAGCTTTCAGCAGTACAACTCCGATCATGTCGATCGACGGGGTGGGGAATCTTATCTATGGACCAACGGTGAGTTCCGGGGGTAGTCAGTCAATGATCGATTTCGGGAACAATGCGGCAGCGACTACCGGTACAGCGGATTTCTTTTTGATCAACCCCTCCTCAAATAATTCCGCTGGGATCTTTAAGATCGCGAAAAGCAGCTTTGCTTATTTTGAGATCGATACGAATGGGAAGGTCGGTATAGGAACGGTAAGTCAGGGGAGTTTATTGTCTGTTCTAGGCGGGGCGAGTTTAGGGGTTTACGCGAGAAGCGCTGCGCCGGCTGGAGGTCTCATTGCTTCAGGTAATGTTGGTGTTGGGACAATTGGCCCGGCAAGCAAGATGGCTGTTGTTGGGAATATTGGTGTTGGGACAGGGATCAATTCGAGTTATGTGACAACCGCTGCGCCAAGCGGAGGGATGATCATTGAGGGTAATGTCGGATTAGGGACAACGACGCCTCAGGATAAATTGATCGTCCTTGGCGGCAATGTCGGTATCGGCACATGGACAGCGGACAATGCGTCGTTGGAAACGACCGGCCTGCGTTTGATCGGCAACGGCGCGGCGGCGGGCAGCGTGCTTGTGTCATCCTCGACAGGTATCGGGACGTGGATGGCGCCGGGGACGATATCATCGTCAGCCGCATCAGGATGGTCGACAGGGACGGGAACGGTTTATAATACGACAGGCTCAGATAATGTCGGCGTTGGCACGACAACGCCGCAGGGCGGGTTTGTGGTGACCAACGGCAATGTGGGTATCGGCACCTGGGCGCCGCAGTCGCTGCTTGATGTGTACGGCGCGGGGGATGCATATTTTACCACCAATGTCGGGATCGGCAGCGTCAATCCGACACAGGCGCTCGATGTGGTCGGGACGGGTAAATTTTCTGTTGCGGTTAACGCGCCGGCGATCTCCAATCTAACCTCCAATGGTTTTGTCAAGACCTCCGGCGGAACAGGGACGCTGTCCGTTGATACGAACACCTATCCCAGCTATTCATCCATGACAACCAATTATTTGCAAAAAGCAACGTCGTCCTCGGCGGTAGGGAATTCTTCCATATTTGATAACGGCAATGTGGGGATCGGGACAACGACGCCGCAGGGTGGTTTGGTCGTGACCAATGGCAATGTGGGGATCGGGACGTGGGCGACTGTTGGAGGCCGATTTATTGTTAAAGGCCCTGGAAATGTTGGAATTGGGACATCAATGCCAGAATCACTATTAACTGTAAATGGGACCTCTGGTATTATTTCTGATTTGACGACCAATGCATCTCAAACATCTTTTTTTAAAGGCAATTATAATGGTTCTAATTATTTTAATATTTTATTTGGAGGTTCCAACGAAATCCAATTTTCCATAACAGATACTGTGGATAATACAAATGGCAATTATTTCATACAGAAATCTGGAGAGACATTTGGTAGGGCTGTTTTTGGCAGATCATTTTTAGCCTTTGGTCCAGGAAATACAACAAGAGATGCTTTTATTGAACGATCATCTTCCAGTACATTTCGTATATCATCAGATCAGTCCACAGGAGCTGCTAATTTATTAGTTACTGGAAATTTAGGTCTGGGTACTTTAACGCCTTCAAGTAAACTCACTGTTGCGGGTGGCTTGGGTATTGGGACAGGTTTAAACACGCAGTATGTGACAACTTCAGCTCCAACTGGCGGCATGATCGTTGAGGGTAATGTGGGGTTTGGGACAACCACGCCGAAGGCGAAATTGGCTGTTGTAGGTGGCAATGTGGGCATTGGTACCTGGACAGCCGATACGGCCTCTTTGGAGACCACCGGCCTGCGGTTGATCGGCAATGGCGCGGCGGCGGGGAGTGTGCTTGTGTCAACGTCGACCGGTGTTGGAACCTGGATGGCGCCGGGGACAATTTCTTCCTCAGGTGCGGCGTCTGGTTGGTCAACGGGAACGGGAACCGTCTATAACACGACGGGGTCGGATAATATCGGTATCGGGACCACAACACCGCAAGGCGGGTTGGTGGTGACCAACGGGAATGTGGGGATCGGGACTTGGACAGCGAATTCTTTACTGCAGGTTGGTCCACAAATTACAACTACAGCGCTTGCCGGATTTACAGCGATCGCTAATATTGCGGGTAATGTCGATGCGATCAGTGGCATCGAAATGAGAAATCTGAGCTCAGGTGTCTCAGCAGATTACAGGTTTTTAGTCAGCGATAATGCGCATGATGCCTATTTAGCTTTTTCAATGCCCTCAACGGCAAATACCGGAACGTTATTTGGCATGACAAGGAGCGGTGTTGCCGGGGTATTTACGAATGCAACGACTACGGGAAGGATTCTTGTGTTAGGGACTGTAACCCAAAATTCAACGGTGTTGGGTACGAACAATACCGAAAGGATGCGGATAAGTTCTTTGGGGAATGTCGGTATTGGGACAACAACACCGCAGGGCGGATTTGTTGTGACCAATGGTAATGTGGGGATCGGTACTTGGGCACCCGTTTTAAATCTTGATATTACAGGACAATTTGGTGTAAAACCTTCATCTTCAGGTTTTCCTACATCAATAGCCCAAGGCTTAGGCGGAAGATTTTATGCTGTACATCCAAGCAATGACTGGGGTTTTGTTGTAGCAAGAGCTTCAAATGATAATGGGAATGGAAATCTTACTTTGTATCACACTAGAAATTCGGACGCCTCTGTAAATACGGCGCTTTCAAATGGAGATGGTTTGGGGCGCATTAGTTTTCAAGGGGCTACTGGTTCAAGCACTGTGATCAATGGTGCTGAGATCCAAGCTATTGTCAACGGCACAGTGAGCGCCGGTGTTTTACCGACCGATTTAATTATTCGTACGGGTAATGCGGATGTTAGCAACAGCAGTACTTATGAAAGGATGCGCATAACTTCTGCGGGTAATATCGGCATCGGCACAGCCTCGCCCCAAGCAAAGCTTTCGATTGTTGGTGGGAATGTCGGTATCGGGACGTGGACGGCGGCGACGGCTTCTTTGGAAACAACCGGCCTGCGTTTGATCGGCAACGGCGCGGCGGCGGGCAGTGTTTTAGTTTCTACTTCAACAGGTATTGGAACCTGGATGGCGCCGGGGACAATTTCTTCCTCTGGTGCGGCGTCCGGTTGGTCGACGGGTACGGGAACGGTTTATAACACGACGGGATCTGATAATGTGGGTATTGGAACAATAACGCCTCAAGGTGGGTTGGTTGTGACCAATGGCAATGTAGGTATTGGTACATGGACGACAGCTGGAGGGAATTTGATCGTAATGGGAAATATCGGCATAGGAACGAGTATTCTGACGGGGTATCAACTTGATATCTTTGACAGGCACAACGCAGGTAATGGTTCGGCGATAGTCATGAACCTTGCTTCTTCTGGCGCTTCTTCAGGTTCTGGATACGGGGGTATCGATATCAATAATACTTTAGGTGATAATGCTTTTATGAATCGTTTTGGTGTTCGCGCTTCGGCTTATCAGTATGGGCTTATCGGAAAGTCTTTAGGTAATAATGGATCAACCATGGGTTCTGCTGCGGGATGGTTCACTATCCCGCCTGCGGCAGTTCTTGGTGAATCGACGGGAACAACGACTGGTTCAGCCATTGTAGGGGCGTCGGACCAGATCACAACATCGGATTTGATGCAATTATTGCAAGGGGGTTCCTCTTTTACGGGAAATGGTTTAACGATGAGTTTTGGCAATCAAGGTTCCGGCGGATCTTTTAGTGGGAATTTCCTTAATTTAAAAGTTAACACAGTCAATAAATTTGTGATCAATAGCTCAGGCAATATTGGTATTGGCACATTGACACCGGTCAATGCTATTGATGTTGTGGGAGGCGTGGGCATTGGGACAGGGATCAATACGGCCTTTTTAACGTCTTCTGCGCCAGCCGGCGGGATGATTGTTCAGGGTAATGTGGGACTAGGGACGACGACGCCGCAAGATAAATTGATCGTTGTTGGCGGTAATGTTGGCATCGGCACCTGGACGGCTGCGACGGCTTCTTTGGAAACGACCGGTCTGCGATTGATCGGCAACGGCGCGACGGCGGGCAGCGTGCTTGTGTCATCCTCGACAGGTATCGGGACCTGGATGGCGGCATCGACGTTGGCGACATCAGGAGCAGCTTCTGGTTGGTCGACGGGGACGGGGACTGTTTATAACACGACAGGGTCGGACAAGGTCGGTATCGGGACGACAACGCCGCAGGGGGGATTTGTCGTCACCAATGGCAATGTGGGCATCGGCACCTGGGCACCGCAGGCATTGCTTGATGTTTACGGCACAAGCGACACCTATTTTACGACCAATGTCGGTATCGGCAGCGTGAACCCGACACAATCTTTGGATGTTGTGGGGACAGGTAAATTCTCGACAGGGGTGAACGCGCCTAAGCTGACGAATCTGACCAGTAATGGTTTTGTCAAAACAGGTTCCGGCGACGGGACGCTCTCCGTTGATACGAACACATATCCCAGCTATTCGTCCATGACAACCAATTATCTGCAAAAATCAACGTCGTCCTCTGCGGTGGGGGATTCGTCCATTTTTGATAACGGTAATGTCGGGATCGGCACGACGACGCCTCAAGCGAGTTTTGTTGTGTATGGGGGCGGCAAAGTTGGGATTGGCACATTTGCGCCCTATTCTTTGATCCAAACCCAAATTCAAAGCGCTGGATCGGTAACGACGTTGGGTGTTAAGAATTTGACTAACGGGACTGGTATTGCTGAATTTGGGGGAACCAGTACCGGGGATGTTTCGGGTATTCGATTTTACAATGCGGATTCAACGGCATTTAATTCCATTAGTCTTGGGTTTAGACATGGGCAAACCATTGGTCAGGCAGGTGCTCCTCAAGGATGGTTCAAGGCCTATTTACCAAGCGGAACAACGAGTACGGAATTTGGCTTTTTGACGTCGGCAGCCGGGTATGAGGCCCTGCGCATCAAGGCTTCGGGTAATGTGGGGATAGGGACCATTGAGCCTGGGTCGCTGCTGTCGGTCGCAGGAGGGGTGGGGATAGGGACAGGACCTAATACGGCGTATGTTTCAACAGCAGCGCCGGCAGGAGGGATGATCATTCAGGGCAATGTCGGGATCGGCACGACGACACCTCAAGCAGGTTTTGTTGTGTATGGGGACGGCAATGTGGGCATCGGGACATGGACGGCGGCAACAGCTTCATTGGAAACAACCGGATTACGTTTGATCGGCAATAATGCGGCGGCGGGAAGTGTTCTTGTTTCGTCGTCAACGGGTATTGGGACGTGGATGGCGGCGGGGACGTTGGCAACATCTGGAGCTGCATCTGGCTGGTCCACGGGTACGGGAACTGTTTACAATACGACAGGAAGTGACAAAATTGGTATCGGCACGACTACTCCTCAGGGTGGTTTAGTTGTGACGAACGGAAATGTCGGCATTGGCACATGGACTGCAGCGGCGGCTTCTTTGGAAACAACCGGCCTGCGCTTGATCGGCAACAATGCCGCAGCAGGAAGTGTCTTGGTATCGTCCTCGACAGGTATCGGGACCTGGATGGCGGCGTCCACCCTGGCAACGGGGGCTGCGGCTTCAGGTTGGTCGACGGGGACGGGGACGGTTTATAACACGACAGGGTCGGACAAGGTCGGTATCGGGACGACAACACCGCAAGGCGGTCTTGTGATCACCAACGGTAATGTGGGTATCGGCACCTTTGCCCCGACCCAATTGCTTGATATCAATGGGAATATCGCTGCCAGCGGCACGGGCGATAGCTATTTCCTGGGGAGTGTTGGTATCGGTTCGTCTTCGCCAGCGACGGCGCTGGATGTGACGGGAACGGTTCGTTCAACTGCGATCTCAGCCGGTTCCGGCGGATTTACCGTTGATAGTAGCGGCAATGTGACGGCGGTGGCCAGTACCACGACGACGGGCGGGTATACGCAAAGCGGGACCAGCGCCAATACATTTACCGGCACATCGACATTTAGCAATGCCACAAAATCAGCGATCTTTACCGGCGGCAATGTCGGTGTCGGCACCACAACGCCGCAGGGGGCATTTGTGGTGACTAACGGCAATGTTGGCATCGGCACCTGGGCGCCTAACTCTACCTTCACATTCAGAGGTTCCCAATCGGCTTCATTAGGGACATTGGCTGCGGATACTACTCTTGGAACTTCTCAATATACTGTCCTGGTCGATTCTACCTCATCAGCCATCACGATCACGCTGCCGACGGCGGTGGGGATCACGGGCCGGTGCTACCGCATTAAAGATTGGAAGGGGCAGTCGGCGGTCAATAATATCAACATCGCGACGACTTCAGCGCAAACGATCGACGGGGCAGCATCGGCGATCATTAATGTGGCGTATCAGGGGGCGGAATTCTGTTCAGATGGAGCGAATTGGTCCATATTCTAATTAAAAGGAAATAGTATGATGCGATTATGGGAAAATATTACACGGCAGCTGAGAACTGGCAGGAAGATCCTGGTCTTAGCAGCTGTTTTCATGGTGCTGATCACAGCGATACCGTGTTTTGCGTATTATTTGCCGCTTAATTCCAGCTCCAGCGGGAATATCGGTGTCGGGACAGCCAGCCCTCAAACAAGATTTTCCATTGTCGGCGGGAATGTGGGGATAGGCACCTGGACAGCGGCGAATGCGTCTTTGGAAACCACTGGCATTAGGTTGATCGGCAACGGCGCGGCGGCGGGCAGCGTACTTGTCTCATCCTCAACGGGGATCGGGACCTGGATGGCGGCGTCAACCTTGGCGACGTCGGGCAGTACACCGTCAGGTTGGTCGACAGGGACGGCGACGGTCTATAACACAACGGGATCGGACAATGTGGGTATAGGGACAACAACGCCTCAGGGCGGGTTGGTTGTGACCAACGGGAATGTGGGTGTCGGCACATGGACAACCATTGGCGGCAGGTTGATTGTGAGTGGTCCCGGTAATGTTGGGATCAATACAGCCTGGCCTGGCGCTAAATTCGAGGTTGTTGGCCCGGGGACTACGACCAATATGGCCCGGTTTATCAATAGTCAGGGAAGCATGACGTTTTATCTGGCACCGACTATTCCCGCGTCCGGTGTTTGGACGACAAGTGGAGGGGCCTTTTATGAGACACAAATAGGGGTTTCATCCGATACGGATCTTTGGTTAGTACAAAACAATACAGCCAAGATCAAGATGCCTTACACTGATTCTGTGCAAATAACGGACAGCACAGGTCTTTATGTCCAGAAAAATGTTGGGATAGGGACAACAACATACCAGGCGGCATTGGCGGTCATGGGTAATGTCGGCATTGGTACCTGGGCGCCTATTACATCTTTAGATACCAAAGGTTTTCGCTTGGCAACAGGGCCGTCGGCTGGATATGTGCTTGTGTCAGGATCAACGGGGATTGGAACCTGGATGGCGGCGTCGACCCTGGCGACGTCGGGCAGTACACCGTCAGGTTGGTCGACGGGAACGGGTACGGTTTATACAACGACAGGGTCGGATAATGTGGGTATAGGGACGATCACTGTTCCTGAAAAGTTAACCATTAGCGGGAATATACAATTTACGGCTGGTGCCTCTCGCACGATCAACGTCGCCACAAATCCGGGAGGTTCAGGGAATGATCTGACAGTATCGGCAGGAAATCCCAGTGCTGCATCGGATAATTACGGAGGGAACCTGTATTTAAAAGGGGGTGATAGTGATGGTGGCGGGGCTATGGATGCGGGTAATGTTTATATTTCCGGCGGTTCTGATGCATTATCCAGTTTACAGGGTGATGTGATCTTAGGGAACAACGGGTCAACAACGTTAGGCAATGTCGGTATCGGCACCTGGGCTCCCACGGCTGCTTTGCAGGTGAATTCGACCAATGCCTCGCCATTTATCGTGGATGCTAACGGCAATGTCGGTATTGGTACAACACGCACATCTTCGGCCCGTTTTGTGGTGATGGGGCAGAATGTCGGTCTTGGGACATGGCTGCCGGCTACTCCCGTACACCTTAAGACAACATATTATCCGACGCTGGCCACATTTGAGAGCGGATGTTCCGGCTGCAATACGAATATTGAAGTCCAGAATATTTATAAGGGTAATAATGATTCGACCAGTGTGAAATTTAAATTCTATGGCGGCGGAGCTGCGTATATTGGCGGCGTAAGTCCAAGCAGTTTGGCTGCAGAGCTGAGTTTTTCGGTTATGGACGCCTCCGGTGCAACGGTTACGGCAGCAAGGATCGATAAGAATGGGAATTTGGGTGTCGGCACAACAACGCCGCAGGCGAAGTTGGTTGTTCTTGACGGCAATGTCGGCATTGGGACATGGACGGCCGGTGGCGGCAAATTGATCGTTATGGGCAGCGGGAATGTTGGGATATCAACGGCATGGCCTGGGACCGCACTTGATGTCAACGGAACCATTCGTTCTGTTGGAACAGGAAACTCATACTTTGCGGGTAATGTTGGTGTTGGAACATCGGCAGCGCCTAATACTTTAGCGGTACAAGGAACACTTGCCGTTGGCAGCGCAGCATTTGCAGGCGCAACATTACCAGCAAATTCATTGGTGGTCTCGGGTAATATAGGAGTCGGTTCGACTGCGCCTGGTACCCCATTAGATGTCAACGGCCGGGCGCGGCTTGTTGGGATAGGAACAACTGTCCCTTGTGCTTTGTGTATGAAGGCGGACGGCACACTTGGTTATTACAACACAACAACTTTTCAAGGTATATGCAATTGATTTATTTATTGTTCATTTCTTTGTTAATGACATCAATCTGTTATGCGGAGCAGATTATTCTAACATCGGGGGCTACATGGACAGTTCCAGCAAACTGGAACAATAGTATGAATACAATTGAATGTATTGGCGCGGGTGGTAACGGAGCGGATGGTCTGGTGAATGGTATCGGAGGCGGTGGCGGCGGTGGTGGAGAGTATCGGCGGATCAGGAATTTCTCAACGACAGCTGGTAGTTCCATATCGTATTCAATCGCATCCGGGGGATCAGGTAGTGACACGACATTCAATACGAATTCCTTGATCTGTAAAGCAGGAGCTAATGCTTCAGGCGGAACAGGTGGGGCAGGGGGATTAGGTGGTACAGGGAGCGATCTAAATGCGAATGGCGGAGACGGGGGAACAACGCCTGGACGTTCAGGTGTGGGAGGTGGGGGAGCAGGTGGTTTTTATGGTCCAGGAAATACTTCAACACCTGATGTAAGCGCGACGGGTGGGGGCGGAGCTAATTCAGGAACGGGAAGTGTTGGAACAGGAGGAACGACAGGCGCAGATGGGGGGTATGGATATGGGGGCACAGGGAATGGGATAGGCAGCGGTAAGGCTACCGTTCCAGGAACAGCAGGAACATTTGGCGGAGGTGGAGGCGGTGGGAAAGGATATCTGGCAACGGCGTTAAATTGTACAAATGGAGGTAATGGCGGGGCTGGGAAAGAATATGGATTGGGTGTAGGTTCAGGTGGCGGCGGAGGTGGCGGGGGTGGTTCGACAGGCACAGGCAATGGTGGTAATGGTGGTAATGGAGGCAACTACGGAGGTGGCGGCGGTGGCGGTGGCGGTGTTGCCACCGGCGCAACGAATGGAACAAAAGGAACGGGAGCACAAGGTGTTATCATTATTACATACTCTCCTATTGGCAATAATTTAAATAATGCGAGTATCGCCAATGCTCAGGTCAGTTTCTGAGCAATGAAGAAATTTTTCTATTGCAAATATATATTTGATTGTTATACTACTGACTCCATTGAACGGCCACGGATAAAAGATGGCATGAGGTAAGTCTCTTCCGTGGTTTAATTAACAGTCGCGCCATTACCTGTTTGTTTCTGCAAACCGCCGGCGCCGGCAAAAGTGAAGGAGATGTGTTGTATGAATAACGAATTGATCAAGAAGTTGTTGGAAGCTGGCGTGCATTTCGGCCACCAAAGCCGCCGTTGGAACCCCAAAATGAAGCGTTTTATTTTCGGTGAACGCGGTGGTATCTACATCATCGACCTCGAGAAGACTGAAGAACGTTTGAACACTGCCCGTGATTTTATCCGCGAGATCGCGGCTAAAGGCGGCAAGATCCTTTTTGTCGGTACAAAAAAACAAGCCCAGGATGTCATTGAAGAAGAAGCCAAGCGCTGCGAAGGCTACTATGTGCGCAACCGCTGGATGGGCGGCTTGCTGACCAATCTGGAAACCGTGAAGAAATCCGTTAAGAAGTTGATCGATATTGAAAAGATGGAAACCAATGGGACCATCGGCAGATTGACCAAAAAGGAAGCTTCCCTATTAATGAAGGAAAAAGAACGTTTATTACGCGATCTTGGCGGTATCCGGGAAATGACAGTTCCTCCCGCGGCCATGATCGTTGTGGATACGAAAAAAGAAGAGATCGCTGTTGCTGAGGCTACCCGTTTGGGTATCCCGGTCGTTGGTTTGATCGATACCAATTCTGATCCAGACAAGATCAACTATCCTATCCCTGGCAACGATGACGCGGTCAAATCGATCAAATTCATCACATCGTTATTGGTTGACAGCATTTTAGACGGCCGTCGTGAGCACATCGCGGGTAAAAAAGCCCAGGTGACAGCTGCGGCACAGGAAGTGACCGTTTAATTTAGGATATAGATAGAGGAGAATTTAGCAATGATGACCATTTCAGCTTCAGATATCAAACGATTACGTGAAGAAACATCCTGCGGGGTGATCGACTGCAAAAAAGCATTGGATCAGGCCAAAGGTGATTTTGCCAAAGCTAAAGAATTATTGCGTCAGCGCGGTTTGGAAATGGCGGCTAAGAAAAGCGACCGCAGCGCGAAAGAAGGCCGTGTCGAAAGCTATATCCATGCCGGTAACAAGATCGCGGTCATTGTGGAAGTCAACTGCGAGACCGATTTCGTCGGCCGAAACGATGATTTCATCAAGTTCACGAAAGAATTAGCGATGCATATCGCGGCGATGAATCCGGAGAACGTGGAAAGCCTGTTGGCCCAGCCGTTCGTCCGCGATGCCAGCAAGACTATCAAGGACATGTTAAACGATTTAGTCGCAAAGATCGGCGAGAACATCATGGTCGGCCGTTTCGTGCGCTACAAGGTGGGTGAATAACTCCGTGCCAAATAGCAAGAAACCTGTCTATAAGAGGATATTGCTTAAATTAAGCGGCGAAGCACTGCTTGGCCGTTTGGCTCATGGTATCGACGCTGAAATGTGCGCTTCCTTAGCGTCGCAAGTTAAAGAGATCCATGATGCCGGAGTAGAGGTGGCCATCGTTGTCGGCGGGGGCAATATCTTCCGTGGGCAGGTGGAAAGCACGCGTTTCGGTCTGGACCGCTCTGTGGCCGATTACATGGGGATGTTGGCTACCGTCATGAATGGTCTGGCGCTGCAGAACGCCCTCGAGCAGATTGGTCTTCCAACGAGGGTTATGACCGCCATCCAGATGCACGCGATCGCCGAGCCGTATATTTTGCGCCGTGCTATTCGGCATTTGGAAAAACGCCGCGTCATTATTTTTGTCGCCGGGACCGGTAATCCGTATTTCACCACTGATACCGCGGCGGCGTTACGTGCCACCGAGATCAAATGCGACGTGATCATGAAAGCGACAAAGGTCGACGGTGTGTATACAGCTGATCCCAAGAAAGACAGCAGTGCCAAACGTTTTGAGAGTTTGAAGTTCATTGATGTCCTCAAGAAGAATTTGAAGGTGATGGATGCGACAGCGATCTCCATGTGTATGGATAATTCGATCCCCATCATCGTGTTCGACCTGCTGCAAAAAGGGAATATCAAACGCGCCGTATACGGCGAAAAAATAGGTACCATAGTCCGTTAACCACGGGGGGTGCATATGACAGCAAAAGACATATTAAAAGACGTGGATGTAAAGATGAAAAAGGCGATGGAGACCATGCTGCGCGAGTTCTCGGAAGTCCGCACTGGCCGTGCCCAGCCGTCCTTGATCGACGACATGCACATTGATTATTACGGGACATCGACCCCGATCAAGCAGTTGGCTCAGGTGTCGTCCCCGGATCCCCGGCAGATCATGATCCAGCCCTGGGATGCGAACGCTCTTAAAGATATCGAAGCGGCGATCATGAACTCCAAACTGGGGGTTAATCCCAATAATGACGGGAAGGTGATCCGTTTGGTGTTCCCGCCGCTGTCAACAGAACGTCGTGAAGAGTTCATCAAGGTCTGTAAAGATATGGCCGAACGCGGTCGCGTAACGATCCGTTCCCTGCGCCGCGATGCCAATGAAAAGGCAAAGAAGATGCAGGGCGAGGGGCATGTGAGCGAAGATGAGAAATTCAAGACTGAAGAAGAAGTCCAAAAAATGACGGACCGTTTCATTAAAGAAATTGACGCAACGCTCGAGAAAAAGAGCAAAGAGCTGCGCGAAGTTTAGATCTTTTAGATTTGTTGACCCACTAGCTCACCCGGTAGAGCACCACCCTTTTAAGGTGGGGGTACCGCGTTCGAGTCGCGGGTGGGTCACTTTTTTCCCTTGCTTGGGCGGGTGGCGGAATTGGTAGACGCGCATGCCTTAGGAGCATGTGGGGCGACTCGTGGAGGTTCAAGTCCTCTCCCGCCCATATTAAAGAATTAATATGGATGTTGGAGGGCTTGAAGTGAGCCCGATTATAAACTCCGACGAATAGGAGGAGTTTATGGGCGAGTGGCTGACCCGAAGTGAAGTTCTGGCGCAGAAGCGGCGGAACGAACGGAGGGCACCAAGTCCTCTCCCGCCCACTATAAAAAGTGTGCGGGAATAGTTGACAAAAGTCGTACTTTACATATGATAGTTCTTTATGCGGCGGTAATTCAGTTGGTAGAATGCCACCTTGCCAAGGTGGATGCCATCGGTTCAAACCCGATCCGCCGCTCCAAATTTTTCTTCCCGGAGGTTTCATGAAAATTACCGAGTTTTTGTGTAAGGCCGCCGTCGTAAGCGACTTGAAAGCCACGACAAAGCCGGAAGTCATCGCGGAAATGGTTGGATTGCTCGTCGAAGGCGGTGCGCTGGAAAAGAAACACAAGAACAAGGTGATCGAAGTCCTCATGGCCAGGGAAGCGTTGGGTTCGACGGCCATCGGCCAGGGGATCGCTATCCCGCATGGCAAGTCTGACAATACGGATAAATTGGTCGCGGCCCTGGCGGTCAGCAAAAGTGGCGTGGCTTTTGATTCTTTAGACGGAGAACCTGCCAATATTTTCTTTTTGCTGGTCGCTCCCGTTGATTCTGCTGGTCCCCATCTTAAAGCCCTTGCCCGGGTCTCACGGTTGTTGAAAGATAAGTTCTTCCGCGACAGTTTAAAGAATTCAAAAACAAGCAAAGATATCATTGAATTAGTCTCCCGCGAAGACGCGCGGATCGGTTAGTTTCACCCTTTGCGATCATGTCAAATAACAATCTTTCCAAATGGCTTTATCCCGGCATGCGGGTTAAACGCTGGATGTTTGCTTCACTATTCGGCGTCCTGGTCGTTGGTTTTGGTTCCATTTTCACGGTCAGTCCCTATTCGTTCGTAAGCCGGCTGGGCATCATCATCATCCTGTGCGGCATTATCTTCATTGTCCTTGGCATGGCCAAGATGACAGTTTCTCTCATTACGTTATTCTTACCCCAGCGCGAGCGGGACATTGTCAATATCTTGTATCAGCGCCGTTATCTGGAGCGCGGCCCGCGCATCGTGACCATTGGCGGCGGTCACGGGTTGTCACACCTGCTTCTGGGTCTTAAAGAATATACATCCAATCTCACGGCGATCGTGACGGTCGCTGACAGCGGCGGTTCCTCGGGCCGTTTGCGGGAAGAATTCAATATCGTAGCCCCTGGCGATATCCGAAACTGTCTGGTCGCTCTGGCTGACGCGCCCGCGCTCATGGGGGAATTATTCCAGTATCGTTTTAGTGAGGGGGGCGGGCTGAAGGGGCATAATTTCGGCAACCTTTTTCTGACCGCGATGGTCAAGCTTACTGATGGTGATTTCCAGAAAGCGGTTGAAGAATCAAGCAAGGTCTTGGCCATCCGAGGGAAAGTTATTCCGTCGACGGTCTATAATGTGCAGCTTGTCGCGGAATATGTGGATGGCTCGATCCTGGAAGGAGAGGCGAGTATTCCGGATAAGAATATTCCGATCAAGAGGGTATTTTTAAAGCCGGAAGATGCTAAACCGACGCCGGAAGCGTTGGAGGCGATCGCCGAGGCGGATATCATTGTGATGGGTCCGGGAAGCTTGTATACCAGTATTTTATCGAATTTAAGCATCAACGGCATGGTGGATGCGCTTGTTAAGTCCAAAGGGTATAAGATCTATGTCTGCAATGCGATGACCCAGAAAGGCGAGACGACGGATTTTACCGCCGGCGACCATGTGCAGGCGATCGTTGACCATTCACATCCGGATGTCATCAATGCATGCATCATCAATAATGCGGTCGTCCCCGAGAAGGCGTTAGTACGTTACCGGGATGAGGGGGCTTATCCGGTCGCTCCAGACGTTGACCGTATTAAAGCGATGGGTTATACACTGGTGGCGACCGATCTGTTAAGCGTGGCGAATTATGTCCGTCATGATTCAAAAAAATTGACCCAGGCGTTGATCAAGCTGATCGAAACGCAGCATGTGATCAAAAGGTAACATGGCGATCATTGAAAAAAAGATCATTGTGGCGAATAAGAAAGGTTTGCATGCCAGGCCGGCGGCGATGTTCGTACAGATGGTCACCAAATATGATGTACAGGTGACGGTGGTCAAAGACACGGAGAAGGTCAATGGTAAGTCCATCATGGGTCTGTTGACGTTGGGGGCGGTCGTCAATACTGTGCTGACGATCACAGTCGAGGGCAATGAAGCAGAAACGGCGATGCGGGCCTTTGAGGATTTTTTTAGTAAACAGGAAGAAGAGTTCTTAAAATGAGTGAGCTTGTACTAAAAGGTATTCCAGCTGCCAGCGGCATCGCGTACGGTCCGGCGTTCATCTTGGACAGTCAGGAATTCATTGTTCCTAAAAGGATCATTTCTGACGATGAGATTGAGTCGGAGATCGCTCGTTTTCAGGAAGCACTGGACCAGACCCGTCGGGAGATCCTGGATATCAAGAACAGGATCGAAAAGGATCTGGGGGCCGCCCATGCCCAGATCTTTGAGGCACACTTGATGGTTTTGGATGACCCCATGCTTTTTGAACAGGTAAGCACGATGGTGCGTAGCGAGAAGCAGGGGTCGGATTATGTCTTTGCCCAGGTCATCAAGTCTTATACACAAGCTTTGTCGAAAGTGCAGGATGAATATCTGCGCGACAGGGCGACGGATATGAATGATATTGCCAAGCGCGTGCTCAAGCATTTGATGCAGGAGAGCCGCTGGCATGATTTTGAGAATTTCCAGGGAGAGCTGGCGGTCATTGCCCATGACCTTTCCCCGTCAGATGCGGTGAGCATGTATAACAAGAAGATCGTCGCCTTCGTAACGGATATCGGCGGTAGAACATCACATACGGCGATCATCGCCAAGTCGCTGGGCGTTCCCGCGGTGGTGGGCTTAAAAGACGCGACGTTGCGGATCACCAATGGCGATTCTTTGATCATTGACGGGAAAAAGGGGCTTGTGATCGTTAATCCAACGCCGGCCACTAAAGATCTTTATATCAAGGAGCAGGGCAAGATCACAGCCAGTTTAGAAAAACTTGATGACCTGCGTGATCTCCCCGCGCAAACGATCGATGGGAAGAAGATCTCGATGATGGCGAATCTGGAGCTGGCGTCCGAATTGCCTTCCATGCGTAAATTTGGCGGCCAGGGTATCGGTCTGTACCGTACAGAATTTTTATTCATGAACAGGTTGGATCTTCCGTCAGAAGAGGAACAGTTCCAAGCCTATAAGAAAGTCATTGAAAGCGTTGCGCCGCTTCCGGTCACGATCCGTACGCTTGATCTGGGGGGTGATAAATTTATTTCCAGTGTGCATATCCCCAAAGATATGTCGCCGTTCTTAGGGGTTAGGGCTATCCGTTTCTGTCTGGAGCGTCAGGATATCTTTAAGACCCAGCTGCGTGCCATTCTGCGCGCATCCGCCTATGGCCGGGTGCAGATGATGTACCCAATGATATCAGGTGTTGGGGAACTAAGGCAGGCTAATGCTGTTCTCGCTCAGGTCAAGGCCAGCCTGGAGCGCGAGCATGTCGCCTTTGATCCGTCGATGAAGGTAGGGATCATGATCGAGGTGCCCTCTGCTGTCATGACTGCGGACGTGCTGGCCAAAGAAGCGGAGTTTTTCTCGATCGGCACAAACGACCTGATCCAGTATTCTTTAGCTGTTGACCGCGTCAATGAAAAGACCGCGATGCTTTACGAGCCGGCCCATCCGGCGATATTACGCATGATCAAGCGAACCGTTGATGACGGTCACAATGAGGGGATCAGCGTGGGGTTGTGCGGCGAGATGGCCAGCGACCTGGTTTTGGCGTTTTTACTGGTAGGACTCGGCGTGGATCATTTAAGCATGTCACCATCAAGCATTCCCGGCGTCAAACGCATGATCCGGGGCTTGCGTTTTTCCGACATCGCTCATGTGACCATGGAAAGTTTAAGTTTAAGCACAGGAGCAGAAGTGGAGGAGTATGTCGGTGCGCAGTTGCACCGGCTAAACCCAAATTTATGAAAGCACTCATTTTAGCCGCAGGATACGGCACGCGCTTAGCCGCGATCGCCAAAGATACGCCCAAACCTTTGTTAGATGTGGCTGGAAAGCCGCTGATCGACTATACCGTCGATAAGCTCAAGGCCGTACGGGGTTTAACGGAAATTGTGGTTGTGACCAATAATAAATTCTATGATGTGTTCTGCCGCTGGGCAGGGACGCATCCCGATTTTAAGATCCGCGTTGTAAATGACGGGACCAATACTCCTGAAGAACGTCTTGGGTCGGTCGGAGATATCAATTATGTCTGGAGCAAAGAAACAGTATTGGATGACTGGCTGATCATTGGTGGGGATAATATTTTCCTGGAAGACCTGAATAATTTCATGGGCACGGCCGCCAAGAAAGCGCCAGCGATGACCATCGGTTTGTATGATATTAAGGATATCGCGGGAGCGACTAAATTCGGTGTCGCGGCCATCGACGGGGCGGACAGGGTGACCTCCTTCGAAGAGAAGCCTGCTCAACCTAAATCCAGTCTGATCGTCATGTGTTTATACTATTTCCCCAGGCAAACGCTTGGGTTCATTGAGGAATACCGAGCTGTCTCCAAAGCACTGGACGCGGCAGGGAGTTATATCCAGTGGTTGTCGGAAAAGAAAAATGTTTATGGTTTTCAATTCAGTGGAAAATGGTATGATATCGGAAGTGTTGAATCTCTCCAAGAGGCTCAAGAGTTCTTTAAACAAAAAAACTCATAAACGCCGTTTATCTTCATAGAAAGGTGGTTTTCGTGAAAGGACGTTATTTATTTACTTCAGAATCTGTGGGCGCGGGGCATCCGGACAAGGTCTGCGACAATATCTCGGACGGTGTTCTCGATGCTGTCCTGAAAGATGATCCGAAAGGCCGCGTTGCCTGTGAAACATTCTGCACGGCGGGTTTAGTTATCGTCGGCGGTGAGATCACCACATCCACCTATGTAGATGTCCATAAACTGGTGCGTGAAGTCCTGTTAGACATCGGTTACACGCATCCCAAATATGGTTTTGACGCCAATACCTGCTCCATTTTAAACGGCATCAACAAACAATCTCCGGATATTTCCCAGGGGGTTGATAAGGGGGGCGCCGGCGATCAAGGCATCATGTTCGGTTATGCCGTTGATGAAACTAAAGAATTGATGCCGCTGCCGATCATGCTGGCGCATCAGTTGGTCGCGCGGGTCACGGAAGTCCGTGAAAAAGGTATCCTGAAATATTTAGGGCCTGATTGCAAATCTCAGGTCACCATCGAATATGATGGCGACACACCGATGCGCGTAGACGCGGTCGTTCTGGCCTGTCAGCACACGGAAGAGATCCTGGATAAGACCGGCAAACAGATCACCGAGAAATCCCGCCAGGACATGATCAAGACCATCGCTCACCCCATTGTCGGGAAATTGATGGATAAGAATACGAAGTTCTATGTGAATGAAACAGGCAAGTTCGTTGTCGGTGGTCCCCAGTCAGATACAGGTGTCACGGGCCGTAAGATCATCGTTGATACCTACGGCGGCGCGGTGCCTCACGGCGGCGGCGCTTTCTCGGGGAAAGATCCGACCAAGGTCGACCGTTCTGCCGCGTACATGGGTCGTTATGTGGCCAAGAATATCGTGGCTGCCGGTCTGGCCAAGAAATGTTTATTGCAATTAGGTTATGCCATTGGTTATCCTCAACCGGTTTCCATCATGGTCGACACCTATGGCACAGGCAAGGTCACCGAACAGCGTTTAGTTGAGCTGGTGCGTAAGCATTTCGATCTGTCCCCCAAAGGGATCATCGAGACGCTGGACCTGCGCAAACCTATTTACCGTAAAACTGCCGCGTATGGCCACTTTGGTCGTCCTGGGTTCTCTTGGGAAAAGACGGACAAGGCCGCGGTATTAAAGAAAGAAGCGTAAAAACTCATGGCAACAACAGCGATCAAGGAGCCTAAGAAAAACATGGCTAAAGCACCGCAGAAATTCAATGATTATAAAGTCAAGAATATCGACCTTGCTCCCTGGGGGCGTAAAGAGATCACCATCGCGGAGACGGAGATGCCGGGATTAATGTCCCTGCGAAAAGAATACGCGGCTAAACAACCGCTCAAAGGCGCGCGCATTTCCGGCTGTATCCACATGACCATTGAGACCGCGGTCTTAATTGAGACTTTGGTCCAGCTTGGGGCTCAGGTACGCTGGTCGTCCTGCAATATTTTTTCGACCCAGGACCACGCCGCGGCCGCGATCGCTGCCGCCGGTATCCCGGTGTTCGCCTGGAAAGGCGAGACGCTTGAGGAATACGATTGGTGCGTTGAGCAGACCATCCTTTGGCCGGACGGCAAAGGTCCCAATATGCTGCTTGATGACGGCGGGGACTTGACCATCATGGTCCACGGAACATATTCCAAGTTCCTCAAAGACATTAAAGGTTTATCGGAAGAAACCACGACCGGTGTTCATCGGTTGTATGAAATGGTGCAGAAGGGGACGCTCAAGGTCCCGGCGATCAATGTCAATGATTCCGTCACCAAATCCAAGTTTGATAACCTCTACGGCTGCCGCGAATCATTGATCGACGGCATCAAGCGCGCGACCGACCGCATGATCGCGGGTAAAGTCTGCGTTGTGGCAGGTTACGGCGATGTCGGTAAAGGTTGCGTCCAGTCTTTCAAAGGTTTAGGCGGGCGTGTTATCGTTACCGAGATCGATCCTATTTGCGCGCTGCAGGCGTCCATGGAAGGCTATCAGGTCATGCCGATGGATGAAGCGGCCAAGTTGGGTGATATTTTTGTCACCGCGACGGGCTGTATCGATGTTATCACCGGCAAACACCTTGACGCCATGAAAAGCGGTGCGATCGTTTGCAATATTGGGCATTTTGATTCCGAGATCGAAGTGGCATATTTGAACAACCGGAAAGATGTTAAGAAGGTTGAGATCAAGCCGCAAGTGGATGAATATATTTTCCCTAATGGCAAAAAGATCATCGTCCTTGCCGAAGGCCGTCTTGTCAATTTAGGCTGCGCCATGGGGCATCCGTCATTTGTCATGAGCAATTCTTTCACCAATCAGGTTTTGGCCCAGATCGAGTTGTGGCAGAATGGGCATAAATATGAGAACAAGGTCTACACCTTACCTAAACATTTGGATGAAAAAGTCGCCCGTCTGCATTTAGCCAAGGTCGGGGCCAGGCTGGATGTGCTTTCATCCGCACAGGCCAAATATTTAGGTGTTAAGGCAGAAGGACCGTTTAAACCGGACCATTACCGGTATTAAGGACTAGCGTATGGCCTCTCCCATAAAGAAGATTGGTATTCTTACATCAGGTGGCGACGGCCCGGGCATGAACGCGGCCATTCGTTCGATCGTGCGGTATTCTTTGCATTATGGTTTAGAGGTGGCGGGGATCATGCGCGGTTATCAGGGGCTTCTGGAAGAAGATATTATTACACTTAATCACCGCTCTGTGTCCAACATCATTAACAAGGGCGGGACGATCTTAAAAACGGCGCGTTCAAAGGATTTCACCCCTGTCGAAGGGAAAATGAAAGCCGCGGAGAATGCCCGCAAACACGGCATTGACGCCCTGATCGTTATCGGCGGGGATGGATCCTACCAGGGGGCCAAAAGATTTTATGAATTAAGCGGTATCCCGACCATCGGTTTGCCCGGGACGATCGATAATGACTTGCACGGCACCGACCAGACCATCGGCTGCGCGACCGCGATCAACACGGCGCTGGAATCGATCGACAAGATCCGCGACACCGCTCAGAGCATGGAGCGCGTTTTTGTCATTGAGGTTATGGGCAATAAGAGTGGTTATATCGCCATGCAGGTCGCTCTTGCGGCCGGGGCGGAAGATGTGATCATCCCTGAAAGGCAATTTGATTACGCTGGCATGCATCAGGAGATCTTGGAAGCCAGTAATAAAGGGAAGATCAGTTATATCGTGATCGTTGCTGAAGGTGCCGCCATGGCGTCGGTCGTTGCTGATAATATCACCCGGTCAACGGGATTAGAATCCCGCTACGTGGTCTTAGGCCACGTTCAGCGCGGGGGCACTCCCAGCGGTCCGGACCGCATTCTCTCCACACGTTTAGGCGCAGCCGCCGTCGATCTACTGCTCAATGGCGTCTACGGAAAAGCAGTTGGTATGCTGGAAGATGAGATCAATGTCATCGACCTTAAAGATGCCACCCGTCGTGTCCATACGGACATGGATGAATTGTACGAGCTGCTAAAGATTTTGACATAAATATTCCCCGATACTAAAGTACCGATAAAAACAAATTCCCCCGGACGCATGTTTTGATACTTGCTTAGTAAAGAAGAGATCAAAAGGATGTCACAATTGGTGATATCCTTAATATTTTCAACTTAAGGAAAACCAATGCCTCAGGCATTAAGCCAGTATAAATTAGAGATCTTACGGTCCGTATTCGGGTATTCATCCTTCCGTCCTTTGCAGGAAGAGTGCATCGACGCTGTTTTAAGCAAACAAGATGTTCTGCTGCTGATGCCGACAGGGGGAGGGAAGTCTCTTTGCTATCAGGTCCCGGCGTTACTGTTCGACGGATTGACGGTCGTCATATCCCCATTGATATCGCTGATGAAAGACCAGGTCAGTCAGCTTAAAGCCTTAGGGGTTGAGGCTGAGCTTTTAAACAGTTCTTTAACCTATGAAGAGTACGCGGCCAACAAAGCCCGCATCGTTTCAGGAGAGACTAAGCTGTTATTCTGTGCGCCTGAGACGCTGTTTAAGGATGAGATCCTTGACATGCTTTCGTCATTACGGGTCGATTGCATCACGATCGATGAAGCGCACTGTATCTCTGAGTGGGGGCATGATTTTCGTCCGGAATACCGACGGATCAAGGATATCCGTCCGCTTTTCCCTGATGCGGCGTATTTGGCCGTCACGGCGACAGCAACGCGGCAGGTGCGGCAGGATATCATCACCAACCTCGCTCTTGTTAAGCCTCTCGAACTCGTGGCCAGTTTTAACCGCGATAATCTGTTTTATGAAGTGATCCCGCGTGACCGCGCAACAGACCAGATCATTGATTTTCTGGAACGTTTTAAGGGGCAAAGCGGCATCATTTATTGTTTCTCTCGAAAGCAGGTGGATGATCTAACCAAGGACTTAAAGCGTTTTGGTCATAAGGTGCTACCTTACCATGCCGGATTAAGTGATGAGGTGCGCCACCGCAATCAGGAAGCCTTTATCCGCGACGATGTACCGATCATGGTCGCCACCATCGCCTTTGGCATGGGGATCAATAAGCCCAACGTGCGTTTTGTGATCCATCATGATCTGCCTAAGAATATCGAATCTTATTACCAGGAAACCGGCCGCGCCGGCCGTGACGGCCTGCCGTCGCATTGCCTGCTGCTTTTTTCTGCGGGAGACGGGGCAAAGATCCGTTATTTTATCGACCAGAAGACGGACCCCGTTCAAAAACGGACGGCGATGAACCATTTGAATACGATCATCGCGTATGCCCAAACAAATGTATGCCGGCGTATCCCTTTGCTTACTTATTTTGGCGAGAATTATCAGACGCCAAATTGCGGCCAATGCGACAATTGTATCAATGAAAAAGAGCCGGCAGCGAATATCACGGCGGAAGCGTTAAAGTTCCTGCGCTGCGTCAGCGAAACAGGGGAGCGTTTTGGGGCGCTTCATATCATCAATGTCCTGCGCGGCAGCCAGGTGGAGAAAGTCTTAAGCAACGGGCATGATACCTGCGCTGTCTTTGGAGCAGGGATGTCTTTAACTGTTGCCCAATGGCAGCATCTGGCCGCTCAATTCTTAGCCCAAGGCTTGATGGATAAAAGCGAGGAATATTCCGTGTTAAGCTTAAATCAAAAATCCTTTGAGATCTTAAGCGGGAAGCGGTTCGTTGAAGGTTATCCCCTGGCGGGGAAGCCTATGCCAACCAAGCCGGCCCGTCCGGTCTTTTTTGATGATGACCATGACCCCAGTGCTCAGCTTTTTGAGAAACTGCGTGTTTTACGCAAACGGTTAGCGGATGAAAAAGGCGTGCCTCCGTATGTTATTTTCTCTGATAAGTCGTTGCTGGATATGTGCAAACGCAAGCCTAAAACCAAGGTCCAGTTCGCTCAAGTGTACGGTGTGGGGGACCAGAAACTGCAGATGTATTGTGATGCCTTCATTGCGGCAATCGCGGGATCCAGTTGACCATTCGTTATTTATTCTGGACATTTAAGGCAGATTTGGTATATTACTAACTTCATTATTTTAGAAATAACGCATTTGTCGGCCAAGCGGCTGACACCGATATATATAAATCCATCACTTACTTCTTTTAAGGAGGTTTCACATGTCGCCCGTTGCTATCGATATCGACCAATTAGTCAAACAACTCGTATTAAGCGATAATATTAAAGAGAAGGAAAAGTTGGCTCAGGCCATCCAGGCAGAAGCTAAATCCAAGGGTATATATCTGGCGTCCATCCATGATGTTTATATGGCCAGAGGCAAGGGCCAGGGTAAGAATTTCACCGTCCCGGCGATGAATTTGCGTTCTTTGACCTATTACCTGGCCAAAGCGATCTTTCGCGTGGCCAAGCGTCAGAATGCCGGTGCGTTCATCTTTGAGATCGCCAAGTCTGAAATGGGTTACACGGGTCAGCCACCGGTTGAATATGTTGGTGTGGTTTTGGCGGCAGCTATTAAAGAAGGTTATTCTGGTCCGGTGTTCATCCAGGGCGATCACTGCCAGATCAAGGTTTCGGAATTCAAGAAGGATAAGAAAAAAGAAGTCGCGGCCTTAAAAGATATGATCGCCGACTGCGTGGCGGCTGGTTTCTATAATATCGACGTGGATTCATCCACGACGGTTGATTTAAGCAAGGCGACATTGACCGAGCAGCAGAGAGATAATTTTGAAGTGGGTGCGGACATCTCTGCGTTCATTCGCAAGATCCAGCCGAAGGGTATCCAGGTTTCTATCGGCGGGGAGATCGGCGAGGTTGGCCACAAGAACAGCACCGTTGAAGAATTGGTCGCGTTCATGGACGGTTACAATGCGTCATTGCCCAAAGGCTTGGTCGGTTTAAGCAAGATCTCAGTGCAGACCGGAACATCCCACGGCGGGGTTGTCTTGCCGGACGGTACCATGGCCAATGTCAGTGTTGATTTCAATACCTTAAAGGATTTGTCCAACGCGGCAGCGAAGAAATACGGCATGGGTGGTGCGGTTCAGCACGGCGCATCCACATTGCCGGATAATGCGTTTAATAAATTCCCGGAAGTCGATACGATCGAGATCCATTTAGCTACCAACTTCCAGAACAAGACATTGGACAGCAAGCTGTTCCCGAAAGATCTGTATGGCAAGATGGTCGAGTGGACCAAGGCTAACTGCTTAAGCGAACGCAAGGCCACTGACACGGATGAGCAGTATGTGTATAAAGCTCGCAAACGCGCGCTTGGCCAGTTCAAAAAAGAGATCATGAATCTTCCGGAATCCGTCAAAGACGGCATTGCCGCTGAGATCGAGAAGAATTTTGAGTTCTTGTTCAAACAGTTGAATGTCAACGACACCAAAGATTTCGTAAAATCTATCGTGAAACCTGTGGATGTGACCATCGGTCTGCGCGCCACACAAGCCCACTTAGACGGCGAAGGGGATGATTAATATGGCAAAAGTTTATTACGACAAAGATTGCAATATCAATGACATCAAGAGTAAAGTGATCGCGGTTGTCGGCTACGGCATTCAAGGCCGGGGTCAGGCATTGAATCTGCGCGACAGCGGCTTGAAGGTCATTGTGGCCCAGCGTCCCGGCGGTCCGAATTATGATCAGGCCAAAAAAGACGGATTCAGTCCTGTTTCCGTCGAAGAAGCAGCCCAGAAGGCAGATGTGATGATCATTTTGACCCAGGATCATCTGCAGGCGGACATTTACAAGAAATCCATTGAGCCTTATTTGACCAAGGGTAAGGCATTGGCATTTTCCCATGGGTTTAACATTCATTTTAAATTCATCGTTCCCCCTAAGGACGTGGATGTGTTCATGATCGCGCCTAAAGGCCCAGGGGCTTTGGTTCGCCGTCAGTATGAAGAAGGCAAAGGTGTGCCGTGCTTGGTCGCTGTGCATCAGAACGCGACGGGGAAAGCCTTAAAGATCGCGTTGGCGTATGCTAAGGGTGTTGGCGGTTCCCGTGCCGGGATCATCCGTACCACCTTCAAAGAAGAGACCGAGACGGATCTGTTCGGCGAGCAAGCCGTTCTTTGCGGCGGTGCCAGCGAATTGGTCAAGGCGGGTTTTGAGACCTTGGTCAAGGCCGGTTATCAGCCTGAGATCGCGTATTTTGAATGCATGCATGAATTAAAATTGATCGTTGATCTGATGTACGAAGACGGCATCCAGGGCATGCGCAAGCGTGTTTCCGATACGGCCGAGTACGGCGATATGACCCGCGGACCACGTGTTGTCACCTCACGCACCCGCGCGGAAATGCAGAAGATCTTAAAAGAGATCCAAACCGGCAAGTTCGCCAAGGAATGGATGGCGGAGAACAAGAACGGCCGCAAGAACTTCCTTAAAATGCGCAAGAGCGGCGAGACCCACCTTATTGAGAAAGTGGGCGCACGACTTCGCGCGATGATGAGCTGGATGAGAAAGTAAAAACTATTTAAGCCAAAATAAAATCAATCGTATATAATTTAAGGGCGGCTTCGATAGCCGCCCTTAATATTTTTAGTCCCGCCGCCGGCGGGCAGGGAGTACATTATGAGCAACAATAAAGTATATATTTTTGACACCACCTTGCGCGACGGGGAACAAGCCCCGGGTGCCACCATGAACCCTAAAGAGAAGCTGGAGATCGCTTTTGGGTTGGAGCGCTTGGGGGTGGATATCATTGAAGCGGGATTCCCGGTCTCCTCCAAAGGGGATTTTGATTCTGTTTATAATGTGGCTAAGAATATCAAGAAGTCCTATGTGTGCGGGTTGGCCAGATCGATCATTAAGGACATTGATGCGGCGATCGACGCGGTCAAGCCGGCTAAACATAAACGTATCCATATCTTCCTGGCGACATCCAAGATCCATTTGGAGCATAAATTCAAGAAAAGTCAGGATGAGATCCTGAATATGGCGGTGGCGGCAGTGCGTTATGCCCGCAAACGCATGGATAATATCGAATTCTCTCCGGAAGATGCGTCGCGCACGGAGAAAGAATTCTTGTACAGGGTCCTGGAAGCGGTCATTAAGGAAGGGGCCACCACGGTCAATATTCCGGACACGGTGGGATATTCCACACCGGCGGAATACGGCGCTGTCATCAAGGGGATCGTCAATAATGTCCCTAACATCAATAAAGCGATCATTTCCACCCATTGCCACGATGATCTGGGGCTGGGGGTGGCTAATTCATTGGCCGCGGTCTTAAACGGTGCCCGTCAGGTCGAGTGCACCATCAACGGTATCGGTGAACGGGCCGGTAATGCTTCCATGGAAGAGATCGTGATGGCCTTAAAGACGCGCGGGGATTTTTTCGGCGTGACGACCGATATTAACACCAAAGAATTCTACCGGATGTCGCGCATGGTCAGCAAAGCCACAGGATTTTTGGTGCCGCCCAATAAAGCGATCGTGGGGGCTAATGCGTTCCGTCACGAGAGCGGCATCCATCAAGACGGCGTTTTAAAGGAACGCCGCACCTATGAGATCATGGATCCGGAAGATGTCGGCGTACCCAAACATGAAGGGCTGGTGCTGGGTAAACATTCCGGGCGCCACGCCTTCTCAGACCGTTTAAAGCGTTTGGGATTCAAATTGACCGATGCCCGCATTGACGCGGCTTTTGAACAGTTCAAAGACCTGGCGGATAAGAAGAAAGAGATCTACGACGAGGATCTGATCGCGATCGTGGAAGATAATACGACAGAGGCGAAAGAAACGGTCCGTTTGCTGGACTTAGTCTATACCAGCGGCAGCCGTGTGAAGCCCCGCGTGACCATAACGTTGGATGTCAAAGGCAAAAAGGTCGTCAAAGAATCGACGGGTGACGGGCCGGTGGATGCCTGTTACAAAGCGATCGCTTCCGTGACCAAGTTGAAGGCCAAATTGCTGGATTACAGCATACAGTCGGTCAGCCAGGGGGATGATGCACAAGGTGAGGTACGGGTTAAGATCAGCGTAGATGGAAAGACGGTGTTGGGCAGGGGCGCCAGTACGGATATCATTGAAGCCTCCGCCAAGGCCTATATTTATGCGATCAATAAAGCGGTTGTGGCCCAAGAGAGGTTAAAGGCATTATGACCTATGAACCACCCAGCATTTACGGCATTATCGGCAATCCGTTGACGCACAGTTTATCCCCGTTAATGCATAATGCTGCCTTCAAAGCCCTTCAGGTCAATGCGGTCTATAAACTTTTTCCGCTTACTGACGAACAAGAGCTTAAATTGTTCATGGAAGACCTTAAAGAAGAAGGTAATCCAATCTTTGGGTTGAATGTCACCGTGCCTTTCAAAGAAGCGGTGATGCCTTTTGTGGATACGATCGACCCGTTCGCGAAAAAGGTTGGGGCTGTGAATACATTGCTGATCAGCAAAGAACGCGCCATCATGGGGTTTAATACCGACGGTCCTGGCTTCTTAAGCCATTTGCAGGAATTGCAGTTCGACCTTAAAGGCAAGCGCGTCGCAGTTTTGGGGGCGGGGGGAACAACACGGGCGATCTTGACCGTGCTGTGCATGATCCATCCGCGTCCGGAGAATATCAAGCTCTATAACCGCACGCCGCAAAAGGCATTGGACCTGGTGGAAGATCTTGGTACGCGCATGGATGCCAGCCTCATTGAGGTTGTGAATAATACTGAGGATCTTAATATCGAGATCGCTGATCTGGTCATTAATACGACGTCCGTTGGTCTTAAAGGTGAGCAGACCATGCTTGTCGATCCACAGAGTTTTCATCCCAACATGCTGGCTTATGATGTGATCTATAATCCCACGCAGACCGCTTTTCTGAAAGCTGCGCTGGCCAAGGGGGCTAAAACCGCCAATGGCCTTGGCATGCTCTATTATCAAGGGGTTTTGGCGTTCGCGCATTGGGCCGGAGGGGATATCGAAGACAAGTATAAAAAGGTCATGCGTAAAGCACTGGTGGATGGATTGGAGAAACAGATCCATGGTTGAGATATTCATTTTTGTTTTCGGTTCGATCATCGGCAGTTTCTTAAATGTCTGTATCGTGCGCATGCCGCAGGATAAATCAGTGGTATTCCCGTCGTCCCATTGCGTCCATTGCCAAAAGCCTATCGCGTGGCATGACAATATCCCGGTACTGGGTTGGCTTATGTTAGGCGGCCGCTGCCGCGCCTGCAAAGCACCCATCTCTTTGCTGTATCCGGCAGTGGAATTATTGACTGCGGCGGTATTTCTGGCTTTTTATAAGTATTACGGCCTTCAGTTCATATTGATCCCGTATTTATTCATGGCTTCCTGTTTTATCGTGTCCACCATCGTGGATCTCAAACACCGGATCATACCGGATGAGATCAGCATCAACGGGATGTTCGCAGGGATCATCTTTAGCGCGTTGATCCCGTCGATGCATGCGCCGGAATTCCATTATGTCCGTTTGTCCGGATTCATTGCGGGTGTGATCGTGCTTTTGTGCCTGGGGCTCATTGCCATCTATCCCATTTTTTGTAAGCATTTGATGGAGGGGCAAGAAGCCGACGGTGATAAAGAGATCAAAGTCTTGGTGGCCTGTTCCTTGTTTGTTGTGGCGCTGATCAATTATTTTGCAGGAATTCTTCCGGTTTCTTTTGTACCCTACGCCCTTAGTTTAAGTTCTGCTTTATCAGGTTATATTATCGGCGGCGGCATCATTTATGTGATGGGTCTGGTTGGAGATATCATCTTTAAGAAAGAAAGTATGGGCGGCGGCGATGTGAAGCTCATGGCGCTTGTCGGCGCGTTCTTGGGATGGAAGCTCGCATTGTTAACATTCTTTTTGGCACCGTTCTTCGGTGCTGTTTTTGGGATCATTGAGAAGATCCGTACTAAAGAAAGCACGATCGCGTATGGGCCGTTCCTAGTTGCCGGGGCGTTGATGAGTTTGTTCTGTGGGAATGCCATCATCAGCTGGGTTTTAAGAGGAGGTATATATGGGTATTAGATTTGTGCTGCTGTTTACTGTGCTGGGTATTGCGGTCAGTTCAAATGCTTTCGCTACTCCGCCGGGATCGGTATCATTGACATACGATCTAGATAAGCAGACACTGCATGTGTCCGCAACCCATCCAACGGACAAGCTGGATAAACATTTTTTGCGCCGCATTGTCATTTACCGCAACGACCTGCAGGTTGATTCTGTTAATCTGCCGTTCCAGAGATCTCCGGCGGGTATTGAGCAGGATATTGCCGTGCCTGCAGCCGGGGGGGATAAGATCAGTGTTACGGTTGCCTGCAGTAAGGGTGGAGAGGGTAAGGCGGATGTCGTGGTCCCGATCCCTGTTAAGGAAGAAAAGAAATGAAGAAGTTAGTAAAGAATATTGTCCTGATCGGGATGATGGGATCAGGAAAATCCCTGATCGCCAGGGAATTAGCCAGGCAGTTGGACGTCCCGGTGTATTCGACCGATGAGTTGATCGAACGTAAAGCCAAAAACAAGATCCGTCAGATCGTCGCGGATAAGGGCTGGCCGTATTTCCGTAAGGTAGAGCATGCCGTGGTCAAGCGCGTGGCAGCCAAAAAAGGAGTGGTCATCGACTGCGGCGGCGGGATCGTCGTTAATCCGGATAATTTGAAATTATTACGTAAGCATGGTATCATCATTTTCTTGAAAGCATCACCCGCGGTGATCTATAAAAGGATCAAGAATGATCCTAACCGCCCGCTGGTGCATGCCGCGGACAACCCTATGGCCGTCATCAAGATGCTTTACAAACAACGTCTCCCCCTGTACAGTCAGGCCGACATCACCATCAATGCCTCTCATCCATCCATTGCCGGCCCGGTTGCGCGAATAATCAAAGCGATCTAGAACATGACAGAACAAGAAGCGTTGGTCGTGCTCAATGCCATCCCAGGCATGGGCAGTGTCCGTATTGCGGCTTTACGGGAATATTACGGGGATGCCCGCACAGCATTGACGCGCTCCTTTGAAGATCTGACGGCCAGCGCGGTCGTACCGCCTAACATCATCGAAAATATTGTTCATTTTTCTAAAGACAAGTTTTTGATCGATGAATATAATCTGTTAACATCCAGGAACGTTTCATTGGTTACGATCGTGGATGAGGATTATCCTCATTTACTTGCAAGTATACCCGGAGCTCCGGTCGTTCTTTATATATTAGGGAATAAAGCCCTGCTGCATAATGCCATGGTTGCCATGGTGGGGTCCCGCATGTGTTCCTATTACGGCAGGGCGCAGGCGGTCCGTTTCGCGGAAATGTTCGCTCAAGCAGGGGTTGCGGTCATTTCCGGTTTGGCGCGGGGTATTGATACCGCCGCCCATCAGGGTACTTTAAAAGCCGGTGGTACAACGCTGGCTGTTGTTGGGTGCGGATTTGATCACATTTATCCTAAAGAGAATAAAGCCTTGATGGAAGAGATCATTGCCAAAGGGGCTGTTGTTTCAGAATTGCCCATGCGCACACCGCCGGTGCCGGCTAATTTCCCCCGGCGTAACCGGATCATCACAGGTTTAAGCCTGGCAACGGTAGTGGTTGAAGCGGGTGAAAAAAGCGGGGCGCTGATCAGTGCCGGATATGCTTTAGAACAGGGGCGCGATGTGTATGCTGTTCCGGCCAATGTTGATCATGTTTCAGCTGCTGGGAGTAATCAGCTTCTTAAAGACGGCGCCATTATCGCGCTTAAACCCCATGATGTGCTTGAGGGCCTCAAAGAGCAGATGGGGTTGGTCTATCAATTAGACACCGTTCCACAACCATCGACGGTGATCGTAGAGAATGAGCAGGCAAAAGTATTAGCGTTATTAACGACAGAACCCATGCATGCGGATGAGTTGGCATCGCGAGCGGGGATGTCAACTGGTCAAATCGCTTCGATTGTGTTACATTTGCAGTTAAAAGAATTGGTCAAAGAGCTTCCAGGTAAATATTTTATAAAGGAATATCATGGCAAAATCACTCGTGATCGTTGAATCTCCGGCGAAGATCAAAACAATCGGCAAGATCCTGGGCACAAAATACAAGGTCACCGCGTCGATGGGGCATTTGATCGACCTGCCTAAATCATCACTGGGTGTGGATATTGATAAAGAATTCGAACCTAAATTCATCGTGGTCCGGGATAAGTCCAAGACCATGGCCAAACTGAAAAAAGAAGCCAAGGATATGGACACGATCTATATCGCGACCGACCCTGATCGTGAAGGAGAGGCTATCGGCTGGAATTTGATCGAACATATTGCCAAAGAGAAGAAAGTCCTGCGTGTCGTGTTCCATGAGATCACCAAGGACGCCGTTAAAAAAGCATTTGAACATCCGCGTGAATTTGACCATAAGAAGGTCGATGCCCAGAATGCCCGCCGTGTACTTGACCGCATCGTGGGCTATCAGATCAGTCCCTTATTATGGAAGAAGGTCGGGTCCCGTCTTTCTGCCGGCCGCGTGCAGTCAGTCGCCCTGCGTTTGATCGTAGAGAGAGAAGAGGCTATCCGCAGCTTTGTTCCTCAGGAATATTGGCAGATCGCGGTCGATCTTCAGAAAAAAGGCGTCAAAGATATCCTGACGGCTTCTTTGGAGAAGATCGATGGTAAAAAGCCGGAATTAAAAGACGAAGCGCAGACGAAGAACATTGTCGGAGAGATCAAGCAGCAGCATTTTGAGGTCAGCGCCATCAATAAAAAGGAAGTCCGCCGCAACGCACCAGCGCCTTTTATCACCTCCACGCTGCAACAGGAAGCTTTTAGTAAATTAGGGTTCAATGCCTCCCGCACGATGATGATCGCCCAGGAGCTTTATGAAGGTATTGAAGTGGGGGATGAAGAACCGGTCGGGCTTATCACCTACATGCGCACGGATTCTTTCAATCTGGCCAATGAAGCCGTTGATAAACTGCGCGTATATATCAAAAAAGAATACGGTCCAAAATTCCTGCCGGAGACTCCTAATAAATTCAAGTCCAAGAAAAGTGCCCAAGAAGCTCATGAGGCCATACGTCCGACCGATCTAGGAAAGAGCCCGGAATCCCTGCGAGATTTCCTGACGGAAGACCAATACCGTTTGTATAATCTTATTTATAAACGTTTTATCAGCTGCCAGATGACCCCGGCGGTCTTTGAGCAGACCAAGCTTGAGGTCACGGCGGGTCGTTTTCAGTTCGGCGCTAGCGGTTCTATTTTGACCTTTGATGGGTATTTGGCGGTCTATAAAGATAACGATGAAGAAGAAGTATTAAAGCTTGATGCGTCCAATTACCAAAAAGGCGATGCGCTCCAATTAAAGGATGTGAAGCCTTCTCAGCATTTTACTAAACCGCCGGCGCGTTATTCGGAAGCCAGTTTGGTCAAAGCGCTGGAAGAACAGGGGATCGGCCGGCCTTCTACCTATGCGTCGATCATCTCAACGCTTGTTGCCCGTAATTATGTGCTGCGCGACCGAGGGTATTTCACCGCGACCGAATTGGGGATCAAGATCTGCAATTTGCTGGTGGAATATTTTAAGAAGGTCATGGACATCGGATTTACCGCCAGCATGGAAGAGGAGCTGGACTCGATCGAGGACGGGTCCCATGGGTATGTGAAGGTTTTGTCTGATTTCTGGGGACCTTTCAAGGAAGAGCTGGATTTTGCCAATGCCAATATTCAAAAGACCCATGACACCACGGGAAAACCATGTCCCAAGTGCGGCTCACCGTTGGCGGTCAAGTGGGGGCGCCGCGGCCGGTTTATCAGCTGTACCAAATTCCCGGAATGCAAACACGCGGAAAGCTATACGATCGGCGTGAAATGCCCGACGGAAGGGTGCGGCGGGGAATTGGTTGAACGCCGTTCAGGAAGAGGCGCCACCTTCTACGGCTGCAACCGTTATCCAGAATGCAAATTTATCAGCAATAAATTACCCAAGAATGACGCGGCACCCGCACCAGCCGGGGCCTGATAAAGTTTGTCAGTCTTCATAATGATAAGGGGGCTTTAGGCCGATGTTGTCCCTGATCCAGAAATATCTCGCCTATCTTGAGGTCGAGAAGAACTATTCCGCGCACACCATCCTCAATTATAAATTGGACCTTCAGGAGTTTGCCAAATTCACCGGTGATCTGTCTGTTGATAAGATCGAATACACGAACCTCCGCCGTTTTCTAGCCAAAATGCGTGAGGAACAGTTAAAGCCCCGCAGTGTGGCACGTAAACTTTCGTCATTGAGGTCTTTCTTCAGGTATTTGCAGCGGGAAAAGATCGTGGCCAAAAATCCGGCCGCTTTGCTCGTGACACCGAAACTCGATAAGCCTTTGCCGCATTTTTTAAGTGAGGAAGAGGCGCTAAAGTTGATCGAAGCACCCAAGTCGGACAAATTAAGTGATGCCCGCGACAAAGCGATCTTTGAGGTGCTCTATTCGACGGGGATGCGGGTCTCGGAACTGGTGGGGCTTGATGTGGATGATGTGGATTTTATCAGCAATATTGCCCGGGTCATGGGTAAGGGTAAGAAAGAACGCATCGTGCCCATTGGGGATACGGCATTGGAAGTTTTGAAGAAATATCTGGATACGCGGGTTTATCAGTCATCGGCCATGTTCCTCAATAAAAGCGGAGGGCGTTTAACCGACCGCAGTGTGCGCAATATTATCAATAAATTCATCCTCAAAGAAGCGATGCGCCAACACGTGACCCCGCATATGTTCCGCCATTCCTTTGCCACCCATTTACTTAACAGGGGAGCGGACTTGCGTTCTGTTCAGGAGCTCTTGGGGCATGTGAATCTCTCCACCACTCAGATCTATACCCACTTGACCACAGAAAAGTTAAAAAGCGTCTACAATAAAGCCCACCCAAGGGCGTAATTTGTTCTGATTTTTTCAAGAAAGCGTTTTCTTGATTTAATGCTCACCGCCTTGACACCATATTCTCCATATGGCATACTTACTTTTGGTAACAGCAACCCATTAATAATAAAGAAGAAACATGAGTAAAACTTTACAAAAAGCACTGCGCATATTCATCAGCTTGACCTTTATCTTAAGCTCGGTATCCTTTTCCAAGGTCCAGGCCGGTGAGATCGTTGTTCCCCTGATGCCCAAACCCGGCACGATCGTCAATTTAAGCCCGATGTATAATCCGGCCTTTTTAAATGGGTTAGTCATCCATCCGGACAATGCTTTGGAGTTTGATTTCTTGATCCGCAAGGGCGACGGCAATTTGGACATGCCACAAAAGAATCAGGAGTATACGAAGCTGGTCAAATATTTCTTAGCATCGTTGACCATTCCCGATGAAGACCAGTGGGTTAACTTGTCTCCTTATGAAAACGACCGCATCATCAAGGACAATTTTGGCAAGACGGAAATGGGGCGTGACCTGTTAAGTCAGGATTATCTTCTTAAACAGATCGCTTCGTCATTAATGTATCCCGAGAGTGGTTTGGGAAAGAATTTCTGGGACAAGGTTTATGAAAAGGCCTATCAGGAATTCGGCAACACCAATATTCCGGTCAACACTTTCAATAAGGTGTGGATCGTCCCGGATGAAGCTTCCATTTATGAAAGCGGCAATACCGCCTATGTGGTCAAAAGCCATTTGAAGGTCATGCTGGAAGAAGATTATTTGTCCTTGGAAAAGCACTCTGCTGTCAGTGAAAAACCTAATAAAACACACGCTTTATCGTCTAAAGTCATCAAAGAGATCATCTTGCCGCAGATCGAGCGCGAGGTCAATGAAGGCAAGAATTTTGCCCAATTGCGTCAGATCTTTTCCGGGATGGTGTTGGCCACCTGGTATAAAAAAGCGCTGCGTGAATCTTTGTTGGGAAAGATTTATGCGGACAGGGCCAAGGTCGCTGGGGTGAATCAGGACCCAGCCAACAATGAGAAAATTTACCAGCAGTATCTCGCCGCTTTTAAGAAGGGTGTTTACAACTATATTAAAGAAGACGTGGATCGTTACACCAATCAGATCATCCCCAGAAAGTATTTCTCCGGCGGGTTTGTCAATCAGCTGGATAGGGCCATGGTTGTGACCAAGGTGAATGAAGGGGCCTTGGCTCAGGCGGTTAAGGTTCAAGGGCCGTCGGATATGGACAGGGCGACGGTTTCTTTAAAAGGTGACCAGGAGCGGATGGACGCAGCGATGAGAACTTCTTCGGACTTGCCAGGGGTCAATCCGGTGGTTTTAAACAAGCAGCCCGCGATGCCGCCCATGGGATCTTTGAGTTTACGTGAATTAAGCGCTTATGATCAGATCAGGCTAAATAACAAAGGGATCTTGGATAAGTCCATTACTATTTCTGGTGTTGACGGACAGATGCTTCGCTACACGCTCATGGGGCAGCGCGCAGAAGTTTATTTCAGGCCTGTAGTCAGTTTTTCTTACCGGCAGCATGAGAACGATCCTGCAAAGAAGGTTTTCTATGCGATCGGTTATGAACCGGTTAGCTTGGGGGATCGTAATAATTTTAACCTCCGGGTCTTTTACAGGTCGGAAGATGAGACGTTATGGAGATCGTATACTCCTTCGAATATAAACTCTGTCGATGATCTTAGTGTGGGAGAGGTCGTGACTGGCCCACTGCAGCGTGATCTGGGCAGGCTTGAGGATGAGGGGATCGAGAACGGGAATGACCATACTGGTTTCCGTCTGGCTGTTAATGATATTTTGGTTAAAAGGCAGAATGATGACAAGCCGATCAATGGTTTTTCAAAACCGGAATTTGTCCCTACCCGTTTGGAAGATCAGCCGGAGATAAGCAAAGACAATATTGTCGACGCGTATAACAGGGCAGGGGTGCCCTTTCTAGTGCTTTCATCAAGGAATAAACAGTATCGATGGACGTTCGCGCAGAGATCAGGATATGTTGATGTGGTGCAAGTGGAAGATCTGAGGGCTGGCATCACGGGGCCCCTGGGTTTGCAGGGGAGGAACATTCCGTGGACTTTGCCGCCTGTGTCCGAGCAATCGTGGTCGTCGCTAACCCAGCCGAACGCGCTCCCGTTCTTAAAAGATGTCATGGCATTGTTCAATCGAAATAATTCTTTTGAGATCAGTAAAGCAGGGGTGACCCCTGTCTCATTTGCCGATATCCTCAAAGCCCCTGTGATGATAGAGCTGCCGTCAGGCGATGTGCTGCGGTTATCAATGGGTCTGGACGGCCGGCTGATTGTTTCTGATGGGCAAAGTTCTCATGCGGTACGCAGCGGCGAGACCGTTACGTATGGGGCTCGGGCAGATCTACATCACGGGTTAACGGTGTTGGAGCGTTTGGGTCCTAGATCGGGTGTTTCACAAGCACACTTTACCTTGACAGTGGGGCAGGATGATCAGGGTCGAGGGATGAAGGGTTATGTTTGGATCAAAGACGGGGCTTATGCGAAAGACGGTGTGACCACCGAGGAGATCCGTAACTTTGTTGCGGCAGCCAATAAAAACCCGGAAGGGGTCACGAATTTCTTTAGATGGATGGCGAATTTAGGTTATTTAGGTGTGGTCGAAGGGAATGTTAGACTTTATAAGCTGTTCAAGGCGCCGGTGGAAGACCCTGCTTTTGCAAAGACCAGAGTGGCGATGCAAGAAGCTTTGGGGGACGAATTAACAAATGCGCTTCTTGCGACATACTTTCAACGGCCTTCGACCAATGGGTCGGTGATCAGCATGTACAGCGATGCGGCAATGGCGAGCAGACGCACAGCGATCGCATCTCTGGCCGCATCGATGCTGTTAACCCGTGATGCCAGCGGGCAAGCGATCAATCGGTCGAGTTTTCTGGATATTCAAGATTTTATGTTTAATTTTCACGCTCTTACAGATAAAAAACGATTAAGTGATGCCGATCGTGAAACATTAACAGCAGGCATGTCTTTTCTGGCCCAGCAGCCTCAGTTTCCTCTGGATGCGACAAAAGCCAAAGTATTTGCAGAACGGTTAAATGCTTTTTCTGCGTATAAGTCTGCTTTGGAAAAGCATGGTTCAAAGGAACAGGTCCAACAGTACAATGTTCTTCTAGGCACGATGTTCCTTGGGTTTTACAAGCCAGGATTTAGTGAGGAAGTAAGCGGCGATGATAAACAGATCGCTGTTGCTTTAGATGACCGCAAGGTTTTTGTGGAATATGCCAAACTCTATATTGATCCAGCGATGGCGGGGATGACTGTTGCGGATCTGTCTGATAAAGGAAAACAAATATATGCGGCGATCGGTCAAGTCTCGCAAGAGTCTGGTCCATCTTTTGAGGTTGCGCTGGAAACCGTAAATTCGCAAGTCAGAGCCGCGATCGCGTTGTATGAGCAAGTGCAAGGCATGTCAACAGGGAATTTATTGCCTGCAGTCGAGAGGGCTTTTCTAACCCGCTATCTTGTTGGGGAATTAGTGATGCCGCGCATTAAGCGGGGGGCGGCGTTGTCGTTGGATAATGTGAAGAATATTGGATTGGTGCCCAATGAAGTCACAGCGGAGATCATTAAACAAAGTGACTCGGCCATGGCGGCGGGTAGAGATGCGGCGAAGGCAACTTTTGTAAAAGGTGTTATAAAGGGCGTTGGTATGCGGGGTGGATTTGTTACGGATCAATTGCCTGATTTTAATCCTGATATTAGTATTTTACCTGCGGTTACAATATCAGGCATAAGATCGACAGCTTCCGGATTAGCCATGAATTCAGGTGTACCAGTGCCGAAAGCAACTCCGGAACAATTAGCTGAATTAAGAAAAGGGCTTGACGCAGGGGATGGTCTATTTATAAAAAGTGCCGCTATCCCAGAAGAAAAAATAGTTGGTAAAAAGATCATCGCTGTAGCGGAGAATGGGCAAAGAACATCTGGAGTTGGTGTGAGAATAACCAATGGGTTGGTCGGAATAGAGGTTCCTGTCATAGTCTCGATGCCTCAGGTTGAATTCAGAAATAAATTACAAACAGCCTTATCTGGATCAAAGTTTGATCCAATGATGGTCTTTAATCGATTAAGAGCCCAAGAGGTGATATCTGTTGATGCCAATGAGGTCAAGGTAAAAGAAGGAAATACAACGGTGATATTAACAGATGCGGGATTTGAACCGCAATTAACATCACTTTTAAGACCGTTCTTAAAAGAGTTTAATAAAACTGAAGTAAAGGGTGTAAAACCGGCAGCCTTACTTGATAGTGATGGTAATGGGATTTGGCGCGCAAATCAAGCTATGTCTGCTGATAAAAAAGGTGGTATCGACTTAAACGCGGCGAATTTGAATTTCCAGATCAAGCGCGACGGTCGCGGCGTGCCGCTGCCTTTGCCTCAGCAGGATATGAAAATGCTTCAGGGCATTGAAGGCTTTATCCCCACCATCCTTGAGATCAAACCTGTCACCACGCTGCCCATGTTCAGTTCTCTCAAAGAAAGCGAAACACAGGTGCTGGCCAGCGCCTCATAACCCCTAAAAACCTCCTTGTTTTTTATGGCTTGTTGGTTGGTTTAATAGTACAATACCCCCGTGTTTATCCTCTATGAACTAGTGTTTTTTCTCTATTGCATCACCTACGCGCCTTTCTTGAAATTCACCGGGCGCTGGCATCCTGGTTTCCGCCAGCGATTAGGGCAATTCACCCCGGATGAAGTGGCGAAGCTGGGGCATTCCCGGTCTATCTGGATCCACGCGGTGAGCGTCGGGGAGGTTGCCGCGGTGTCACGTTTTATCGAGCAAATGCGCGACCGATGGCCGGGTATCGGCATCATCTGTTCCGTCACGACCGTGACCGGTTATGAATATGCGCAGAAACGTTTTGGAACGACCGTCACGGTGATCTTTTCCCCAGTTGATTTTAGCCTTATCACCTCCAAGATCGTCAAGCTCATCAAGCCTAAAATGTACATTTCGGTCGAGACCGAGATATGGCCTAATTTATTTAAGTCCCTGCATAAACAGAAGATCCCCATTGCGGTCATCAATGGGCGCATTTCCGATAGGTCATTTGGTCAATATAAAATGGTGCGCGGCATGTTAAGGAAGGTGTTAAGTTACGTGAATATCTTTGCCATGCAAAGTGAAGTGGACGCGGCCCGTATCAAAGAATTGGGAGCGCCTGCGGATCGGGTGTGGTGTGTGGGCAATATTAAATTCGACGACCTGCCTAAGGCCGAAGATGCGCAGATGCACGTTGCTGGTTTCGCGCCCAAGGGGCCGTTGTGGATCGCGGGCAGCACTCATCCTGGAGAAGAAAAGATCATTCTGGATGTGTTTAAGCAGTTAAAGAAGACCTACCCTCAATGGGAACTGGTCATTGCGCCGCGCCATGTCCAAAGGGTTAAGGAGATATCAGATCTAGTCAAGGCCAGCGGGTTTAATTACGCGTTATTTTCCCAGTCCCGCATGAGCCGTTATGATCCCAATGCTGTGACCATCGTGGATACGATCGGGCATTTAAGGAGTTTGTACGCTTACGCCTCGCTGGTATTCGTGGGGAAAAGTTTGTGCGTTGGCGGAGGGCATAATATCATTGAGCCGGCATTCTTTGCCAAGCCCGTCATTGTCGGGGAACGCATGGAAAATTTTCGGGATGTACTGGCGTATTTTAAAAAAGATCAGGCTGTGGTGGTCGTCAGAGACCGTAAAGAATTAGCGGCGAAGGTTGATGAAATGATGGGAGATCCTAATAAAAGGGTCGAACTTGGCCGCCGGGCTAAGGCCACGATCGATCATAATCAGGGGGCCGGCTACAAGATCATGCAGCTGATCGCTTTATGTCTCTAAAGGTTTATTGTTATAAATTAATGACCGATCGTACCTGCGGGGTCTTAGACAGTCTGGTCAAATGTGTGATGTGGTTATTAAGTCTGCTGTATGGCGGGCTGGCGCTGGCCAGGCGGAGGCTTTATGCGTCAGGAGTGCTGCGCGCGTACCGAGCTTTAAAACCCGTGATCAGTGTTGGAAATATTACTCTTGGAGGTGCTGGCAAGACACCGCTGGTGATCGCCATTGTGGAGGCCTTGCAGCAGCGGCAATTAAGACCGGCCGTATTGATCCGCGGGTACATGCCCCAGGGCGAGCTCTACAGCGATGAGGCATTGATGTTAAAACAGCGGCTGCCTGGCGTTCCGATCTTGACTGGGGCCGACCGCAGCCGCAGCATTGAAGATTGTTTGAAGCATCACGCGGTGGATGTGTTTGTTTGTGATGATGCTTTCGGACATTTGCAGATGGCCAGGGATTTGAATATCGTCGCGGTCAACGCGGCAGACCCTTTTGGCAACGGCCATGTTGTTCCACGGGGTATCTTGCGCGAACCACTTGGGGCATTGGCTGACGCGGATGTATTCGTCGTGACAAAATCCGACCATCCTGACGGAAAGCTCGATCTGTTGACCCGAAAACTGAATGCGTTCGCGCCTCGATCGCTGGTGGCCACATCGATCCATAAACCGATCGATTGCGTGGATGTTTTTAGCGGATCACATATTGATCTGTCGCATTTTAAAGGGATCTCTGTTGTCGGATTTTGCGGGATAGGAGATACCGGTGCGTTCCGGCATAGTTTGCAGCAAGCCGGATTTCAGGCGGTCAATGTCTTTGGGTTCATGGATCACCATAGTTATAGTGCCCAAGATATGGTCCAGATGCGCAAATGGGCACAGGAGCATAATGTCGTCAACATCATCACCACTCATAAAGACGCGGTCAAGCTGGCGGCGTTTAAGGATATTTGGGATGGTTTTAAAGTTTATTATTTAGCGATAGGTCTGGAAATCACGAATGGCAAGAATGTCTTCCTTGAAAGAATCATGTCTGTTGTGCGTCATTAAGTTCACGGCGGCTGTATTCCGTTTGCTTCCTTACCGCATGGCACTCGCGATAGCCCATGTGTTTGGGAATCTTTGTTTTTATGTGCTGCCGAAAAAAAGACGCATCATTACCCGTAATTTGAAAATAGTTTTTGCCGCATTGAAGACCCCTCAAGAAATCAGGGCATTAACACGCGCTGTATTTATTTCCGTTACAAAATCTTTTGTTGATGTCATGTGTCTGCCCAAGATCAAGAAGGAGGGTTGGAAGAATTTTGTCCGTTTTGAGGGGGAGGAACATATTCAAGATGCGCTTGCCAAGCAGAAAGGGCTTATTCTTGTCGGGATCCATTCTGGCAGTTGGGAATTGGCCAGTTTGGTCGGGAGTACGCTGGGATATGCTTACAATGTTGTGGCCAATGAACAGCCGAAAGTGCCCCGGATCAACGATCTGTTGACTCAGTATCGGGCGGCAGCGGGCGCAAAGATCATCGCCCCTGGAACCGGAGTAACGCGCGACATCATTCGGGCTTTGCAGAATAATGAACTTGTTTCCCTGGTCCTCGATCAGGGGGGGAAAGAAGGTGTGATCACTGATCTTCTGGGCAGAACGGCATCCATGTCCACAGGAGCGCTGCGTTTAGCTCTCAAATTGAAGGCCCCAATATGTCCGGTGTGGATCGAACGCCAGGCCGATGGTCTCAATAAACTGCGAGTGCTCAAAGCGTTGGATCTGAGAGATCTGGATGATTCTGCGGCGGGCCTGAAAGAGGCGCTGACACGGGCGGTGAAGATCTTTGATGAATTGTTGAGGGCGCATCCGCAGGAGTATTTGTGGTCCTATAAAGTGTTTAAATATTCAAACCAGGCCGGTGTTCTGATCATTGACGACGGAAAGACCGGACATTTGCGTCAGTCCGAGGCGGCGGCCGCTAAACTTTCTTCAGTGCTCAGGAAAAGAGGTTTTGCCGTAAGTCAGAAGTCGGTACGCATCGAATTCCAAAGCCGCTTTAAAGCTAGAATGTTCGCGCTGTATGTTTGGGTATTGTCTTTAAGCGGGCTTGATGCGGATGAAAGTGATTTGTCATTTTTTTTGACCCCTGAGGCGAGTGAACGATTATTCAAAGAGCGGGCGGACTGGGTTATTTCCAGCGGTTCAGCGGCGGGGGGGATCAATTTCTTCCTTAAACGTTGTTTGGATATTCGCTCTGTCTGCATCCTAAAAGCAGGACTTGTTCCCTGGAGGCATTTTGACCTTGCCATCGCTCCTGAACATGACCATAAAAACGACGTCAAGGGGGATCGGACCATTTATACCAAAGCGGCATTGAATGTGATCACGCCGGCGTATTTGAGAACACAGGAAGAACTGCTGCTGTCGCAATATTCCCATTTAAAGGGCAATGTCCGTTTTAAGATCGGTGTGCTATTGGGCGGTAATACGAAAGGGGTAGAGTTTGATGAAGTCCAGATACGCTTACTTGTCAATAAGCTCAAAGAAGCCGCGGTTCACTATAATGCGGATATCCTGATCACCACCTCCAGGCGGACGCCGCCCGAGGTCGAGGGGGTTGTTCTTAAAGAATTGAAGAATTTTGAACGCACCGCGTTATGCGTCATCGCTAATTCCAATAATGCTCCATATGTCATGGGCGGGATCTTAAGTTTAAGCGACCTGGTGATCGTCTCTGGTGAAAGTATTTCCATGGTCTCGGAGGCTTTGTCCTCAGGCAAGCGCACCATCGTGTTCAAACCCGTGGGGACGTATGACCAGAAAGAAGCTGCTGATAAATTTGACCGTTTTGTGATGGGCTTAAGCGACCAGGGATTTGTGTTGGCCTGTTCGATCAAAGAGGTTGCCAACGGGATCACGAAAATGATGAGCAATAAGATCGTCCTAAAAACATTGCCGGATAATGCCTTGGTCGAAAAAGCGTTTGAGAATATGCTGTCATGAACATACTGCAGATCCTCCCAGAACTCAATGTAGGCGGGGTAGAGACCGGAACGGTTGATTTCGCCAAATACTTAATGGCAAACGGCCATAAGCCCGTCGTTGTTTCCAATGGAGGCGTTCTAGTTGAGGAATTAAACAAGATCGGCTGTACCCATTATGCGCTGCCCGTCCATAAGAAAAATATTTTTACGTTCCTGTCTTGTGTTAAGCAGCTTGTTCTGATCATTCAGAAAGAAGATATCCAGATCGTCCACGCACGTTCCCGGGTTCCCGCCTGGGTCGCTTTTTTTGCCTGCCGTAAGACCAATGCGGCCTTAGTCACCACTTGTCACGGGTATTATTCATCGCATTTTTTTAGCAGTCCGATGGGGTGGGGGAAGAGGGTCATCGCGATCTCCGAGGTGATCGGACGGCACATGGTCCATGATTTCGGCGTTCCAGCAGACATTGTGAGGATCATCCCTCGCAGCGTTGACCTCTCCCGTTTTCAGATCAAGCGTGCGGATAAACCAGCCAATGCGCCTAAGGTCATTTCGATGATCGGCCGTCTCACGCCGCTTAAAGGTCATCCGTATTTTTTAAAAGCCATGTCGCTGGTTGTCCGTCATATGCCTAATGTCCGTATCCAGATCATCGGGGATGCTCCTGTAAAAAAGAAAGCCTATAAAGATGAACTGGTGATGCTCACTAAGAGGCTGGGATTGTCCGCGCATGTGGAATTTCTAGGCAATCGCCGGGATATACCGCAATTACTGGCGCAAAGCGATTGTCTTGTGCTGTCGACGATCACCCAGGAGGCGTTTGGGAGGGTCATCCTTGAGGCGCAGGCCGCTGGTGTGCCTGTTGTGGCGACCAAGGTCGGAGGGGTTGTTGAGATCATTGACGATGGTCAGACAGGGCTGTTGGTGATGCCTAAAGACCCTGAAGGCATGGCCAAGGCTGTGGTCCGAATCCTCGGGGATCCGCAAATGGCGGCGCATCTAGTCGAGGGATCGCAAAAACGCATTGATGAACGATATACGATCAAGCATATGGCTGATGCAACGCTGAATGTTTATCAGGAAGTCCTGGATGCCCGCAATATATTAGTCATTAAGCTGACAGCGCTGGGAGATGTGGTGCTGATCACTGCCGCCCTAAAAGCGTTGCGCGAAAAGTTCCCAAATGCCCGTATCCACTGCCTGACATCGCCGGAAGGATCAAGTGTCCTACAACGCTGCCCGTATATTAATAATGTGATCATTTTTGATCTTAAGCACAAGAATCTGAAATCGGAATGGGAGCTGGGTCGTGATCTTCGGCGTTACCGTTTTGATGAAGTGATCGATCTGCAGAATAACCGTTTAAGCCACAGGCTGTGTTTTTTGAGTTTTGCCAAAATGACGCTGGGTTTTGATAACGGCAAGTTTTCACTGCTGTTGTCTAACCGTATCAAGAATGATGAGCCTTTGCTGCCACCTGTTGAGCATCAGTTCAAACTGCTTAGGCACATGGGCATTCCCTATGATAAACATGCACGGCTGGAATTATGGCCGTCGCCAAAAGATGAGGAATATGCGCAAAGTCTGTTGGATGGAGAGTGGCTGGGGAATGTGAAAGACATGGTGGGTATCAATGTGGCGGCCTCTGACCGCTGGCCCAGCAAAAATTGGCCGATCGATCATTTGGTGAAACTGTGCGACTTGCTAGCCTCTCGGAATATCCGTGTGTTCTTGACGGGGCAAGCTAAAGATAAAGCAGCAGCACGGGCGATCGTTGCTAAAGCGCGATCAAAACCTTCGGATATGACGGGGAAGACCAATATTATGCAGTTGGCCGCGCTGGTGGGGAGGGCCAAGGTGTATCTGAGTGCTGATTCGGCGCCGCTGCATGTGGCAGCGGCGATGAACGTGCCTGTGGTGGCTCTATTTGGGCCCACGGATCCCAAACGGCATATGCCGCCGATCGGCCGCGGGGTCGTGATGCGCCAACCTATGAAATGTTCTCCGTGCTACAGCGGGACGTGCAAGATCAGCACACACGCGTGCATGAAGCAGATCACGGCGGAAGATGTGCTGGCGAAGATCAAGGAATTAATGCGATGAACGTGGTGTTATTGACCAACCATTTTAATGCAGGCGGGATCACGACCTATGTCCTGACGCTGGCGCGAGGCCTTAAAGCGGCTGGTGATAAAGTCTGGGTAGTTTCTTCCGGCGGGGATTGTGAAGGGATGCTTAAAGAATGCGGCGTCGTCCATGTGACCATGGATCTAAAGACCAGTTCTGAGGGGAACCCAAAGTTATGGTTTGTCCTTCCCCAAATACTTCAGTTCGTTAAAGACAATGATATTCAACTGATGCATGCGCAGACCAGGGTCACGGCGGTGTTAGCGGCAATTATATCAAGGCTCAAGGGTGTCCCGTACATGACCACATGTCACGGGTTCTTTAGGCCGAAACTTTTTCGTTTGATGTTCCCTTGCTGGGGGAAAAAGGTCATCGCTATCAGTGGTCCGTTTAAGGAACATTTGGAGCTCGGGTTCAATGTCCCTAATTATCGTATTGCCTTGATACCCAACGGCATCGACAGCGCGCGGTTCGCGACGCTTGATGATAAACAGCGCGGTATTATCCGGGAAGAAAAGCATATCACCGGTAATCCTGTCATCGGGATCATTGCGCGTTTATCGTCCGTTAAGGGGATCGATGTGCTGATCGCGGCCATGCCGGTGATATTAAAACAATTCCCGAATGCCTGCCTCTGGATCGTTGGCCAAGGGGATCAGGAGACTTATCTTAAGGAATGTGTGATCAAACGTGATCTGAGCAGTAATGTGAAGTTCTTGCCGGCGGTCAATCAAACCGCAGCGCTTCTTCCGCTTTTGGATGTGTTTGTCATGCCGTCGCTATCGGAGGGCTTGGGCTTGTCAGTGATGGAGGCGCAGGCAAGCGGCGTGGTGGTCGTGGCGTCGCGCGTTGGCGGCTTGGTCGATCTGATCGAAGATGGTGTGACGGGATCACTGGTCCCTCCAAGCGACCATCAGGCATTGGCGGACAAGATCATAACGGTTATCAAGAATCCGAAGCAGGCCAAGGCTATGGCTGAAGCCGCGCGCAAAAGGATCAATTCATTATTCAGTGCTGACCGCATGGTCATGGAGACGCGCCTCTGTTATGAAGAATGTTCTAGTCGTTAATGTCAACTGGCTGGGGGATGCGGTTTTTTCATTACCGGTCTTTGCCGGCATCCGTAGCGCTCATCCTGGCGCGCGCATCACCTGTTTGTGCGTCAGTCGCGTGGCTGAAGTTTTGCGCTATTGCAGCGATATTGACGAGATCATTGTGCTGGATGAGAAGGGGGTTCATTTTTGGCCCTGGCAGAAAGCGGCATTGATAGGATATTTAAGAACCAAAAGATTCGATACGGCATTTGTCTTGCACGCCTCGCTGTCAAGAGCCTTGATCGTCTGGCTTGCGGGGATCAAAAGTCGGATCGGGTTTAGTAAGTGGCCGTGGTTGATGTCGTGTCACGTCGACAATTCATCCGAAGGGGCTCATCGGATGGATCACTATCTAAAGGTGGTAGAAGCAGCAGGCATTGTGGCTCGGTCGCGCAGTTATAGGTTAAATGCGCCCAAGGCTGAGCCGCCTGTGCCGGGGGAATATGTTGTATTAAATGTCGGGGGGAATTGGGACTTAAAACAATGGCCGCCGGCATGCTGGGCGGAGTTAGCGCGGCATTTAAGCGCGCTGCGGGTGAAGCTTGTATTTACCGGGTCCGACAAAGACAAAGATGTTGTTTCTTCGATCGTAGAAAAGAGCGGCGCTGCGGCGTTGAATTTATGCGGCCAAACAACGTTGGGACAATCACTGTCCATATATGCGCACTCGCAGGCCGTGATCTCTGCGGATTCAGGTCCTTTGCATTTGGCCAACAGCGTTGGAGCGAATGTGATCGCATTGTTCGGTCCGACAAGGCAAGAGATAACTGGGCCAAGGGGGTATGGTCAGAAATGTATTTTATTCCATGAATGTGGTTGCAATAAAGCGCCGTGTTACCATTTGGGATGCGCGGATAATGTGTGCATGAAAGGCATAAGCGTTAATGAAGTGCTGCAAGCTTACCAAAGACTCGCCGGTCACTGAGATCTTAGTGATATCGCTATCGAATATCGGGGATGTTGTCTTAACAGCTCCGGTGATCGATGTGCTACTGGATAGTTTCCCTCAAGCTCGGATCACCGTGGTCGTTGGGCCAAAAGCGGGGTCGTTGTTTTCTGGTCAGCCGAGGATCAGAACGATTGTTTTTGAGAAGCATCAGACATTTCGCTATAACGCGGCATGGTATCGGGACCTAAATGCCAATAAGTTTGATGTGATCGTTGATCTGAGGCAGACACTTTTGCCGGTCTTGCTGTCGCATCATTGGAGGACGCCGCTATTGCCTTCAAGAGCCAATGGGCATATGCTGCAAAAGCATTTGGGACGGTTAAGCGCTGTTTTCCCAGGGGCGAAGCTAGATGCGCCCCGTTGTGCCATTGTTGTGAGTTCCTTAACACTTCCTTTTGAGGATTTTATTGTTATCGCCCCGGGTGCTGCGGATCAGGCTAAACGCTGGCCGATCGCGCGGTATCAGCAATTGCTGAATGCGCTGGTGCAGCAAGGCCGAAAGATCATCTTGGTCGGTGATGGGAGCGATGAGCGCCTGATCAAGGAACATCTGGTGTTCGCGCCTAAGGATGTTGTTTCTTTAGCCGGTCAGACGGATTTAAGGACGCTTGGCTTCGTACTTTTAAGGGCGGGATTTCTGATCGCCCATGACAGCGGCATCATGCATTTAGCAAATTATTTGGGAGTGCCGCAGGTTATTTTATGGGGACCTACAGATAAAGCCAAATACGGTCCCTGGGGGGCAGCAAACATTGTTGTGCATAAAGGCCGTGATATGACACAAATCAGTGTGGAGGATGTGCTGGATGCTGTTAAACAAGTGCGCTAAGATCTTGATCATCCGGACGGACCGTATCGGCGATGTTGTGTTGACAACCCCGGTTTTTAAAGCCCTGCGTCATGCGTATCCCCAGGCACAGATAGCGGTCATGGTGTCACCGGCGACAAAGGAGCTTGTCGATGGCAATCCCTATATCAATGAAGTAATGATCGATGACCGCCTGGGGCGTCATAAAGGTATTATGGGGGCTCTATATTTAGCCAGGGATATCCGCAGCCGAGGTTTTGATGCCGTTCTGATATTCCACACCAAGCGCCGTTATAATTTGGCTTGTTATCTCGCGGGTATCCCGGTAAGAGTGGGGTACAAGAATGACAAGTGGGGCTGGCTGCTGACCAACCCACTGAAAGACAAGCGTCACACAGGGCAAAAACATGAGGTACGTTATTGTCTGGATGTGGCGCATGCTGTTGGTGTCGAGCATGCAGTTCCAGAGATCTTTATTCCCAGTCCCAAAGCGGCTGAATCGTGGGCCATGGAATTTTTTAATCGAGAGCATTTAACGGCGGGAAATGTGATCGCGATACACCCTGGGGCATCTGACCCGACGAAGATCTGGCCGGAAGGATCTTTTATTGAATTGATCAAGACGTTGAGGCAGCGTTATGCGTTTGATGTGCTGCTTATTGGAGGAAAAGAAACAGCAGCGATCACCTCCAGGATCAAGAATGCTTCTGGCGCCGGGGTGCATGATATAGCCGGGCAATGCAGTGTCGGACAAATGGCCTCTATGCTCAGGCGCTGCCGATTGCTTATCTCCAATGATTCTGGGCCTGTCCATGTGGCCAGCGGTGTAGGGATCGATGTGATCAGTTTATTCCTGCGGGACCAGCCGGGGATCAACCCTGAGCGCTGGGCCCCGTTCGGCCCCAAGGGTTATATCCTGGCCAATAAGCCTCTTGAAAGCGTGAAAGTAGACGCGCGTTCCCGTATGCAGTCAGGTAAGCTTGATTCCATCACTCCTGCGGATGTCATGGGGGTCGTCGAGCGTATTTTGTCCGGAGAGCATCAATCCGTATTTTATTGGTGATTTTAACGAAAACTTTGTTATACTTAATGGCGTTGTTCAATGAGGAAAGGAAGTTATGAATATTGCGGATCAGGAATTATGGCGCACATTAGGGCTGTTGATGCACGCGCATCCATGGCACGGGGTCAGTATCGGGGAAGATGCCCCGAAGCTCGTCAATACCTATATTGAGACTGTTCCGTCGGATACGGTCAAATACGAGATCGATAAATTTAGCGGTTTCTTAAAAGTCAACCGACCTCAGAAGTATTCCAGCATTTGTCCGACACTCTATGGTTTTATCCCGCAAACCTATTGTTCGGAGAGCGTTGCCCAGTTGTCCAAGGAGAGGACGGGGCGTGCTTCTGTTACGGGGGACGGGGATCCTTTGGACATTTGCGTGTTAACAGAGAAGGTCATTAGTCATGGGAATATTCTGGTTCGAGCCATGCCGATCGGCGGTTTTCGCATGATCGATCAGGGGCAGGCGGATGATAAGATCATTGCGGTCATGCAGGGGGACGGGTTATACAGCCAGTGGCAGAATATTGAAGATTGCCCTCGGGCGTTCATCGACCGTTTAAAACATTATTTTTTAACATATAAAGATTTGCCTGGATCACAAGAGCGTATCTGCGAGATCACTCATGTGTACGGGCGCGAGGAAGCGTTGGAAGTCATTAAACGGTCTAGGGCTGATTACCAAAAACGTTTTGCCAAGATCGAGGAGATAATGGCCGCCTCAACGCTGTCCGATTAATTTGAAAGAACGATTGTTCATTGTTTACCGTCCATACTGATCCTATTGAAGTGTTTTCCCTTCAAGGCTGGCGCCTGAAAAGCGGGCCCTTAAGCCTTGTCATTACGCCTACGCTTGGCGGACGTATCTTGTCTGTCCGTTTCGAAGGCAAAGAACTCCTGTATATCCCCAAAGATGTTGCCGGTATGGTCATTGATCCGGCATCCATCGAAGACATTGCTGCTAAAAAGAAAGAATTGGGTTTCCGTGTGTTGGGCGGAGATAAGACATGGGTTTCTCCCCAGTCCTCATGGACAGAAGGGATCCCTCCGCTGGAATTGGATGCGGGACCTTATGCGCTGTCCTGGATGGAACAGACTGCGGTCATGACATCTCCTGTATGCCGGGAGACTGGCCTGCAGATCGTCCGCAAGGTCAAGCTCGATGGGGCCGGCATCGTCCATTTGGAGGAAGAGTTCCATAATACGACTGACCAGTCCATCTTAAAAGGTATTTGGAATGTGACACAGATCCCAAGACCCTGTGAGTTTTTCATCCCAGCCCGCAAAGGTTCGATCCGTTCCTATCATCATGAGGATAAAACATTGCCGGATGTCAAAGCAATCGTGAAAGAAGAGCATGGTTGGGCGGAAATATTCTGCCATCATCCCGTCTTGTTCAAATACGGCGGCATGCCGACAGAAGGGAAAGTGCTCATTAAAATGCCTTTGGGCGGTCCCAAAGAGGTTGTGTGGCTGAAAAATTTTGCGTTCGACGCTCAGGCGTCCTACGCGCACCAAAGCGCTGTCGAGGTCTTTAACGCGCAGAGCGCGGATTACGCAGAGATCGAGCTCCATGCGCCTTTAGTTGAGATCAAGCCGGGTGCTTCGGTGGCCTTTGCCCAGCAGTGGCATTTTAAGAAACTTTAGTCTTGCTCAAGGCTTGGTGGCCAAGTACAATAAATAAAATCCCAACATTGAAGAGAGGGGCATTGTATGTCCAAACAAGAGAAGAAAAAGATCTTAGTTGTCGATGACGATCCAGCCATTGTGAAATTAGTTAAAAGTATCCTGGAGGCGGAAGGTTTTGATGTGGATACGGCCAGCGACGGCATTGACGCTCTTGTGAAGGTCAAGGAAGTAAAACCGAGTTTGATCGTACTGGATATCATGATGCCGGAACTTAACGGGTATGACGTTTGCCATAAGATCAAATTCGATTCTCCTTATAAAGAGATCCCTATTCTATTGCTGACCTCCCGCGACCAGGAGATCGATTCCCGTATCGGCCAGATGATGGGCATCCGGTATTTGCAGAAGCCGTTGAAGAGAGAAACATTCCTTGCTGAAATCAAGAACATCCTCAAGTAAGCATGAAGCAAATAGCGTTCTTCTTTTTGAGTTTTAGCCTTTTGCTGGGCGGTGTAAGCTATGCTGTCCCTGCCTCAGAATTTGCCAAAAATAATCCCGACATCCAGAAATATGAATATGTCCGCAGTTTTATTGCGGCTTTAGTGTACATTAAGGCGGTGCATGAACGCTGGCACCGCTCAAGCCCTGTTAAAGATCTTAAAGGGGCCAAAGACGTTACCGTCATGCGGGGTTTTCTGTCTTATCTGATCAAGGATAATGCGGACTTAAGAGTGGCGAAGAATTATATTGCGCCGTACCTAAACTCGCCTAATGCGTTGATCAAGAAATCTGCCGATTCCTTCATTGTGGGCTGCAATACGGTCATTGGGATCAATGATAAAGAGAAGCAGATCTGGGATCAATGGAACGCCATCAAAAGCACTGGTCTGGGGACGCGCAAGAATGAAACGGCGTTTCTGGATGCACAGGTAGAGCTCGCTCTTAAACGCAAAGAGGCGTTTAAGAATATCATTGCCGCCAGCGTCATGTTGACCAAGATCCTGCGCAGCGCGTCCAATGTTGATGAGAAGGGTAAGCAGTTAGCCATCACTGCCGTGCAGCGCAAACGATTGTTGAAAAGTCTCGATGAGGTTGGCAAAACGAATTTAGACTGGGGATTAAAGCCAGGTCAAACATTTCAGCAAGCTTCCGTCGCCGTGTTAAGAGAGATACTTGAGGACCCGATCTATAAATCCCTGCCATGAGCGGTTTTAAAGAATACTCTCAGGTCTGCGTGGTTAACGCTTCCGCCGGAAGCGGAAAAACTTACGCGCTGGCCAAACGCTATGTGCAGATCCTGCTTGTCACCTCCCTGAAGTCTCCGCAAAGTTTGAAACATATCCTGGCGATCACTTTTACGAATAAAGCCGCAGCACAGATGAAAGAGCGCATCATCACGCTTGTGAAAAGAATAGCCTTGGGAAAACTGTCCGGTAAAGAGGTTAGTGAGATACTGGATCCTTTGGGAATGGATGCCCCCCAGGCCAAGCAGGTGGCTGGGGCGGTCATGGAAGACATCATTCGCTACTACCATTATTTTAACGTCCAGACGATCGATAGTTTTATGAATACACTGCTTGCCGGGTGCGCGTTTAAGATAGGTCTATCGGCCAAGTTCAAGATCGAGCGGGATTCCATGGAGTATTTGCTGTTAAGTCTTGATTCTTTGATCGATAAATCCCATTTAGATCCGCAGGTCAAGAATTTGTTTGAACGTTTCATCAGTCAGTATTTATTCCTGGAGAATCGCGGGAATTGGTTCCCTAAGGATGATCTGCTGTTGGTCATCAAGAGCCTCTTCAAACAGAATAATACTTTTCAGAAAGCCTTGCTGCCGTTTGCCGCTAGCGATAAAGATGTGCATGTTTTAAAGAAACAGATGATCGGTGTAGTTGGGGAGGTCCTGCCACTGCTGCCCCCAGAGACGGACAAACGCTTTATCAATGCTTTAAAAGAATTCCATGTGGCGCACACGCAAGGATTTGATATCGACGCGTTAAGCCGCTATTTTGCCCGAGAGGAGATCCCTGTAAAGGACGATGCCGCGATCCCGTCCCAATGTGTGTCAAAGTGGCAGAAGGTGCGTTCGCTGTTAAATCAGATCGTATTATGCGAGTCCTATGCTGTTTTTAACCCATACATTGATCTTTACGACGGGGTGATGCGCTGCTTATCATTGATCCAAAAGCAGGAGGATATTATTTTCCTCGAAGAGTTGAATAAAAAAGCCGGGGAATTGTTCACGGATGATCTTGTCAGCATCAGCGAGGTCTATTACCGTTTGGCCACGCGCTTTGATCATTATTTGATCGATGAATTCCAGGATACGGCCCAGGCTCAGTGGCAGAATATCAAACCTTTGGTGGAAGAATCCCTCTCTCACGGCGGAAGCCTGTTTTACGTCGGAGATAAGAAACAAGCGATCTATGGCTTCCGCGGCGGCAAGAGTCTGTTGTTCGACCAGCTTCCCAGTGAGCTTAAAGCCTATGCGGTCAAACAGGAAAACCTGGAGATGAATTACCGCAGCCGCCGTTTTGTGGTGGAGTTCAACAATGAGGTCTTTGCTGGGGAAAATCTGATGCGCATGGTCAACGACCTGCAGACCCAGGACCGTTTGGTGGAGAAGGATATTGTCTTTACTGACGAGGACAGACGCGCGATCAGTGATGTCTTTGCGTTCTCGCGCCAGCAGCCTAAGGATGGATCTCCGTTTGGCCGTGTGCGGGTGGAAATGATTTGCGGCAAGCTAAAGGAGGAACGAACGGAGCTTACAAAAAGAAAGGTGATCGAGGCGATCGAGGACTGCCGCAAGCGGCATGGCTTAAAACATATTGCCGTCCTGGCACGCAATAATAGTGAGGTCGAGGAGATCACCGGCTGGTTAATGGAAAACCGCATCCCGGCAAGGTCGGAGCGGACCAGCGACATCAAAAACCATTGGTTGATCAGGGACATGATGGCATTATTGCGTTTTTTAAGCGATACGTCCGACAATGCTGCTTTCGCGGATTTTATCACTTCTCCGCTCTTTCTAAAAGCGGCCGGAGAGTCAAAAGAAGCGATGGAAGCGTTCTTGTTTGAGAACAGGCCGACTAAGTCATCACCTGGTGATTTTGCGTATCATCAGATCTTCAAGCAGCGTTTTGACCGATCGTGGGAGGGATATTTCGCGCCGTATCTATTGGCGGCGGGGATATACCCATTGTATGAAATGGCTTTAAGCATTTGTCGTCAATTGAACGTCCTTCAGGCTTTTCCAGAGGAACAGGGCTTTGTGATGCATTGGCTGGAGCTTATCAAGTTAAGGGAAGAGAAAGGCTGCGACCTTGACACATTCCTGGGATATTTCGATGCTCTTGAGGATCAGGAGCGTTTTGTACCCATGCCGTCATTGGACGCTGTCTCTGTCTTGACCATTCATAAGGCCAAAGGGCTGGAATATGCCTGCGTCATTATCCCGTTCTTGGAAATGTCGATCAAGGTTGGGGCGGGGGAGAAGAGTGGTGGACAATCTTTTTTGTGGGATGAGACCCCGGAGGGTTTAAGGATGTTCCGCTTAAAAGATCCATATACGCGTTTTTGTCCATTGCTCAAAGACCGTTATGCCTATGAATTCAAGCAAAGCTTTATGGCTGAGCTAAATACCATGTATGTGGCGCTAACCCGTGCGGTTGAAGAAATGGTTGTTTTTATCCCGGAGCGAACGGGCAACAGTGCCAATGCCGCTGCGTTACTGATCCCCGAAAAGCTATACACATATGGCCAGGTACAGCCGGAGCCTGCTGTTGAGCCAGTTATGGAAGAACAGCGATTGCTGCCCCCCGCTGACATTAAGCCGTGGATCGGGGGCTGGTCGGAAGAATTAACTGCTGCGTCTACTCAAACGCTTAGAAAACGCCGTCAAGGCGAGATCGTTCACTATTGTTTAGGGCAGATCAAGAACATGCGCGCAGGGGACTTTGTCCGCTTGATCCAGGATGCTGTTGACTCAGCAGCGGGGTATTATAAGATTTCCCAGGAAAAAGCGTTGTATGAGCAGCTTTTATACAAAACGTTGAGTTTACCGCAATGGAAAAGATATTTTGAACTGCCACAAGAGGCCAAGGTCTTTTGTGAAATGGAGATCGTTAACGCGCAGGGACAAACGCGGCGCATCGACCGGGTGATCGTGATCGGGGATCAAGTTTCGGCTGTAGACTTTAAACCTCAGGGTGACTTAAGCGGGTATAAGCGGCAAATGGAAGACTATCAGCAATTGTTAACCCAACTGTATCCTCAATCGAGAGTATCCGTGACCATTTTAACGTATGAGCTCTAAGATCATCACCATCCCATTTACCGAGAATTTCATAGCTGCTTTAGCTGGGCTGATCGATGCGGATCATATCCAGAAAGGACGCGATCTGCGCCGTCTGCAGATCGTTTTCGGCGGGCACCGCCCGTCATTGTTCTTAAAGAAGGAATTATCCACGATGATCAAAGGTCCTTTTGTTCCGCCCGTGATCATGACCATTGATGATTTTATCGCTGCCATCAATCCCGGCCGCCGCATGTTATCTGATCTGGACCATTGTTTGCTGATCCATCATCTCGTCAAAACGCATGTGCCGCAGATCCTTAAAGGGCGGGAAGGGTTTGTGCAGTTCTTGCCATGGGCCAGAGAGATCATTTATTTCATTGAACAATTAGACTTGGAAGACACGCCACACGACGCGCTGTTGGCCTTAAAAGCCAAAGCAGCCATTGGCTATGATGTGCCGGATGATATTAACCAGTTGTTAAAGAGTTTATTTGATCTGCGCCGGGTCTATCATGAGTATTTGGATGCGCATGCGTTGACCAGCCGCGGCTATAGATATCTGCAGGCAAGCCGTAATATTTCACAGAGGGCATTTGAGGATGTTGATGAGGTGTTGTTCTGCAATTTCTTCTATCTGCACCGCACCGAGAGCGCTGTTATTGGGGACCTGTATGCCCGTCACAAGGCTTCACTGATGATCCAGGGAGATCAGCGTCGATGGCCGGCTTTAAAACGTATCGCCCGAGATTTCGGTCAGGAGATCAAAGAGGGGGCGGTTGTCAGGGAGCCGGGGTTTGATCTGAAATTATACGCGGCTTTTGACACGCATGCTCAGGCGGGGATCGTCAGCGGGATCCTTAACGATATTACGGATAAGTCCAATACGGTCATCGTGCTGCCGCAAGCGGAGGCGATGCTGCCGGTTCTTTCGACGATCACGGAGCTGTCAGGAGAGTTCAATGTTTCTTTAGGGTATCCGCTTAAGCGCAGCGCCATGTATATGCTACTGGATCTGATCATCTTGGCCAGACAGAATATCAAAGAGGGTGGGTACTATTCCCGTGATTATTTAAAAGTTTTAAGGCATCCGCTGGTCAAAGGGTTGTCCATGGGGCTTTCTCAAGGTGTGACGGGTCTATATGTCCAGCAATTAGAACAGTGTTTGTCTGGAGGGGTCCAAAGCCCTCTTAACGGCCTTATTTTTATCAGTATCAATGATATTCTAGCGGATGAAGAATTTTTTGATTCATTAGAAAGAGCTTTGTTGTTGAAGGGGTTGGACGTCAATAAGGCTGCGCTTAAAGAGCTGTCGTCGGTGTTGCATCAGAGATTGTTCGCCTGCTGGGAAACGATGACGTCTTTTTCGGGATTGTCACGGGTGTTGGAAGACTTTAGTGATTTCATTCATGGTCATAGCGCGCTTTCGGAATATGTATTAAATGAGCATGTGGCCCGCCGATTCATGGATATTGCTCAGGAATGGGCTGCGGTTGAATTTGATCAAGAGGAGTTGGGGACGCTTGATCTGCTTCGGATCATGCAGGAGCGTTTGGCGCGGGAAGTGGTGGCGTTCAAAGGTTCTCCACTCAAAGGCTTGCAGGTGCTGGGGTTGATCGAAACGCGGTCATTGAGCTTTGATCATGTTATTGTTCTGGACGTCAATGAAGGGGCCTTGCCCAATTTGAATATTTATGAGCCGTTGATCCCTCGTGAAGTGATGATCGGGCTTAATATCGACCGATTGGAATTGGAAGAGGAGATACAGCGCTATCAGTTCATGCGGCTCATCTCTTCAGCCAAGAACGTACACTTGATCTATCAGGAACGACCGGAAAAACAGCGCAGCCGTTTTGTTGAGGAATTGATCTGGCGCCGGGAATCATCGTCAGGCGAGGTGGGGATCGTTCCAGTAGAGCGGGTATCCTTTGCCTCCAAGCTTAGCCAGCAAACGCGCCAGGCCGCAAAAACGAGCGCCATGGTCGATCATTTAAAAGGGTTTGTTTTTTCCGCGACCAGCATCAATTTGTATAAACAGAACCCTTATGCATTCTATCAGAATTATGTATTGGGGATCAGGCCCAAGGATGATCTCTTGGAAGACCCTCAGCATAAGCATGTCGGGACATTTATCCACGGGATATTAGAAGATGCCTTCAAGCCGTTCTTGGGACGGACGCCAGTGTTGGATGAAAGTTTTGACCGGATCGTTCTGGGCATGCTGCAGGAGAGATTTGACGCGCACTTTGGCCGGGGGCAGCGCAGTGACGCATTCTTGCTCAAGGTCGTTCTGGAGAATCGTTTGTCCAGATTTCTTCAGATCGAGCGTAAGCGCATGGCTCTAGATGTGGATAAGATCCTCTACATTGAGCGAAAATTCACCGATACGCTCAATTTACCGTGCGGCCCCGTCCATGTGTCGCTACGCATGGACAGGGTGGAGCAGCTGAACGACGGCACTATCTTGGTCATTGATTATAAGACGGGCCAAGTGGACAGCGGATCTGTACAGATGCCCCTGTATCTTCAATATTTGCGCAAACTTTATCCCGGTCTTCCCGTCAATGCCGCGTATTATAAATTAAAAGATTTGGCGTTGGATTGTTATATCTCCCCGAGGGATCCTCGCCCCATAGAGGAGGTGCTTAAAGACTTTTTATCCGATCTCAATGTCGTGATGGAGGAAATATTTAATCAGGAAATCCCTTTTATTGATACAGAGGATGGGATAAAATAAATTTATGCCTAAGACTATTTTAGTGGTGGATGACGAACCGGTCATTGTGGAGATCGCCAAGCGCAAGCTTTCAGAACTTGGATACAATATCAGGACCGCTGGTGACGGGGTTGAAGCGTTGGCCCAAATGAAGGAGCAAAAACCAGATTTGATCTTGTTGGACATCCAAATGCCCAATATGAACGGCTACACCTTTATGATGGAAAAAAGCAAATTACCCGATTATGCCCGAGTGCCAGTGGTTGTGTTGACCGCTTATTCCGAAATGGAACCGTTGTTCAAGCGTCATGGCGCCGCGGCCTATATCCTCAAACCGTTAAAACTGCAGGACGTGATCCAGCTTGTCAAAAAGACGATCGGTGAGCCTTAAATCGGCGTTAAACCTCATTGACGCTCGTCGTCTTTTATGTTATTTTATCCGCCATGGTTAAAGAGAATTTTTTGAAAGTCCGAAGCGATGTCCGCGCGGCGTGTCGTGTTGCCGGCCGACGGGAAGACGATGTTGTCCTTGTGGCGGTCACCAAAACAGCCCCATTAGAAGATATCAGTGCTGTCATCGAGGCGGGCGCTATGCATATCGCCGAGAACAGGGTGCAGGAAGCGGAACTGAAGTTCCCATCGTTGTTGGCCAAATATCCCCAGGTGACGACGCATATCATCGGTCACTTACAGACTAACAAAGCCAAGGATGCCATTAAGGTCGTTAAGCTGATCCAGTCAGTAGATAGTTTGAAATTAGCGCAGGAGATCCAAAAACAGGCTCTTAAGATCAACAGGGTTGTAGATGTCCTGGTGCAGTTCAATACTGCCCGCGAAGAGCAGAAATTTGGGGCAGCTCCGGAGGACGCGCTGACGTTGATTGAAAGTGTCAGCCAACTGACACATGTGCACATCAAAGGATTGATGACCATGGCACCTTACACGGATGATCAGGGTGTCATTCGCAAGACTTTTTCCGATCTCAGGAGCATTAAGGATAATATCAAAAGCCGTTTCAGCGGACACGAGCGCGTGGATGTGGGGATCATGTCCATGGGCATGAGCGGGGACTATAAGATCGCGATCGAAGAAGGATCGACGATGGTCCGCGTCGGCAGTGCTATTTTTAAATAACGGGGTCACAGGATGCAGACAATTGCGATCGTAGGCGGCGGCAACATGGGGGAAGCGATCATTAAGGGCCTTAAGCGCCAGGTGATGGTCTGTGAAGCTGACTCGGCCAAAGCCAAAGCGCTTGTGAAGAAATATAAAGTCCAGATCGTGGATATGCCAAAGGCATCCAGCGCAGATGTGATCATCCTCGCGGTCAAGCCCCAGGACATGCCCAATGCGTTGGCGCAGATCGACGCGAACGGTCAGCTGTTCATTTCGATCGCAGCCGGTTTAACGACGCGTTTTTTTGAAAAACATTTAGGCGGCAAGGCGCGGGTGATCCGTTCCATGCCCAATATGCCGGCATTGATCGGTCAGGGTATCACCGGTATTGCCGCGGGCAAGTATGCCAAAGCGCAAGATTTAAGGATCGCTCAAGAAATTCTAAATAGCGTCGGTAAGACCGTCATCGTCAAAGAATCGATGCTAGATGCCGTGACGGCCGTATCCGGCAGCGGCCCAGCCTACGTTTTTCTATTCGTGGAACAATGGATGGCGGCAGCTAAAAAGCTTGGCTTCAATGACACACAGGCCAAGGAGCTGGTTTATCAAACGTTGATCGGTAGTGCGCATTTGTTAGAGCAGAGTGAATTTAACGCCGCTACGCTTCGGGAAAAGGTGACTTCTAAGGGAGGCACAACACAAGCGGCTTTGGAAGTCTTCGCCAAGGGCAAATTTGATCAGCTGGTCAAGAAAGCATTATTAGCGGCAAAGAATAGAGCTAAAGAGTTAGCGAAGTAATTTGTATTATGTTAGCCGGTTAAGGGGCAGGGCAAGTTCAGGAGGGACGAAACATCCCCCGTCAGATGCCACCTTAACCAAAACAATAACGATTAACCACCAGTATGCGCCAAGCGAGCTGGTGCATCTGTTGCGGGGGCTGGGGGGTGTTGAGTCCCGATGGAAGCTTGACCTGCCCCTTAACCTCATGGACTAAAAATCAGGGAGTACAATATGGCAACAGTCGGCGTGATCGGCGGCAGCGGTTTGTATCAGATCGACGGCATTGAACATGTCAAAGAGGTTGCGGTCAAAACACCGTTTGGCGACCCATCGGATGTATTCTTTACCGGGACGCTGGAAGAGACACCCGTTGTGTTCCTGCCTCGCCATGGCCGCGGGCATCGCATCTCCCCATCGGAGATCAATTACCGCGCTAATATCTGGGCGATGAAGAAATTGGGCGTAGAGGCGATCTTGTCCGTCTCTGCCTGCGGATCTTTACGCAAAAAATATAAGCCCATGGATTTTGTCATCCCGGACCAATTTTTGGACAGAACTCGCAAAGGCCGTATCGATACATTCTTTACAGACGGGATCGTTGCTCACGTGGCTTTTGCCGATCCGATCTCCCCGGAGATCGCGGATATCCTGGAAAGTGCTGCCAAAACACTTAAAGTGAAAGCGCATCGCGGCGGGACTTATGTGAATATGGAAGGGCCGCAATTCTCAACAAAAGCCGAGTCTAATCTATACCGCAGCTGGGGGATGGACATTATCGGGATGACGAATTTGACCGAGGCGAAATTGGCGCGGGAAGCAGAGATTTCCTATGCGACGCTGGCGGCGGTAACCGATTATGACTGCTGGCATCCTTCGCACGACAGCGTGACGGTGGAAATGATCATTGAATATTTGAACAAGAATGTGGCCAATGCCAAGAATATCCTTAAAAGCGCTATTCCGGCTGTTGGCAAGATCAAGAAGTTTAGTGCAGCCGGCGCCTTGAAATTCGCGATCATCACCCATAAGGATGTGATCCCGGCGAAGGCGAAAAAAGATCTGGACATCATCATCGGAAAGTATTTGTAATGGATTATCAAAAGACATTGAATTTGCCCCAAACCGAATTCTCCATGAAAGCCGGGTTGGTGCAGAAAGAACCAAAGACCTTGGAGCGTTGGAACAATGACCAGATCTATCAACGCATCCGTCAGAAAGCCAAGGGCCGCAAGACCTTTATTCTTCACGACGGGCCTCCGTATGCCAACGGCCATATCCATATCGGCCACGCGTTAAATAAGATCCTAAAAGACATCATTATCAAATACAAGACCATGAAAGGTTTTGACGCGTTGTATGTTCCAGGTTGGGATTGCCATGGTCTGCCTATCGAGCATCAATTGCTTAAAGATCTTAAAGCGGATAAAGGTGATTTCAATACGGTTGATTTCCGCAAAAAAGCCCATGACTATGCCATGAAATATGTTGGTTTACAGCGCGAAGAGTTCAAGCGTCTGGGCATATTCGGTGAGTGGGAGAATCCCTATTTGACGCTGGCGCCCGAGTATGAGCATTGGATCTTAAGATCATTGGCCGCATTGACCAAAAAGGGATATGTGTACCGCAGTTTAAAACCGGTGAACTGGTGTTTTAGCTGCGAGACAGCGCTGGCTGAGGCGGAAGTGGAATATGAAGACCATACCTCGCCGACAGTCTATGTGCGTTTTGCGTTAAAAGATACACCTAAGACCTCGTTGTTGATCTGGACAACCACTCCCTGGACGCTGTTGGCCAACGTCGCGGCGGCCGTGCATCCGGATTATACGTATGTGTACGCGGATATCGGCGGGGAAGTGCTGGTCTTGGAAAAGACATTAGCCGCCAGGATCTTAAAAGAATATACCGTTGTCAAAGAAGTCAAAGGTGTCGAGCTTAAAAAGTTGTCGTATGCACATCCTTTTGGCAAGCGCGCTTCCTGTCCGATCGTGACCGCGGATTACGTCACCAGGGAAGACGGGACCGGTATCGTGCATACGGCACCCGGGCACGGCCAGGAAGACTATCAGACTGGTTTGGCCAATGACCTTCCGATCTTGATGCCGGTCAATCATAAGGGGGTATTTACCGACGAAGGGGCTCCTTTTACCGGTCAGCATGTGTTTAAAGCGAATGAAGCGATCATTGCCAATTTGAAAGAACGCGGGTTGTTGTACTTAAATCAGCCGATCCAGCATACGTATCCGCATTGTTGGCGCTGCAAGAATCCGATCATTTTCCGCGCGACCGAGCAGTGGTTCTTGAATGTGGACCATGATAATTTACGAGAGAATTTAAAGAACGCTATCGTCGACCAGGTTGAATGGGTCCCGGCGGCAGGTCGCGAGCGTATCCTGGGGATGGTCAACACCCGTCCTGACTGGTGTTTGTCCCGCCAGCGTCATTGGGGTGTGCCGATACCCGCGGTATCATGTGCCGGGTGCAAGGGAGAACAGAAATTGTTCCCGGAAGTGATCGATCATTTGGCCGAAAAAGTCAAAACGCAGGGCAGCGGGATATGGTTTGAAAAGCCGCTGGCGGAATTATTGCCGGCAGGGTTTAAGTGTCCTCAATGCGGCGGCCGCGATTTCACCAAGTCCCAAGATATTCTGGATGTTTGGTTTGATTCCGGCGTCAGTCATCAGGCGGTCTTTCACGCGATGATCAACAAACCATTGCCGGCGGACCTGTATCTGGAGGGTTCCGACCAGCATCGCGGCTGGTTCCAGTCGTCATTGATCCCTTCAATGGCCATTGATGGCAGAGCTCCGTACCGCCAGGTTTTGACCCATGGTTTTGTTGTCGACGGCCAAGGCCGCAAAATGTCCAAATCGTTGGGCAATGTCATCAAGCCTCAGGAAATGATCGACCAGAACGGCGCCGAGATCATCCGTTTATGGGTAGCGGCCAGTTCTTTCAATGATGATGTGCGTATTTCCAAAGAGATCGTGGACCGTTTGGTCGATGCGTACCGCAAGATCCGTAATACCGTGCGCTATTTATTAGGGAATTTAAGCGGATTTGATCCGGATAAGGACATCCTTCCGTATGACCGTATCCTTGAATTAGACCGCTGGGCATTGCATCAATTAGCGCAGACGATCACACAGGTGGAGGAGGCTTATGAAGCCTATGATTTCCCTAAAGTGTTCAAAACGATCCATGCGTTCTGTAATGAAACGCTCTCCAGCATTTATCTTGACATCTTAAAAGACCGGCTGTATACTTGCCCCGCTTCTTCGGTCGAACGCAAGAGTGCGCAAACGGTTCTTTATTATATTCTCGACGCTGTAACCCGTTTATTAGCACCGGTTATGGTGTTTACTGCGGAAGAAATGTACGAGCTAAGCCCAAAGCCTCAGGCTATTGACGGCATCAAAAGCGTACATTTGCTTAGCTGGCCTTCTGTGGAGGAGCACTGGATAAATACACGCGTGGAGGAAGATTTCAGGCTCTTGCTGGACCTTAGGGTCGCCGTGTTAAAAGCGCTGGATGAAAAACGTAAATCCGGCGAGATCGGAAGTGGTCTGCAAGCCAGCGTAACGATCAAAACAACGGATGCGAAACGCATCGCGTATTTAAACGCCAAACGCGCTTTGTTGGAATCATTTTTTATCGTTTCTTTTGTTAGTGTGAAGGAAGAGGGAACGCCAGAGTGGACGATCGAGGTCCAGAAGGCTTCAGGGGAAAAATGCGGTCGCTGCTGGAACCATAAGACGGATGTCGGGTTGCATGCCGTGCATCCAACATTGTGTGGCCGTTGTATAGAGCAGGTTAACATCATCAACTTAAGGGAGTAGAGAATGCCCGCAAAGAAGACTCTCAAGAAAGCTGTCAAGAAGACGATCGCTAAGTCAGCGGCCAGATCCGCTGTGACTTCCAAGTCAAACCCTAAGTTTGATGCGTATAAAAAGCTGTTGTTAAATATCAAAGATAAGATCGCTGGAGATCTACGTAATCTCTCTGACGAGAATAACGGCAGCGGCAATGACCGCGGCGGTGACGTTTCAGGTCATGCTCTGCATATGGCGGATGTCGCAACCGACATGTACGACCGTGAATTTACGCTTGGGTTAGCGGCTAATGAGCGGGAATTGCTGTTCCAGGTCGATGAAGCGCTGCTGCGTGTCGCCGAAGGGACCTACGGGGTGTGCAATGTTTGCAAGAAACCGATCCCGGCAACGCGGTTAAAAGCGATCCCTCATGCCAAACTTTGCCTGAAGTGCCAGGAAAAGTCTGAGTCAAGACGATAAGCCAATCCTATGACGATCGATCAAAAACGTTCGCGGCTGGACTTGATCATTTTCGCCGTGACGACTTTGTGTATTATCGGTTTCGATCGCCTTTCTAAGGTTTTTTTCAGCGGTATTCTGGATGTCAACGAGTCGCTGGTCGTATTTCGTAATATCCTGCATTTTACGCTTGTCCATAATACCGGCATCGCATTTGGTCTTTTTAAGGACAGCGGTTCCGTCTTTGTGGTGATACCGCTCATCCTCACAGGTCTGTTGATCTATAATATTTACTATTACCGCAACAGCGCCCATTTGACCCGGACATATATTGTGGCGTTCTCGCTGATCTTAGGTGGCGCGATCGGCAATTTGATCGACAGGATCATGCTGGGGTATGTGATCGATTTTATTGATTTTCGCGTCTGGCCGGTCTTTAATCTCGCGGACAGCGCCATTACGGTAGGCGCAGCGGTAATATTCTTTAAATGCATCCCATCCTCTTCCAAATAGGTGATTTTCCCATCCATACGTACGGATTGATGCTGGCCGTCGCGTTCTTGGTGTGCACATTTTTATTGAGCAAAGATTTTACAAAGGCCTCTCTTGATAGCGCAAAGGTCTATGACCTGATGATATCTATCTTGGTTGGCGGGCTTCTTGGTGCCAAGATCTTTTATGTGATGATCTCTTGGGGAGATTTCACGGATCATTGGGGGCCTCTTTTAAGCCGCAGCGGGCTTGCCTGGCAGGGAGGATTTGCCGGCGGGGTGTTGGGCGGTTTTTGGTTCGTCAAGAAGCATGCTCTGCCTTTAAGGATCGTGATGGATCTGGCCTCGCCCTATATCGCGCTGGGGCAGGCTATTGGACGTTTGGGCTGTTTTGCGGAAGGTTGCTGTTACGGAAAGCCTGTGAGCTGGGGGTTGTATTTTCCTGTCCATCACGCGCATCTGCATCCGACTCAGCTCTATGAGACCGCCATGCTGTTCGCGGCGTTTTTGTTCCTGCGTCAGGCCAGGAACTTTCGTTTGTCTGACGGTATGGTGTTCGTGCTGTATATGTGCCTGGCCGCGGCGGAACGTTTTATCGTCGAGTTCTTCCGGGCGGACCATGGCGGGCTTTTGTGGGGCTTAAGTTTATTCCAATACATTGCTATCGGTATTTTTACCACCGCTGGCATTTTATTCTTCAGGTTTAAAAGATGAAACAGATATTCCATGTTGAAGATGCGTATCAAGGTTTAAGGCTGGATGTGTATTTGACCCAGGTCATTGAGGACATCCCTTCGCGCAGCTTTGTCGAGAAGCTTATTGACCAGGGGGCAGTTGTCATTAAGGGTAAGAAGGCCAAGACGAATTATAAAGTATGTACCCATGACGAGATCACTGTTGATGTGGACCCGTCCTCATGGGCGCCTAAAGACATCAAAGCGGAGAATATACCGCTCAACATTTTTTATGAAGATGAGGATATCGCGGTCATTAATAAGCCCATTGGATTGACCGTGCATCCTGCGGCCGGAGATAAGGGTGGCACGCTGGTCAATGCATTAGTGTATCATTTCAGTAAATTATCGGACATCAACGGTGACATTCGTCCCGGGATCGTGCACCGCCTGGATAAAGACACCTCGGGGCTGCTCTTGGTGGCCAAGACCAATCTCGCGCATGCCCGGCTGGGCCGTCAATTTGAGAAGCATACGGTGTATAAACGGTATGTCGCCCTCGTCCAGGGAAAAGTCCAATTTGACCAGGGGATGGTGGATGTCAATATCACGCGTCATTCTAAATATCATGACCAGCGTCAGGTCACAGAAGATGAGGATGACGGCAAAGAAGCGGTGACTTTATATCAGGTGCTCAAGCGTAAAGAAAAAACGACCTTAGTCGCGTTGTATCCGCAAACGGGTCGTACCCATCAGCTGCGCCTTCATATGAAGCATTTGGGTCATCCTATTCTCGGGGATGATAAATACGGCCGTAAAGAAAGTTTCCCGCGGCTTGCTTTGCATGCCCAGAGCATCGGCTTTATCCATCCGGCCACCAAACAATATGTGGAATTTGCTTGCGCCATCCCTAAGGAATTTCTATAATTAAATATCATGGATAACCGCGGAAAAACAGTCACTATTTTTATCATCCTCATCATGATCCTTCTGGCGTCTTCGACGTCGATCGGTTTCTTTTTGTACCATACTGAAGTGCGTTTGAATAAAGACCTCGATAATCAGTTAAAGACGAGTAAGTACAATGAGATGAAATTGCAGGGGGACCTTAAAGAGGCCAAGCATCAGCTGGCCCTGGCCCAGGACAAGGTCAAAGAGGCGGATGACAAGATCAATAATCTCATGGATGAGATCGATCTCAATGAAGGTGTCCGTAAAGAATTAAAGACCGAGAACACGTCGCTTAAGGAATCGCTTGAAACGTATAAGAAGGAAAAGGAAAAATTCTTAAGCGATCTCGATGAGGCGCAGAAGAAATACAAAGAGGCCAGCGAGCTTTTCAAGTCTGAGCAGGACAAGGCCAATGCGCTACAGATCAATGTAGCAAAATTGCAGGCAGCCAACGATGAGGCTGAGAAGAAAATCACCCAGTTGAAGACGGGCTTTGTCAACGACAACGTCATCCCGGCCAAGCCGGTTCCGGCGAAGATCGAGTTGGATAAGATCGTCGTTAATCCGCATGACGGCACACGCGGCAAAGTTTTAAGCGTGGATAAGGAATCTGATTTTATTGTGGCGAATTTGGGGGTCAAACAGGGGGTCAAGGCCGGCGATGTGATGTCGGTCTATCGAGGAGAAGAATATCTAGGGGATGTGCGCGTGTCGCGCGCGCAGGAAGAATTGTCCGCCGCGGATATTATCCCGCCTTTTTCCAGCCGGAAAGTCCGCAAAAATGATACTGTGGTTTTTAAGCCGTGAAATTAACCGTCCGACCGATCACATCTCTTAAGGGCCGTATTTATTTACCGGCCTCTAAATCCTATTCTATACGTGCATATTTTATCAGCGCCTGTGGAGGTTCATCACGTATTGCTGCCGCTTCGGACTGCGACGATGCGTTGGTGGCGGAAGCGATCGCCCGGGACCTGCGTTTAGGTAAGTCGACATTTCAGGTGGGTGAATCAGGTACTTCATTGAGATTCCTGTTACCTTTATTGTCGTTACATACCCCTAAAGCAAAGGTTATTGGCCGCGGGACGCTCGTCGGTCGTCCCAATGCGCATTTATGCACGGCGCTGCGTTCCCAGGGGATGAATATCCACGGTGTAGGCCCAAAAGAATCTGTTCCGATCCAATATCACGGCGGATCAATGAAGGGCGGGAACATTCAGATCGATGGTTCGGTCAGTTCGCAGTTCATTTCCGCGTTACTGATCGCGTTGCCGCGCCTTAAACAAGATTCCCGTATCCTGATCAAAGGGAAAAAGCTTGTCTCCAGCGATTACATCGTGATGACTAAACAAATATTAGCGCACGCGGGCATTAAGGTTGTGCAGCGTTCACCTCGAGAGATCTTTGTTAAGGGCGGACAGACATTTAAGGGATTAAAGGATTTTCATGTCCCGTCGGATTATGGACTGGCGGCATTTCCATTAGCCGCGGCGGCGTTGCTGCCGTCTAAGGTCGTGATGGCCGGGGTTTTTAATGACCGATTTGTCCAGTCGGACGGCCATATCCTTGGTTTCCTCAAAAGGATGGGGGTTAAATTTACCCAAACGTCCACGGCGATCACGATCCAGGGGCCGTTCGCTTTGAAAGGCGGGGTATTTTCATTGAAAGATTGTCCGGATTTGGTGCCGATCATGAGCGTTCTGGCATTATTTGCCAAGGGACAAACCCGTCTTGTGGATATTGCTCACGCCAGGGTGAAAGAATCAGACCGTATCGGGGATCTGGCTATGGAATTAAGGAAAGTCGGCGCCAAGGTTCTGGAAAGCAGGGATGCGTTGACCATTATTCCTTTGCCAGGCTATAAAAGCGGCCAGAATTTAGACCCTCATCATGACCATCGTTTAGCCATGGCCTTTGCCGTTCTGGGTTTAAAAGTTGGTCTTACGATCAAGGATATCGAATGCACGCATAAGTCCTATCCTGGATTTGTCAAAGACATGAAAACTCTTGGAATGGCTTAACTTATAAGCCCGAAAACGTTTGACAGGGAAGATTGTTTTGGTTATCATGTCCCACATGGTCAATCAAATCCAAAAAGTATTCCGTAAAGCATCCGACGCCTTCATGGGCATGTTCTCCAAGGACATGGGCATTGACTTAGGCACAGCAACGACCTTAGTCTATGTCAAAGGTGAAGGGGTTGTTTTATGCGAGCCTTCTGTTGTGGCCATTGAGAAAGACACCAACCGTGTTGTTGCGGTGGGTGAAGAAGCTAAAAAGATGCTCGGCCGCACGCCGGGCAGCATCGTGGCGATCCGTCCCATGAAAGACGGGGTCATTTCTGATTTTGAGGTGACTGAGGCCATGCTTAAATATTTCATCCAGAAAGTCCAGCCCAGCAAGTTCTCGTTCCGTCCGACGATCGTCATCGCGATCCCTTCCGGCATTACCGAAGTGGAGAAACGCGCTGTCATTGATTCCGCGGAACATGCCGGTGCCCGTAATGTCATTTTGATCGAAGAGCCTAAAGCGGCGGCCATTGGTGTCGGCTTGCCTGTCCACGAACCTGCCGGTAATATGATCATTGATATCGGCGGCGGGACAACGGAATTTGCCGTTATTTCGCTGGGCGGTTTGGTTTATGCCAAATCCATCCGCATCGCGGGGGATGAGATGGATATGGCCATTATTGAATATTTGCGTAAAACATATAATTTGATGATCGGGGAGCGTACAGCGGAAGAGATCAAGATCCGTCTGGGGTCCGCGTATCCTCTGGAAGAAGAATTGAATATGGATGTGCGCGGCCGTGACTTGATCGCGGGTTTACCTAAGACGATCAATATCACGTCCGTCGAGATCCGTGAGGCGCTGCAGGATCCCGTGCAGGCGATCGTGGATGCGTCTAAATCCACGCTCGAACATACTCCGCCGGAATTGGCCGCGGATCTGATCGACCGCGGTATTGTCATGGCTGGCGGCGGGTCATTGCTGCGCGGCCTGGATAAACGCATCGCGGAGGAAACAGGGCTTCCCGTACATGTCGCTGATGATCCGTTAACCGCGGTTGTTATGGGCACCGGCGAAACGCTCAATATGTCAGCCACCATGCGCCGCCGTTTCACCGCCCAAGCCAAGCTTGACTTCTAAGTGTGTATCGAAAATTATTTAAACCCGCCATTTACTGTTGTCTTGTTCTGATCCCGCTTTGCATTGTTCTGTTCAAGCCAAAAACCCCGGGAGCTATCGCTATTTTAGACAGGGCTTCACGCCCGGTGAACGCTGTCCAGGAGTTTGTGTTTGAATTCAAGAAATTGTTCTACTATCACGATACCTGGGATGCCTATGTTCGGCTGCGTAATCAAACAGATCTTTTAAAAGCCAAGGTGATCAAGCTGCAGGAAATGAGCAAGGAGAATGTGCGTCTTGAGGTGATCAGCGAATTTCGCCGCCATCAGACTTTTACGACGGTGGTCGCTAATGTCATCGGCCGTGATCCGTCCAGCTGGAACGCGTCGCTCATCTTAGATAAGGGTAGCGCGCATTTCATTAAAATAGGGATGCCGGTTCTAAGCCCGTTGGGTGTGGTTGGTAAGATCATCGAGGTGGGGAAGACAACCAGCAAAGCGATCCTGTTGTCTGATCCTAATTTCAGCGTGGCCGCGCTGGTGTCGCGCACAAGGGAGAATGGTTTACTGACGGGGACGCTGCAGGGGATTTGCCGTTTACAGTATTTGACCGATAATGCCGACGTGAAGGTAGGCGACCAGGTGGTTACCTCGAAATTAAGTTCTGCTTTTCCCGACGGTCTTTTTGTCGGCACGATCGTCGATGTGGTGGCGACACAAAACAGTCATACGGTGGAATGTTTAGTTAATCCGGCGGTCGATCTATCGACGCTGGAAGAGGTTGTTATCCTTAAATCGGGAGCGCAGTGATGCTGGCGATCGAAATGACCGATGTGGTCAAAACATATAAGAATGGAACCAAAGCCCTGAAAGGGATCAGTTTAAGCGTGCACAAAGGCGATTTTTTTGCGCTGTTGGGTGCCAATGGTGCAGGCAAGACGACGTTGATCGGTATTTTGACCGGTTTGGTCAATAAGACATCCGGGACGATGAAGGTTTTCGGGCATGATATCGATAAGGATTTTAGCGCGGCCAAGAATTTTTTGGGCGTTGTGCCTCAGGAATTCAATTTCAATATGTTCGAAAAAGTCATGGATATCGTGGTCAACCAGGCGGGGTATTTTGGCGTGGATCTGCCTGTTGCCCAAAAAGACGCCGAACATATTCTAAAAAAAGTCGGGCTTTGGGAAAAACGCAATAACATGGCGCGCACATTGTCCGGCGGGATGAAGCGCCGTTTGATGATCGCCCGCGCATTGATCCATCACCCCAAGATCCTGATCTTAGATGAGCCAACCGCTGGTGTCGACGTGGAACTGCGTATCGGCATGTGGGATTATTTAAGGGAGATCAACCGCCAGGGCACAACGATCATTCTCACGACCCATTATCTGGAAGAAGTTGAGCAAATGTGCCGTCACGCGGCCATCATCAAAAAAGGCGAACTGGTGCGTTTGGATACGGTGGTCAATCTGACCAAGGACCAGAAGCTGGAAAAAACTTTTTTGGAGATCATCAAAGAATGACATTCGCTGCCCAGTTAATATCACTTCAGACCATTGTCCGTAAAGAGATCAAACGTATCATGCGCATTTGGACGCAGACATTGCTGCCGCCGCTGGTGACACAGACGCTCTATTTTCTGATATTCGGCAAATTTATCGGTTCACAGGTGGCATCGATCGAGGGTGTCAGTTATATGGCTTTCATCGTTCCGGGTTTAGTTATGATGGCGGTTATCAGCAATGCCTACGGCAATGTGGTGAGCTCCTTCTTCGGCGCAAAGTTCCAGCGCAGCATAGAGGAGGTCCTGGTGTCCCCGACCCCGGAATGGGTGATCGTGCTGGGGTATTCTCTGGGAGGTGTCATCCGGGGTATTATGGTCGGGGCTTTGGTGTTCTTGATCTCATTATTCTTTGCCCATCCCGCGGTGCATAATATCTGGATCATTTTGTTTTTTACCATCTTTGCTTCTGTTGTTTTCTCACTGGCGGCTTTGATCAACGGTATATTCGCCAGTAATTTCGATGAGGTGGCGTTGTTCCAAAATTTTGTGTTGACCCCGCTGATCTATCTAGGGGGAGTGTTCTATTCCATCAGTGTCCTGCCCAAAGGCTGGCAGATATTTTCCTATTTCAATCCATTGGTGTATATGGTCAATGGTTTTCGTTTCGGATTTTTTGGTTTTTGCGACGTCCCTTTGTGGGTCTGTATCACGATCGTTGTAACACTCACCATCATCCTGGCTTGGGCGAATGTGTATTTGCTCAAAAAAGGGATCGGGATTAAATCCTGATAGAGTTGTCTTGTCCTCGGATATAGTATAAACTCTTTATAGTATGCGGATCCCCGGTTTTATTCTATTGATCATTATTTTTGCGGTTAATACGCTTTGTCCTTCCTGTGTCAAAGCGGATGCCTTTGTCTTGCCTAAGCCCGGAAGCATGGTTTCTTTAAGCCCGTCTATTCATCCATCCCTGCTTAAAGGAATACGCGTTAACCCGGAAGATCCACTTAAATTTGAGTTTGTTCTTTCTCCAGGGGATGAACGATATGCCGAGCAAGAGGCTGTTAAGCTTGTCAGGTATTTTCTAGCGGCGTTAACGGTACCGGATAAAGACATATGGGTGAACTTAAGTCCGTATGAAAAAGACCGTATTGTTCCGGAAAGTTTTGGGCAGACCCAAATGGGGCGAGATCTATTAGCACAGGATTATTTGCTTAAGCAGATTACCGCCAGTTTGGTTTATCCGGAAGGGGATATCGGCAAGGAATTTTGGAAGAAAGTTTATGAGATCGCGGGTAATAAGAATGTTCCTGTGAATACCTTTAACAAGGTCTGGATAGTACCGGATAAGGCCGTTGTTTATGAGAATGCCAAAGCAGGGACAGCGTATGTGGTGGAATCAAGTCTAAAGGTTATGACAGAGCAGGATTATTTGGCTACAAGTAAGCATGAGGCAACAGGTCCTGCCGTCGCATCACCTGTTTCGTCCTCGTTTAACCCATCCCCCGGTGGGGTAGCCGATCAGAATTCGACGCTTCCCCTGGCGCTGCGGTCAAAACAGGCTGACGCGGCGTCACCCGTTGCCGGCGTATCTCAGATTGTTCGTTCCATTGTCATTCCTCAATTAACCAAAGAGGTCAATGAAGGCAAGAATTTTGCTCAGCTGCGTCAGGTCTACAATTCTCTCATTCTTGCCACCTGGTACAAGAAGAAGATCAAAGACAGTATCCTTTCCCAAGTCTATGCAGATAAGAACAAAGTAGACGGCATCACCATCGATGATCCTAATGAAAAGGAGAGGATATACGCGCAATACTTAGAAGCATTCAAGAAGGGTGCGTATAACTTTATCAAAGAGGAGCGTGACCAGATAAGCGGTCAGATGGTGCCCAGGAAATATTTCTCCGGCGGGGCGGCGTTGATGGATGTGCATTTGGACTATGCCATGACCGTTGCGGCAAATCCTACGGAAGCACTGCAAAAGATTGCCGTTGTGGTAGAGCCCCAACAGAAGAAGCCTGCCGTATTAAGGTATCAATATTATGACATGTTCAAGGTGTCTGCGTCAGAGATCCAGGATATCATCAATGAAGTTTCCCGATGGGGGTATATCAAAGAAGCTAATTTCTTAACAGTTCATGGTGTATTAAGCGCCTGGGAAGGCAATGAATTAGTAGGGGTTATTTTGGTAGATGGAAACGGTCAGCTGCAGGCCTTAAGCCGGGGGACTTCGGTTAAGCCGCAGCAGCGGGGGAGAAAAGTGGCACTGCAGATGTTCTTGGAAATATCCAAACGTTTAAGAGCTGAAGGCCGAACCACCTATCAAGTCAATTTTGAGACGGACAGGACTCGCAGGGAATTTATTACCTCACAGGCTTTGGCAAAAGGCATTGCGAGAGTTTTTAACGGCGGGGTGTCCAAGTTGATGGATGACAAAGATAAAACGGTGTATAAAAGCACGATTATTTTATTGAATCATTTTAACGAAAATGACACGGCCGCACGCATAACCGCGGACCAATTAAATGAAGATCGGGCAATGGGTTCAGATTATTGGGATCACAGCCGATTTATTAAAATGCTCCGTCTTCCCAATGTTGCTGAATATCAAGGTGAAGACGGCAGGAAATACGTTATTAAGTTCGGGACGAAAAAAGAAGTAGAGAAAGAGATATTTGCCTATGAAGTTGCGCGTTTTTTGGGGGTTAATGTGCCTGATGTGGATCAACTGGATACCGATATGGTTAGATCATTAAATGCGAAAAGTCCAACAGCAGAACAGTATTCTCCGGAAGCGGGTTTTGTGCTTCAACCGTTGGAAGATATAAATGACAATGTTTTAGCTGGTCAGAATCCAAGCGGGTTGGAAGAGGCTGCTGTTTTTATCCATTTAATGCGTCATTTTGATATAGAGTTTCATTCTTCTAAGAATCTTTATAAACGAAATGTAGATAACCGCATAAGGTATGCTCTTTATGATTTTAATCGATTGGAGTTTGACAAGATTAAATATAGTCCTCGAGATGAAGGGGAATTAGCAAGAAAGTGGATCGCGATGATCCAGGAGATGGATATAGACCGATTCATTGCTGTGTTGAAACGTCTTGATACTGACAAGGATAAGTTTTTAGGGATCCTAAATTCGCATCGGCTAAATCTTGGCGTTGAAACCGCTGCGCTCATGGAACAATTTTATAACAATACCAAAGAGCGCATGTTAAGCGGATTAAGATCTGTGAAAGAAGGGGGCTATTTTCTTGAGGGGGCGATCGAAGCGAAACGTTTGGTCGACATGATCAGCGCTTTGACTGGCTTAATAGATCAAGCTCAATTATCTGCTTTTAATAAAGGCGGTATCGACTTAAATGCCGATAGAATGGGTCTTGATCTTAAGAATGCGGGAGAAGCCTTGAAGTTTAAGATCAACCCGGATTTGCTTCAACAGCTGCAGAATGTCTCAGGATTTGCTCCCACCATCATCGATCATCAACCCATGGGTGATCTAAAACTGTTTCTTGGATTAAATTAGAGCCTACTTTTGATCTCGATATAGCAATTTTTTCCTAACCCATTCTGTCTTCTAAAGATTTGACTCACCCACGCCGATCCCATGGAAACGTTTTCTTAAAACCCTTTCCTGGCCCTTGTCCTGCCTTTGCAGGGTGCTATCCTTGAGGTAGAAGCTTAACGTGGGCGTAAGCCCAGGTCAGGCTTTTAGTCCCGGTTCGAACCTGGGACGGAAAGGATGGTCCATATGAATACGTTCACATTCATTCTGGATCCGTTAAGAACAGTGTTTAGTATCATCTTCGGTTATGTACCGACAGTAATAGGCGTTTTAGCAGCCTTGTTAATTGGTGGGATCGTGGCACGTGAGGTCGGCAAAGTTGTCAGCTCTTTCTTAAAGAGCGTGCACTTAGACAAAGTCTGCCATACGATCGGTCTTGATCATGTATTGACGACGGGCGGTATTAAACGTCATGTCAGTGATCTGATCGGTCATGTGGTGACGCTGGGGATCACCATCACGGTTTTAGTGATCTCCTTAAGTTATGCTGGCATCACGGTTATCGGTCCTGTGACCGACCCGATCATGGGGTATGTGCCAACCGTCATCACCGGGATATTGATCCTGATGGTGGGGATGTTTTTGGCGCATATTGCTGCGGTATTTGTCCGCATGGTAGCGGCCAATACCGATATGCCAAAACCTGAACTGCTGGCCACTTTTACCAAGTGGTCGGTCGTTTTCATGGCGGTCTCGGCGTTCGTTGATAAGATCGGTCTGGGGTATTTGTTCACCGGTACTCCGCTGATCCTAATGATCGCTTCATTGGCCTTAGGCCTTGGTTTGGCCTTTGGTTTAGGCGGTCGTGAGCATGCGGCCCATTATTTGGACAAGCTGCTTAAACATTAGATTCTCCCTCAGTCACTCTGTATGGGGCAGGGTGACTTCCACAAGGGCCCCGCGGGCCGCAAGGTTCGCGGGGCTCGTCCTTTTCCCGTTAAAACTCGTCGATTGCTCTGAATTTTGAAATATGTTACACTCCCCAGATGGGATTCCTCAAAGATTACAATAAAATCACAGTCTGGCTTGGGCTCATTTTTTTCTCCCTAACATCATGTTGCGCCGCTCCTGCCGGAGCGGGCGAACTAGTGCTTCCCCAGATGCCCGCTTTAGGTTCCAGGGTTGAACCAAGTGCTGTTTTTGTCCCCGCGCAACTTGTGGGTATCCGCGTAGATCCATCGCGTCCGTTAGAATTAAATTTCTTGGTTCACCACGGTGACGGGAGGCTTTCCGCCGAGGAGAAGAATATTGAATATTCCAGGCTGGTCAAATATTTTCTTGCCTCGCTGACGGTTCCCGAAAAAGATCAATGGGTCAATTTGTCCCCCTATGAGCAAGGCCGTATCATTCCTGGCGGGCTGGAGGGGACATTGATGGGACGTGACCTCTTGATCCAGGATTATTTATTGAAGCAGTTAACCGCTTCACTGATGTATCCCGAACAAGAAACGGGGAAAGCATTTTGGAGTAATGTTTACTCACAGGCCGCGGGGACCTCATCTGATGCAAGAGGGGCGTTAAAGATCCCCGTGGATATGATCAATAAGGTCTGGATCGTCCCGGATGAATCCATCGTTTATCAACATAACAATACAGCCTATATTCTCAAAACTCATTTGAAGGTGCTTTTGGAGGCAGATTATTTAGCAAAGAAGGAAAACGATCCGGCTCAATCGGTGATGCGAAAGATCATTATCCCGGTATTAGAAAAGGAAGTGAACGAAGGAAAAAATTTTGCGGCTTTGCGTCAAATGGTATCGGGAATGGTCTTAGCAACCTGGTATAAAAAAGCACTACGAGAGAGTGTGCTGGCAAAAGGGTATGCGGATAAGTCAAAAGTAAGTGGTGTCGGTCAACCGGAGAATGGATACTTGGACAAGGAGTTTATTTATCGGCAGTATATTCAGGCTTTCAAAAAAGGTGTTTATAATTATATTAAGGAAGAAGTGGATCCGGTATCAAAGACTTTAGTATCCAGAAAATATTTTGCCGGTGGGTTTTCCAGAAATGAGCGATCAACCAGGATCGTTTCAACGATCTCTGAAGAAATGCTTCCTTTGGTGCGTTCATTAGAATTCAAGAAGGATAGTATTGATGAAGCGATGGTCAGTTTGAAATCTGCTTCAAAGAATTCTTCCGCGATGCATTCAAGATTGACGGTTCTTGCTAAGAGTATTACCGGTCCCTACAGGCAGCTGCTGGATAAGTTTAAGGGGCAGCTGGTGGCGTCATCATTAGATGAAATGACGGCGCAAAGCTTTATTGATCATCATATCTTAAAGGTCGTTGAGCGTGCCCAGCATAGTCGGGATAAACAACGGCTATTGTTCGGCTTCTCCGGTACTTTTGCCGGAGGTAAAACAACGGTTGCGGAACTCGTTGCCAGAACCTTGGAGCAGGGGCGCGTTCCCTGGCGGGTTAAAACATTTTCTTTTGATGATTTTTTAAAAGATAAGGAAGACCGGGAGCCTTGGGATACTGAGGATCCCTCGCTTAAATTTGATGTAAAGCGTTTTGTCCAGTTCGTGAAAGATCTATCTATAAACAAGGAAGCCCGGAAACCGATATATGATCAGAAAAGCAAGGGGCAGTTAAAATTTGGACTTGATGAACAGGGCCAGATAATTGTTTTTGCAGGACAAGAGGAACTGCTATTGACGGTTGATGGTAAAACTGTTGCTATACAGAAATTTGCTGTCAGCCGTTCGCTTGAAGGTGCGCATTTGGAACGCATCCGCGTACTTGAAAAGCATGAAGCAGATGCCCAGAGAACGGCGGAGATTTTTCTTGGGAGTACGTCGGTTAAGGTTGGGATCATTCTCTTGGATAAAGGACTAAAGCTTCGAGTGCGTATCAAGGATCAAGATTTCATTTTCCAGGATCTCGGCCAGGGGTGGATGCTTGCCGGTACGGAAGAACTTCTTTCAAGGGAGCATAAGATAGAAGCGCTGGAAATCTGGGATCCTGTCCGTTCGAGAGGGGAAAGGGATATTATTATAGCAGAAGGGATATTGGCATTGACGGCCTCGGAGTATTTTGATGTATCAGCGAATATCAATGTTTCTGCCAGGGTGCGCAGGGCCAGAGGTATGGCAAGAGAGCTTGCTCGCGGGCATGAGGGCGGCAGTAAGTATGCCGAAACGGTCTATCAGCGGGGTTATGACGAGGATTTACAAGTTGATGGTCTAAATGCCGCTGCTAGAAAAGAAAGAGGATTTGGGACTAGGGAGCAAAAGCATTTTCAGGTCAATGATATGTCCCTTCCAGAATTGATGTTCCGGCTGGCGGTGTATGAGCAGAAAACGCCGAAAATGGTACGCGATTTTATGGAAGAGGGGCTAAATCTCGAGAATATTATCCAGGAGATACAAGGTTATGGCCGCCGGAGTAGACTGCAATGGGTCAAAGACAGGGGGCGGGGGCCGTTCAAGGACCTTAGTATAGGTCAGCAGGGGGTATTGTCGACGGTCATTCTGGGGGAATATGTTTTGATGAAGACAGTTTTGGGGGAGTCCGGCACTGTCGGTCAATTAACCGCACAAATGCAGCAGCGTTTCTCTCGTTTACTGGAAAGGACGCAAGGATTACTTTCCGGCGCTTCACTGATCAATTTTAAGGAGAAATATCCGTACATCGATATTGTGGCGCAAAGGGCATTTTATATGCCGGATCTCTATCGGGGGGCGGCGATCAAAAGCGCGATGTTGATCAATCAGTTGCCGTTGATGAGGGATGTTGTGTCAGGGAAGTTGGCTGCCAGCATTGACCGGGGGAACAAGGGGATTTGGATCGATAATTTCTTTGACGTACAACGAAGATTAGTGCTAAGAGGGATCATTGATGCCCGTCCTTCTTTCGCATTACATTATGGCCTTGGTTTTTATCATGGACAGGGGGTTGTTTTGGGGCTTGACCCTGAGGCATATGCGCTTGATCAGGACGCTGTAGATGCTGTGAGTAAGATCGCTGCTATGGAAGATCATTCTGTGTTTATGAAGGGATTGATCGATAAATATCAGCTGGAAGGTTTGCCTGTTGAGTTGTTAAAGGGTTTTCAAAAGAGATTCATTGGAGATACGGAAACAAGCGAGGACTATCTGTCGCTGATCCCTGTCGAATTGCGACGGCATTATATTGAACAAGCGCTGGGAATGCCAAGGGATCTAAGAGATCTGCAGCTAATGGGATTTAGGCGTGATATGGAAGATGTTTCAGCAGTTGTCAGTGCGGGTTTTAAGAATGAAGGTGTTGCTATTATTGATGTTGATGCTCACCAGATAGAATCTGCTGCAGAAGTAATGGCGCAATATGGTTTGGGACGTATCAAAGAAGATTTTTTCCGATATAAGAAAGATCAGGGTAAAAAGTTGGATATTTCGGGAGGGACATACCAGCAATTGTGGGTTTTGAGTTATCGTTTATCTTTGCAGGAGAATTTCTTTGATTTTCATTACTCGATGATCGATGCATTGGGACGCATTCTGATGAATGATCCTCGATGGCTTGAGGGCAAAACAGCAGAAGAAGCATATGCCGGCATTTTACAGACCCTCGTTGTGGAAAGAGAAGGAAAGATCCCCTCTCAAAGCCCCTGGATGAAAAGCGCGATACTTGGTGCTATTCACATCGCGCTAAAGCTCTCGTCTTCCAGAAACGATGCTGATCAGGCCATGTTAAATGGTGGGGGTGCCGGTGATCGTGCGAGCGTTTCTAATAAAGAGGACGCCCTGGCCGAAGCTCCTGGGGGTATTGATCTGAATCCAGAGCGAATGGGGATGCAGATCAATAGAAGCGGCATGGATATTCATATGAATATGGATGATGTGATTCTGCGCAGATTACAGGAACAGTCGGGTTTTATCCCGGTCATTATCGATATTAAGCCTTTGACGGATTTGAAGTTATTGTAGGGTCTTGTTCTAATTTATGTTGTGCTAAGGTAAGTTTATGCTATACTAACCCCCATGGAAAAGAGGAAATATCCACGTTTTGATTTCAGTGAACCGGTGGCCTATAACGACGCCAAAGAATACCCGGAAATGGGTAGTTTAGCGGCCGATATCAGCCAAAGCGGGGTGCGTATACGGGTGGGGGAATTCCTGCCTTTACGCAAGGTGGTTAATTTGAAGCTTCACTTGAATAATCCAACGCGTGTTGTGGCTGTCCAGGGACAGGTCATGTGGGTGCGCGAAGTGCCCCATAGCGAGGTCTTTGATGTGGGCATCCGTTTCCTGAAAGTTCAAAATAATGTCGTTTGAAAGGATAATGTTTTATGGCAGATGAAACAAAAGCAGTCGTAGAAGAAGTCAAGAATTGTCCGGCCTGCAAAAAGCCGCTGAAGAAAGCCCGTCGTTTCTACCGCAACGGCGCGTATTACTGCAACAGCAATTGCTTCAAGAAAGCAGACAAGACCGCCAAGGAAGCCAAAGCGAAAGCCCAGGCCGAAGCACCAGCAGCGTAATTCGATCTAAGGAGTTCATGTGTCCAAACCCAGTCATCAGGGATCAGAGCGCCGCAGGCATTTTCGTTTAGAGCACAATGTTCCGGTCAAGATATCTAGCGCGGATCTGGATATCGTGACAGAAACATCGAATTTAAGCTGCTCCGGCGCATTTTGCCGTATCAATAAATTCTTGGCGCCCATGACCAAGCTGAAGCTGAACCTGCTGCTGCCCATCCGCAAGAACAATAAGATCGTGACCAAGCGCATCCATTGCGAAGGGGTGGTCGTCAGAACAGAATCCGTTCCCAACGGTGAATATTTCCAGACTGCTATCTTTTTTAGCGACATCTCTCCCAAAGATTCTCAAGTTATCCACGATTTCGTCGATTCGATCGTTAAAGAAAAACATCCCGTCTAGATGAGTGATCCGAAGATCCAGGTGTTATATGAAGATGAGGCAGAGCTCGTTTTCTATAAGCCCGCGGGTCTGTTGACGATCCCGACCGACAAAGGCAATGACCGTTCGCTGGATCAAATGGTCAATCAACAATATCACGCTGCCGGCGGCCTGCATCCCGCGCACCGCTTAGATAGAGATACATCCGGGGTTATTTTGTTTGCCAAAGGCAAAGAGAATCAGCAACTGCTGATGCAGGCTTTTAAAGAAAAGAAGGTCAAAAAACAGTATGTTGCCTTCGCTCACGGACGTATTGAAAAAAAAGAAGGCACGATCCGTATCCCCATCAAAGATTTTTACCAGCGTAAATTCAACCGCAATATGCCGGCACAATCGGCCTTGACGCATTACCGGGTGAGGAATTATCATAAAGACTTTACGGTTGTGGATGTGATGCCGATCACCGGGAGGACCAATCAGATCCGCATCCATTTTGCCAAGATCGGGCATCCGCTGGTTGGGGAAGATAAATACGCGTTCAGGAAAGATTTCGCCTTAAGGTTTCGGCGCACGGCTCTGCACGCCATGAAACTGGAATGGCCGCATCCGGTAACGGGAAAGCCCATCAGTGTCGAGGCAGAAATGCCCGGCGATATGCAGGAATTCTTAGAACAACATTCTTAAACGAAAGAGGCTCGCATGGAAAAACGTTCATTAAATGAGTGGTCAGCCTATTGCCACAGTATTGCCAAAGAAAAAGGTTTTTGGGAGAAGGAACGCAATATCGGGGAAGCTTTGATGCTGGTCGTCACCGAGATCGCCGAGGCGATGGAGGGGCATCGTCACAATGACCAGGCTAATTTCAAGGAAGAATTGGCGGATGCGTATATCCGTTTATTCGACCTCTGCGGCGGGCTTGGCATTGACATTGAAGCGGAGATCGCGAAGAAAACGGAGTTCAATAAAAGCCGTCCGTATAAACACGGCAAGGTCTGTTGAGACGGGGTTGATATGGCAAGGATATGGGGTTTGCTGCTGGTGTGTTTTTTGATGTGTGGGTGCACGACGATCACCGTTGGTAATTATATCCAATCTGATCATCCGTATGCCCGTAAGATCTATGGCGATTATGACAAGATCGTTACTGTGATCCGTCAGGTCATGGAAAAGAACGGGTATAAGATCACGGGAGAGTCATATCCGTCTGTTTACGAGCGCCCAGTTGATGTCCGTCAAGAGACTCCTAAGGATCTGCTTTTGTTCTCGGTCATTAGACAGCATTCATTGATCATTTATTCGTCGTACACTCATATGAATGTGTATATTCGCTCCATTATTGAGGGGGCTGATGTGGAAGTGCGTTTCGGCAAGATCACCTCGACTTGGGTCAAACAGATTCATTCCTCCCGCAATGACCGTTTGGGCAATAAAATCTTGAGTGAGATCGAGCAGGCCATGCTCGTTAATTAACGTGGAACAATTTCAGCTGATCAGTCCATTTAAACTTGTCGGCGACCAAAGTAAGGCTGTTGATTTTCTAACCCAGGGATTAACCCAGGGAGACCCTGCGCAGATATTGCTTGGTGTAACGGGCAGCGGCAAGACATTTACGATCGCCAATGCCATCGCCAGGGTCAATCGGCCTGCGCTTGTCATCTCCCATAACAAGACATTGGCTGCCCAGCTTTACAGTGAGCTTAAAGAATTCTTCCCGCGTAATGCGGTGGAATATTTTGTCAGTTATTACGATTATTACCAGCCCGAAGCTTATATCCCTCAGACGGATGTATATATTGAGAAAGATTCCGCGATCAATGACCGTCTGGACCGTCTGCGTCTGGCGGCCACGACTTCGCTCATGTCTCGCCGGGATGTGATCATTGTTGCCTCGGTGTCCTGCATTTATAATTTAGGGTCACCAGAAGACTATCAGAATTATATGGTCCAGTTGAAGACAGGACAGAAGATCGAACGGGATGCGGTTTTAGAGCAGTTGGTGTCTATCCAGTATGAACGCAATGATTACGAATTCGCGCGCGGGAAGATCCGCGTGCGGGGTGATGTGGTGGAGGTTTTTCCGGCATACCGTCAGGATGCCTTAAGGATCGAATTCTATGATGATGAGATTGAAAAGATCAGGCAGGTCGATCCTGTGTCTGGGGAGATCTTGGCAGATCTGCCCAAATGCGCAGTCTATCCAGCCAAACACTTTTTGATCTCACCGCCACGATTGGAAGATGCGTTGGTTGAGATCAGCACGGAGTTGGAAGGGCGGTTAAAAGAATTAGAATCACAGGGTAAATTGTTGGAAGCTCAGCGCCTGCGGTCTCGCACAAAATATGACATGGAAATGATGAAGGAAGTGGGGACATGCAAAGGCATTGAGAACTATTCAAGGGTTCTTTCCGGACGTCCGGCGGGTAGCCGGCCGTTTTGTTTGATCGATTATTTCCCAAAAGATTTCATCACGGTCATTGATGAATCCCATGTGACCGTGCCTCAGTTAAACGGCATGTATGAAGGCGACCGTTCTCGTAAATCCATGCTGGTTGAACATGGCTTTCGTCTGCCGTCATGCCTGGACAACAGGCCGTTAAAATACCATGAATTAAAACCGTTGATGGGTCAGACCATTTATGTTTCCGCGACACCGTCTCCTTATGAACGCAAGGAGGCGGGAAGCCGGGTGGTGGAGCAGATCATTCGTCCGACGGGAATCGTTGATCCTCCGATCATTTTGTGTCCCACAACCGGGCAGGTCCAGGACTTGATTGGGCGCTGCCAACAGCGAGCGGAGTGCGATGAACGGGTTTTGGTCACGACCCTAACGAAACGCATGGCGGAAGATCTTTGCGACTATCTTCAGGAAGCAGGTATTCGGACAAAGTACCTGCATTCGGATATTGAAACGATCGACCGGGTCAAGATCTTACAGGATCTGCGACAGAAGAAATTCGATTGTCTGGTCGGGGTTAATTTGCTGCGCGAAGGCCTGGATCTTCCGGAAGTATCGTTGGTTGCTATTTTTGACGCGGACAAAGAAGGTTTCTTGCGTTCGCAGTCCTCGTTGATCCAAACAGCAGGACGCGCCGCGCGCAATGTCAACGGCGAAGTCGTGATGTATGCCGACAGCATATCGCCTGCCATGCGCGGCATGATGAGCGAATGTGAACGCAGGCGTAAGATACAGCTTAAGCATAATCAAGATAATCAGATAACGCCGACTACGATCAAAAGAGCCATGCATGCCGGTATTGATCAGTTCGCCCAAGCGGAAGAATTGACAGCGGCAGCCGTGGGCATGGAGGATGAGTCGTTTGCTTTTGCTAACCGCATCCATGAACTGGAAAATCAAATGGAGGCAGCTGCCCGCAATTTGGAGTTTGAAAGAGCCGCCAAGATCCGCGACCGCATCAACGCACTGCGGCAAGGAAATAAATAGTGCCTGTCACTTTTAATGTTAGGGCCATATGATAGAGCGAAACAGATTGCTGGGCCTCGAGGCGATCCGTTTTTTAGCTGCTTGCGGAGTTTTAGCGGTGCATTATCACCATTTCTATCACATTGTCCCGAATGCTGTTGGCCGCGGGATCACGATATATCCATTTTATTATTCTTTTCCGTTTCTTTACGCGTTAGCTGGTGAGTGGGCTGTTCAGACTTTCTGGTGTTTGAGCGGTTTTATATTTTTCTGGAAGTACCAGGAGTCTATTTCTTCCAAGACAATTGGTTTTAAGGATTTCTTCCTGTTACGCTTCGCAAGGCTATACCCGCTGCATCTGCTAACACTTATTCTTGTTGCCATAGGTCAGGCTGTTTATTGGCACATGACCGGTTCTTATTTTTTAAAGAGCCTTATTTCCGTTCCCCATTTCGTAGCAAATTTAATGATGGCTGGCAATAGATTGTTTATGCCAGGGAGTTTCAATTTTCCTATTTGGTCGGTCTCTATTGAAGTTCTTGTGTATTTTATTTTTTATTTTATTTCTCGGTTTTTCACAACCTCCATTAGGTTCAATATTTTTATCGTGCTCGTTTTCTGTTTAGCTAGCTGGTATCACATGCAAGGGGGGAATTTGAGAGGATTCCCCAGCCTGCTTGAATGTTTATTATTTTTTTACACAGGGGGAATGGCGGCGACCTTAAAGAAGCGTTTTGATCTGAATAATTTCTCATGTCATTTTGGTTGGATAGGGGTTGTGCTTATTCCATTTGTTTTTTGGAAAACCGGAGCGTTTCATTCAGATAACACCATCTTTTTATTCTTGGCCGTGTGGCTGCCCATAGTGATGTTTTCTGCCTCGGGGGATTATCAGGTTAGCCGCCGCATAAGAGGAGCGATCGAGACGTTGGGAAATTTGACCTATGCCAGCTATTTGATACATATTCCATTTCAATTGTTGATCGCTGTTATTTGTTTACATTGGCATATACATTTACCTCTTAAGAGCAAGTTCTTTCTTGCAGGGTATATGGCAGCTGTTTTTTCTTTGTCGTATTTTATATACAGGTATTTTGAGATGCCGATGAAGAGGATGATCATAGATAAGTTCCGAAATAAATAGTCTGGTTAAGATCGCGGTATTAAATTGTGAAGAATAATAAATAGTACAGCTTATTCAATATTATGGTATTATCTAAGTATGAATTCGACCGATATAGTGACCATAACACCCGCGGCAGCGGAAAAGATCAAGGCCTTGATGGCCAAAGAGGGCAAGGAAGGTTTTGCGCTACGTTTTGGCGTGACCACCGGCGGCTGTGCGGGTTTGTCCTATGAGATGAAGTTCCAGAAAAATCCTTATGATAATGATCTGACCTTCACCCAGCAGGGGTTGACGGTCATCATCAATCAGGAAAGTGTTGAATTTGTTAAAGGTGTTGAGATCGATTACGTCGAGACCCTCAAAGAAAGCGGCTTTAAATACCGAAACCCCAATGCCAAGTCTTCCTGCGGCTGCGGCACATCATTTAATTAAAAGGTTCGTATGTCCCCAACAATACTAGACCACTCTGCGGCACCAATCATTGATCCAAGCACCGTCCGATTTTCCCCATTTCCGGGGTCGACGAAAAGATATAAACAAGGCGTGATCTTTAAAGATATCCGAGTCCCCTATCGTGAAGTGGAAACTAAAGAGGGGGTGGTTGAGCTCTACGATACCTCGGGACCGTTTACAGATCCATCCGTGACCATCGATGTCCGTCAGGGATTGCCTAAACTGCGTGCTGGCTGGGTCAAGGAGCGCCAAGGTAATGTCAGCCAGATGCATTATGCCCGTCAAGGCATTATTACCCAGGAGATGGAATATATTGCCATCCGTGAAGGCATGGCGCCGGAATTTGTCCGCGATGAAGTCGCTCGCGGCCGTGCCATTATTCCTGCGAATATCAATCACACCGAACTTGAACCAATGATCATTGGCCGTAATTTTTTGGTCAAGATCAATGCCAATATCGGTAATTCCGCGATCTCATCAAGCATTGCCGAAGAGGTCGAGAAAATGGCCTGGTCTATCCGCTGGGGCGGGGACACGGTCATGGACTTATCAACGGGTAAGAACATCCATGAGACCCGCGAATGGATCATCCGGAATTCCCCTGTGCCGATCGGTACTGTTCCTATTTATCAGGCGCTGGAAAAAGTGAACGGCAAAGCCGAGGATTTGACCTGGGAGATCTTCAAGGAAACATTGATCGAGCAGGCTGAGCAGGGGGTTGATTATTTCACCATCCACGCCGGAGTTTTGCTGCGCTATATCCCGTTGACCGCCAAACGCACCACCGGCATCGTTTCCCGCGGCGGTTCGATCCTGGCCAAATGGTGTTTGAGTCATCACAAGGAAAATTTCCTCTACACGCATTTTGAAGAGATCTGTGCGATCATGAAGCGTTATGATATCTCATTCTCTTTAGGCGACGGGCTGCGTCCAGGTTCCATCGCCGATGCCAATGATGCCGCGCAATTTGCCGAACTTGAGACTTTGGGGGAATTGACCAAGATCGCGTGGAAGCATGATGTGCAGGTGATGATCGAAGGGCCGGGACATGTCCCCATGCATCAGATCAAAGAGAATATGGATAAACAGCTCTCTATCTGCCATGAAGCGCCGTTCTACACACTGGGGCCATTGACGACAGATATCGCGCCAGGCTATGACCATATCACTTCCGCGATCGGCGCGGCCATGATCGGCTGGTACGGCACGGCCATGTTATGTTATGTGACCCCTAAAGAACATTTGGGGCTGCCCAATAAAAAAGATGTCAAAGATGGAATCATTGCCTATAAGATCGCTGCACACGCGGCGGACTTGGCCAAAGGGCACCCTGGTGCCAGGAAATGGGACGATGCGCTCTCCCGTGCGCGTTTTGAATTCCGCTGGAAGGATCAGTTTAATCTGAGTCTTGATCCCGAGACCGCTCAAAGTTTTCATGACGAAACTTTACCTGCCGAAGGGGCGAAATTGGCGCATTTTTGTTCGATGTGCGGCCCCAATTTCTGCTCCATGAAGATCACTCAGGATGTCCGTGAGTACGCCGAAAAAGGGCTGGCGGATAAATCCAAAGAATTCCTCGATAAGGGCGGTAAGATCTACTCTTAAACAGCGAAGGCGTGTTTGTGATCAGCCACGACTTTTTGCAGGTTCTTGTGGCATTCCTCTAAGTCATGGAGTGTTTTGCTGCGGAATTCCTGTGTTTCTAATGTCATTTTCGGGAACAGGTCTTTGTAGTAGCGGATCCCTTCTAGAAGATTATTCTTAAATTCCACGAAATATTTGATCTTTTGAGCGGTCATTTCAGAGGCCGTTTTTTCGATGTCATTCTTTAAATAATCGATATACATCCGCAATTCCTTGATGAACATGTGCGGCCGGGGCGTGGTATTGAGCACATTGACCCGTCCGTAAATGTGGTCGATCATTTCTTTCAAAGTGACGATCTTGGAGAAATAGGCGATGTTCGGCCCCGGGCACACGGCCGGGAATCCGGGAACGCGTGTTTCGATCTTATGGCGTATGATCGCACCTTCTCCCAGGTCGTGACAGATGCAGGCCTTCTGGACGATCTTTTTCAAGCGGCTGTCATATTCTTCCTGTGACAATTGCAATGTTTTTAACTGGTCGATCTTCAGCTTCTGATATTGACGAGAAGCGGTGCAGATCGGGATCGGGGTGAATTCTGTATTGGAAACCAAATAGCTTTTTGGGCAGGCGCTGCCGGGACGATTACGCAACACCTTTGCGTCTTTCTCCGTGTCTGAAAGAGAACCATAAAGATTATTAAAAGGAACGCCTAAAGGCGAAACAGGGCTTAAGTATACGTCGTCTTCTGTAGCCAGTGATAATTTATGTAAGGTAACCTCATCAACATTGGTTGCTTCCGGACATAATAAGAACGGGGTAGCCCAGCCAGTGCCGTCTAGTTCATAATGATCTCTGAGGAATTTATCTTCTTTGTGCGTGCCAATACCGCCCTGGGCTGTGATCTTGATGCGCAGGGGTTGCTTAAAGGGGATCATGTCTTTAAGCGCGAGAGCTTTATTGAAACTCTCATGCAGGGTGGCGATCAATTCTTTGCGTTTGGATTTAAATTCTTCCATGATCGGTCCCATCAAATAACCGTCCGTGGCAAACGCATGCCCGCCGCAGTTAAGTCCGGATTCAATGCGGTATTCCGAGATCCATAATCCTTTTTGTGCCAGGAATTTCCCCTGGATGAGGCTGGAACGGAAATCGCTGACCTTGAGGATGATCTTTTTTTTGATGTTGCCAGAGGCATCGGCATAGAAATCTTTGAATTGTTCGACATAGGCATACAGGCGGCGATTAAACCCGGCTGAAAAGACAATGGCTGACTGCACGCTGCTTTGGGCATAACCGCGCAGGGCGGAGAGGCCGTCGGAAAATTCCGGGGCCAATTTATTGCCTTTTTCGTCATAGTTGTCGCGGTCAAGCTTGGTCATGATATTGACATTGATGTCGCCGGGTTTCATGGCGGCGCGCAGTAAATCCTGCGTCTGTTTTTTGGCATCGCCTTCCGGCATGAGCAGCATGTTGAGGTATTTCTTTTTCAATGGGTTATCATTGTCAAGCAATTCGAAATATTTGAACTGATCGGTGAAGAGGCTTTTTACCCGACAA
>CAZFNI010000001.1:90783-204279 GCA_964520655.1 uncultured Planctomycetales bacterium
GAAATATTTGGTGATCTCCGTCCCTGGTTCAAAATGGGAGATCTTCACCACTGCGAATTGGCGCTGGACGATACGGTTGACCAAATCTAAGTAGGCGGTGATCCTGCGCGCTCGAAAATCCTCATCGCGTTTAGTGATCGGGGCATAGGGTTCGCCTTCTTTTTCACAGTAAAATTTGCGCATGTGTTCGATGAGTTCATCATCCACCAGCGAGATAACGGAATGGATGCCGTAACGCGCGACCTTGATGGGCGAATCGATTGAGAATCCCGTGCCCATGACAGGGATGTGAAAGGAGTGGATGTGGGTATTTGGCATAGGCCCTTAGTATATACGAAACCCTTGAAAAATCAATTATTTCTACTACAATGGGTGGACTTATGGAGAGAAAATTCTATATAGATCTGGTAGAGAGATCCCTTCAGGGAGAATTGCTGGAGGATGGCCTTTGCGGACGCATTTTATCAGATACATCCCTTGAGCTTTTGCCGCTGCTGGATGCCGCATATCAGGTCCGCAAGACCTATCACGGCAAAAAAGTGCATGTGCATATCCTCAATAATGCCCAGAACGGCCATTGTCAGGAAGACTGTCACTATTGTGCGCAGGCTAAATCATCGACCGCGGATATTGAAGAGTACGGCATCAAACCGGATGCAGAGATATTGGCGGAAGCGCGTCAGGCCTATGCGAAGGGAGCGGATTGCTATTGCATGGTCTACGCCGGTCGCGGGGCATCGCAGTCGCGCATTGACCGCTTAACGCGGGTGATTGGCCAGATCAAAAAAGAATTCCCCGGAAGGGAGATCTGTGTATCTACTGGTTTTGTGACACCGCAGGGGGCTGGGCAATTAAAGCGAGCTGGTCTTGACCGGTTAAATCATAATTTAAATACTTCGGAATCAAATTATCCCAATATCTGCACCACCCACACTTATGCGGACAGGCTAAACACATTATTGGCGGCACGAGAGGCTGGATTAAAGGTGTGTTCAGGCATGATCGTCGGCATGGGGGAGAGGGATAAGGATATCATCGACGTGGCAAAACAATTGCGCAAATTAGAGGCCGAATCGATCCCGGTCAATTTGCTGGTGCCGATCGATGGGGCTCAATTAAAAGTGATAGAGGAGCTATCTCCAGAGTATTGTCTGCGCGTGCTGTGTTTGTTTCGTTTCCTTAATCCCAAAGCGGAGATCCGCGTTGCCGCCGGACGGGAAGTGCGTTTGCGCTCATTGGAGGTCATGGCCTTGTATCCGGCTAATTCTTTGTTCATGCAGGGGTATTTAAATGCCAAAGGTGCTGATAATGCCAAGACGATCGCCATGATCAAGGATGCTGGATTTGAGATGCTCTGCGACGAGCCGATGGTCTTTTCACAGGAAGTGAAAACCAAGTTAAAGAATATCCAGGAATTGCGTCCCGCCCTCTAAGTATTTCCCTGTTTTCTTCTTGCCAAAGATTCCGTCAGTGCTATATTATGGAAAATTATGTCCTTTTCCAAAAAACTTTTTTCCAAAACACGAGGTTAGTATGTCCGTAGAAAAATGTTCAGTCACACGCTTTGAGCTGCTCATGGATGCGGGTTTTGGGGCCCAAAAGGCAGGGGACATCCTGCTACAGGCATTTGTGGCGATGGGGAAATATGTCTATGTCGACCCATTGATCCCCGCCGAGATATCTCCTCCGGTGCGTTCCCGTCCGGCTATGTCGGGTGTTATCATCCGTGTTGCGGATTTTGATGTGACCAATATCGGCAACGATACTGATATTATCATTGCATCCCATGAGATCGTTCTGGACCGCCGTTTGGATGATCATGAACATAATCCAAAATGCCGTATTCTCCTTGATATGGGAGACCAGGCCGACAACCCCGATTCTTATGCGACTGTCCTTAAACGCTGTGAAAAAGAAAACCTAAAAGTCATCCCTTTTCAGATCGATGATGTATCCAAAGGTGTGTTGAAAGAAATGGGTGGTAAAGGCCAGAATTTGTATTATCTGGGGATGTTGGCATACATTTATGGCATGGATGAAGATATTGTCAAAGCGGAGATCGTTAAAACATTTGGAAAAAAATTAAAGCAGGAGATTATGGAGAAGAATATCACCCTGTACCATCAAGGGTATATTCTAGCGAAAAACCTGGTCGATTTCCGTATCCAGGTCGACAGCAAGCCCCGTGAAGGAGAGAAGATCCTGATCGATGGTAATTCTGCGCTGGCCATGGGTATTATTGATGCCGGGATCAAATTATTCTCCGGTTATCCCATCACCCCGGCGTCATCGGTCATGCACACGCTGGCGAAGATCTTTCCGTCATATGGTGGGATGGTGCATCAGGCAGAGGATGAGATCGCCGCGATCGGCACGGCTGTAGGTTCCTATTTCGGTGGTGTCCCCTCGATCACGGCTACTTCCGGTCCTGGGCTTTCGCTTAAGCAGGAATTTATCGGGTATTCGCAGTCCGCGGAGATCCCATTGATCGTGCTGGATGTGCAGCGTTCTGGTCCATCGACCGGGATGCCCACCAAGACAGAACAGTCAGACCTTCCGGCGGCAGTGTTCGGGTCGCATGGGGATTATACGAAGATCGTTATCAGCGTCTCAAACGTCATCGACTGTTTCTACGCGCCTCATTTGGCGCGCTATTTGACCGAGAAGCTGCGGCTTCCGGTCTTTATCTTGAGTGATTTCCAGACAGCCAACAGCTATAAGGTTATCACCAAGCCGACGGTCGTGCAGATGAATAATCCTGACGATATCCCGGATTTTATCTTTGAACGTTTTCATATGAAACGGCTGCCAAGCAATATCGAGATGGTCCGTTTGTCCCAATCTGTTCCGGGAGAAGAAGGCGCTATGCGCCGTGTGACGGGACTTAATTCTGATGCTCAGGGTAGAGTCAATTATTTCGCGGAGGTCAATCAGCGCGGGCATAAGATCCGCAATGAGAAGGTACACCATGTCCGCCGTGCATTAGGAGTGCCGGAACTTTTCGGCAAGGAAAGCAATGATGTGCTGATCGTTGGCTGGGGCAGTACCCGCGGGGCCATTGAAGAAGCTGTGGCCATGTGCAATAAGCAGGGCATTCCAGCGTCGGGGATGCATTTACGGGTCGTTTATCCTTTACCCCTTGTTCTTAAGGACATCTTTAAGAGGTATAAGAAGGTGGTGTCCGTTGAAGTGGCATACGGCGACAAGTTAAAGCCGTCGCCGCTGGCGCTCTTGTTGCGCGCGGAAACATTGACCGATATCCAGCCTTTGCTGGCAGATGCGACAGGCCGTCCTGTGCGTCCGAGAATTCTGGTTGAGAAAGTAAAGGAGATCCTGAAATGACAACTTCTTCGACAACTCCTATAACGATCAAAGATCTAAATACAGAAAATCCGCGCTGGTGCGCTGGCTGCGGTGATTTCGGCATCATCATGGGGTTAAAGCGTTTTATTGTCGAACGTCAATTGTTGCCGGCTAAGACCGTCAACGTTTCCGGGATCGGTTGTTCTGGGCGTGCTCCCAATTATTTTAATACTTATGGGGTGCATTCGATCCATGGCCGTCCGATCACGGTGGCGTTAGGGTTGGCTTTGGCCCGTCCGGATCTGAACCTGTTCGTCCACGCGGGGGATGGGGACGCGCTTAGTATCGGCGGCAACCACCTCATTCACGGGATCAATAAGAATTTCAAATGCGTGTTCATGATGTATGATAATGAGGTCTACGCGTTGACCAAGAACCAGACTTCTCCAACAACACGCAAAGATCATCCGACCAATACCCAGCCGCAGGGCAGTTTCCTGCAGCCGATCAATCCGATCACGGTGGCGTTAGGGTTAGGGGCATCATTCGTCGCTTCAACGGCGGATTGGATACCGGATCATTTGACCAATACGTTAAAGGCGGCCTATGACCATCCGGGGTTTGCGTTCGTCCATATTTCACAGCGCTGCCCACATTTTGACCCCAATAATTTTGACCATAAGTCGTCGGCTTGGTTTTCTTTTCTTAAACATGCTAACGGGATCGAAGCGGACAGACGCCTGGCGGATAAGACGGAAGTGATCGAGCATGACCCGTCAGACATGATCTCCGGGTTTAAATATGCGGCAGCCGAACGGCGCTATTTCGGGCTTTTCTATCAAAATAAATCTAAACCGCGTTACGACGAGATCTTGCATGATGTGGTCAAGAACGCTCCTAAAAAAGACCGTTCCAAAATCTTAGATGGCTTTAATATCTGAAAAACTAATTATCATTGGTTCTGGTCCTTCAGGCCACACGGCGGCGATCTATGCGGCGCGTGCTAATTTAAATCCGCTGATGTTCGAGGGGATGTACGCCGCGGGCGTTGCGGCCGGTGGACAGTTGACCACAACAACGGAAGTGGAGAACTTTCCAGGGTTTGAAAGTATTTCCGGACCTCAACTCATGGATAAAATGCGGGCCCAGTCCCTGCATTGCGGGGCAAGGATTGTGACGGAGACGGTTGAGAAGGTGGATCTATCCAAACGACCGTTTGTGGTATGGGCCGGGGGCCAGGAATATTCTGCAAAAGCATTGATCATAGCAACGGGTGCCACTGCCAAACGAATGAATTTGCCGGGCGAAGACCGTCTATGGCAGAAGGGGATCTCTGCCTGTGCGGTCTGCGACGGAGGGCTGCCGTTCTTTAGAAATAAGGTTTTAGTCGTTGTTGGCGGCGGTGATAGTGCATTGGAAGAGGCAGCCTATCTGACAAAGTTCGCTTCCCAGGTTGTCTTACTGGTGCGCCGCGATGTCATGCGTGCCTCAAAGATAATGCAGGAAAGAGCCAAACATAATCCTAAGATCCAGATCCGTTTTAATACCATCCCGCTGGAAGTTTTAGGGGATACCAAAGTAACGGGGCTCAAACTGCAGGATACGTTGACCAAAGAAGTTGTGACCATGGAAGTGGGCGGATTATTTTATGCCATTGGCCATGTGCCTAATACGGGATTTCTAGGAGGCCAGCTGGAGCTGGATGATACGGGATACATTAAGGTTCATCCTGGATCGACCAGAACGTCCGTTCATGGTATCTTTGCCGCAGGGGATGTTGCGGACAAAGTTTACCGACAGGCCATCACTTCTGCCGGTACAGGCTGTATGTCTGCGCTTGATGCCGAGCGTTTCTTATCTGAACAAGAGCATTGACCACAACTGTTAACAAAGCCAAGATCAAATATGTCCACAACTGTTAATTTTAGTCCTTTAAGCATAACGAAATATTCGGAACAATTATCCAGCAAAGCACCTGTGCCTGGCGGTGGTTCAGCGGCTGCCTACGCGGCGGCGCTTGGGGCGGGGCTGTTGTCCATGGTGGCGAATTATTCCATAGGCCGCAAAGCCAATAGCAGATCGGTTGAGGCGCGGTTGGACAGGTCATTGAGATCTTCTGAATCTATCCGGAAAAGATTACTCGAATTAACATCGCTGGATTCAGAAGCCTATTTGAAAGTTGTTGCGGCCCGTAAAAAAGATGAAAAGCAGCAGCGTTTAGCTGGGCAGAACGCGGTTAAAGTGGGCCGAGAGATCTGCAAGCTTTGTTATCAAGCCATTGATCTGGCCCCGTTCTTAGTCAAGGAGGGCAATCCGTATCTGTTAAGTGATGTGCAGGTGGCAGTGGAATTATTACAGGCTGGTTATTCCGGTTCAATGGTTATGGTCAAGATCAATCAATGAGCGCAAAGATCCTCGACGGCAAAATCCTTGCCGCAAAACTTAAAGAACAGTTAAAGCACAATATCGATACGATCGTTAAAGCCAAAGGACGTTCGATCGCTGTTGCATCGATCATTGTTGGCAAAGATCCTGCGGGGCATTCCTATGCGTTAAGCCAGCAAAAGACCGCGCAGAGCCTCGGGATCGATTATCAGCTGCATGAACTTTCCGATAATGTTTCACTCGACAATATTTTAACATTGATCGCGCAGTTAAATCGTGACAGCAATGTTCACGGGATCATGATCAATAAGCCTCTTCCGCCGCACATTGATTTCACTGTGCTGATCAATGCGCTTCTTCCTGAAAAAGATATTGAGGGGATGTCGCTTAATAATTTAGGGCGCTTGTTTATTGGGAAAAGCCGTTTGATCCCTTGCACCGCGGCCGCTGCCATGGCGCATTTGTATGCGCTGAAGATCGATCTGAAAGGAAAAGAAGCGGTGGTGATAGGCCGTTCGGACATTGTGGGCAAACCTCTGGCCCTGTTGTTATTGCAGGCGCATATCACGACCACCATTTGTCATTCAGCAACGAGCAAGGCTGGTCGTTTGGATGAACATATCAAACGGGCGGATATCTTGATCGCCGCGATCGGTCAGCCTTTGTTTGTCAAGGGCGACTGGATAAAACCAGGGGCCATTGTCATTGATGTCGGCATCAATCATGTTAACGGACAATTGGTTGGGGATGTTGATTATAATACGGTCAAAGAAAAGGCAGGCTTTATCACCCCGGTCCCGGGAGGGGTCGGCCCGGTCACATCCGTCATGTTAATGCAGAACGCTTTTGAGGCATACCAATGTCAACAATAGTCATTATCGGAAGTTCATCCGCCAGTGTATCAGCTGCCCAAACCCTGCGGACCAGCGGTTTCGATGGAGATCTGACAATTTTTTGTCCTCAGGGTGTATTGCCCTACGACCATGAGCTCTTTCCGGCGTGGATCGCCAAAGATACGAAAGAATCGCAAGTCTTTATCAAGCTGGACAAGTTTACTTCGCCGCATAAGGTCAAAATGATCTCCCAGGAGAAATTGACCAGGGTCAGCACAAAGCGCCGTCAATTAACGACGGAGGACAAAACGCATATTCCCTTTGATCAATTGCTGATCACGGATCTGCCTGCTGTTGCTTATCCGTTGATGAAAGGCTCCCAAAAAGAAGGGGTTTTTAATACATTTTTATTTCCATCGGTCAAGACATTGGTCAAGACGCTTCATGAAATAGATAATGTGGTTGTTAAGGTGAGCGGGTTGAGCGGACTGGAGTTCGCCTGCGCATTATCGCGCGCGGGCAAAGACGTGGTGATCTTAAGTCCTAAAGAAGGGCTTTTGATATCGATCTTTGACGAAGAGACATCGATGCTGCTTAAGCAGATCCTGGAGGCCAGGGGCATCAGGGTCATTTATGATGATATGGAGGAGATATTAGGCGACGCGCAAGTAAAAGCTGTGAGGCTTCATTCGGGGAAAGTCATGGCGGCAGAAACGGTTGTTTTTGATAATGTGACCCCGGATCTAAGAATGCTTAGCGATGCTGACCTGTTGACCGAAGGCGCTCTAAAGACGGATGAATTCTTTCGCACACCGGTAGAGAATGTTTTTGCGGCCGGCAGTGTTGTCAATGGTTTTGGGATGACGCATCAGGAATTGGCCGTGCTAGGAAAAGCAGCGGCCCAAAATATGCTTAGATCCGGTATTCCCACTGAACCTGTGGGGTGTGTTGTCCGTGACTTTGGGCATAAAGTGTGTGATGGTTTTTATGCGGGAGAAGTCCGTTTACCGCAGGGCGGGCGTGAATATATGAGGTTCGATGGCCCTTCCAACATTTATAAGAAGATCTATCTTAGCGGCGACAAAATAGTCGGCGCTGTATGGATGAACGCGCCAGGTGATAAGGAGCGTGTCATCAAAGCGTTGACCGAACGCCAAACGATACTCGGTGGCCAAGAAGAACAATTTTTATGAACCGTCCCCAGGTGTTCTTGATCGACGCGTATGGGTTGATATACCGCGCCTATTACGCGGTGAAGGCATTGACCAACAGCAAAGGCCAGCCAACTAATGCAGTGTTCGGGTTCTGCAATATCCTGCGTAAACTCCTTATAGACCTTAAACCTACTCATCTGGCTGTTTGTTTTGATGTGGGTAAGAAAACCCTGCGGCAGGAGAAGTATAAAGAATACAAGGCTCACCGTCAGGCAATGCCGGATGACTTAGTCGCCCAGATCGATACGATCAAAGAGATCATCAGTGCGTACAATATTCCTATCATCGCGATGGAGGGGCATGAGGCTGATGATGTGATGGCAACCTTGGCCAAACGCTTTGGTAAGGACGCTGTCGTGACAATCGTCACTGAGGATAAGGATATGGCCCAGCTGGTGGGGAGCAATGTTCAGATCTACAGTGCCCGTCTGGAGAAGGTTTTAAAGACCGAAGATGTGGTGGAGAAGTTCGGTGTCAATCCATCGCAGATCGTGGATTTTATCGCCTTAGCTGGGGATAGCTCGGATAATATTCCGGGCGTCAAGGGCATTGGCGAGGTTGGAGCCAGGAAGCTGTTGGAAGAGTTTGGGACTTTGGCTAAGATCTATCAGAATCTGGATAAGATCAAGGCACAGAAACTGCGGGAGAAATTAGAGGCCTCAAGGGAGGATGCATTCTTGAGTCAGGAGTTAGCGACCTTGCATGCCGATGTTGATGTCACGGCCACGCTCGAGGGGATGCAGGTGCAGGAGCCGGACAGGGCCAAACTATTAGCCATTTATGAAGCATTGGAATTTAAACGCTTTGCCCAGGAATTAAGCGCTGCTCCGGTATCTGCTGTTGCTGTTGATTTTGATCCCATGGTCTGCGTCGATGGCGTGGATATCGTTTATGATCTTAAAGCGCTCCTTAAGATGGGTCATACATTTGGTAAAGATGTTTTTGATGTGTATCTTGCCGGATATTTATTAAGTGGAGGCAAAAAGTTTGATGTTGCCGCTTTGTCCTGGGATCATCTGAAAGTCCCGCCCGCTAAACATGTGTTAAGGGATCTCTATAAACCGCTGTTAAATGCCTTAAAAGAGAACGGGCTAAATGAGCTGTATTTCAATATTGAACATCCCCTGGTCTTTGTCTTGGAGCGTGTGGAACGCAATGGGGTAAAGATCGATGTGGATTTCCTCAAGGGTCTGTCCCAGGAAAGCCAGAATAAGATCGATCAGATGCAGCGTTCGTTATTTGACACGGCCGGGTGTGAGTTTAATATGAATTCTCCCAAACAGTTAAGTGAGGTCTTGTTCGAAAAGTTAAAGCTGCCTGTCGTAAAAAAGACCAAGACGGGGTTTTCGACGGACGAGGAAGTGTTGACCCGCTTAGCCGCGCAGCACCCGCTGCCGGCGCTCATCCTTGAATACCGCCAGATCTCCAAATTAAAGAGCACATACATTGATGCCTTGCCGTTACTGATCGACCCTGCGGATAATAAGATCCATGCGACATTTAATCAAACAGGGGCTGAGACGGGGAGGCTTAGTTCCAATAATCCCAATCTGCAGAATATCCCGATCCGTACGGAGATGGGCAGACGCATCCGGGAAGCGTTCATTGCTTTTGATGAGAAGAGTTTACTGTTATCTGCGGACTATTCTCAGATCGAATTAAGGATACTGGCGCATTTATCCGGCGATGAGAACCTTTGCCGGGCTTTTGCCGAGGATCAGGACATCCACCGCTATACAGCGTCGCTGATGTTCGATGTCAAGGAGCACCAAGTTGACGATCAGATGCGCTACGCAGCTAAACGGATCAATTTCGGCATCATTTACGGGATGAGTGCTTTTGGGTTGTCAAAAGACCTGGATGTTCCCATGAAACAGGCGCAGGAATTCATCGACAGGTATTTTTTGCGTTATCCCAAAGTGCAGGCGTATCTGGACGGAGAAGTGGCCAAGGCTAAAAAGAGAGGTTATGCCCAGACCATGTTCAATCGCCGCCGGTATTTGCCTGATATCCATAACCGCAATATGGCTTTGCGTCAATTTGCCGAACGACAGGCGATCAATGCGCCGATCCAGGGGACGGCGGCGGACTTGATAAAAAAAGCCATGGTCGATATTGATCGAGAACTCAGACGGGCGAAGCTTGAGTCATTAATGATCATGACCGTCCACGATGAGCTGGTGTTCAATGTGAAAAAGGCTGAAGAAAAAGAAATGATAGATTTAGTTAAACGAAGTATGGAAGGTGCGCTACAATTAAGCGTTCCTATTAAAGTATCGGTCAAGAGCGGTCCCAATTGGCTGAACATGTCTGTGGTCATTTAACTTATGAAAATTGTCTTCTGTGCTTCTGAAGTTGTCCCATTTGCAAAAACCGGCGGATTAGCTGATGTCTGCGGTTCCCTGCCTCCGGCATTAGAAAAGCTCGGTCATGAAGTCATCATTATCACGCCGCGTTATAAAACATCCAAGGTGTCTCTGCCTTCCCCGATCGTCCGTATCGGCGAGAATGTAAAGGTGTATTTCATCGAGCATGTGCATTATTTCGGGCGGGAGGGGTTATACGGCGACTCGGGAGGCGATTATGCTGATAACCTCGAGCGTTTTTCCTATTTTTGTCACGCGGCCTTGAAGCTTTTAAAAGAGATCAAGTTCAAGGCGGACATTGTCCATTGCCACGACTGGCATACGGCCTTGATCCCTATTTTGCTCAAAACCAAATATAAGGATGATGATTTCCTTAAAAAAACCAAGTCTGTTTTGACTATTCATAATCTGGCGTATCAGGGGGTGTTCCCCAAGAGTCAGTATAATAAGCTCAACGTCGACGGACATTTATTCCATACGCAGGGCTTGGAATTCTATGACCAGGTCAATGTTTTAAAAGGCGGTATTATTTTTGCGGATGCCGTTACGACTGTCAGCCCTCAATATGCCAAAGAGATGCAAACGGAAAGCTTCGGCTGCGGATTAGATGGTGTTTTACGCAACCGTGGCAATGATATTTACGGGATCATCAATGGGTTGGATTATGATGCCTGGAATCCGGCTGATGACCCGTTAATGGATTTTACGTTCAGTGCTGCCGATCTAAGTGGCAAGGCCCAGGATAAAGCATCGCTTCAGAAAATGATGAACTTGCCCGTCAATGACCGGGTCCCGGTATTTGGTTTTGTAGCGCGTTTATGCCATCAAAAGGGGCTCGATCTGATCGTTGATGCCATGGATGATATTCTTAAACACGGGGCCCAGATCGTCTTTACCGGGCACGGGGACCGTAAATATCACCGCATGTTAGAGGAGTGTGCCAGTTATTACCCGGACCGCATCGGATTGCATTTGAAATTTGATGAAGCCATGGCCCATAAGGTATACGGCGGCAGTGATTTCTTTTTGATGCCTTCTGTGTTTGAACCTTGCGGTTTGGGCCAGATGATCGCCCTGCGTTATGGGTCGATCCCGCTGGTGTACCGCACCGGCGGTCTTGCTGATACGATCCGTCTTTATGATGTGATCCATCAGACCGGAAATGGTTTTGTTTTTACGGAATACAATAAAACTTCTTTTGTCCGCGCTTTCGCGGAAGCGATCAAAACCTTTAAGCACAAGACCCACATGGATTTCCTGATGGCCCAGGCCATGCGCATCCGTTTTTCGTGGGATAAATCCGCCAAAGACTACACCAAGGTCTATCAGAAATGCCAATCATCGGGGTAACAGGCAGTTTGGGGACAGGTAAAAGTACTGTGGCCGCGATGTTTATGCGCTTGGGGGCTGGTGTCATTGATGCGGACCAGATCACCCGGGGCTTGTTAGCTCATGACAAGAAATGCATAAAAAAAGTGGCAAAATCTTTTCCAGATGCTATACTTAAGACCAGTGAAATAGATCGTTCAAAACTTGCCAATATAGTTTTTCAAAATCCGCGTGAATTAAAAAAACTTACCAGCATTCTTTATCCAGAGGCCTTAAAGCAAGTTAAAAAACAGATTTCAGTATATAAGAAGCAGAAAAAATGGGTCGTTCTTGATGTCCCTTTGCTTTTTGAGTCAGGGTGGGACAGGTTAGCTGACGTAACCATTGTGGTCAAAGCACCCCGACAACAGCAATTTATCCGTGCACAGCAGCGTCTGGGATTGACCAGGACGCAGTTCCTGCTGCGGTTAAAGGCACAGCTTCCATTAAAAGAAAAATGTCTGATAGCGGATATCATCATTGACAATGGCGGTACCAAGGATCAAACGCGCAGGCAGGTTGACGCGATATTTAATAGATTATCACAACGAAAGAACTAGAGGAGAATCAGAACATGGGCAGGACTGAAACAACAAAAAATGATAAAGATGAACTTAAAGAGAACGGTGATTATAAGCCCAAGAATCCAGGCGGCAAGACCGTTAATATAGAAGAATTAAAGGAAATGAAAATGGCTGAGCTTTCCAAGCTCGCCCGTGACCTTGATGTTCAGGGTGCTTCGACCTTAAAGAAGCAGGACCTGATCTTCAAGATCCTTCAGGCCCAGGCCGAAAAAGAAGGGTTGATGTTCGGTGAAGGGACGCTGGAGATCCTGTCCGAAGGTTTTGGTTTCCTGCGTTCAGCCAAGTATAACTATTTGCCATGCCCTGATGATATTTATATTTCTCCATCACAGATCCGCCGTTTTGACCTAAAGACCGGCGATACGGTCTCTGGACAGATCCGTCCGCCTAAGGAAGGGGAGAAATATTTCGCGCTGCTTAAAGTGGAAGCGGTCAATTTTGAGAATCCGGAAAAATGCAAGGATAAGATCTTTTTTGACAATTTGACGCCGCTGTATCCGAAAGAACGTTTGAATCTGGAGATCAGCCAGCAGGAGGTCACCACTCGTATCATCAATTTATTGACCCCACTAGGCAAGGGGCAGCGCGCTCTGATCGTTGCTCCGCCGTTTAGCGGTAAGACCGTTATCATGCAGAAAATGGCCAACGCCATCGTGCAAAACCATCCGGATGTGGTGCTGATCGTCCTTTTGATCGATGAGCGTCCGGAAGAAGTGACGGACATGCAGCGCAGCGTTAAGGGTGAGGTCATTGCCTCCACCTTCGATGAGCCCGCGGAACGCCACGTGCAGATCGCGGAGATCGTCATTGAGAAAGCTAAACGTTTAGTCGAACATAAGCGCGACGTGGTCATCCTGCTTGACAGTATTACCCGTCTGGCGCGCGCCTATAATACGGTAGTTCCTCATTCCGGCAAGATCCTCTCCGGCGGTGTGGACTCCAATGCCTTGCATAAACCCAAACGCTTTTTCGGTGCTGCCCGTAATATCGAAGAAGGTGGTTCTTTAACGATCATCGCGACCGCGCTTGTGGATACCGGAAGCCGCATGGATGAAGTCATTTTTGAAGAATTCAAGGGTACCGGCAACATGGAATTGCAGCTGGATAGGAACTTGTTCCAGCGCCGCATCTATCCCGCGATCGATATCAAGCGTTCCAACACGCGCCATGAGGAATTACTGGTCTCGGAAAATGACCTTGGCCGCATGTGGTTATTGCGCAAGGCGTTCAATGATCTTAATTCCGCGGAAGCGATGGAATTGCTGATCAATAAGGTGGGTAAATTCAAGAATAATGCCGAATTCCTTCAGAATATGAATAAATAGGCTAAGAAGAAACTTTTCTTGCTAAAAACAGGGTCTTCGGTTATTATATACGCTTTACAAAGCAAGGAGAAAATACGCATGAAATCCAATATTCACCCAAATTATGAAATTGCCACCATTTCTTGCGCGTGCGGTAATGTGATCCACACCCGTGCCACCAAGAAGGCGATCCGTGTGGAGATCTGTTCCCAATGCCATCCGTTCTTTACGGGGTCAAAGAAACTGGTAGACACTGCTGGTCGCATCGAACGTTTCAATAAACGTTATGCTAAAGGCAAATGATCAAGCCAAGCTAAAAGCAAGTGAAGAACGCTTTGTAGAGCTTGAGAAATTAATGGCGGATGAAAGTGTGGCCGCCGATCAGTCAAAGTACGGCAAACTCGCGAAAGAGTTTTCCGTACTTTCTGATTTAATGGCCCAGTACCGCACCTATCAAAAGCTGGAACGTCAATCAGTTGAACTTCAGGACCTCTTAAAAAGCAAAACTGATCCCGATCTAAAAGAGTTGGCCGAGAGTGAATTAGCGGATATCGCGCCTCAGTTAAAAGAACTTTCCCAGTATTTATCGGATTATTTCGACCCTTCCAAGAATGAACCAGACAAGGATATCATCATTGAGATCCGTGCAGGCACAGGCGGTTTGGAGGCCAGTCTGTTTGCCATGGACCTCTACCGCATGTACACCAAGTACGCCGATAAAAAAGGGTGGACGCTGGAATTGATGTCATTGGCGGAAACCGAAGCGGGTGGATTAAAGGAGGTTGTTTTCTCCTTAGGGGGTAAAGAATGTTCCAAACGTTTAAAGTGGGAAAGCGGCGCTCATCGCGTCCAGCGTGTTCCCACAACAGAAGCGTCGGGACGTATCCATACGTCAGCCGTCACTGTGGCTGTGATGTTTGAACCGGAAGATATTGATATCGAAATAAAACCTCAGGATCTAAAGATCGATGTTTACCGTTCCTCAGGCCCTGGCGGTCAAAGCGTTAATACAACGGACTCCGCGGTGCGCATCACCCATTTGCCGACAAACACGGTTGTTGTCTGCCAAGATGAACGTTCTCAGTTAAAGAATAGAGCCAAGGCCATGCGTATTTTAAGGGCCAGGATCTTAGACCGCATGCAGCAGGAGGCCTTTGCCAAGGAATCAGCGTTGCGTAAATCCCAGGTTGGTTCAGGCGACCGCAGTGAAAAGATCCGCACCTACAATTTTCCAGACCGCCGTGTCACCGATCACCGCATTGGTTTTACCAGCCATCAGCTGGAAGCGATCTTGAACGGGGACATGGACGAACTGACCAATGCGCTCATGCACGCAGAACGTGAACTCAAAGAATCTGTCTAAATGACCGAAGACGAGTTGATCCTCACCCATATCCTTCGCTGTTCCCGGGAAGAGCTGGTCCTAAATAAGCCAACGCTCGATCCATTACAACAAAGCCAATACAAAGACCTAAAGGAGCGCCGCAGTCACGGGGAACCACTGCAGTATTTATTGGGGCAATGGGATTTTTATGGGTTTGACCTTGCGGTTGATCCGCGGGTGCTGATCCCTCGACCGGAGACGGAAAGGCTGGTTGAAGTAGCGGTCAAATGTATCAAGGGTGTGGATATCCTTGATCTTGGTACGGGATCCGGTAACATTGCTGTTTCATTAGCCTGTTTATTGCCTTACGCCAAGATCACGACGGTGGATATTTCTGTTGATGCCCTGGAAGTGGCGCTTTCTAATGCCCAAGCCCATGGAGTTGAAAGCAGGATCGATTTTTGTCACGAAGATATGGGGGTGTTTCTGGGCCAAAGCAGAGGGGCGTTTGACTTGATCATTTCCAATCCTCCCTATATCCCAACTGACCAGATCTCTTTACTCCCGAAAGATGTCCAAATGGAGCCGCGGCTTGCGTTGGATGGGGGTGCGGATGGGCTCGATTTTTACAGGCTCATTATAAACAAAAGTCCGCGCTTGCTAAGATCCGGGGGATACCTTATGATGGAGTTTGGCGACGGTCAGGGACCATCGATCAGGTCGATGGCTCAAAACCTTTCAGTCTTTTCCAATATCGAATTGATCAGTGATCTGGCAGGAAAAGAACGGATCATTATGTGTCAAATTTAGGAGATCACAGGCATGGAGAAATTTGTCATTGAAGGCGGCCGGAAATTAAGCGGTGAGATCAAGGTTAGCGGTTCCAAGAACGCGACGTTGCCTATTTTGGCGGCAACGATATTGACGGACGGTGTGTGCGAGATCCGTAATGTCCCCAAATTGCGCGACACCTTGACCATGTGCAAATTATTACGTTCATTAGGCAAGACAGTTGAGATCAACGGCAACAAGGTGACGATCTCGGGAGCGGTGAATAATCATGAGGCTGATTATAAATTAGTCTCGACGATGCGCGGTTCATTTTGTGTACTAGGGCCATTGCTGGGAAAGCTAAATAAAGCCACGGTGTCCATGCCCGGTGGTTGCGTTATCGGGGTGCGCCCGATCGATCTACACATGAAAGGCATTATGGCGCTTGGCGTTAAAGCAGATTTTGAAGGCGGTAATGTGATCGCGTCGACAAAAGGGCTTAAAGGGGCACAGATGTATTTAGGAGGTACTTTTGGATCATCGGTGCTGGCCACAGCCAATGTGATGATGGCGGCTTGTTTAGCGCATGGCGAAACAGTCATTGAGTGTGCGGCCTGTGAACCGGAGATCGAAGACTTGGGATGTTTTTTAAGTTCCATGGGGGCCAAGATCACAGGTGCGGGTACCCCGCGTATTGTCATTAACGGTGTCAAGAAACTCAACGGCACCAGTTATAAGATGGGGTCTGACCGTATTGAAGCTGGGACATTTTTGCTGATGGCCGCTGCGGCCAAGAGCGACATTTTAGTCAAAGAGGCGAACTATAACCATTTGCTGGCCCTGATCGATAAATTGGAGTATATCGGCGCACAGGTCAAACGCGTGGGGGCGCACGATATCCGGGTTGTGTGTAAAAAGACATTAAAGCCCGCGAATATTGTGACACATCCTCATCCAGGTTTTCCGACAGACTTACAGGCTCAATACATGGCGCTGATGGCGATCACACCGGGGGTCAGCATCATCACGGATAGGGTTTTTCCGGACCGTTTCATGCATATCGCAGAGCTTAACCGTATGGGCGCTTTGATCCGCAGAGATACTGGGGTGGCGATCGTTGAGGGCGTCAAACAACTTTATGGTGCGCCGGTGATGGCGTCCGATCTGCGCGCATCCGCCGCTTTGGTTATGGCTGGATTGGTGGCTAAAGGCACAACGCAGATCCATCGTATTTACCATTTAGACCGCGGTTACGAGAATTTGGACCAGAAATTGAAAATGATCGGGGCCAAGGTGTCCCGGGAGAAAGAATAGTCATGATCCTGATGATCGATAATTATGATTCATTCACCTATAACCTGGTTCAGTATTTCGGTGAATTAAAAGCGGATATGAAAGTTATCCGTAACGATGATCTGACAGTGTCCCAGATCACCTCCCTTAAACCAAAAAAGATCGTGATCTCTCCTGGGCCGGGACGTCCGGAAGATGCCGGCGTATCTGTTGAGGTGATCAAGAAGCTATCCGGTAAGATCCCGATCCTGGGTGTCTGTTTGGGGCATCAAGGGATCGGCTATGCCTTTGGCGGTAAGATCATAAATGCGAAGAAATTAATGCATGGCAAAACTTCCGCGATCGAACATACGGATACGGATATTTTTAAAGGCTTGCCGCACCCATTTGATGCGACCCGTTATCATTCCCTGGTCATTGACAGGAAAACAATTCCTGATTGTCTGCGCATTACGGCTTGGACAACGGATGATCGTGAGATCATGGGTGTTGCTCACAAGACGCTGCCGTTGTGGGGCGTGCAGTTCCATCCGGAATCCATTTTAACGATCCATGGAAAAGATATTCTGGCTAACTTCTTGAGATTGTGATGCGTGATTATATTACGAAGATAGAGCATGGGACGAATTTAAGCCACGAGGAGATCACATTGTGCCTGGAGTTGATCATGTCCGGGCATGCCGAGCTTGGCGACGTAAAGAACTTTTTACTGGCGCTGAATGCCAAAGGTCCGACGGTTGAGGAGATAACAGCCGCGGCCATGATCATGCGGCGGTATGTTATCCCTGTAAAAACAAAACATGGTGTTGTGTTAGATACATGCGGGACCGGCGGGGATAACGGCAATACGTTCAATATCTCAACGGTTTCTGCTATCGTTATCGCTGCCTGCGGGGTTATTGTCGCTAAACACGGCAACCGTTCAAGTTCCAGCCGCTGCGGTAGCGCGGATGTTTTGGAAGAGCTGGGTGTCAATCTGCAGATCGAAGAGCGCCGCCTTAACCAGTGTCTTGATGAAGTTGGGTTGGCTTTTTTGTTCGCGCAGCGTCTCCACCCGGCGATGAAAAATGTTGCCGGGGTGCGTAAAGAGCTTGGTGTTAAGACCATATTCAATATCCTGGGGCCTTTGACCAATCCCGCGCAGGCATCACATCAAGTGATGGGAGTATATAGCCGGGAATTGACCGCGCCGATCGCACATGTCCTCAAGAATCTTGGATTAAAGAAAGCATTGGTCGTTCATGGCAGCGACGGATTAGATGAGATCACAACGACGGGCAAGACTTTTGTCAGTGAGTACAACGGTCGCGAGATCATTTCTTATGACTTGGATCCCAGAGAATTGGGCATTGAGTTAGCCAAGAAAGAGGATTATGTCGGAGGAGATGCCAAAGTCAATGCCATGATCACGAAGAATATCTTAAACGGTGAGACAGGCCCCAAACGCGATATTGTTTTGGTCAACGCGGCTTATGCTTTGTATACGGCGGCAGCCGTGGATAGTCTGGGCGCTGCGCTACGCATGGCTGAGCACGCCATTGATTCAGGGCGGGCGAAGGCCAAGCTGGAAGAATTAAGGGAGTTCACACGCCGTGCCTGAAGATTTTTTAAAGAAGATAGCGAAAGAAAAGGCGGAGATCTTAAAAGCCAAGGACGCCTATTACCGTAATTTAAAAAAGAACATGGCGCCAAAAGATCTCAAGAATTACGGAATATTTAAGAAAGCGATCAGTCGCAAAGGCCGCATTAACCTGATCGCAGAAGTGAAGAAGGCATCTCCGTCGGTTGGGCTTATCCGTGAGGATTTTGACGCTGTTAAGATCGCCAAGATCTATAGCGACAATAATGCGGCGGCGATCTCGGTATTGACGGAAGAGCATTACTTTCTAGGAAGAGCGGCCTATTTGAAAAAGATCAGCGACGAGAGCGGACGGCCGACACTGATGAAGGATTTTATCATCCATGAATACCAGATCTTTGAAGGGGCGTTTTGCGGGGCCTCGGCTGTTTTGCTCATTGTGGCAATGTTGGAAGATGAGCAACTCAAAGATTTAATGGCGGTGGCTGAAAGTTTAGGTCTTGATTGTCTGGTAGAAGCGCATGATGAAAAAGAAGTGGAACGTGCGGCTAAGGCGAAGGCACAGATCATTGGCGTCAATAACCGCGATCTGCATTCGTTAAAAGTGGACATTGCTAATTGCCTGCGGATGATCCCGTATATCCCCGCAGACACCGTGATCGTTGCGGAGAGCGGTCTTCGGACGCATGAGGATGTACAACGCGTGCATGAAGCAGGGGCTAATGCCGTTCTTATTGGGGAAACATTCATGCGCTCTGCTGATATCGGCGCGAAAATAAAGGAAGTGATGTATGGTTCGGGTTAAGGTGTGCGGTTTGACCAATGAGCTGGATGCCGGACGCGCGGCGCGTTTCGGGGCCTCGGCATTGGGGTTTATTTTTTACAAGAAGAGCCCTCGTTTTGTATCGCCATTTAAGGCGAGGAAGATCATCGAGACTTTACCGCCGTTTATCACCACGGTGGGAGTGTTTGTCGACCAGCCTTTTGGGGCGGTGATGGATATCATCGATCATTGCGGGCTGGGGGCGGTGCAGCTGCATGGGTCGGAAGATCCTCATTTTTGCAAACGGATCAGTCGCTCTAAAACCAAGGTCATTAAAGTGATCCGGGTGGGGGACAGCATTGATGTAAAGGCATTAAAAGAATATTCTGTCGATGCATTTTTGTTCGATACGGCGGATGATAAAGTTCATGGAGGGACTGGGCGCGCGTTTAACTGGAGATTATTATCGGAAGTAAAATCATTGAATGTCCCGATCATCCTTTCCGGGGGGCTGGATCATCAAAATGTGATCGAGCCGGTCAATGTGTTAAAGCCTTATGCGGTCGATGTCAACAGCACGATCGAAGAAGCCCCTGGTAAAAAAGACCATAAGAAGATGAAAGAGTTCATCGACGTAGTGACTTATATATCCGGGCCTAATGTAAAGGGATCATGAATTATTTAACATCGGCAGAAGTCGGAAAGATCGTCCACGTGGCCGCGTACCAGATCCGTTTATTCCTGGGTACGGCCAATGCTGCCGATTTTTCCGGTGACTGCAAAGCGTCAATTTTAGCCTTTCATCAGGATCCCAATGAATTCTCCGATGAGATCTTATTGGAAAAGGGGGCCCATGTGGACGATGCCCACCGCTATCCCGTGCGCATTGAGCTGCGCGGCATTAACCCCAAAGGCGCGGCCCAGGTCGTGGCCAAAGGCATCTGGGGACCTGCCCGTAAGAAGGCGTTGACCGTTCTTCGCCGGGAGTTGGCCCATCACAGCCGTCCGCTGGCGATACGCATTGCGGGTTCATCATCCTTTGAATTCAATCGTGCCGGTGTTGATAAGAGTCTGCCGATCCATTTTTTGAGGACATGCTGGAAAGATGTCTTAGACCAGATGCAGTACATGCCTGGACGTTTCATTGACAGCTACAAGAACCGCATCGTGATCGCGGCTGACGGCGACGGTACCATCTACGATGGTCCTAAGACCACACACTTGCCTCTGTTAAAAGACAGCCCAGTCTATGAACCTGTATTGAAATATTTGCAAGCCGGCGGGATCTTTATGCTGGTTTCCGGAAATGATCTGGGCCGAAGTTTTAAACGCCTGATCGCGGGTATTCCTCCTGAGTTCCATTGCCGTTTGCTTGTCGCAGCCAATGGGGGCGCGGACCTCGCCTGTGTCGGGGAAGGGGTTAAGCCCAGGCTCATCGCAGATTATGAAACAAGATCATTACAGTATATCGAACATGATTATCAACAGCCATTGCTTGATATCATTTATATTGGTGATGACGGCTCTCCTGATGGCAATGACCGTGCGGCCTTTGAAGCGGTCGGCAGCAACCGCAGTTTTTTAGTCTCCAGTTTGCAAGACACCCGGATGTTATTGGAAAAGTGGATGCATGAAAGAAAAATTGATCTTGCCTAAGACGGAAGCACCGGCGATGTTCGATAAGATCGCGGCGCGCTATGACCGTTTGAACCGTTTGCTGTCGCTGGGAATGGATGTGTCATGGCGCAACCGTTTAAAACAGCTGCTGCCCGACGGCCGTAATATGAAGCTGCTGGACCTGGCCAGCGGCACAGCGGATGTGATCATTACCCTGGTTGAAGGCAATGAGAATATTTCGGAAGCTTTAGGGATCGATCCAGCGGTGAAAATGCTTGAGATCGGCAGGCAGAAAGTCGATCATCTGGGATTATCATCCAGGATACAGCTTAAAGAAGGGGATGCGCAGCATCTTCAATTGCCGGATAATTATTTTGATGTCGTGACGATCTCTTTTGGGATACGTAATATTCCGGATATGCGTTTGGGCCTTCTTGAGATGTATAGGGTCACAAAACCAGGTGGGAAGCTGATGGTCCTGGAGTTCTCCAAACCATCCAATGCTGTTGTTGCGTTGGGGCACTGGATCTATTTGAATACGGTTGTCCCTCTGGTTGGATTTCTTTTTGCCGGGAATTTTAAAGCATACCAGTATCTGTCCCAAACAATACAGTCTTTCCCTTATGGGGAAAGATTTTGCAGGATCTTGAAGCAATTCGGGTTTACGCAGGTTAGAGCATATCCGTTATTCGGCGGGGTGGCCACGATCTATGCCGCAGAAAAATAAAACCTATTTGTTGTCGCAGATCAAAGAACTTTTGGCGGATAAGATCAGGGATTATCAACCGTCCGCGAAGGTCACGCGTTTTGAATTTCCCGTTAAGGTTGTTGATCAGATCCTGTGGCTTGCCTCTCAAAATGATCAGATCAAGGTGTATGGCGCTAATCAGGATGAAACAGCCAGCATTGCCGGTATTGGTTCTGCGCTGTCTATCTGTGGTAAGGGACCTGTCAATTACCAGAAGATCTTTAGACAACTTCGCGCCGCGTTAGATCCGCGCTATCCTTACCTGCAATGGTACGGCGGATTTGCTTTTGATCCGCACAAACAGGATGCTTCCTGGAAAGGTTTTGGTTCCTGGATGTTCGTTATGCCGCGTTTTGAATTAGCTCGCGATAAAGGGCGGATGATATTTGCCTGTAATCTTGTGGGGCGGGTGGATAAAATGCGTTTGCTCAAAGCCCTGCGTTCTCTTAAAAGCGTCAGGATTGCGGCGCCGCTTACACTTAATGTCCATAATCGTCGGGATTTTCCTGATGCCGTGGCCTGGTCGCGCGGCGTGAACGCTGTTCTAAAGAGTATTCATACCGGCCGCATCAGAAAAGTCGTCCTTGCGCGTAAAACAGATTTTGACTTGAAAGCTGATGCTGATCCCTGGCTTATTTTACATAATTTAAAGAAAGTAACACCACACAGCTATCATTTTGCCTTTGAATTCGGGGGAAGGGTTTTTCTGGGGGCATCACCGGAACGTTTGTATAAACGTTCCGGGAGACTTCTGTGGAGCGAGGCTCTGGCGGGCACAAAACCAGCGTCTGCCAAAGACAAAGATCTGCTGTGTTCAACCAAAGACAGGCGTGAACATGATATTGTCGTTGGGGCTATTGAACGCGCTTTAAAACCATTGGGACGTTCGGTCAAGATCGCCAAGGTGCCTGTCATCAAGAAATTGTCCAACGGCATCCATTTGTACACGCCGGTTTCGGCTCAATTAAAAGATGGTGTTTTTGATGAGGATATTTTAGAATCATTGCATCCAACGCCGGCCTTAGGCGGAGAACCGACAGGCGCGGCCTTAGAGTTGATACGGCGCGTCGAGCCTTTTGCCAGAGGATGGTATGGTTCGCCGGTCGGCTATGTGGGATTAGACAGGGCGGAATTTGTTGTCGGCATCCGTTCCGGTTTGATCCATAAAAAAAGATTATCGGTTTTTGCCGGGGCGGGCATCGTCGAGGGGTCAGACCCCAGTGATGAGTGGGATGAGATCGAGAATAAGATCAGCAATTTTTTCAGGATCATCAAGACATGAGAACATTTGAGAATGTCAATTACGCGTGGGGTGCTCTTTTAGTGGAGGAATTGATCCGGCTGGGCGCGGATTATTTTTGTGTAGCTCCGGGTTCCCGTTCATCACCCTTAGCTGTCAGTATTGGCCGTCATAAAAAAGCTTCTGTGTTCGTTCATTTTGATGAACGCGGGCTTGCGTTCCATGCCATGGGCTACGCTGCCGCGACAGGAAAACCTGCAGTGCTAGTGTGTACTTCGGGAACAGCGGTCGCGAATTTTCTGCCTGCGGTGGTGGAGGCATCAAAAAAGAAATTACCTTTGATCGTTATCACCGCAGATCGTCCGCCGGAATTACGACAGGCTGGGGCTGTGCAGACGATCGACCAGGTCGGAATATTCGGCAAATACGCCACCTGGGCCGTGGACATGCCTTGTCCGGATCTAAATATTAAGCCGGAATATGTGCTGACGAGTGTTGACCAGGCCTATCATCAAGCGGTCTCCAAACGAAGTGTCGTGCATATCAATGCCATGTTTCGCGAGCCATTAACTCCAGTCCTTCAGAAAACTGATTGGAATTTGTATTGTAAAGGCCTTAAAGTTTGGTTTGGCTCCAATCAACCATTCACCCGATATATTAAATCACAAACAAGTTTATCGAAATCTCAGCTGGAGACTGCCGCAGAGAATATCGATCAGATAAAAAGCGGGATCATTGTTGTCGGTAAGATCGATGGGGACAAGACAAGGGCGGCCGTTTTAACGCTCGCGCATCGTTTGGGCTGGCCGGTATTTGCGGATATTTCTTCAGGCTTGCGTTTAGGGCATCAAGACAGACATTTGATCAGTTATTTTGACCAGATCCTGTTGCGCGGTCTTCCCGGTAAAGTAGATGGTGTTTTGCATTTGGGTGGTCGTATGACATCCAAGCGGTATTATGAATGCATGGAGAAAATGGCGCCGGAACATTACATCATGGTGCTCAATCACGGCTTGCGATCCGACCCTAATCATCAAGTGAGCCTGCGCGTTGAGGCCGGCGTTGAAGTTTTCTGCAAAGGTGTGCTGCCGTTGATCAAATCCCGATCGTCGACGCTGCTGCTTAAGACTCTGTCGAAGAAGAATTTATCCATAGACAGGGCGATAGAGAAGTTCTTAAACAGCGACGAAAGACTTAATGAGCCTCGTGCGGCGCGGTTGATCTCACAGTTGCTTCCCAAAGCTTCAGGCCTATACGTATCTAACAGCATGCCATTGCGCGATATGGACATGTACGCTGACCCTAAAGGCCATTCGGTCCATGTTTGCGGCAATCGCGGCGCATCCGGCATTGATGGATTGATCGCCTCTTCCATCGGTTATGCCCAAGGTCTAAAGAGGCCGGTTACACTTATGGTCGGAGATTTGGCCGCGCTTCATGATCATAATTCCTTGGCCATGCTTAAAGACTCTTGTTACCCGGTTATCATCGTCGTCCTAAATAACGGCGGGGGAGGGATATTCTCTTTTCTGCCGATCTCTGCTGAAACAGATGTGTTTGAAAAGTTCTATGGCACGCCCCACCCTTTTACATTTGCGAATGCCGCGGCGATGTTTGAGCTGAATTATGCCCAACCACAAAGCAAGGACGCTTTTATCCGCGCATACAAATCTGCGTTTAAATCAGGCACATCAACCATCATTGAGATTTTTTCCAATCGGGAAGAAAATTTCAAGATCCACAAGTTATTGCAGTCAAATATCTTATAATCACATCAAGAGATGCGATTTGCGCTTATATAGATTATATGGTATCTTTATTGCATGTTTCCCCGTTTAATTTGTATTTTTCTTTCATTAACTTTATTGCCATTTCCGCGAGTTTGGGGGCAGGAGATCCTCTTGCCGGCTCCGGGCACGATGGTGCGTTTAAGCCCTGCGTTTAATCCACCGGTACTTAAGGCGATCAAAGTCTCTCCGGAAGAACCTTTCCGTTTCGAATTTGTTGTTTCCAAAACTGATGCTCCGCTAGCGAAAGAAGATTCGCTTGATTTGATCAAGTATTTTTTAGCGGCTGTCACCACTCCTGACAAAGATCTATGGGTCAACCTGTCGCCTTATGAAAAAGACCGTATCATTCCAGAGGGTTTCGGCCAGACCCAAATGGGGCGTGACCTGCTGGCCCAGGATTATTTGTTAAAGCAAATTACGGCCAGTTTGATCTATCCTGAAGATGCTGTTGGCAAGAAATTTTGGAAACGCATTTATGAAGAAGCTGGTAAAAAATACGGCACTTCACAGGTTCCAGTGAATACGTTCAATAAAGTCTGGATCGTTCCGGATAAGTCTGTCGTTTATGAGAATGCCAAGACGCAGACGGCCTATGTGGTTGAATCATCGTTAAAAGTGATGCTGGAATCCGATTATCTTTCTGCACAGAAACATTCGGAAAAGACGGATGATCTGGGGAAGCGGATCGTACGCGAAGTGATCATCCCGCAATTAAATAATGAAGTCAATAACGGCCAGAACTTCGCTCGGCTGCGGCAAGTGTACAACGCGTTGATCCTGGCGGCATGGTATAAGCAAAAGATCAAAGACAGTATTCTTTCCCGAATTTATGCCGGACAGAATAAGACCTCTGGGATCAATATTGAAGATCCGCAAGAGAATCAGAAGATCTATGAGCAGTATTTGCTGGCATTCAAAAAGGGGGCGTATAACTATATCAAGGAAGAAAAAGATCCATTGACTAAGCAGATGATCCCCAGGAAGTATTTTTCCGGCGGGGCCTTTTTTGGGAACTTAGCCATGACATCCACCGCTGATCCAGCGATGGTAAAGGATGAGAGCGGGGCATCCGTGATCGGCGTTAATGTAGCCCCAGATCTGGCGATGAAGACAAGGCAAGTGGATCTGAGGTTACCTAGAACACCGATCGAAGCCGTGAGGCAGTGGCAGTCATTTGTCAGTGATTCAGTAGTTCCTGATACGCCGCTGCATCAACAGGTGCCGATCCGTTTTTGGGTCACCAGCCAAAAACAAAAATGGGACAATGGCAGGGGAGAAGACGGTCTTTATGCCAAGGTCATGCCGCCATTAAAGTTGGCCGATGGCCGATATCTTGTGCCCATGCTGGGGGATATGCACGAGGTCGAAGGTATTGACGTGGACTGGCAATCCGCCGGTATCGATCCTAAGTTACAAGAGTTAAGCGCCTTTAATAGTCCCGTTAGTTCAGCAGAGTTCTTTGGTCTATTAGCGAGGTTGGTCAAAGAGGGAGAGGTAACTGTTCCTGATGTTTCTTGGGAGAATACAACTACGGAAGTCGAGGCTATCGGCATAACGACGTTAAGATCATTGATGCATATCCTTCATGAAAAAAATGTCCCTGAATTGAAGGATCTTCTAAATTCTAAAGGAATGAGTTTTGACCAGTTGATCAATTTACCTAAGAAAGAGTTCCTGGATATCGTTCCGGACAGGTTGTTTATACTGGCTGATGATATTCGTTGGAATGATTATAAAGCAATAGGATCTGCCTTAAATCAGCTTCCTGGCGCCCAGCATTTCTGGCTGCTGGATTTTGAGCGTAATGTCAAAAAAGAAGCGATTTATGATGGTGGCGCAAGATTTCATCAGTATTTTTCTGGTTTTTACAGGAAACTTCCTGCTGGTACAGGGACACCGCTCGATTATCTGCATATGACCTTTGAGCCAGAGCAACAGATCGCGGGTCAGAGGATAACCCTGCGATCCCTTCAGCTGGCGATAAAGAAACTGATCGATCAAGATGATAAAGTTTTGAAATTTTTTATGGAGCACGATAGCAAGCTTATTCACCTCTCATGGGCTGATCTACAGGGGCTTGATCAAGAAACATTGGTCAATAGCGTTCCGGTCTGGGTTTGGTACAGGGCCTTGGGGATTTTGCAAAGAAAGGCAAAGGAGATAGGGGTCTTATCCAAGATCAAAGCGGTTACAGAGGCTTTAGTTAATGCGGATCTGAGTAAGGTTCGCGTCTCTGTACGTCTCAAGAAGCTTGATGATGGGGACATGAGATCGCGTGGACTTGAGCCAGTCGTGGACGAAAATGCCAAACCAGTGATCTTAAATGGCTATACCTATAAAGATGTAGTTGGACGATTGTTCTTTTTGTATGGACAGGGTTCAGGATATGTTGTGGCCAGATCAAACGATGGGAAAACTGCGCTGACAATAGACGGGGAAGGAGATTTCCTTAAAGCGCTTCAAAGAGGATATCGTTTTGAATTTAATCCAGGCAGGATGGATTTTAAAGCCCTTGGTACCAACAGCAGTAATGTGTACAGGTTTTATAAGGATGGGAAGAGTGTTGTGGATATTGATGGCCGCTATTATTTGGATGGCGCTTTGGGCAGATCGCTTTCTTTTGATGCGACTCAGGTCTTGATGAGCGATAAAGAAGGGAATTATCGACCCATGACTGCTGTCGGCATTAAAGAAAATCCAGGCATATTCCTGGATACGAACTTCCAGCCGGGTTTCCCATCTCCGTCTGGTACTGAAGTCGAAGATTTTTCCCGTCAGCAGTTAGCGGTGGAGAAAACATTCGAATCATTGGGGGGAGCTTCTCCCTATCATACGATCAGTAGATATCCTTTGGCTTCCTTTGGGAAAAACAATGGTGTGAACGTTTATGGAACAGTGCGTTTTAATGCGCCCCAGAGTTTAAGGATCAACGAGGCTTTTCATGAATACGGGTTATCGCCTACTTCGAGTCTTTTGGGGAAGTGGAAGAATTCCGGTGTTTTAAAAGATCGATTGGAAGCTTTTGCCAGAGGGCTTGGTCAAACCCAGGGCGCTGTTCTGCTCTCGGGGTTAACCTGGATACTTCTCGGAGGTAAGCTTTTGCATGTACTTTCTGATGAGAAGGTTGCTCCTTTATCAGAGACATATAAATTTTTTATCAATAACGTGGATCTGTCCGGCCGGCAGGCAGACTTGGGAGATTTTTTATCACTCAAAGGAAGTCTTAACGATGATGATGCGGCTGAGAGCATAGCCCTTATTGCGGTGATGGCCGGCCAGCTTTTGCTGGATCTCAAGAGTAAGGGGATAATCACTGATGCTGATCTCTCTGATCTGGGTAAGAGATATATGAAAGCGTTGGCAGAAGGTTACGGGGTCATGATCAGCGATAAAGATGTTCCCAATATGGTTGGATTGAAACAATTACAATACCGGAAAGAAAAGTATGCCCAGGTTTATATGGGTCAGAAAATATATGGTGAACATTATGTGAGAGATCCATTACCTGATGATTTCGAAAGTTTTATTGCCAAGATAGCTGCATATTTGAAGCCCAAGATCCAAAGCAGATTTCCGATCGTAAAAACTGATTTAGATACAGCCACTGATTCTTCCTTTTTTAAAAGAATGGGATTTGAACAGCCCCTCGCGATCCCTGATGATGTTGTTGTGAGGAATGCTTTTACTGATATAAAAAGATTGAGCGATGCTGGTAAGAACAAGGTCCAGTCTGATGCCTTAAGATTAGCGGCGGCGCTTCATGCGGCCTTCATGGTTCAGGATGGAAAGATCAGCTGGGGAGGGAAAGAACTGACGATCGCTGAGGCCTTGCAGCAATTAAATACGCTGACATCTTCGGATGCGGCGATGCTTGTATCGGGCATTACGTTCTATGATCATGCCGGCTATTCGGATCGGACTAAGGACATGGTCAAAAGACTTGGCAACAGGGATCGGGATAATTTGCTGCAGCTGATGAAAAAAGGCGGGTTTACTGCGCTGTACATCGATCTTCAAGTCAATATCAATGATCTGTCCCGCTGGATACAAAGCCGTTTTACAGACCCCAGGATCTTAGTCCGCCGCGTTGATAGAAATACGTTGAACATTGAACTTTCCAGGACCATTGTCAAAGATCTCAATGATGAAGCTGTCGGTCTGATCAAGAAGCATTTGGATGCGGCCAGAAAAGCCAATAAACCAGTGGTGAATGCCGCGGCCATGGAAATGCCGGTGGTCTATCAACAGGGCGCGCACAAAGGCGGGAAAATGCACAGGGCCGGGGTTGGGGGCGGGGGCGAAGGTGTTTTTATGAACGACCTCTCGGCGGCGTTAAATCAGAACGGCGCGGCATATTTAGTCACTGCTCCATTATTCTTGGATGACCTGGAACAGGCCTATTCCAGTCATAAGTATAAAACGATCGATGATAAGATCGATGCCTATCTCGCGGATGTTAACGGGCATCATTTAATGGATATTGAATTACCGCTCGGGATGGGGACATATCCTTTGACGGTTCTCTTTTATGTTCAGGCGGGAGCTCCTGTTTTACAGCTCTTTGATAAATCAGGGCATTTATTCAAACGCTTATATGAGATCCCCAACCCTGATTCTGCGGGTGGTTATATTGAAGCATTCTTACTGCCTTTGGCCGCGGTCGAGATATCCCGGCAGTTGGGGTTGCAATTTGACGCATTCCATTTTCATGACTGGCAGGCAGCATTAGGGAGCATGATCTTAGACACCATGTATCATGATCAGCAATGGCCGCTGGGATTTACGTCGGGGCGCGTTCAGACGCTGCACAATTTCGAGCCGCAAGGTATTTTTAAGCCGTATTCTCCTCTGGATAATGAGCTGTATCTCTATTTAAGACTGCATCATGTTGTCTCTCAATTAGCGCCTCCGCATCTGGCGAATTTGTTCGCGATCACGGGGCTTGATGCTTATGCCGGAGATGGTCAGGGATCGCTTCGTGACCGGTATTACGATGGGCTGGAGTTTTACGGCAATCATGTGCCGGGCCAGCATCGGCTGATCGCCGCGTTAAAACGGGCCAACGCGAGCTTGTCTGTCAGCAAAGGTCACTTAAAAGAAGGGCTGGCGAATAGAAGCTATGGGTTGTCGCCGGTATTTCAGTATTTAAATGAACAACAAAAAGAACTTGGGTATGTCTATAACGGTATTTTTGCTCCTAATCAAGTCCCGGAAAGATTAAAGGCCTTAAATGATGAACATGCCCATAAATTGGGTTTTAGAGGGCCCGGCAAACCGTTGTCGCAATTGAGTAATGAAGAAAAAGCCCTATGGAAACACGATAATAAGAAGGCATTGCAGAAACGGCTGCAGCAGATCAATCCGTCTTTTGATGCCAACCCCAATAATACGGTCATCGGTATTTCAACACGCATTGTCAAACAAAAAGGATTGAACATTCTCTATCAAAAAGTCGCGGTCAATGGTGTTGTTAAAACATTGCTGGAACATCTCTTGGATGGGGATGGGCAGGGAACCTCAAAGATACAGTTGGCGTTCTTGGGAACGCCGGGAGCGAATGATAAATATGGGGAAGATCTTGTGAAATTCCTCGAGGTCTTTCTTGTGCAGCATCCGCAATACGTGGATCGTTTTGCGTTTGTAAAAAGTTTTGATCCAGTCCTGGCTAAACAAATAGGTGCTGGGGCGGATCTGTTCTTAATGCCGTCGATCGACGAGCCGGGTGGTATCGCGAATTTGGAACTGGCATTATTGCTGGCATTCGGTATTGTGACTAATCGGGGTGGATTGAATGATTTTAAGGAGAACGACGGAACTCCGATCGATCTGGTGGAGGGCGCGGAAGCTGAAGGGCCTTATGATCAAGCGGATATCAATAATGTTGCCCTGGAATTTCGCGGTCTGGTGCAGGGTCGTCAAAAGACCGCGCTTCAGATCCTGGATAGGGTCAATAGTTTCAAGAAAAAATTTGACCGTTATCATCAGGGAGATGGGGATGCGCGCAAAGAGTATTTTGAGGCCTTAGAACATACAGCTAAGTTTAATCCGGATTGGGGCAGCCGGGTCCATGATTATATGGCGTTCTTTTTCAAGGCCAGACAATTGGCCAATCCTGATCAAGATTTCTACCATATGCGGACAAATCAGGGTGCTGAAACATTCTTAGCGGCGGGGGATCTGCGTTCGGCTGTTTCGATCTTAAACGCTCAGCAACAGTCAGTCAATATCGCACTGCCATTCCAGTTAACGGGCGAGAATGCGGTCACCTATGACACGCGCCCTGAATTTGACGGGTATACGGTCCAGATCAACCCGCAGCGGGCGCCGGAGAAGCGTTCTTTGGTTGCGGCGGGTAGAGAGGGCGAATGTTTCCTTTGTTCGGATAATATGCCGCCCATGGAGGCGGGTATACCGTTGTTAAACGGTGATTATACACTGTTTGTGAACCCATCTCCCTTTGGTAAATTGCATACAGTGATAGTCGCTAAAGAAACAACGAAAGAACATCCCCACCAATGGATGGATTCGAGGTCCAAGACGGGTATTGTCTTTGATGTGTTAGATAAGATGAATACCCAGAACGCTCTAGCTCCTTTTAAGATCATTTTTAATTCTAAGGGGGCAGGGAATTCATCGGATCATTTCCATTTACAGGGTTTTGATATTGATCTCCCTGTAGAGGGAGCGCCTATTGAGGTGATTGACCGCGGCAAACGATTTAACGGCGTTACAACAGGATTTATTCAAGATTTCGTGACAACGGCGATGGTGTTGGAATCCGCGGATAAGAATAAGCTTTCAGATGCCCTTTTAACTGTGACACAAAAGCTACAGGAAGGCCGGGAGGGCAGTCCCATTGCCTATGATCTATTGTTTGTAAAGCTTGTGGGGATCGATCGATACAGGGTTTATATATTCCCTAGAACGGTCGAGAAGCCTTCTCAAAAGTCTTCTGATCTTATCTCTGATAAAATGGGCGCCCCTGAAATGGCGGGCATGTTCATTTCTTTTAAGGGCAATAAAGGGCAAGCCATGGTCAAGGTGGGAGATGATTTTGTGTCTTTGACCCGTGAACTGTTGGAGAAAAGTATTGGTGCGGCATCTTTTCATGATAAAGCTTTCTTAAGCAAGGATATTTTAGGGGTCGATCAAGCCATGAAAACCTCTCCTGATAAAGATCTGGGCGGTATCGACCTTTCTAGATCATTGCACCTGCAGACGAACAGCAATGGGCAAAGTATAGACATTCAGATTGATGCCGCTGTTTTAGAACAGCTCCAGCAAGCGCAGGGCTTAACACCGCGTATCCTCTATATCGAGCCATTAAAGAGCATGCAGGGCTTCCTCGGTATTTTACCTTTTAAATAATTGTCCATATCCCTTCTTCATTGTGTATAATTGACCATCAAGTTAAGCTGTGTTCAACAATGAGATGGTATGAATTTCAACGACATTGATTTTAATGAAGAGTTTGCCGCTGTGTTCGAGGCGTTAGAGAATACATCGGAGAATTTATTTGTCACGGGCAAGGCAGGAACGGGAAAATCAACCTTGCTCCAGTATTTCCGTCACCGTACGCAAAAAGACATTGCTGTGCTGGCTCCGACGGGTGTGTCGGCCATCAATATCAAGGGTCAGACCATCCATTCTTTCTTTCAATTCAAGCCTGATATAACACCGCAGACAGCTGCCGACATCCCTATCCGTAAACGCAAACGCGAACTGTTCAAGAAACTGGACGCGATCGTCATTGATGAAGTGTCCATGGTGCGCGCGGACCTGATGGATTGCGTGGATACCGTGCTGCGACTCTACGGCCCGCAGTACAATAAGCCGTTTGGCGGTATACAGATGATCTTTTTCGGGGACCTTTTTCAGCTGCCGCCGGTGGTTAGCCGCGAGGAAGAAGACATCTTCCGTACTGCCTATAAGACACCATTCTTCTTTTCTGCAAAAGTTTTCCAGCAGTCTAGATTTAGGACCATGTATCTAAAGAAGATCTACCGGCAAAAGGATGAACAGTTCATTCATATGCTTAACGCTGTCCGGGATAATGCGGTTGGCGCCCATCATGTGCATGCATTCAATTCCCGGTTTAAGCCGAATTATAAGATCGACCCCAAAGAGATCTATATCGCGTTAACGACCACGAATGCCCTGGCAGAGCGGGTCAATACCCAGCAATTGAGTTTATTGTCAACACCCACAAAGATCTATGAAGGGATTCTTTCCGGTGAATTTGATAAGAAATCGCTGCCGACCGCACAGATCTTGGAGATCAAAAAAGGCGCGCAGGTCATGATGCTTAACAATGACGTGGATAAACGCTGGGTCAATGGCTCCCTGGGGATCGTGGCGGGGATCAAAGCCGATCCGGAAGGGGAAGATATCATTGTTGTCGACTTAGAGAACGGCGGTCAAGTGGATGTGAAGAAATTCAATTGGGAGATCTATCAGTATTACCTGGAGGAAGGAACTGAGGCTTTGGCCTCCAAGGTAGTCGGATATTTTACCCAATATCCCCTGAAGCTGGCCTGGGCTGTCACTATCCATAAATCCCAGGGACAGACATTTGACAAGGTGATCATCGATGTTGGTTTCGGGACATTCGCCCATGGGCAGATGTATGTGGCTTTAAGCCGCGCCACGTCGCTCGAGGGGATAATCTTAAAGCAGCCACTCAATCCCCGGCATATACTTTTAGATGAGCGTGTTGTTGATTTTATGTCCACCCAAGAGTAGAATCCCTGTTATGTTTGCGTTCGTTATCGCATTATTATTGATGGCCTCCACTGTGTCCGCCGATGACCGTACGCTTGCGGTCACACAGGCGCTCACCCAAGCCCAGGAAAATAAAGCCTCGACCACAACCTGGGAAGGGCAAAATTCTGATCAGCCTTATCTGACATTACTAAGTGAATATGAAACCGTTATCAATCCCGACTGGTCTTATGATGAGACCTATCATATACGCATCCGTGTTCAGAAAGACTCTGGGAAAGAATTGGGGGAGTGGCCCATTTACTACAATAAGTCCCGTGAACAGATCACGGGGGTAACTGCGTTCGTTGAAGCGCCGGATGGAAAGAAATATGAGGCCACCAATATTCAGGATGTCCCGGCCTATGATAATTCTCCCATGTATTCGGACATGATGGTCAAGATCGTCACGTTGCCGCAAGTCAATATCGGCAGCATGCTGGATGTGACCGTTAAGAGCCGCACAACGCGCAAAGAGATCTCGCTGCAGTTCTTTGACGATATCATTTATCCTGCAACACCGACGAAGTTCGCGCGCTTCACGTATATATATCCGGATAATATGGACATTCGTTTTAAGGCTTATAAACAGGATCATCAGCCGATCATTGAGAAGTCTAATGGGCGGGTAAAATATTCTTTTGTGTTCGAAGAAACCAAAGAGCTTAAGACCGAAGAGCTGATGCCTCCAATTGATGAGATCCAGGGGGGATTGTACCTGTCTTCGATCGACAACTGGAAAGATATTGCGGATTGGTATAGGCGATTGGTGGTCAAAAATATTACTGAAGACGAGAATATTGTAGCAAAAGTGAAGGATCTGACCAAAAATTCAAAGACCCAGTTGGAAAAGGCGCGCGCCATCGTTGAGTTCATTCAAAACAGTTTTCGCTATGTAGCGCTTAATTTCGGCGATCACACGGTCGAGCCCCATAATATCGTGGATATTTATCGCAATCGTTACGGGGATTGCAAGGACCTGTCCCTGTTGACAAAATATATGCTGGAAGTTGCGGGGATACGTTCGCATATGTGTCTGATGAATTCGGAATATTCTCCTGATCCGGCCAATGTTCTGCCGAACCCGTCGATCTTTGAACATGTGATCCTGCAGGCCGAACTGGATGGAAAAAAGGTTTATTTTGATCCTCAGTTGAAAGGTTTTGATATTGGACAATTCCCGGCAGATTACGATAATGCGCATGTGATGGTCATTGAAGACACGGGAAATTTCCGCTTCGACCGTCTTCCGATCGCCTCTGACGCGGCGCATGCCCTAATAAGCCATACGGATGTGAGTATTAATGCGAGCGGGTATGCGGTGTTCGAGTCACGCGTCACGCTTCCGATCGAAGCCTCTCAAGGCTTCCGCGCCCAGTGGGAGTCCATGAGCGACGATGACAAAAATAAGTTCTACGAAGGTCTGCAGTCGAGTTTCGCCCAGGGGGGTAAAATGATCGCTCATGAGGTGAAAGGGATCGATCAGCGTTATGGCCCTCTGGAATTCCATCTGAAATATGAATCCCCGACGGTATACCCGATAGTCAATGACATGATCCTCCTTAAAGAACAGCCGCAGAATGAACTGCCGGCTTTTGCGGAGAGCCAACGCCTGCACCCAATATTTTTCCCGACGAATTCCATCATTAGGACCACGTATGTTTACCACATAGTCGAAGGGCTAAAGGTGGATTTTGTCCCTAAGTCTTTTGAGCTTTCTTTTGATTTTGTTGATATAAGAACGGATTATGAGGTTGGGGATAACTCTGTTACGATGAATTCGGTCTACAGGATCAAGCGTTCGCTGATCCAGCCTGAACGTTACAAGGAAGTCAAAGATTTCCGTAATGAACTATATAAGAAGAATGACCAGTATATTGTGCTGAAGAAAAAGTGATATGAGATCATCCTGGAATTCCAATGATGCCAAGAATATTAAAGACGATCCATTGAGCTTGCGTGTCTATACGTCGCGTTTACTGGGTAAAGAACCGTCGCTTGTATTGCATGGAGGGGGGAACACGTCGGTAAAAGCTTTAGTGCGCGATGCTTTCGGCGACATGCAGGAAGTTCTTTATATAAAGGGAAGCGGGTGGGATCTGGCGACGATCGAAGCCAAAGGTTTTGCTGCGGTCAAGTTAGACGCGTTAAAGCGCATGGCGGCTTTTGATACATTGTCTGATACGGACATGGTCTCCTTGCAGCGGTCAAGCATGCTTGATCCCAATGCTCCTAACCCCTCGGTCGAAGCTATCTTGCACGCGATCATTCCCTTTAAATACGTGGACCATTCCCACACGGATGCGGTTGTTTCGATCACCAATACACCTGATGGCAAACGCCGTATTGAAGAGGTGTATGGGGATGATGTCTTGATCGTTCCCTATGTTATGCCGGGTTTTCTGTTGGCAAAGAAAGTGTACAGCCTAACTAGGGGGCTTGACTGGAAAAAATGCCAGGGTATTGTGCTGTTAAACCACGGCCTTTTTACCTTTGCCGATAGCGCCAGGGACAGTTATGAGCAGCATATTCGTTTAGTTAGTAAGGCAGAGGATTATATCAAGCAGCAGCGTATCACGATCGCCCGCAAAAAGTCAGGCGGTGTTGATCTGGATATGCTGGCGCGTTTGCGGCAGTCTGTATCCAACGCCCAAAAGGCCGCTGTCGTAGCTTTCTGGAAAGATGATCCAAACAGCGTTGGGTTCGCGCATTTGTCTAATGTCTCTACGATCGGAACAAAAGGAACATTGACGCCGGACCATGTGATCCGGACAAAGCCTGTTCCTGTGGTTGTCGGCGAAGATCCTCGTGCGGATGTCCAACGTTATGCGAAGAATTATGCGTCATATTTTGAGCGCAATCAAACGGGTGCGCTTAAGTCTTTGGACCAGGCGCCCCGATGGGCCATTTGTCCCAAGGCTGGCCTTGTCACATTCGGCCGTTCCTATAAAGATGCCTTGATCACTTCTGATATCGTTGACCACACGGTTTTGGCCATCCAATGGGCCCAGGGCATGGGCGGCTGGAAGGTGTTGTCTGAAAAAGATATTTTTGAGATGGAGTATTGGGAACTGGAGCAGGCTAAGCTTGGCAAAGGGGATAAACCCAAAGCCTTGCAGGGCAAAGTAGCGCTTGTGACGGGAGCTTACAGCGGGATCGGCAAAGCGGCGGTATTGGCCTTGGCCGCTCAGGGTGCACATGTCGCAGCGCTAGATATCAATCGTGATATTACAAAGGCATTTAATTCCAGTCAGATCTTAGGTCTTGTCTGCGACGTGACCAAAGATAAAGAGGTCCGTCAGGCGGTCGAGCGTACAGTGCGTCACTTTGGCGGTCTGGATATCGTGGTTAGTAATGCCGGCATTTTCCCGCCCAGCAGCAATATTGAGAATATGGATCCCAAGACGTGGGACAAAAGCATCGCGATCAATTTAACAAGCCATCAGCGATTGATGACTGAGTCGGCAAAGTATTTAAAGTACGGCATAGATCCAACGATCATCATCGTCGCGTCAAAGAATGTCCCAGCACCCGGTCCTGGTGCGTCCGCTTATTCGGTCGCTAAAGCCGGTTTGACCCAATTGGCTCGTGTTGCCGCGCTGGAAATGGGGGGGATGGGCATCCGCGTGAATGTGCTGCACCCCAATCAAGTGTTTGATACGGCGATCTGGACAAAAGAAGTCCTGGCCAAACGCGCTAAAAGCTATGGTTTAAGCGTGGAAGAATACAAGACTAATAATATCCTCAAGACGGAAATAACCTCGCACCACGTGGCGGACCTGATCGTCACTCTAGCCGGCCCGGCATTCTTAAAGACCACAGGCGCGCAAATCCCCATCGACGGCGGCAACGACCGCGTCATTTAAATTTCAGACTTTTGTAAACGTTATGTAGCGATATGATGTTCTCGTGCGTTGCATGGAACCCGCAGGGACACGGGATGCTTCTTTCCAGATGCTCACCCCCCCAGCCCCCACAACAGATACACGTTGGTGGAATGCAACGGTTGGGGTTGATCGTATGAATAGGGTGGCATCTGGTGGGGGACGTTCGCATCTTGAAAGAACATCCCGTATCCCTGCGAGTTGGCTTGAATACATTTAAGAATATTTCATGCTTACGGGTGGCACCGATATGTTTGTTCTGACCGCAGCGTCAGGGGAAATTTAGGCTTTATCGTTTGCTACCCCACCGGGGGATGGGTGACGCGAGGACGGAACAAACATGTCGGTGACAGGACCCGTTGCATGCCAACAACAAAAGCACAGCATTCTTTGCTAAGTTTATTAGAGCTGAAACGTATTTAGATTATCTGCGGCGTCTTCTGGAGAATCTGGAGGAGCTAAAGACAACTTGAGGCTTTTGGAAATTGGCTAATTTGACCGTCGGATGTGATTCGGCGATGGGTAATTTATAACGCATGACGCGTTCGATGTTAGCCACATCCGCCCGCTGGTCAGGGGAGGCAAATGAGATCGCGTGTCCTTCATGTCCAGCGCGGCCTGTGCGGCCGATGCGATGAACATAGTTTTCTGGATCATCCGGCAGGTCGTAATTAATGACTAACTCGATCCCTTTGACGTCGATCCCGCGCGCGGCAATATCGGTTGCGATCAAAATACGGTAACGTCCTGATTTAAAACCTTCCAAAGCTTCTTTGCGTTGACCTAATGAACGGTCAGAGTGGATCTCGGCCGCTTTATGGTTCATCGCCCGGATCGTTTTGCAAAGTCTGGTGGCGCCGTGTTTGGTCCGGGAGAAAACTAAAATAGGGCCATGGTACTGGTTTAACACGCTGGCCAGCAACTCATTCTTGATCTCACGATTGACGATGAATAGTTCCTGGGTGATCTTATCCGCTGTTGTCCCGGCACGGGCGATCTCGATTTGGATCGGCAGCTTCATATAGGTATTGGCAATGGCCATGATCTCCGAAGGCATAGTGGCTGAGAAGAGCATGGTCTGGCGTTCTGTGGGGACGGTCTTTAAAATGTCTTTAATGTGTGGCGCAAAACCCATGTCCAGCATGCGATCTGCTTCATCTAAGACAACAATGTGGGCATCATTGAGACGAACGGTCTTTTGCTGCATATGGTCGAGTAAACGGCCGGGAGTAGCAATGATGATGCGCGGGTTAGCACGCAACGCGCTTAATTGTTTGCCCATGGGATCACCGCCAATAAGAACGGCTGTTTTGATCGATAAGGGGGTGGCAATTTTACGTAAACTTTCATCGACCTGGATGGCCAGTTCTCGAGTCGGAACTAAGATCAGCCCGCGGCCCTTGATCTGCGCCAAGCGCTGGATCATGGGGATGCCGAAAGCCAAGGTCTTTCCTGTGCCTGTCTGGGCAATGCCCATCACATCTTTGCCTTCGATCCCAATGGGGATCGCTTGGCTCTGGATCTTGGTCGGAACGGTGAACTTCATCCGGTCCAAAATGGTCACGATGTTGGGGGCGATGCCTAAGTTGTAAAAGGATACTTCTGTTGAATTCATGGGCTATACCATAACACTAAATGGATAAATATGCAAACTTTCTTCTTTTTCGACGAAAGATGTACTAAAATGAAAAAATGAGCGATTCAAATATTATTATTTTTCTAGTGCAGTTGTTTTTACTCTTAGGGTTGTCGCGGGTATTGGGTGAAGTGTTAAATCATTTCCGCCAGCCGGCCCTGACCGCAGAGATCCTGGTGGGGATATGTCTTGGCCCCACCATTTTGGGCCGTTTTTTCCCTTCTGTTCATGCTGAGATCTTTCCTGATAATGCCATTCAGATGACGATGTTCCAGACGGTGGCATGGCTTGGAGCTTTTTTCTTTTTGCTGGAAGCTGGTTTGGAAATAGATTTTTCCAGCGCCTGGCGTCAGAAATCCGAAGCGTTAACGATCGCCATTATGGATATCCTTATTCCCATGGGGATAGGATTCAGCTTGGCCTGGATGCTTCCGGATGCCTATCTGGTATCCACGGAGAAACGCATTGAGTTCTCGGTTTTTATGGCAACGATCCTGACTGTGTCTGCGATGCCGATCACGGTGCGTGTCCTGCATGATCTTAAACTATCCAAGACAGACTTAGGTTTCCTGATCATGACAGCTCTGTCGGTCAACGATATCCTTGGGTGGTTGTTGTTTACCATCGTGTTTGGCTTTTTTATTCAGAACACGCTTCACGTACCCACACTGGTGTATACCTTTTTAGAAGCGGGATTCTTTGTGGTCTTTTGCCTGACCTGGGGCAGACACATCAGCAATTGGATCGTCAATAAAATGAAGGCCTATAAATTACCAGAACCTGCTGCCTCTTTGACGTTCATCTTTTTGCTGGGGCTCTGGTCGGGGGCTGTGGCCCAGAAAGTGGGCTTGCACGCGCTCTTTGGTTTTTTTCTGGCGGGTGTCATGGCAGGGGAGGCCAAAGCACTTTCCGAGAAGACTCGACATACGATCAGCCGCATCGTCTACGCCTTATTCGTTCCGCTTTTTTTTGCCGGTATCGGCTTGAAGATGGACTTTTTTAAGTACATTGATCTTTTCTTGATCCTCTTTGTGGCCATGGTTGGGGTCGGTGTTCGCTTTATTGGTGCGTGGGTCGGCGTATCCATGACCAAACTGCCTAAGGACAATCGGGCAGTCATTGCGATCGCCCATACACCGGGCGGGATGATGGAGATCGTCATGGGGCTGGTGGCTTTGGAGAATCATTTGATCACACCGACGGTGTTCGTCTCGATCGTCCTTGGAGCTTTACTGACGGCTATTGTTGTTGGTCCCTGGCTTGGCTGGGCGCTGGGTAAGCGTAAACATATCAGTGTGTTTGAATATTTTTCCCGTAGCGGGATCGATTCAGCCTTGCTTGTAGAAAGCAAGGAACAGGCCATCATGAAAATGTCGGATATCGCGTTTCATGAAACCGGCGTTGAAATGGCTGAGATCTATCTGGCGGTGTTAGCCCGTGAAGCGTTGGTGGGCACGGGGTTGGAACATGGCGTTGCGATCCCGCACGCGCGTTTGAATAATTTAACTAAACCCATTGTTGTCTTTGCCAGATCAGAACATGGTATTGAGTGGGATTCACCCGACGGCAGCAAAGCCCGTTACATATTTCTAGTCCTTTCTCCTAAAGATGATGATGTCACGCCCATCCAGATCCTGCAGGCCATTGCCAAAGTCATGCATGATCCAAGGACGATCGGTTCACTTGAAAGCAAACACGATAGCGCCCAGATCTGGGCTGTATTTCAGCATGCCTTTGACAGGCTTTATGTAGAAAGGAGATAAGCGATGATCTCCAAAGAACAGTTAAAAGAGTTTGGTTTTGAGAATATCGAAAAGTTCCCGCGGCTTCTCTCTAATCATGAGGTCAGCATCAGTCTTCCCTCTGCGATCGCTAACGGCGTGGCCGCGGTCAATGTGACCATCGACCGGGGTGTGGCGATCCCGGTACAGATCCCCGGCGTGCCCAACGGCATGATCATTCGTCATAACGGCACCATGGTCTATGTGGCCCATCGCATTCCTGAAGACCAGACATCATCATTGCAAGCGACTTTTACTGACGACATTTCCTACGATGTTCGTTTGGAATCGTTTAATATTATGAGCCGAGCGGTTGAGGTCGATCCTCAATTAAAAGCCGTGTGGGATGAGATCCAGTCCCACTGGATGCACTGGTATCCGCCGTTCTTAAAAGAGATCGCCAGGCAAAGTTCTGGCCAATATAAATCGATCGGCGGAGCCGTGAAGGTCTTGGATTTTCTGTTAGCCAAATTCATCACCGATGTAAAGAACCAGACTCCTCAGGCGGCTGCCATTCCGCTGCGCATCATTGTACAGTCCTTGGAAGAATTGCGTAAGGGCTGGCAGGGCGAGGAATTTATCGTTGATCAGACAACGGTTGGGCAGATCATGCTCATTGGTCTGGATAAATACACAGATGAAGATTTACGCGGTAAATTAAGAAAAACGCTGAAGAATCCTGTCTTTTGTTCCAATGCCGCGTTTGAAGTGTTTTATGAGCCTCGCGCTATCCCGGCCATCAAACTGGTTGTGGAAAATCCCTCAGGCGCTGATGAATTTTCTTCTGGGATCGAATTATCCTGAAACTTGTCACATATCTTGCCTTAATACTAGACATACGAAAAGACTTCTGATATATTATCGCGTTCTTTTAAAGAAAATATTTGAAGGGCCATTAGCTCATCCGGTAGAGCATCTGACTCTTAATCAGAGGGTGGCAGGTTCGAGTCCTGCATGGCCCATGTTTTCAACCTCCAACTAAAGACGATCAAACATGGACATCCCATCACTTCAGAAAAAATCAATTGTCATGCGTCGTGATATCCTGGAAATGCTCGAAGGAGCAGGGTCAGGGCATCCGGGCGGTTCCTTATCAGCTGTTGAGATCATGCTGGCTCTTTACGGCCATGCTCTTAAACATGACCCCAAGAACCCCAAATGGGAAGAACGCGACCGCGTGATTGTTTCCAAAGGGCATGTGTCTCCTGTCGTGTATGTGACGCTGGCGAATTTTGGATATTTCCCCAAAGATGAATTGAAAACCTTCCGTAAATTCGGTGCCCGTTTACAAGGGCATGTGCATACTAAAGTCCCGGGTATTGAATTTAACTCCGGTTCCCTTGGGCATGGTTTGTCTTACGCCAACGGCATTGCCCTGGGCGCGCGCATGCGCAAGAAAAGTTTTCGGACATTCTGTCTGATGGGCGACGGAGAGATCCAGGAAGGCAGTGTTTGGGAAGCGGCCATGACAGCGGCGCATTTTAAATTGAATAATGTTTGCGCGATCGTTGATTACAACAAGGTCCAGGAGAACGGGCCGGTCAGCGAGATCAAGGGTTTAGAACCTTTAGGGAAAAAATGGTCTGCGTTTGGCTGGCATGTCTTTGAGGTCAACGGCCATGACATAAAGGAACTGGTGACCGCTTTGGATGAATTAAAGAACATTAAGGATAAGCCCTCCGTGATCATTGCGCACACGATCAAGGGTAAGGGTGTTTCTTTTATGGAAGGCAAATGCGCCTGGCACGGGAAAGCCCCGAATAAAGAACAATTGGCATTGGCCTTAACGGAGCTTGTATGATGACAACAGCGATGAAACCCACCCCGACACGTGATGGTTTCGGTGAAGAATTAGTGGCTTTAGGTAAAGTCAATCCGAATATCGTGGTCACTTCCGGTGATCTGGAAGATGCTACCCGCGCGGAGTATTTCAAGAAAGAATTCCCGGATCGTTTTTTTAATTTAGGGATCACTGAACAGGATGTGGTGGGGACGGCTGCTGGTTTAAGTACGCAAGGGTATGTTGCTTTTGCCACGTCATTCGCGGTGTTCTTGACCAACCGCGCTTACGACATGATCCGTCTTGATGTTTGCTACAACAATTGCAATGTGAAAGTCGTCTGTTCTCACGGCGGGGTAACGGTCGGGGAAGACGGGGCCAGCGCTCAGTGCTTGGAAGATTTTGCCATCATGCGCGTGCTGCCCAACATGAAAGTCATTTGTCCGGCCGATTATATCGAAGCCAAGAAAGCCACGCGGGCGATCACGGAAACATTCGGTCCGTTCTATATGCGCACATCCCGCGCGCCGCTTCCGATCATCACCAAGGAATCGGATGCATTTGTGATCGGTAAGGCTAATACGCTTAAGGAAGGTAAGTCAGCGACGATCATTGCCTGCGGGGTCATGGTGGCTCAGGCTTTAAGCGCTGCCGAGAAATTAGCTCAGGAAAACATTGATGTACGCGTGATTAACATGCACACCATCAAGCCCATCGACGAAGCTGCTGTCATTGCCGCGGCCAAAGAGACCGGCGCGATCGTGACTGCGGAAGAGCACCAATCCATTGGTGGTTTGGGTTCTGCGGTAGCGGAAGTGCTTAGCCAGAATTTCCCGGCCCCTTTATCAATCGTTGGCGTGCGTGACAGTTTTGGGGAAAGCGGAACGCCGGATCAACTGTTGGCACATTATGGATTAAAAGATACCAATATCATTGAAGCTGTGAAAAAGACCATCAGCCGTAAGAAAAAATAATAGCGAGGGTTTATGGCAACTTTAAGAATGTCAGAAGTCGCAGCACTGGGGCAGAGTTTATGGCTGGACAATATCAATCGTTCCATGATCGCCTCCGGACAATTGAAGTCCTTGATCGAAAAGGGCCTGCGCGGACAAACGTCCAATCCCGCGATCTTCAAACAAGCCATCGCCAACAGTAATGATTATGATAAGCATATCGTGCAATTGACCGAACAGGGCAAGTCGGTTTTCCAGGTCTACGATGTATTGACCATAAAAGATGTGCAGGAAGCTGCTGATCAGTTCAAGGGTGTTTATGAGTCGACCCGCGGCCTGGATGGTTATGTCAGTTTGGAGATCAATCCTAAGCTGGCTAATGAGTTTGAAAGCCAGCTGGCGGAAGGCGTGCGTTTATGGAAGGCGCTTGCCCGTCCTAATGTGATGATCAAAGTGCCGGCGACTAAGAATGGCTGCAGGGTGGTCGAGGGATTGATCGCTCAGGGCATTAACGTGAATGTGACGCTGATATTCTCAGCGGAACAATACAGCGATGTGACGCGCGCGTATATCAAAGGGTTAAAGACCTTGGCCGTCAATAAAGGCGATCTAAGTCGGGTTCGTTCCGTAGCCAGCGTTTTTGTCAGCCGCCTGGATACTTCGATTGATAAATGGCTGGATGAGAATAAGCAAAGCACGCTGCGCGGGAAAGCCGCTGTCGCGAATTGCGAGATCATTTATCACAAATACACCAAGGAATTTGGCAGTGCCGATTTCAAGGAATTACAGGCCAAAGGGGCGCATGACCAGCGCGTTTTATGGGCCTCGACGGGCACAAAAGATGCCGCCTACAGCGACATCAAATATATTACGGAGTTGATCGCCAAAAATACGGTCAACACGGTTCCGGATAAAACATTGGAAGCATTCTGCGATCACGGGATCATCAAGATCGCTTTGCCTGCGGATGTATCTAAAGCCCAGCACCATATCGAACACTTGCGTCAACTGGGGATAGATCCCAATGTGGTATGTTTGAAATTGCTGGAGGATGGCTTAGTCGCTTTTGAGAAGTCTTTTGAAGAGCTCTTGGCTTCGATCGAGAAGAAATCTCACGCATTGATCAAGAGTTAATGGTGTAAACGAGCATTTAAGCCCCGCCAGGAAGATCTGGCGGGGCTTTTTTATTGCCTAAAAAAGTTAGAAAATAGCGTTCATGCCAGAGGTTTGGGCTTATAATATCATTAATTCATGTGGATCAACCTTACTTACTCAAGGAGGTTCAATGAGCACATTAGAGATGATCTTAGTCCCGCCCACAAAATTATTATTAACTCAAATGACACAGTTCGTAAGCAGTTTGCTCCTGGTTTTTATTTTGTTGCTGATCGGATGGATCATTTCCGGTTTTGTGATCAAGAACGGGATCACGAATTTATTAAAGCTCTTGAAAGTGGATAAAATGGCAGACAAGTTGGAGATCGACCGTATCTTGGCTAAGGGAGGGATCACCATCCCTGTCTCGGAATTGGTGGGGAATATCTGTTATTGGCTGGCCATTTTGATCACTTTTGTTGTTGCGGTCAATGCAGTTGGATTGACGGTGGCTGCGGAATTGCTGCAGCGCATTGTGCTCTATGTTCCCAATATTATCTCCGCGATCTTCATTCTGGTTATTGGGATGTTCGTGTCCGCGTTACTGAAGAATGTCGTCAAGACAGCGACAAGTAATGCAGGCATCGCGCAATCCAATTTTTTAAGCGGCATAGCGGAGGCTGTCGTGATCATTTTTGCCGTGGCCATTGCCATGGAACAGCTGCAGATCGGCGCCAGGATCGTTGAGTTGACGATCAGCATTGTACTGGGATCGATCGGTCTGGGGTTTGCCATCGCCTTTGGTCTGGGCTGCAAGGACTTAGTCGGCAAATCGGTCGCGCACTTTATAGATAAATTAAAAAAGTAATGACGAAATAAGTCAAAACAAAGGGGCTCAGCTGTTGGGTCTCTTTGTTTTTTTATGAATCTTTCCTAGATAACCTTCCAAGAGTGTATTAAACTTTGAGTATGGATCCCTGGAGCAATATAACGTCTCTAACGTATAAGCAGATCAAAGACTTACAAAATAAACAGCTTCATCATTTTTTAAATACTCACGTCTATCCATTCAGCCCTTTTTATCGGGCGAAATTTGATCACCATAAGATCGATCCGCGCAAGATACGTTCTATCGCGGATCTAAAAGACCTGCCGTTCTCCACAAAAGCGGATCTGATGACCAAGGAAAATCCAGCACAGTATAAGGATTTTATCCTGCAGCCGGATAAAGAGAAGATCAAAAAGTCGTGGCCGAAGTGGAAGCTGTTGGACTTGGCGGCCGAGACCATGATGTATGGTAAGGATCACGTCTCAGAGCGTATGGGGCGGGAGTATCGCCCGATCTTTATGACGTTTACCACCGGGACAACCAGCTGGCCGGTCGCTTTTCTATACAGCCGTTATGATCTGGATAATTTGAATCTCTCCGGCAGCCGCATGGTGAAATTGTTCGATATAAAGCCGGAAGAGCGCATCATGAATGTATTCCCTTTTGCTCCGCATTTAGCTTTCTGGCAGGTTTTTTTTGGCGCGGTGGAATCGAATGTCTTTGCCTTAAGTACCGGCGGAGGAAAAGTGATGGGGACAGAAGGTAATTTAACAGCCCTGACCCGCGTTCAAGCATCGGTGATCTTAGGGGTTCCCAGTTATATTTATCACCTGGTTCGTTATGCCAAAGATAAGGGCGTGGATCTGTCATTTTTAAAACGGATCGTTTTGGGCGCAGGGCGGGTGACTGTCAACTATAAACAAAAGCTGGCGGAGATGCTGGTATCACAGGGGGCCAAAGATGTGCGTATTTTTGGCACCTATGGGTTTACCGAAGCGAGGATGGCTTGGGGCGAGTGTCCGGCGGAGAATCATCTTTCCAGCGGATATCATCTTTATCCTGATAAAGAGATTTTCGAGATCATTGACCCCGAGACAGGGGCAGTGAAAGGTCTTGGGGAAGACGGCGAGATCGTTTACACCTCGATCGATTCCCGCGCTAGCGTCGTGTTGCGTTATAGGACCGGGGATTATGTCAAAGGCGGTATCGTCCATGAACCTTGTCCTTTTTGCGGTCGCATGACCTTGCGATTATCCAGCGATATTTCCCGTTTGTCGGATTCAAAAGACCTTCAACTCTCAAAAGTCAAAGGGACTTTGGTTAATCTCAATCATTTTGGCAATGTCTTAAACGATATCCCGCAAGTCGATGAATGGCAGCTGGAGATACGTAAACATAATAATGACCCATATGAAGTTGATGAGGTGGTCGTTTATATAACTCCTAAAGAGAATGTTGATGAAAGTGCTTTTGCGGCCATGCTTAAAGATCGCATCATGGGCGCGACGGAGGTGGCCCCCAATGAGGTTAAATTCATCCCGCTGCCGGAAATGATCAAGAAGTTGGAGCTTGAGACAGCTAATAAGGAAAAACGCATTTTAGATGTTCGACCGAAAGGATAATCTATGAAACGCATTGCTATCGTCGACGGTATCCGGACGCCATTTTGTAAAATGGGGACATCGTTCAATTATTTAAGCGCTGTGGACTTAGGGCGCATCGCTTTCCGTGAATTGATCGAGCGCAGCGCGTTGGATGTCAGGCAGGTCGATGAGGTTATATTAGGCTGCGTGGGCCAGCCGGCAGATGCGGCCAACATTGCCAGGGTTGTGGGGTTATTAAGCGGTATCCCTAAAACAACACCGGCCTTTACCGTTCACCGCAATTGTGCGTCGGGGATGGAATCGGTCATTGACGCAGCGATCAAGATCCAGGCGGGTGAGGCTGAATGTATTTTAGCCGGCGGAACGGAGTCAATGAGCAATATCCCCTTCTTTTATTCCAAAGAAGCGGTAGAGATCTTCATGGAACTTTCCCGTGCCAAGACACCGCTGGCACGGATACAGGCCTTTTTTAAGTTCCGTCCAAAACATTTGCTGGCGCCGCGCATCGGCTTGCAGTTGGGGTTGACCGATCCTGCCTGCGGGTTGAACATGGGGCAGACCGCGGAAGTTCTAGCGAAAGAATTCGGGATCACCCGCAAAGAACAGGATGAATTCGCCTTGCAGAGTCATTTGAAAGCATTGGCCAGTAAAGCGATATTGCGTGAAGAAATTGTGCCGGTGACGCCTGGTCCTAAATTCAAAGAAACAGTGACCGACGATAATGGTCCCCGCGAAGGACAGACCATGGAAGCGTTGGCAAAATTAAAACCATTCTTTGAGCGTGTCACCGGAACAGTGACGGCGGGGAATGCCTCCCAGGTGACTGACGGCGCATGCGCCATTTTAGTCATGAGCGAAGACAAAGCCAAAGCGCTGGGGTATCAGCCGCTGGGGTATTTGCGGTCATTTGCCTTTGCCGGTGTCGAGCCTAATCGTATGGGCATAGGTCCGGCACATGCTATGCCCAAAGCCTTAAAGCGGGCGGGACTGAAATTGTCCGACATGCAGGCGGTTGAGATCAATGAAGCTTTCGCGGTGCAGGTCCAGGCCTGTGTTAAGGCCATGGGTTCGTCATGCTTTGCCAAAGAGTTTGGTTATGAGGGGACCTTGGGAGATATAGACCCTAAAAAATTAAACGTCAACGGCGGGGCTATTGCTTTAGGACATCCGGTCGGGACGACGGGCGCGCGGCTGATCGTGACGTTGCTCAAACATTTAAAACGCAGTAATTTGAATATTGGCATCGCTTCGCTGTGTATCGGCGGCGGTCAGGGCGCGGCGATCATTCTGGAACGATAAACGTAAGGAGAAGAATAATGAACGCATTATGGATATTATTGGCTGTTGCAGTCTTCCCTGGGTTTGCGCAGGCTTCAGTCCTGACCAGTACGTTGGATGACCAGGATGGTGTTGAGGTCACGGTGTATAACAGCAATCTGGGCCTGGTCAAGGATACGCGTCATTTTAAGGTCGCCAGCGGCGCTAATGAATTGCGTTTCATGGATGTAGCTTCAGCGATCATGCCCCAAACGGTACAGATCAAGGCGCTTAATAATGCGGAAAATTTTTCCGTGTTGGAACAGAATTATGAATATGACTTAATGGATTCAGCCAAGTTAATGGAAAAATATGTCGGCAAGACGATAAAACTTTTGCGTGAGAACCCGTATCAGGACAAGAAAGAGATCGTTGATGCGACATTGTTAAGCTATAACAATGGCCCTATCTATAAGATCGGCGATGAGATCTATCTTAATTACGGCGGGCAGCCGATATTGCCCAAGATCCCCGAGAATTTGGTATCAAAGCCGACATTGACCTGGCTGTACAAATCTAAAAATGATCTAAACCAAAGCGTTCAGGTCTCGTATTTAACCAACGGTATCAATTGGAAAGCGGATTATATCGTTGTGGTCAACCAGGCGGACAATGAGGGAAATATCAGCGGCTGGGTGACGCTCGATAATAACAGCGGCACGCAATATAAGGGAGCAAAACTAAAATTGGTGGCAGGGACGGTGAATCGAGTCCAGAACGTTGGATATGCGGCCCGTCGTAATGTCTTAATGGAAAAAGCGATGGCGATGGATGCTGCATCCGAAGGCTTTGCGGAACAGTCATTCTTTGAATATCATATTTATGATCTTCAGCGTAAAACAACGATCAAGAATAACCAAAGCAAACAGGTCAGTTTGCTGGAAGCATCCAATGTGAAGATGGAAAAAGAATTTTTGGTGGCGGCTGACCAAAATTATTACTGGGGCAATTACGGCAGCCAGGAGATCAAGCAGCCGGTCAATGTATATCTGAAATTCCGCAACTCCAAAGAGAATCAGATGGGTATGCCTCTTCCGGCGGGAACCATGCGCTTGTATAAGGAAGATGGTCAAAAAAGTCTGCAATTCATCGGTGAGGATGCGATCAAGCACACTCCCAAAGATGAAGATGTGGAGATCAAGGTCGGAGAGGCTTTCGATGTGGTGGCTAAGCGTGTGCAGATGAATTATACCCAGAACAGCAATTACTATGAGATGACCTGGGAATTGACCGCGCGCAACCACAAGACGGAAGACATCACGGTCACATTTAAAGAGCCTCTGACGGGTGACTGGCGTATTATCACCAGCAGCCATCCCTATAAAAAGGTTGATTCCAATACCGCGCGTTTTGATGTATTAGTTCCCAAAGATGGGGAAGTGAAAGTTTCATATAGGGTCAGTATCCGACGAAACTAAGGAGCCATTATGTCTGTAAATTACCGCGAAGAAGCAAGCATTGGCTATATCACTTTTGATCTGCCGGATTCGAAAGTCAATGTCTTAAGCACACAGATCTTGACCGCCTTTGAGAAAGTGATCGATGAATTCAAGAATACCTCCGCGATCAAGGTTTTAGTCATCCAAAGCGCCAAGAAGGATATCTTTATCGCCGGCGCTGATATCAAAGAGATCGAGACGATGACTCAGATCCTCGACGCGAAATCCAAGGCCCAGGCGGGGCAGCGCATTTTAAATAAATTGGAAGACCTTCCTATCCCGACCATTGCGGTCATTGACGGAGCGGCTTTAGGGGGAGGGTGCGAGTTAGCGTTGGCGTGTACATACCGCGTTGCGACTTTTAGTGATAAGGTGCGTATTGGACTTCCTGAAGTGAATCTTGGTTTTGTTCCGGGTTTTGGTGGTACATACCGTATGCCTCGGCTGGTAGGCTTGCAAGGGGCATTAAAGTTGATCTTATCCGGCGCACCCATTGATGCTCAGGCATCGCTTAAGATGGGGTTGGTCGATGCGTTATATCCCCAGACGGGATTAGCGGATCGTGTCAGGGAGTTCGCGCTTGCGGCAGGCGCCAGTCCCCGAAAAAGGATCGTTAAGAAAATTACCAAAAAGGGATTTGATGCCTTCTTAGACAATAATCCATTTGGCCAGGATATTGTTTTTGGAAAATCACGCGAAGGAGTTCTTAAGGCCACTAAAGGGTTTTATCCCGCTCCCTTAAAGGCGTTGGAAGTCATCAAGAAAACGGTCGGCTTAAAACGAGCCTATGCGCTGGACATTGAATCCAGTGCTTTCGCCGAACTTGCGGTGACGCCGATCTCGAAGAATTTGGTGAAAGTATTTTATATGTCGGAGAAATTCAAGAAACTATCGATCCCTGGAATGGAAAACATTAAAGCAATGCCTGTCAAGAAGGGGGCGGTCATCGGTGCCGGTATTATGGGGGGCGGCATTGCGCAGTTATTGTCCAACCGCGGGGTTTGGGTGCGGATAAAGGATATTAATTATGATGCGGTGGCTAAGGGATTGAAAGCGGCCTATGATGTCTATGCCGCGGCGATGAAGCGGCGGAAATTAAAACCGGCTGATCTGAACATTAAGATGTCGATGATCAGCGGCACGCTTGATTACAGTGGATTTAAGGATGCGGATATTGTGATTGAAGCGGTCGTTGAGAATATGGATATCAAGAAAAAAGTTTTTGCGGAAATTGGGAACCAGGTCCATGCCCAGACGATCCTGGCGACAAACACATCGTCGCTGTCAGTGACCCAGATGGCGAGCGTAGCTAAAGATCCATCCAAGGTCATCGGGTTCCATTTTTTCAATCCGGTGCATCGGATGCCGCTAATAGAGATCATCACCACGTCAAAAACATCACCAGAGACACTTGTCTCAACACTTGAGTTTGCCAAACGTTTGGGAAAAGTCCCGGTCGTTGTCAAAGACGGGCCTGGTTTTCTGGTCAACCGTATTTTATTGGGTTATATCAATGAAGCTGGGCGTATCTTGGAAGAGGGGGCTAATATTGAGACCGTTGACAGGATCGCTGTTAAGTTTGGTATGCCTATGGGGCCGTTCACCTTGGCGGATGAGGTTGGGCTGGATGTAGGGGTTAAAGTCTTGCATATCCTCGAGGCGGGATTAGGTGCGCGTTTTAAGGCGGTGCCAATTTTTGATAAGGTAATTGAGAAAAAATTATTAGGCAAGAAAAGCGGTAAAGGGTTTTATGTGCACGGCAAAGAACGTGTGGTCAACCCAGAAGCGGCTTCGTTGGTCCGCGGCGGATCGGGAGTAAGCTCCCAAGATGCGTTAGACCGCATGATGTATATCATGGTCAATGAAGCAGCGATGATCCTGGAGGAAGGGATCGTGGATAGTGCGGATACGGTTGATGTCGGCATGATCATGGGGACGGGCTTCCCCCCGTTTAGAGGTGGGCTGTTGCGTTACGCGGACAGCATCGGCATTGCCGTGGTTGTTAAAACCATGGAAACTTTTGAGACAAAATTCAAAGACGGTCGTTTTAAACCATGTCAATATTTGCAAAAATTATATAAAGAGGGGAAAGGTTTTTACCAATAGGCTATGGAAGCAGCAACGAAACGTAAAATTTTGACTTGGATCGCTATTGGTGTTGGATGTTGCATCTTAACGGCGGGATTTTGGTATTTGTCGTTTATTGGGCAATTCTATCCGTACCGTGATGACATGTATAAATTCCGGATAAAATTCCCCAGGAAATGGCAGTATGTTGTTCATCCTATGCCTGGCGGGGCTTTTGCGGTCTATAAACCGTTCGTAGCGGGGCAAGAAGGTTTTCGCGATACGGTGAATGTTTCCGTTCAGGACCTTCCAGCTAATATCGCGACGATCAAGGATTTGACTAATACGGTACTGAATCAAATGAAGGCGGTATTTAATAATTTGAAGGTTGAGATCTCTCAGCCTGCAATGCTGGGAGAACGCAAGGCCTGGATGGTTGTCTTTTCCGCGGATAAGCCGGATCCGATGAAGATATTGACTGTTTGGACGATCAGGGACGCGGAGAAAGCGTATATCGTGACCTATATCGCCAGGGCGGGAACTTATCAAGAGTCTCTTCCTTTGGTTGAATACATGATGAAGACATTCAAAACATTTAATAGTGTTGAGGGAAAGAAGTGATGGAGCAGTCTCCGCTGCCGCAAGAGGTTATTGTCGCGCTCAATGGGGAAACAAAAAGTTTCGCTTTCAAAGGGCGGCGGGAATATCCGTCAGTCATGTCCTGGGGCATGGTGGGATTTGGGATCTTCTGGACAGGGTTTATTAGCATATTTTGGATTGTTTTTTTGGGGCCGATCTTTGCGGGAAAAGAAGTTCACTTCAAACTCAATGGTGTTCCAACGACGGCAGGTATAGGGCATTTGGGGCCATTGATGTTTCCAGCTGTATTTATCGGGCTGTTCACCTTGGTTGGTTTCTTTTTGTTGTGGAATGGTGTCAAGATGATGGTTGCTGAGGGACCATGGTTTGTCGGTACCGCCACACGGTTGATCATCTGGAGTCCTAAAAAATTCCGCACCATTGATTGGAAAAATTTCTCTGGAGACATTATGGTCAATGGCGGAACGGATAATGCTGATATTACCTTGTCATTATCCTCTGGGCATATGGAAAGCCGAAAGAATGGTCCAAGTCAATATGTGGCGGATAAAGTCTATATGTGCGGTGTCAGAAATGCTTTATCAATTGAAGAGATCTGCCGTAAGCGCATCAAAGGGGATTAAAGCCCCATTCTCTCGCTCAAGAATTCTTCCATACTGCTGCAATTTAAATAAGGGTTGGATTGTAATTGCCGGCCGATCGTGTCAGTGGGGGTTGGGCCGTAATTATGACCAGGATAGACCACTGTATCGCTGGGGAGTTTGGCGATAACCTGGGATAAGCTTTGATACATGACCTTTGCGTCTCCGCCGGGAAGGTCGCAGCGTCCGCAGCCGTCGATAAATAATGTGTCGCCGCTGATCAATTTCCCCTGTGCGAGGAAGCATTGACAGCCAGGGGTGTGACCGGGTGTATGCAAGACATCAACAATGATGTTTCCGACCGATAATTGCGCATGATCGTCAATGGGGACAAGATTATTAAGATTCTTGGTCAAAAATGGTGCTTCCTTTCTGGAAATATAAACAGGCATATCTTTGTATTTAAGTGCCAGATGAAGTCCATTGACGTGGTCGGGGTGTGCATGGGTCAGAAAAACACTGGTGATGGTGTGTCCAAGTTTATGGGCTTCCTTGAGTAAAAAAGGGACGTCCCACGCGGGATCGACGATCGCCATTTCTTTTGTGCTGGGATCGCCTAAGAGGTAAAGGAAATTATTGAGCGGTCCTATTTCGTATTGCAAAATCAAAAGTTGATTTTTCATATGGTTTATTTATACTTGGTTTATTGAAATTATCAAGAAAAACGTGTGTCTATTGGGGAGGCGTACATGGCATTGCTCGAATCGGTCAAGATCCCTCTGGGGACTGTGATCCCTCAGTTTGAATTGAAGGATCCATTTGGAAAATCATATACATCTGATTCCCTGTTTGGTGAAAGGGGATTGTTGGTCGTCTTCACCTGCAATCATTGCCCGTATGCGCTGGCGGTGTGGCCGAGAGTTGTGCGGTTGGCCAATTACGGTAAGGGTATGAGGGTCAATACGGTTGCGATCAATCCGAATATTAATCCGCAGTTTCCCGACGATGCTCCGGATAAAATGATCCTTAAGATCAAGGAATTGGGGATGGAATTCCCTTACCTGGTGGATGCGACCCAAAAGACCGCGGATGCGTTTAAGGCCCAATGCACGCCGGACATCTATTTGTTCGATAAGAACAAGAAGCTGGTTTATCATGGCCGCATTGATGATAACTGGAAAGACGAGAGTGCGGTCACGCGTGAAGAATTGAAGGAAGCGATGAATAATATGGCGGCAGGGCGGCCGATCGATCTCAAGCAGAATCCTTCCATGGGGTGTTCTATTAAATGGCTTGAATAGTCTTACATCAAGGGGATGTAAAACCCCTTTGATTTTTATGCCAGTAATGATACACTATCTCATATGAGAACGGATACGGTCGTCAATGAACGCAAAAGGTATGAGCAATACCTGCTTCGTGCCGGCTTAAGGTTTACGCGCGGCAGAGGCGGTGTATTTAAAGAAGCAATGTCTGCTCACGGTCATTTTACGGCCGAAGATATTGTTAAATTGTGTTTAGGGCATACCCCTGGGATATCAAGGGCAACGGTCTACAGGGCTTTGCACGAGATGATGGAGGCGGGAGTTGTGCGCGGCACGGCTTTTGGCGAGAAACATCAGGTTTTCGAGCATGTCTATGATGAGAAACCTCATCATCATGCGCGCTGTATCCATTGCCATACGCTTCTAGAGTTCGCAGATAAAGGGGAAGATAAGCTTTATCGTCCCACGCTTGAGAAAATGGGGTTTAAAGTTTTGGGGCATGAAATGCATTTTTATGGTGTTTGCCGCAAGTGTCAGGGGGGTGTATGAAACAAGCGTGGCGTCAGGATGTTGGAGTGCCGAGTCTTCAGGAAGTGCATGCGTCTGTTGCTGTACCGGTCACAGCCAGCCCGTGGCGCAAGATGCTGGCTTTTTTAGGCCCGGGATTAATGGTTGCTGTGGGGTATATGGATCCGGGGAATTGGGCGACGGATCTTGCGGGCGGAGCTCAATTCGGATATGCGCTGTTATCTGTTATTATGATCTCAAATTTGATGGCGATCCTGCTGCAGCATTTATCGCTTAAGCTGGGAATTGTTACCGGCCGGGATCTGGCTCAAGCGTGCCGTGATCATTACAGCAAGCCGGTCGCATTTTGTTTGTGGGTCCTTTGCGAGATAGCCATCGCGGCGTGTGATCTGGCGGAAGTTATCGGTTCTGCCATCGCCCTGAATTTGTTGTTTGGGATACCTTTGGTGGTGGGGATACTCATTACGGCATTTGATGTGATCGTGATCCTGTATTTGCAGCATAAAGGTTTTCGTATCCTTGAATGCATTGTCGGGGGCTTGATCGTCCTGATCGGAGGATGTTTCGCTTATGAAATGATCGTTTCTCATCCCTCCATGGGTGGGGTGCTTGCTGGCTTGCTGCCCAGGCCTGAGATTGTGACCAATCCAACGATGCTGTATATCGCGATCGGTATTCTGGGGGCCACGGTGATGCCGCATAATTTATATCTGCATTCCAGTATTGTTCAAACACGGGCTTTTGAACGAAACGACGCTGGTAAAAAAATGGCTATCCGTTTTGCGACGATTGATTCATCGCTGGCGCTTTTATGTGCCTTTTTTATCAATGCGGCTATTTTGATCTTAAGCGCAGCGGCGTTCCACGGGACAGAACATGCGCAGGTTGCCGATATCCATGACGCGTATAAATTATTGACCCCTGTTCTGGGGGCTACTTTTGCCAGTACTGTTTTCGCGGTGGCGCTTCTGGCTTCAGGTCAGAATTCTACATTGACAGGGACATTGGCAGGGCAGATCGTCATGGAGGGGTTCCTTAATATTCGTTTAAGGCCCTGGGTGCGCCGACTTTTGACCCGGTTGGTTGCGATCGTCCCTGCGGTAGCGGTAGCTGCCATCTATGGGGATAAGGGCGTCGGCAGTTTATTGGTACTAAGCCAGGTGATCTTGTCCTTGCAGCTAAGTTTTGCAGTAGTGCCGCTGGTCCTGTTTACGGGGGATAAACTTAAAATGGGACAATTTGTAAATCCCAGGTGGTTGCAATTGACGGCGTGGATGATTACCGCTATTATTGTGTCTTTGAATCTGTACTTATTATTCCAGACGTTTAAAGGATGGTTTGGGGTGTGATATGTATCAAAAGATATTAGTTCCGCTGGATAATTCACCAACCGACCAGGTGATCTTGCAGCACATACGTCCTTTGGTGAAGCTAACTTCGGCAGAGATTGTTCTGGTCCATGTGGCCGACGGGTTTGCGGCGCGTCTTCAGGGGCAGTTGAATTTGGCTGACTCTAAAGAAATAACAGAGGACCAGCGTTATTTAAATGAGCAGACGCAATTACTGTCCCAGGAGGGAATTGCGGTTAAAGCGTTCCTGCTGCAGGGCAAGGAGCCGGCTGAGGCGATCTTGACGCTGGCTAAGACAGAGCAATGTGATCTGATCGCCATGGCCACTCATGGTCATGGTTTTGTCAAAGATGTTATTTTAGGTAGTGTTGCGGACCAGCTGCGTCATGCGACGAATATTCCGATATTGATGATCAAGGACCCGGGCTGTGAGCGCTGAGATCTACTTAAAACGGATGATGGAGTTTGCCAAGAAGGCGGGCGAGGTGTCGCTGCGCTATCGCGATGACAGTGATCCTGGTCTTAAGCCTGACCAGACAGTGATCACCAAGGCGGATAAAGAGATCTCAGCCCTGTGCCGCATGAAATTCGCCGATATCATTGACGGCAAAGAACATATCATGGTGGATGAGGAAGATCCGGCCGTGGCAAGCTATCTCGATCAGGGGGTGTTGGACAGGGTTAAATATGTCTGGTCTTTGGATCCGATCGACGGGACGCGTTTGTACGCCAATCGCATGCCGACTTTTGGGGTATCGCTGGGGGTGCTAAAAGATCTGAAACCCTGGCTTGGGGTGGTATATTTCCCGGTGCTTGATGAATTGTTCTTTAGTGATGGTCAGTATGCGTATTTTGTCAGCGATGCGTTTAGCGAATATGAACAGCGGCGATTGATCGTTCCTATTGATGAGCAGATATCTCCACAATCGTTGTTTTTTTGCAATGACACCTTCTTTCGTAAATATAACTGGTCGGATAAGGATTTTCATATCATGATCCACGCCTGCGCAGTGGTCAATTTGTGCTGGCCGGCGATCGGGCGGGGTATGGGGTGTTTTTTAAAATCCAGCCTTTGGGATTTTGCCGGCAGCTGGCCGATCATGAAAGCGGCGGGTATGGATTTCCGTCGAGTCTCTGACGGGCGGGTGTTGGAGCGCATTGAAGCATCGCTTTTTATGGGCAATGCCAAACATTGGGAGTTAAGGGATTATCACATGATCTCATCGAAACGTAATTTTGATATCATCAGATCGAAGATAGTGGGCCTATGATCATTACGATCGATATTGGAAATACGACGATCGCTGTCGCGCTGATGCAGAAGCGCAGGGTTGTTGTTATGGAGCGTCTGGATACGGACCTCTCGGCAACGCGCCTAGCGGTTTCTTTAAAGGCGATGTTTGGGCGGTTGAAAAACAAGCATACTATTAAAGGGGTTGCTATTACCAGTGTTGTTCCAAAAAAGACTGTAATTGTGGAGAGACAATCTTATAATTTCTTCGGAATTAAAGCAAAAGTGGTTGGTAGAGATATATTTGTTCCTTTGGCCAACCGGTATAAAGATCCTAAACAAGTTGGGCAAGACCGCCTGGTCGGGGCCTATGCGGCCAGCCAATTATACGGTCAGCCGGTCATTGTCATTGATCTGGGGACAGCGATCACTTTTGATGTTGTTTCTCCCAAAGGTGAATATCTGGGCGGCGTGATCGTCCCTGGGATAAGGCTTTCGGCGGAGTCATTATTCTTAAAGACGGCGCTGCTGCCCAAAATTGATATTCAGGCTCCAAAGACTGTCATTGGCCGGACCACGCAGGAAAGCATTTTAAGCGGGTTGTTCTATGGTTATGGCTCACTGTGCCAGGGCTTTATTAATCTGATCTCAGCACAAATAAAAGCGCGGCCCAAAGTGGTTATGACGGGCGGGCACACGCATTTGATGAAAAAGTTTGTTTCTTCCAAGATCCGCATCATTGACGACGGGCTCGTCCATAAAGGAATGGCACTGTTGGTCGGGGAGTGCTAAAAAATTCTTGACAAAGAAAAAAGCTTTGCTATATTAGCACTCTGTAATTTGTAGTGCTAAATTCTCATTCTAAGATTTTTCGTGTAACAACCATATAAATCGGAGGGAAAGTATATGGCCATTCAACCGTTAGGCGACCGCATCGTGGTCAAAGTGTTGGAAGCAAAAGAAGTCACAAAAGGGGGTATCTTACTTCCTGAAACAGCGAAAGAAAAACCGCAGGAAGCCAAAGTTGTGGCTGTCGGCAAAGGCCGCGTCAAGGAAAACGGCCAATTGATCCCATTAGAGGTCAAGGTTGGCGACCGCGTGCTGTATGGCAAATACAGCGGGACCGAGATCACCACGACCGATGGTGAAGAGCTGTTGATCATGAAAGAAGAAGACATTTTAGCGATCGTAAAATAATTATTCTAATCTATAAAAAGGAGCATTCTTATGGGAGCAAAGCAATTATTGTTTGATGATGAAGCGCGCCGCAAGGTGCTTAAGGGTGTTGAGCAATTAGCCCGCGCGGTCAAAGTGACCTTGGGTCCCAAAGGCCGCAACGTGGTCCTGGATAAGAAATTTGGTTCACCGACCGTGACCAAGGACGGTGTGTCTGTGGCTAAAGAAATTGAATTGGAAGATCCATTTGAAAATATGGGTGCGCAAATGGTCAAGGAAGTCGCTGAAAAGACTTCTGATATCGCTGGTGACGGTACTACCACTGCGACCGTTTTGGCTGAATCCATCTATAAAGAAGGTCTAAAGAACGTGACCGCAGGCGCTAATCCCATGGCCTTAAAGCGCGGCATTGACCTTTCCGTCGAGCGCGTTGTCGCCAAGGTCGAGAAATTAGCGAAGAAGATCGATCTAAAGAATTCCAAAGAAGTGGAACAGGTTGCCAGCATCGCTGCCAATAATGACAATGTCATTGGCAAGAAGATCGCGGAAGCGTTCGAAGCGGTCGGCAAAGACGGTGTTATCACGGTCGAAGAAAGCAAGACCTTCAACACGGAATTGAAGATCGTCGAAGGTATGCAATTCGATCAAGGGTATTTGTCTCCGTATTTCTCAACAGACATGGAGAAAATGGTCTGCGAATTGGAAGATCCTTATATCCTGCTGTATGAAAAGAAGATCTCTTCGATCAAAGATGTTCTGCCTGTCTTGGAAAAAGTTGCCAAGGGTGGACGTCCTCTGGTCATCATCTGCGAAGAAGTCGAAGGTGAAGCTTTAGCGACATTGGTTGTCAATAAAATGCGCGGCACATTGCATTGCGCGGCGGTGAAGGCGCCTGGTTATGGCGATCGCCGTAAGGAAATGCTCAAGGATATCGCGGTGTTGACCGGCGGTAAGGCGATCACTGAGGACTTGGGCTTAAAATTAGAGACCGTTGATCTTCCTGATCTTGGCCGTGCCAAGAAAGTCAAGATCGACAAGGATAATACCACGATCGTTCAGGGTGCAGGCAAAGCAGCGGATATCAAAGCCCGCATCGCGCAGATCAAGAATCAGATCGATTCCACCGATTCTTCCTATGACAAAGAGAAATTGCAAGAACGCTTGGCGAAATTGTCGGGCGGTGTTGCCATCATCAATGTCGGCGCAGCGACTGAAAGCGAAATGAAAGAAAAGAAAGCACGCGTTGAAGATGCGCTGCACGCGACCCGCGCGGCCGTGGAAGAAGGTATTGTTCCCGGCGGCGGTGTGGCCTTATTGCGCTGCATCAAGGATCTTGAAGGCATTGATCTTAAAGGCGATGAAAAGACTGGTTCTGAGATCGTCCGCCGTTCCTTGGAATCACCTGTCCGTCAACTGGCGTTTAACGCCGGTTTGGAAGGCTCTGTCATCGTTGAGCATTTGATTAACGAAAAAGACTTGAGCAGCGGTTATGATTTCAACAATGACCAGTATGTGGATATGTTCAAAGCTGGTATCATTGATCCCGCGAAGGTAACACGCACTGCCTTGCAGCATGCGGCCTCTATTGCAGGCTTATTGCTGACTACCGAATGCCTGATCACGGATATCCCGGAGAAGGAAAAAGCTCCGGCGATGCCAGCGGGTATGCCTGGTGGCGGTATGGGAGGGATGTACTAAAAAAGGGAAGTATTCCTTTTTCAAAGAGGGTGCTTTACAGCACCCTCTTTTCTTTTTATAATCGCATCTTTATCAAACAATATAAAGAAAGACGGTTTATGAAAAATCAAATGAATGGCTCAGTGATGTTGTGTGTGGTGATCGCGGCAGTTATTGTTCTGACGGGATGCACATCCATGTCTTGTTCTAAAAAAAGCACCTGTCCTGTTAAAAAAGAGTCAACAGCTATAAAAGATCAGGCTGCCGCAAAACCGGTTGTTCCCCAAGCGGCAGAAGGCTCCATTAAAAGTGATGATGCCACTGTTCTTAGCAGCGGTTTTAATGCCGTATGGCTGGCATCCCAGAAAACGATACAGCAAATGGGTTTAGTCAGTATCAGTGACAGGTCTGAAGGGCATATTCAGGCGCGTATACGTATGGCAGTGGTGGATGTTAATATTGAAAAGGTAGATGCCAAAAGCACTCGTGTGAAAGTCAACGCGCTTAAAGATGCTGCCATAGATGATGCGCTTAACGCGGAAATATTTGGCAAGATCAAAGCAGCTTCCGTGCTGTATTAAACCGTCTCAGAAGTACTCCATAGCAGACCAGTAAAAAGTGCCGTTGGCGCTTTTTTATGCTATCCTTACCTTGGTTTCAACATAGTCTATTTTCCAAAAAAAATATACGAAAGAGAGCGGCATGTTTCAACGATTATTCCACTATTTCGTTACAATGGCTTTTTTCACATCAGTAAGTTTACCTGTGTTTGCCCAACTTCCAGCGATCAATCTTCCGGAACCAGGCGCCGCTGTCACCGTAAGCGCTGTTTATCAGCCGGTGTTGATCAAAGGGGTCAAGGTTGACTCCAAGCATCCATTACATCTGGAATTTATTGTCGATCCTAACGGTCTTTCTATTCAAGACAAATCTTTACGAGCCCAAACCCTGCGTTCTGTCAGGTATTTTTTAGCTGCGCTTACTGTCCCCAATGATCAATTATGGGTCAATCTTTCGCCGTATGAGAAACAACGCATTATCCCGGATGGTCTTTCCGCCACTGAAATGGGGAGGGATCTGCTGGCACAGGATTATCTGCTTAAGCAGTTGACCGCGACATTATTGAGCCCAACGGCGTCGCCAGGTAAAGAATTCTGGGAACGTGTTTATCGTCAGGGCAGCCACAGCAAACAGGGAGATCCCGTCCGTATTAATGCTTTCCATAAAGTTTGGATCGTTCCGGATCTTGCAGAGATTAGGGAACATAACGGGGTCGCGGTCATTGCGAAAAGCCGTTTAAAGGTCATGCTGGAAGAGGATTATCTGGCAGTAAAAAAGAATGCTAGAACGAACGTTACTGAGGGGAAAGACCGTGCGTCAACTGAATTCATGCGTGCTGTCATCCTCCCTGAACTGGAACGGGAGGTCAATGAAGGAGCGAATTTTAGTATTGTCCGCCAAGTCAATGATGCGCTCTTATTAGCGGCATGGTTCAAGCAAAGGGTCAGACAGGGCGTCCTGGCCTCTGTCTACACAGACCGCAACAAGATCGATGGTATTGACCTTCAGGATAAAACAGCCAAAGAAAAGATCTATACTCGTTATTTGAAGGCATTTAAAAAGGGCGTTTATAATCAGATCAGGGAGGATGTTGACCCATTGACCCATCTGAAGATGCCGCGTAAATATTTTTCTGGAGGATATGATGGGACGCATCCATTATTCGTTGTCCAGCCGGCTTCAGAACTTTCCATGATAGAGGCTGCTGGTGGTGCTCGAGCACTGCTTGCGCCTGTTGATCTAATGGTCATGGCTGATCGGGCTCAAGTTTCCCACGTCACGGCCCAGGAGCGCCTGCAGGAGATTAGGCATGACGGGTACGCTGGTTTTCCTGTGGTTGTTGGTGATCAAGACCTTCCGTCTGGAATGACTTATGCATTAAGTTTTTATGATGCCACGGCCGGGGAAAAGAATAATCCTCTACGGGCTCTGATCAAGGCGGGGAAATTACGCGCTGGGCCGGATTTTAAGTTATTGATCGATGGGGTTCAGGACGGGGATGGTATCCTGGTGTCAACCGACAGTGAGGTAGAAGTGGATCGGGTGCTGGTCAAGATACTAAGCGGTGATCAACAAGCGGCTGCATTTGATGCCTGGAAAAAGAAAGCCCGCAGCGCCGCCATTAAACCATTGGCCATCCATACTTCCAGCATGATCGCCCGCCCAACTGAAGTGCTGTATCGATATGGTATTCTTAAGTTGTTGATGTCAAAAGATACGGTTTCCATGAAAGAGATCATCGATCATGTTCGTTCCCTGGTTGTTGATGGAACAATCATTCGAAATAATACACCTAATACCCAGTATATTTTTGCTGTCCTGCGTGCATATGCCTCGCTGGGTTGGTTGACCTTTGCGGGAGAGTCGGCCAGTGAAGAGATGGTGTTCTCTTTGACAGAGCGTGGTCAACAGGCGTTGACTGCTGCAAAGAGCTATGCGGCAGTTGCTGATGCTATCCCAGAGTTTGACAAGATCGTTGACCATTTGTTCAACCGTTCATCGGTGCTGCTTTTGCCTGCTGGCGCCGCTTCATTGCGATCCATGGCTCTAAGTTCTCAACAGGGGTGGGGGTTGCCGGATAATATGGACGAAGAGGTTCGCCATTTGGTCCGCGGGCAATTGGACGGTTATCTGATCACCAATCTTGCCCTGGCGTTGCATATGGAAGGTGTATTTCGTTTGATCAATGCTGATCTTGACCTGGACATGGATGCTATTGTGCGTTCGAGGAAAATTAGCGGGAATACAGATGAACTTAAGGCGGCGCTGGATATTCTAGCCAATGCTGGATTCCTGCGTGAGTATGGGGCAGGACGGTACCATGTGACCTCGGAAGGGGTTGTTGCGTTCGACAGGGTCTTGTCATACGGGGTCCCCGTATCTTACAGGCCAAGTTATGACCTGGCGGAACGTTTTTTGTTCGGAGACGCAAAGCAGATCCCGCGCATGGATGATGAAGGGCATGAATTGCTTGTCTATCGCTACTTGAACGTCCTTGGTTCCGGTGCCTCGCATGCTACTTATTTTAAGCAAGTTGACAAGATGGTTGTCCAGATGATCCAGCAGCGTTTTAACAGCGGGGACATTCCTGAGCCAGAAGCATTGACAACCCTGGCGCCTTTTGTATTGTCATTCGCTGATACCGGCTCCGGTGACGGGAAGTTTTTGGCGCACATTTATCATGTTATTGTGAAGCAAACGCGTTACGGCGAGCTGATGCGGGCATATCCACATCTTTATAAGATCGATATGGTGGGGGTGGATTATAACGGTAAATCAAGAGAGGCCACCAGCGCGACACTATCAGCAGAACGGATCGAACATTCAGTCATTTTCGGGGACATCAATGAGCCTGCTGATATTGTGCGTGACGTGAACAAAGAGCTTGCCAGGAAAAACCAGGGGTCGCGTCTGTTGGTGATCCATACCCGGACATTCCTGGATCACAATCGTCCCTGGACAGGGATTAAAAATGTGGAACAGGCAAAAGCGCGCGTGTCTTCGTCAACAGGGACTTATGGCTGGCGCGGTGAGGCGATCCCCAATAATGTCGTCGAGCAGAATCTGTATGAACACTTCAAGTCTTGGGCGGACGCATTAAGTTCAGCTGGTCAGAAGGACTTGATCGTGATCGAACTGCACACGGTGCCTCCTGCGATAGCGGCTGTGAATATTGGCCGCACGCTGGATGTTCCTTATTTCTTGTCGCATGCCTTCTCAGATCAGCTCATCATTGAGTTCCCGGTTTATGATGCCAGGGTCAAGGAGGCTGGATTTGTCCGGCACCCGGATGCTTCGTTCCACAAACGGTTTCCTGAAGGGGATCTGACCACGGTATCGGTCGATTACTGGATGCTGCCGGACGTTGTTGTGCCTCCCGCCAAAGCAGGCGGGGAGAGTGATATGGCCTCTGCGGCGGATGTCGGCGGTATCAACCTTGATCCTCGTTTGGGGCTGCTACGCATTGACACCGGCAAAGAACCTGTGACGCCAGGAGAAACACGGCCGCTGCCGATCTCTGATATGGATATCAAAGGTTTATACCCCGTACTGATCAAGATCATTCCTTTAAGAAATGAGCAATGAACCGTGATGGAAAACCATCGAAAATCTCTACATGTAATTTTATCTCTGGTCGTATTTATCAGCGGTTTTTTATCGTCTTTGCCTGAAAACTCTTGGGCAAAACATTCATCCGATCTCTCCATTAATCTGCCCCCTGCGGGAACAATGGTGACATTAAGCCCGCAATATGAGCCCATTACCATCAAGGGCCTGACAGTAGTCAAGAATGATCCTTTTCGCTTCGACTTTATTATGACTACAGGTGATGATAATAAATTACAAGGTGAAGCCCTGAAGCTGGAGGGAGAGAAACTGATCCGTTACTTTCTTGCCTCTTTAGCTGTTCCTGAGCAAGACCTGTGGGTTAATCTTTCGCCATATGAAGGCAGCAGGGTCGTTCCTCCTGCTCTTGGAGATACAGAGCTCGGCCGTGACATGCTCGCGCAGGATTACATTTTAAAACAATTGACCGCGTCGTTGATCTATCCGGAAAAAGAGTTGGGTAAGAAATTCTGGGACAAGGTGTATGCCCAAATGCAGGCTCAGTACGGCAAGACCGTCAATATTCCGGTCAATACGTTCAATAAAGTTTGGATCATGGCGGATCAAGCGGAAGTGTTTGAGAAGGATCAGACTGTGATGGTGACCAAAAGCCGCTTGAAAGTCATGTTGGAGGAGGATTATTTGGCAGCGACTCGTCATGAAGCATCGGGTCCTGCCTGGGCAGCATCTGTTTCGTCCTCGCACCACCCATCCCCCGGTGGGGTAGCAAACCTAAAATCTACGTTTCCCCTGGTGCTGCGGTCAAAACAGAGTGTGACCTTTGGGAACACCCGGTATGAGGGTGCTGCCCAGTCACCCGATGCCGGCAAGACGGATACTCAAGAAGTGATCCGGCAGATCATCCTGCCTGAGATTGAAAAAGAAGTCAACGAAGGCAAGAATTTTGCGTCATTGCGGCAGATCTTTAATGCGATCATTCTGGCAAAATGGTTTAAAGAGAATTTAAGAGATTCTATTATTAGTCAGATCTATGGGGATAAAAGTAAGGTTAAAGGAATTGAAGTGCAAGACAAAGAGATTGCTCAAAAGATCTATGAGCAGTATGTGAGGGCGTATAAAAAAGGTGTCTTTAATTACATCAAGGTCGAAAAAGGGGATGAGCGTTTGTCATCTGTGCCAAGAAAGTATTTCTCTGGTGGTGTTGTGGGGCGCGTTACTATCACAAGGATTTCGGAAATAGACGCAGGAACTGCAAGCAGTCTAAAAGACCATGCCATGGTGTTTTCAACTGTTTTGAATCTGGCCTCGGGGGTTAACCCGCCGGCATATAAGATTGTACCGATGGTCTCAGATAAGGCAGATATGGCAGGTTTATGGAAAGATCTCAATGATCCTGCAAAAGTTCAGATAAGAATGGATCAGCACAGGATAAATTTTGTGACAAGGCACGGCACATTGTCTTTTGTAGGGGAGTATTTCAAAGACAAGCCCGATGCTTTACAGAAGATTCGTTATGCCAAACAGGTCTATTTAAGTGTGTTATCGTTTCGTGATATGTCAGAGATCGAAGCTGTAATACCGGCATTGAGCGTAATTGAAAAGAGGGCGGTATTATCATGGATCGACAGTAAATTCACCTCCGCAGGAACGCCTGTCTCAGATAAATTAGGCAGGATCCGTGACATTATTTATGGAAATGAGGAGGATATGGCCATGACTGCCGGTGCGTTTATCACGGCATTTACAGGTAGGAATGGTTCAGGGGACAGGACCATCATGATCAATGTGTTAAATGAGCTATCAAAGCCGCCATTTGTCCGTGTTCCTAAGACAATATTGGGGGAGTATGATATTTATCCTGTGAATGATTATGTTTTAATGAGGGTTAGTAAAGATGCGCAAAAGGGAAAAATGAATTGTGTTTTTGAGGTGGACCAAGGTGAGATCGGTAGTATTGAAATGGTTGTTGATCAGTCATGGTATGAGGCGCATTCTTTCGCGGATATGATCATGTTGATGAAAGAATTGGCGCAGCATTATCTCAGTGATCTGGCCCTGGTGATGTCCGGTTATGTCGGTGTTCGTGCTGATGATATTAGGGTGGTGGGGAATGTTTATTTCTCAAATTTGCAGAATGATTGGGACGATGGCGTAGAAATAATCAAGGATCTGCAAATGCTGGGATGGTTTATGGAACAAGGGGCCGTACCCAAATTTGCATTTGACCGGAGAAAAACACGTGTCGATATTGATTATGGAGAGGGTTTGCCTGTTCTTACTTTTGAGTCCAGGGAGGTTAATGGGAAAAAGGTTTTGGATAAGGTTATGTATAAAAAGGCGGGAGATGATGTCCCGGTGCTGATGGTTCTTGTTGGCCGGGATGGGGGCAAGCTGCCTTGGGTTAAAAAGAGCGTAATGAACGCCTTGGCAGAATTCAGGAGATCGCTCATTTTGTATATGCTCAAGAGATATCCAGAGCAGAGCCGCGTTATCCTGCACTTGATGTCGTCCAAAGATAGGGAGTCTTTGGAATCAACCAACAGTCATTTATTAGGTGACTATGGCTATGCGCTGTACAAAGTTGAAGAGGATTATATGCGACTGCCTATAGCATCAACGATCACTGCGGGAACAGAACATCATCCTCCTGCCAGAATATTAACTTTTCCTGGGGTATATTCTCCTGATTATGTAAGAGCCGGTTTGGAAGTAGCGTCTTATTTAGCTCACCCCAATGCTATAAGATATTCAAAGACGGATCCAGAGTTTATTTATCCTCCTGCCGGTTTGAGCTTGTATGCGGGGTATTTTTCAAGAATAAGCAAGGCGCAGAAGATTATTCTAGAGGAGATCGAGAGAGCCTTTAGACAGGAGGGGCTTGTGCTGTATTCAAGGCCGATCGACCATTTTGGCCTTGAGCGGGAACGCAGAGAGGGGCTGCATATTGGTGAAGGGGGGGTGAATATATATTTTACGGCTGATCAGGAAAATGTTGCTTATCTTGATCCGCTGCGTCATCAGATCATTAGATCATTATGGTTAGCCTTATATGGATTAGATCGAGATGAACAAAGGCTGCAGCAGCAAGAACATGATCGGAAAATGGCTGCTTTTATCAAGTCGTTGTTTAACGAGGGTGAAACAAATGCCTATCTTTTTCAACCTGTTAATGAAGAAGGCTATATTATTCTAATGAAAGAAGGACGAGAGATCGGACAGGTTGCTATTTTACCGTCAGGACAGGGAGGTATTCAGGTTGTTATTCAAAGATTTATTCCAACAATGGAGATATTTCAGTATGTTTTGCCGCAAAAGGACATTCAAGGACTGACATGGTCGGATATTTTGATCGATGTGCTCGATATTCTGGAACAAAACGAGCGAGGCGATCGGGACCAAGGAATGCTGTCGAATACTGGGGGTATTGATCTGAGAGCTCAAAATGCACCTCTTTCTGTTATTACTCAAGGTGCAGGAGCCGTGATGCGGATCGATCGGTCTATTATTGATCAGATCGAAAGACAAGGCATAGAAGGTCTTATTCCTGTGGTTCTTAAGATATCCCCATTAGAAAGTACGCGTATTCTCTTTAAACAGTAAAATCTTTTCACAAATCCGCATTGAAGAGATAGAATGCCTCAGTTAAGATAATTATCTACGTAATTTCCCTTGGATCGTTAATGACGGAGGCTGACAATGTCTAATGTTCGAGAAATACTCAAAACAAAAGGAACGGCTGTTTGGTCTGTTGATCCGGCAGCTAAGGTTGGTGATACGATCAAGATGATGGCAGAGAAGAATGTTGGGGCTGTACTGGTTCTAGACGGGAAAAAGATCATGGGTATATTTTCCGAGCGTGATTTTATCCGTAATGCGGCTAAAACGAATCTTTGTACCACTCAGGAAGCGCTGGTAAAGGATATGATGACCAGTCGTATTTTGTTTGTTGGGCCTTCCCAAACCACGGAGGAGTGTATGTCCCTCATGACGGCCAAACGCATCCGCCATCTTCCGGTGATCGAAAATGAAGAGCTGGTGGGTTTGATCAGCATTGGGGATGTTGTCAACAAGATCATCCAGGATCAGAAATTTTCGATCACCCAGCTGGAACGCTACGTAACAGGCGGGGCTTATTAGATTTTCTTATCGGTCAGTGATTTTGTAAAAATGTGTTGTTGCTCTGCCATTATAGGAATAAGATACAAACTTCCCTGTTAAAGTTGTTTTGCGCCTTTAGTTTTTTGGCGCACTCCCAAAGGAGTAGATATGTCGTCTAAATCTGAGCCCAGATCAGGTTGGTCATTCTTAAATAAAGCCATGACCAAAGACGCATTGAAAGAATCATTCCAAGTTAATCGTCAATACACGCTTTCCAAAGACCAATATACCGCAACGATGTATGATAATTATCTCGCATTGTCGCTGGCTGTCCGTGACCGTATTGTGGAGCGGTGGATCAAGACCCAACAGAATTATCACAAAAGCAATGCCCGTCGTGTGTATTATTTATCGATGGAGTTTTTGATCGGAAGGCTGTTGGGCAATAATATCTATAACCTTGGGATAGAGAAACCGGTCTTTGATTCTTTGGAAGAATTAGGCTTGGATGCGGATGATATCCGCGAGCAGGAAGTAGATGCGGGTTTAGGCAACGGTGGTTTGGGGCGTTTAGCAGCGTGCTTTTTGGATTCCATGGCAACGCTTGGCATCCCATCTCACGGGTATGGCATCCGGTATGATTACGGGATATTCAATCAGAAGATCAAAGATGGTTTTCAAGTGGAGTTGCCGGATGAATGGCTGCGATTAGGAAGTCCCTGGGAGTTCGCCCGTCCGGAGAATACAGTCAAAGTGTCTTTTTACGGCAGAGTCCATATGGAGCCGGATGCTAATGATAAATTAAAGGTGCGCTTGATCAATACACAGGATATTATGGCTGTTCCTTATGATATTCCTGTTCCCGGCTACAAGAACGATGTTGTCAACACCTTGAGGCTTTGGTCGGCGCGCAGTTCCCAGGATTTCGATTTTGAATATTTCAAGTCGGGGGATTATGAGCAGGCCGTATACAAAAAGATCTTGTCGGAGAATATCTCCAAGGTCTTGTATCCTGCGGATGATATCTTAAGGGGAAGGGAGTTGCGCTTAAAGCAGGAATATTTTTTTACAGCTGCTTCAGTCGCAGATATTCTCAGGCGTTTTAAAGTGGAGAACCACAACATTGCCGATCTCCCTAAGAAAGTAGTTATCCAGTTAAATGATACGCATCCAACATTAGCCATCGTTGAATTGATGCGGCTGCTGTTAGACGAACATGGCATGGATTGGGAGGCTGCCTGGGATATTACGACCCAGGTGTTTGCGTACACGAACCATACTTTGATGCCGGAAGCGTTGGAATGCTGGCCGGTGGATATGTTTGAGACATTGTTGCCGCGTCACATGCAGATCATTTACGAGATCAATGCACGTTTCCTGCGTCAGGTAGCTCAGCAGCATTTGGGGGACGATCAGCTGCTGGGGCGGATATCCATCATCGAAGAGGGGAATCCTAAAAAGATCCGGATGGCGTATTTGGCCATTGTCGGCAGTTTTTCTGTTAACGGGGTCTCAGCGCTGCATTCGGATCTGCTGAAAGAAAAATTGTTCAAGGATTTTTACACCTTGACCCCGGAAAAATTCAATAATAAGACTAATGGGATCACCCAGAGGCGCTGGTTGCTTAAAGCCAATCCTCGTCTATCATCCCTGCTGGTGGACACGATCGGGGATGAGTGGGTCAAGGATCTGACCCAATTGCAAGCCATTGAACAATTGGCCAAGAACAAAGATTTCGGGATCAAATGGTTTGAGGTAAAAAAGCAAAATAAAGAAACGCTCATCCGTTATATCCAGTCCTCCATGAATATCACGCTTGACCCCAATTCGATCTTTGACGTTCAGATCAAGCGCATCCATGAGTATAAGCGCCAGATCTTGTTTGCCTTGTACATCATTTCTCAATATCTGCGTATCAAGAATGATCCGGCCAAGTTCATTTATCCGCGCACCTTCTTGATCGGTGGGAAGGCGGCGCCGTCGTATCATATGGCCAAGTTGACCATCAAGTTTATCAACAGCATCGCAGATATCATCAATCATGATAAGACGGTGAAAGACAAGATCCGACTGGTCTTTTTAGAGAATTATCGGGTTTCTTTGGCGGAGAAAGTCTTTCCAGCCAGCGACCTCTCTGAACAGATATCGACGGCATCAACGGAAGCGTCAGGGACCGGGAACATGAAGTTCATGCTTAACGGTGCGTTAACGATCGGCACATATGACGGGGCTAATATTGAAATGGCGCAGAAAGCCGGTGAAGATAATATTTTCATCTTTGGTTTAAGAGCACATGAAGTGGCGGCGGTAAAACAAAAAGGATATGATCCCAAAGCCTATATTGAAAGTTCGCCGGTGTTAAAAGAGATCTTCTGGTTGATCCAGGGAGGATTCTTCAGTCCCCATAAGCCTGATCTTTTTGCACCGATCGTTCATGCGTTGACAACGTATGATCCATATCTTGTATGTGCGGATTTTGATAGTTATTGTCTTATGCAGGACCAGGTATCAAGAACATATCTTGATAGGAATTTATGGGTTTCTAAATCCATCATCAATGTGGCGCGCAGCGGTTTTTTCTCCAGTGACCGCACGATCCGTGAGTATGCCAGTGATATTTGGAAGATAGGACCGAGGCAGGAGTAAAACTAGAACAGGAGTGAGGTATGAAGGACATTAGTAGTATTTTTACGCCTAAACGTATCGCGGTCGTGGGAGCGTCCGTCGATGAAAAAAAGATCGGACATCAAATTTTTAAGAATATCATTGAGGGTGGGTATACGGGGGAATTGATCCCGATCAATCCCACGGCTCCTGAAGTCTTGGGGAGGAAGGCTTACCCGTCATTAGCTGCCGTTGCGCCGGGCGTTGATCTAGTCATCATTGCCATTCCCGCGCCGCATGTTATCAAGGCCATGGAAGAATGCGCGCAATATAAAGCCAAAGCCGTGGCGATCATCACTTCTGGTTTTGGGGAAGTTGGCAAGATCGCAGAGGAACAGCGTTTAAGGAAGATCGCTGACGATAACAATATCGCTTTGCTGGGACCGAATATTTTTGGGCTGGCCTACGGGCCTTCAAAGCTCAATGCCAGTTTTGGTCCTCCCGAATTGTATCCAGGACATATTGCTTTTATTACCCAGAGCGGGGCCTTGGGGATAGGGCTGATGGGTTGGACGGTCATGAAGAAACTCGGATTGGGGGCGCTGGTCAATGTCGGCAATAAGGCTGATATCGATGAAAAAGATCTGATCTCCTATTTTAATGAGGATCCTAATATTAAAGTCATTCTGATCTATATGGAAGGGATCAAGGATGGATTGAAGTTTTTGACCACCAAGATCAAGAAGCCGACGGTTGTCTTGAAAGTTGGCCGTTCTTCCAGAGGAGCAAAAGCCGCCGCATCTCATACTGGTTCTCTGTCAGGTTCAGATGCGATTTATGACGGCGTTTTTAAGCAGTTGGGTGTTTTGCGGGCGGCCACCTTCACGGAAGCGTTCAGCTGGGCACGCGCATTATCGCAACCATTACCGACGGGCGATGATACGGTCATCATCACCAACGGCGGCGGTATTGGGGTCGCGACCACCGATGAATGCGAAACCCATAACATTAAGATCTTGGATGATCCTCAATGGCTGGAAGAAAAATTTCGTAGTACCATGCCGGATTATGGAAGCACGAAGAATCCGATCGATGTGACTGGTGGAGCGGGTGTTGAGGGGTATCGCAAAGCCATGAAGATCGCTTTTGCGGAAGATCGCATCAAAGCGGTGATCGTGCTGTATTGTGAAACGGCTGTGACGGATCCCATGGAGATCGCGAAAGCTCTCCATGAGACATTCGTGGAGGCCGGCTGCAATAAACCAGTTGTCATGTCGATGGTTGGCGGCGAACGCACCCGCGACGCGCTGGTCTACCTGAATAAGCATAATATACCAGCATCAAGTCTCGTTGATGTGTCTGTATCCGCGCTAAAGATCATCTATACCTGGAGAGATATCAAGAATCGCGCTGTTTCCAATGCCGCGATCGAGCCGGCGCCTCAAGAGGTCCATGCGATCTTAAATGGGGTTAAAGCGCAGGGCAGAGATATTTTAATGGAGCACGAAGCACGTCAGGTCATGGAACTGTGCGGCGTTCCGACACCGCCCTGGGGTTTTGCCAAAAGTGCGGATGAAGCGGTGCGTTTGGCGGATTCCAAGAAACTTTATCCGCTGGCGATGAAGATCGCTTCACCCGATATTGTTCATAAGACTGATGTGGGGGGAGTCGTCTTGAATATCCGTGATGCAGCGGGACTGCGCGAACAGTATGAGAATATGATGTCGCGCATCAAAAAAGCGGCGCCTTCAGCGAATTTGCTTGGCGTCAATTTGATCAAAATGGTCAGTGGTATTGAGTGTATTGTTGGGATGACAACGGATCCTCAGTTCGGACCGGCGGTCATGTTCGGTTTGGGCGGTGTGTTCGTTGAAGCCTTAAAAGATGTGTCGTTTAGGGTGGCGCCTTTTGATGCGGCCGAAGCGGAACGCATGATGGGTGACATCAAGTCCAAAAAGATCCTGGAAGGTTTCCGCGGGATGAAAGCCGATAAACCGTCGATCATCAAGACGCTGGTGGCAGTTCAGAAACTGGCACCGCTTGTCAAAGAGATCGACATCAATCCATTGTTGACCAATCAAGACGGGTCCTATGCGGTTGATGCGAGGATCGTGTTGAAATAATATCTTAAATTGTCAGGTGTTCTTAAAAACCCTCCTTTTTAAAAAGGAGGGTTTTTATTTTGGCTGGAGATTTTCTTCTTCTTGTTTTTTCTTTAGTTCTTCCATCATGCGTTTAATGAATTCAGGGTCCTGCATGAGTTTGATGATCTTTGGGTTGGACATCAGTGCGGAATAATTTTTTTCCTGGATCTCGGCTCTGATCTTAGGGTCAGATGTTATTTCTACAATGCGGGGATCAGAAAGAAATTCTTCCAGCGAAGGGATGTTGTGAGGGTTCGCTGCTGTTTCGGTTTGAGCTTCAGGTGCGGGGGTATTAGATATGCGTTTAGTGTCTTTCTTCTTGTGAAAGAGGAACGAATCAATATCCTTCGATAAGCTGGACATGATCACAGATGATTTAATGGTGTTGTTAAGAGTTTTAAGTGCCGGGTGGATTGGAGGCAGGAATGTTGTCAAATAAATGACCGGTAGTAAGAATATAAGGCCCCATGCCGCGGTGATCATTGATCCAAATGCTCGGCTGAGAACTGAAGGGGTGTTGCCGGTTTTGAAGAAACTTTTGAGCATATGGTAGAAAACAAAAGGCCCCATTAAACCGATAGCAAGGGCTATTGGAATGTTGTGGTGCCGGGTAAAGAAATAGTAAGCGATCGCCGTGGCGAGGATCACGGCTGCTGGATCTAAAAGGGACAACCAAAGCCCTCTGATCGCGCCGCGGACAAGCAGGATAACAAATGCTCCAAGAATGAACAGATCAATGAACATGGTTGATATTATAACATTGATAGGATTATTCAAAGAGGGAGTTTAATAAATCTGTACTGGTGCTTTAGGATGAATAATAATTATTTTCAACCATCAGTGAAATAAGATGTGTTAAAATTAATCAAATTAAATTTCATTAAGAATTTAGCCGTTTGATAAGGAGAGTTACATGATTCTAAAATTAAACAAGATCACTCCTAAACCGTTTGTTCTGCTATCAACGATCATTTATTCGGTGGCGGGGCTTTTTCTGGGGTTGTTCTTTGCTATCGCTTCTGTCGCTGCTCCTCCTGAGCAAGAAGGTGTGAATCTTGGTTTTTGGTCGATCTTGATATTTCCGATCATCAATGCCCTCATTGGTGCATTCTCCTCATGGATGATGTGTTTATTATACAATATTCTTTCTGGTTCCCTGGGCGGATTGGAATTTGAATTCGAAGAGATGCAAAAATAACCGCGTCTATGCTTACTGTTGTCCTTTTGGTCTTGTCCAATGTTTTTATGACGATCGCCTGGTATGGGCATTTGAGATACAAAAGTAGCCCGTTATGGATCGTCATCCTTATCAGCTGGGGCATTGCGTTCTTCGAATATTGTCTTCAAGTCCCCGCCAACCGTTTTGGCCACGGGCAATTCTCCGCTGCACAGCTTAAAACTATTCAAGAAGTCATCACCCTGGTCGTTTTTAGCGTATTCTCCATTGTTTATTTAAAAGAACCTCTAAAATGGAATTATCTTGTCGGCTTTGCTTTAATGGTACTAGCGGTCTTCTTTATCTTTAAAAAATTCTAGGTGGTTCGATGATGCGTTGGTTTCTGTGTATCATATGTTTATTGTTGGTCGGCCAAGTTTTGGCCCAGGGAGAGTCTATGGACGCTATTTCGCAGGGCAAGGTTAAGGTCTTTGACGCGGTCAAACGCGCCTATGTGATCGTTGATAAAGTGGTCAAGACTGATGAAGAATGGAAAAAGATCTTAACGCCAAAACAATACGAGATCCTGCGTGAACATGGGACGGAGGCGGCGTTCTGTGGCTTGCCGGTAAAGGGGCATAAAAAGGGCATCTATCAATGTGCCGGCTGCGGCAATCACCTATTCCAGGTAACCGAAAAATTTGAATCAGGTACCGGTTGGCCTTCTTTTTGGCAGCCGGTGAATGAATCTAATGTGGGGACAACCGTGGATAATAGTTACGGCATGCAGCGCGTGGAGGTGCATTGTGCTCGCTGTGGCGGCCATTTGGGCCATGTTTTTGACGACGGCCCGCCGCCGACGCATAAACGATATTGTATTAACTCGTATGCGTTGAAATTCATTGAGGATGGACATGAACAATAAAAATCTATTCTTTGGGATCGCGGTATTATTGATGTGGTCAGTCTCGGGTTATGCTGCTGATTCCGACAAGGTCTCTGCTAAAAAAGGTTTCGCGCTGGTTGAATTGTTCGCGTCTGAAGGTTGTGGTAGCTGTCCGGCGGCGGATGCTCTCTTAACCAAGATCCTTAAAAAAGCTTCCAAAGAACATCTGCCTATTTATGCGTTAAGTTTTCATGTGGATTACTGGAATTATCTGGGTTGGAAAGACCGCTTTAGTTCACCCATTTATACTGAACGTCAGGGGCAGTATGTCTATGTGTTGAAAGCCAAGAATTCTTATACGCCGCAAATGGTCATCAACGGACAAAAGGAATGCGTCGGTTCTGATGAGAAAATGGTGTGGGGGTATATCAATGGATTCTTGGCTCAACCGTTCTCGGTTAATGTCAAGCTTGATCTGACTCATGAGGGGATAAGCAAAGTTAAGGTTCGTTATCATGTTGATCCAGTTGTAGAGGGTGCCTCGATCAACTTGGCGCTGGTTGAACGCGATGTCAAAAGTCATCCCAATGCCGGTGAGAATGACGGGCAGCTGCTGGAACAGGATAATGTTGTGGTGAACTTTCAGACCATTGCGTTGGCTCAACCTCAAGGGGAAGTGTCCTTTGACTTGCCTTCCGGCATTGATCCTTACAAATTCTCTGTGATCGCGTTTGTTCAAAAAATGGATGACCTGAAAATTCTGACTGCCAATAGTGTGGACATATAAAATGAAAATACTGATCCGTATTGCTGTTGTACTCTTGGGTATAGGGTTTATCCTTATCCCGCTGGCGCTTTATGTGTTAATCCCAATGCAGGGCTCGAAAATTTTAAAGACACCTGTTAAAGTCCGTTCGGTGTACTTTAATCCTCTGACGCTGGATCTAAAGATCAACGGGCTTGCCATCCTGGACTCAAAACAACAGCCAGTTGTTGGGTTTCGTCAATTGGATGTGGATGTGAGTTTGTTTGATTTAGTGAAAGGTAAATATCGTGTCCAGAAAGTAGCTCTGGATGGGTTTAATCTCGCGGTGGTCATGCTCCCTGACGGGCATATTAATTTGCTGGATATCGTCAACAATGCCATGGCAACGCAGACTACGCAGGCAAAGCAAACAAAAAAGCCTGCTGCCGCGCCCGCACCATCAAGCGGCAAGCCGCAAGACATTCCTTTGGTCGTTGTGGATAAGATCATTGTTTCTGACGGGATGGTGACGTTCAAGGATCAAAGCATAACACCAAATTTTGCCACAAAACTTCACGGCATCAATGTCAACCTTAATGGTCTCTCAACGGATCCCACGGCCACGGCACACGTAGTTTTTAAGGCCAGACTGGATGAGAAGGGGGTTATTACTAACGAAGCTAGTATCAAGCCGTTGGCTGTGCCATTGTCGCTTGAAACTACCTTTGGTTTGAATTCGTACGCGTTGACCGTATTGTCCCCCTATGTCGGCAAGTACACTGGACGTGCGTTACAAGATGGAGGTTTTGATCTGCAGATGACCTATCGGATCAGCGACAATAAGCTTGCCGCCAGTCATAAGATATTGATCCAGCATTTCAAATTTGGGGAGAAAGTGGAGAGTAAAGACGCGCTGCATTTACCGTTTGGGCTGGCGATCGCGCTTTTGGAAGATCCTCAAGGAAAGATAAAGATCTCATTGCCGGTCAAGGGGGACATGAGTGATCCAAAATTCGAATATTGGCATTTGGTGGGTCAGGTGGTGTCCAATTTCTTTACCAAACTTGTCACCAAGCCGTTCATGTTCTTAGCATCGTTAGTCACGGGATCTGAGGAAAGTACGGATGAGTTGGCCAGCGTCAAGTTTACGCCGGGTCAGTTCGAGTTGACGATTCCCGAACAGGAGAAATTAAAAGTATTGTCGAAAAGCTTAATGGAACGCCCTAAGCTGCGCTTAAAGATCAATGGAAGTTTTGATCCTGATCTGGACTGGAAAGCCATTAAAGCGGAAATGTTCCATAAGGATTATACGCAGCTGCGAGAAGATTCCAAAAGAGCCGACACGATGATCTATCGTCAGCTGTATCAGCGTCGTTTCGGTATCCGTGCTCTGTGGCAGTTGGCCAGGAAATATAAAAAGGCGATCGGGGAATATAATGACCAGGATTTTGATCAGGAAATGAAAAAGCAGCTGATCGAGAATGCGCCTGCGGATAAAGGGGCCTTGGATGTCCTTGGGGCGGGCCGTGCTCAGGTGGTCTTTAATTATCTTCAAAGCCAGGGTTTTGATCCTTCAAGGTTGGAAATGGGCCAAAGTCAACCGGTGATGGGAAGCATGGGGTTTGTGCCTTTAGAGTTCACTCTTACCGTTATCGAATAATAAAAACGCAAGTTATTCCATATCAATAGTTTGCAGAATTACCCATTGCTTGCAATCCTGCCTTTTATAGTGCATACTTTTTAGTAGAAGAAGCGTTTTCTTTAAAGTTTTCAAATAACAGCAATTTCTTTCTGGCAACTGGGAAAAGCTGATAAGGGATTTATCTTTTCAAGAGATATTCAATATGGTAAGATAAAGGCATCAATGGCTGGTATTCTATTATTTTTATCCATTATTCTTATCCCGTCATTATCTTTTGCCGCTATCAGTTTGAATGTCACACCAGCGGACGGCAGCAGCAGCTTGAAACTTGAGCAAGCGTACCTGGGGTTGGACAACAAAAAAGACGTTCGTATCCGTGTCACAGCAACGGATGGTAAAAGGTATCAAGTTTTTGCGCGAGTTCTCGATCCTATAGTAAATGAAAAAGGCGAAAGCCTCGATGTGCGATCCGTTTCTTTGGCAACGATGGCGAGTTCCAATACGTCAGGGACGCTTTATCTCCAGAATGAGAACCCATTGAGCATGGGGGAGCAGTTGATCTACAGCTCTGGACAGAATGGGGAAAGCGACTCGTTTACCATCACGTATGCGTTATCGCCGCAAAATATCAGCAGCGGCGGCAATTATTCCGGCCGTCTGGTATTTACAGCCAGGTCTTCTGATGGCGCGGACAGTCAGGCAATGCTGGTGATAAATATCCAGTCATTAAGTCATTGGAAGGCTTCGGTGGTTGGCGGTAAGACATCAGACCGTATCATGGTCAATGATAGGGATGTGACGGAAAGAACAGCGGATTTTGTGAAGATCACTTTCTTTGGCAACGGCGGTCAGGATGTACGTATATACCAGGAAGCGTCCGTTATACCGCAGAATGCCGAAGGGGCGGATCTGGGGCCGGACGGTTTGGTGTTCTACGCCGCGGGGCAAGGGGATGGGATCAAGGCGCAGAATGTTTCAGTATTAAGCCCAAATCGTACCTTGGTTTACCAAGGGCATGAGCCTCAAGCGGAGATGCTTTTGTATTATCAGTTGAATCCGGCGGTATTATCCCGACAAGTGCCAGGGATGTACGCGGGTAGATTAAAGTTTACGGTAGAATCGGAACAAGGAACGCAGGATTTTAATATTGATGTGCAGTGTCAGATTCAACCGGTATTCACACTCGATGTTTCCGTACCAGGCAGCGGGATCAGTTTTGATAATGTGATCGCCAATAATCCGGCTCAAGAGAGGGAAGTAACGATCACGGTACACACCAATTTACACAAAGCGTACCAGGTCAGTCAGAATTTTCAGTCGTTGATGACCAATGAGAAAGGTCATCAGATCAGTAAAGAATATTTCACTGTAAAAGTGGAATTGCCCCAGGGGGGCAGCGGCAGAACGAAATATCAGGATTTTCTGCCGGTAGAAACAGGAGAATACCCGATATTTGCATCAAACAGTAAAGGTGATCCCGTAGTGTTCAAGGTTACCTATAAACTGCAAGGATATCAGGGGATGAGCGCGGGAAATTTTAATGCGCCTATCCAGTATTCTTTAAACCAAAACTAACAAAATAACAAAGGGGGAGAGTAATGAAGAGAGTCATCGGTTTATTTGTAGCAGGGGTTGTTTTACTGGCCCAGTCCGGTTATGCGGCAACAGTGTCATACACTGTGTCAGCGACCGTGCCAACGTCATCGGCTGTTTCGATTAACGCGTTTAGCGTTAACTCAACCAGTGGTGTTAGAACAGCGATCACGGGGACAGCATTAAGTTTTGATCCGCTAATCTACCAGCCTTCATTAGGTATCTATTTACCGGATCATTATTTCGTCGTTGAATCAGGTTTGACTTCAGGTGCCGGCAACCAGGACATCACGGTTGTTTACACGGAAGGTACGAATCCAAACAATCCGGGTCATGGTTTAGGTTGGAAATCAGTGGCGACATTCAACAAGGTCACTGGTCCCACAACGGAAGTCACGTTGTCTGCCCATGGTAAGAAAATGCTCAAAGATCTGACCGCTGAACATATCACCGCGGCGGAGATCGGTACGAACTTGTTGAGAATGTACGTGGGCGTTGTTACCAAAGATCCGGCCGCAGTTCCGTTGGATCCGGCAGCAAGCGAAGTTATCAGCAACGCGGATCGCCAAGGCGCCTATAACGGCACATTGGTTGTCACCGCGACAGTTGTCTAAGGAAATACGTAACATAAGGCAGATGCATTGAATAAAACAGTTATTTTCTTAGTTTTGGTGTTGGCATGCTTTTCCGGTAAGACGGCAATGGCGCAGCTTTTTCTCGAAGAGGGGAAGATCGTCACAGCTGTCGAACCGGGAGAGCGTGTCAACAAATCGATTTATATTTCCAATACTTCTGACAAGCCGATCAATGTCAGGGCGTATTGGCAGGACTTTATGTATCAGCCGCCCTATGACGGGGTTAAAGCGTTTGTGCCTGAGGGTACGACCAAATTATCCGCATCCAAGATGATGACGTTCTCCCCGTTGGTTTTCCAATTGCCTGCCTTCGGCAAGCAAAAGATAGAGTATTCTGTGAATGTGCCTTCAACCGCCAGGGGCGGCTATTATGGGGTTTTATTCTTTGAAAAAGCACCAGATCCTCTGCAGGCCAAGACGGGTTTAAGCATTGTCACCAGGGTCGGTGCTTTATTTTTCCTGGAAACTAAGAACAAGTCCAAGAAATCTGAAGTGGCGGATGTTGTTGTCGCTACAGATAAAATAACCGGTGTTTTCAAAAACCAGGGGGATGTGATCTTGATCCCCCGCATGACTTACAACGTTTTCGATAAGGAGGGATTGGTCGCCGACCGCGGTGAATTAAAGAAAATATATGTTCCCCCCGGCGCCTCCGCGAATTGGGAAATGGTCCTGCCTAAATTAAGCGCAGGAAAATTCTCTGTAGTACTAAACACGGATTTAGATGATGGGGACGTGATCGTCACTGAGATCAGCATTGATGTGGATACCGCAGGTCATCTGAAGATTGAAAACGTCAAGAATTGAAGAAGTCCTTCCAGCTGTTCTTCCTAATTTTTTTCTGTTGTTCTTGTGCTAATCTCTCCTGGGCTGAGTCGTATACGCCTCAGTCTCAGACATACCATGATGCTTATGTCTATTTTTTAAAGAAAGCCAGGGCGGCAACTGACCCTTTGAAGATCCTTAGATACGGAAAATTAGCGCGTTTGTACGCAGCTTCTTCGTCTGAAATTGATGCCGCTGAGGCGCTATTAAAGCAGCAAAATACTCCCGTGTCACCGGTCACCTCTGCTGTGATCGTTGAACAGCCGGCAGCGAAAACGACTATTTCCAGTGGAATAAAAGCGCCATTAACAGTGGAAAGTCAGCCGGTACGTTTGAAAGATATTTCTGATAAGCAGACCATAGAGATCCCATTTGGCCATAGTATTATCATTGAGCGGCAGGGGGTAAAGCGGTTCTTAGTCATCGATGAGGGGATCGTTGAGGTTAAACTTATCGAGCATGCTCAGGTGAAGATCACCGCTGTGAAGCGCGGCAGTACCTTTGTGCATATCTGGGATGAGAGCGGCCGCACCACCATTTACATCAAAACAAATTTTTTGCAGCAACCCTCTGAGACCCAGCAGAACCTAGCCCCTGTTTTAGTGGAACATAATCAGCCGTTTAAGTTCACCTATTCATCAGATTGGAGTGCTTATTATCAAGGCACTAAGCTGCCGCATTTAAGACGTCAGAATTTAAGTTTCTTACAGAATCTATCCATGGACGGGCCGACGCCTTATGGTGAGGTGGATTCATATGTGACATTTAAGGGGTTTGATAATCATCGCGATATTCAAAGCTATACACTGGGGGTTAGCCGTATTCCTGTGAAAGGGACAGATAATCTTAATCTGCGGCTGTTTGATGCTGCGCGGCATTTGTCTCCTTTAACACTGGCTGGAGCTCATTTACGGGGTTTATTCGCGGATGTGGATGTTCTGGATAAGAGTTTGCGCTTTTCTTATAGTCATGGGCAGGTGCGTCCTGCTTTTGGGTTTTTGGGATTTGGGACTTCTAATAAGATACATTCCTATGTGGATGCCGCAAAAGTAACATTGCTCCCTCACATGAAGAATGGGCAGTATTCGATCAATGTGGCAACAGGTTATGGGGCGGATAGGGATCCGAGCGCCTCCAAGAGAGCATATTCTATTGAAGCCGAACAAAAGGTGGATAAAGTCACGCTAAATGGGGAGCTAGCTCGTAATGATGATAAGCGCTCCGCGGTGACATCTGGGTTGCGGTATGATAATAACGGCTTTAGCACCAAATTAAATATGCGCGATATCAATAAGGATTATGCGACGGTCTTGAATCCGGCATCGGCTCAAGGGGAGATCGGGGCGGCCTGGTCGACAAATATCTATAATGAGAAGTTCGACGCGCAAACATTGATCGACGTGTACCGTAACCGGCTGTATTTTAATCCTAATGACCCAGAGGCTTTGAATATTGACTCCAGCGGCCATTTACATATGCCGATTAATTCTAAGATGTCGTCAGATGCGGGATTGTTCTACACGCATACGCCGGGAGAATTATCACCCCGGATGAATTTTGGCATAGACGATCGTTTATCTATTTCTATAGACACCTGGAACAAACGGCATGGAACGGTTTATGTTGGCGGGGCGTATCAACGCAGCCGCTATTCCAATTCACCAGCGTCCGCCTTTGACCGGTTGACAGCGATCGTCGGCGCCTCTATGCCCCTGACAGAGAGATTATCCATTCATAGTAAATATGAATTTTCCTGGGTGGATGAACCGTTTACAGGAAATGGGTATAACCCGGCGGTATTTAATGCGGGGCTTAATTATTATCATCAACTGACGACGCGCCTGCGCGGTACCTGGGACATGAATTACCGCAGGGAACAGGGAGTTGGGGGGAGTAATAGTTTTCTCGCTGGTGAAGATAGCTTGGATGGGAGCATGGGCTTATCGTATAGCCCAGCAACAGATGTGAATATTTTTGCCGATTCGCGATTACGCCGTGTATGGCCTAAATCGACTGATATAGCGGCCTACTATGCGTTGGATGTCCGGTTTGGATTGCGAATGATGTTTGGCGGAAAGGTGTATTTTGATCCGCAAGGCACCGTGCGCGGCAGCGTATTCGATGATGTGAATATGAACGGTGTCAGGGAACAGGGCGAGGCGGGTCTGCCGCATGTGAAGGTGAAGGTGGGCGACAAAGAAGTGACAACAGATGAAAAGGGCTATTTTAGGAAGCCTTATCGTGCCAAAGCGGTGGTGGTGTCTCCTCAGGCGGATAGTATCCCGGCAGGGTATGTCTTATCGACTAAAGAATCATTGCGTGTGCCGATCGTTTTGGGTAGTGACTCTGAAGTCAATTTCGGATATAGTTCGCATTCATCCGTGTATGGTATTGTGTATGTGGATAAGAATGCCAATGGCCAGCCGGATATGGGGGATCAATTCATTTCTAAAGTCAAGGTGACGCTGGATGGTCAGGATCAATACACAGATAATAACGGTGCGTATTATTTCCGCAATGTGGCTGTTGGACGGCACCATGTGGCATTAGATCTGAATACGGTTTCTATCGAATTTGTGCCTGTGAAGAAAGTGAAAGATGATTTTGAGGTTGGCCGCGGTGCTTCCTATGTGATGCATTTCCCCATGAGGATCAAGGAACAACAATAGACTGGATCTTAACGAGTTGGCCCATGCGAACCTCATGCTGGGCTGAGGTGATCTGTTCTTTTGAGGCTGCTGCAGGTTTGGCTTCCTCCATAACGTGGGGAGGAATGGTTAAACTGACAACGTAAGATTTTGTTTCGCTTTGAGCGGCAATAGAATTTGAGGCTGATATCAGAAGGGTGAGGATTAAGATGCTAAGACGACTTGCGTGGTGCATTGCGCTCTCCATGGTGGCCAGACAACCCTGGTCCTTTCGGACTTTAGGTTCACGGCTTTGCGTCCCTGGATTTCTCCAAGTTTGCCTTTTTCAGTAAAGAACGATATTTTGATACAATAAGAATATAGCATGTGTATAATAGATGTGCAAATATATAATATATTGATAATAAAGGACTTATGAATATACCAAAGAAATATCAGCCCAAAGGTTTCATGATCATCTACGAGGATAAAGATATTATCGTGGGTAATAAATCCGCGGGTGCATTAAGCGTGGCGGCGCTCTGGAACAGGGAGGATACGATACACCAGGCCTTGAATTGGTATGTGCGCAAAGGTCAGGTGAAATCCCGTAAGTGTGTTTATGTGGTGCATCGTTTGGATCAGGATACAACAGGGGTTATGGTGTACGCGAAAACGCCCCAGGCGCAGGCATTCTTAAAAGAAAACTGGCCTAACACGGTGAAATACTACTACGCGATCGTGCAGGGCAATATCCAGAAAAAAAGTGGGACGTTTTCCAGTTACTTGAAAGAGGATGATGATTATGTGGTGCATTCAACAAAGGACCGTAAAGAGGGAAAGTTCGCGCGGACCGATTATGATGTATTAAAAGAGAATGCGAAGTTCACACTCGTGAAGGTTCATTTGCTGACAGGCAAAAAGAATCAGATCCGGGTACATTTTGCGGAGAACGGTCATCCAGTAGTGGGGGATGATAAATACGGACCCAAGGTTTCCCGGCAAAAACATATGATGCTGCACGCGCATTATATTTCATTCTTACATCCATTTACTCGCAAGACTGTAGAGTTTAAGGCGGAGGTTCCGCAGTATTTCAAAGATACGATCCCTTATGCATATTGACCCGCCGCAAATCCGGAAGCCCAGGCCCACTGGAAATTATATCCTCCCAGATGTCCTGTGACATCCACCGCTTCACCAATAAAATAGAGTCCGGGGACTTTAACGGTTTCCATGGTCTTTGATGATAATTCTTTGGTATCGATCCCGCCTAATGTCACTTCGGCCTTGGTGTAGCCTTCCGTGCCTGTGGGGGTAAAGCGAAAGGCGTTAAGTGTCTGACCTATAAATCGCATCTCTTTTAGGGATAGATCTTTTAAAGCTTTATTCGGGAATGCGTGTTCGCACAAGGTGTCAGAGAGTCTTGTCGGGAGGAATTTTTTAAGAAAGGTTTTGAGTGTGGTGGTATTTCGTTGATTTTGTTCCAGAATTTTAGTCATGTCCTGCTCTGGGACCAGGTTAACGGTAATTGCCTGCCTTGGCTTCCAGTAGGAGGAGATCTGCAGGATCGCAGGTCCACTTAAGCCCTTGTGAGTAAAAAGAATGTTCTCCCGAAAAGATGTTTTTCCAAAAGAGACGATGGTATTTAGAGAAACACCTGAAAGCGTCTTGTAGATAGCCAGGTCTTGGGTGGACAATGTCAACGGAACAAGGCCTGGAGTACAGGGAATGGTGTTGATATCAAAATGTTTGGCGATCGAAAAAGCAATGTCAGATGTGCCTAAAGCGGGTATGGATAATCCTCCCGAAGCGACAACGACAGAGTGGCAGTGTATCGCTCCTTTATCAGTGGTAACGAGAAAATGCATATCTTGGCAGATGTTCAAGGCTTTTGTTTGGGTCAAGAATCTAACGCCGTAATTGCGGCATTCTTCTTTGAGCATGCTGATAATATCCTGGGCGCTGTTGTCGCAGAATAATTGGCCGAGTTTCTTCTCATGATAGGGTATGTTGTATTTACGGACTAATTTAAGAAAATCATGAGGTGTAAAACGGGCCAGGGCAGACTTCATAAAATGAGTGTTTTGGCAGATGTAGTTGGCGGGGGAAGCATTAAGATTCGTGAAGTTACAGCGGCCGCCTCCTGAAATACGGATTTTTTTGCCCGGCTGATCATTGTGTTCCAGGATGATGGTCCGCCGGCCTCGTTTGCCGGTCTCGATCGCGCACATCATACCGGCCGCGCCGGCCCCGATAATGACAACGTCCACGTCAGTGGTTGGTTCTTCCATGGGTGTTAGTATAGAACATGGATGAAAATAATCCAATTTTTTATTGATTTTTATCTTTCTATATCGTAATATTTGAATATAACGATAAACAGATATGGAGGTGTTCGTGGAATATCAAAAGATCGCAAAAGTGTTAAGGGTCTTGGGTCATCCGGCCAGGCTGCAGATGGCGGAGGGGATCGCCAAGTACGGCTGCCATGTGGGCAAGATCGTTGACAGGATGGGGCTGCCCCAGTCAACGGTTTCCCAGCATCTGGCAGCACTGCGCTCGGCAGGGATCGTGGATTGCGAAAGGAAAGGTCTACGGTCCTGCTATCACGTCACCGATAAAAGATTTCTTAAGATGCTTAAAGTGCTGGGAGAGTTCTCTTGAAAACGATCACTATGCTTATCATGATGTTGTTTATGCCTATTGTTTTAGTACACGCTCAGGCTGAAGGTATGGGGAATGTTGTTGCCTTCAAAGAATATTTGGGGCAGGTGTTGGAGTATTATCCTATATTAAAGAAGGACAATGCGTCGCTGGAAAAAGCCATTGCTCAGAAAGCGGTGGCAGCATCAGCTCAAATGCCTCAATTGTGGGCCTCCGTTAAGATGGATTACGGTGATGATCCGGTTTATGTCTTTGGAGCGCTTTTGCGGCAAAATAAATTTAGCAATGATGATTTTGCGTTAGGACGTCTCAATAGTCCAGCACCAAAAGCAGATTATGGGGCAGGGGTAGAAGGGCAATGGTTGCTGTTTGATTTTTCTCAGACGGCATCCAAAGTAAAAATGTTTAAAGCGACCGTGGAAGCTGCTGATTTCCAAAAGAAGGCGTCTCGTATGGAGGCGATATTGGCTGCTTCAGAAGTGTACAGCCGCTTAGCCCAAACGGATGAATTTCTAAAGATCCTGGATCACATTGTTAAGAATGTGAATGATGATGTGAATATGTCAGAAAGTTTGAGCCGTCAAGGATTGAAGCTTGGGGCGGATTTTTATTTGGCACGCATGGTGCAAACCAGACTCTCACAGACGAAAAATGAAGCACTGGCTGAGAGGGCGGCATTGAATATGGTGTTTAATATTATGCGGGGCCAAGCTCCAGATATTCCGGTTAAAGTAGTGATGGATTTTAATAAGTCCATACTGTTTGATGGCAAAGCCGAGGATTGGGTTGCCAAATCCGTGTCACATCGCTTAGATATTCAAGCCATGTCCAAAATGATCGAGAGTCAGGGGTATGGGCTTGAACATGAACGCAAAAGCGCACTACCTAAGATCATGGCATACGGCAGAGCGGATGAGAACGTGCATCGTCTGGGAAGTTCAGGTGGCAGCAATTATACGCTTGGCATTAAAGCAAAAATGGATCTGTTTAATCCTGGGCATGGATCAAGTGTAAAGGTTGAACAGCAAGAAGTAAATCGTCTAACGGCTCAATTACAGCAGACGAAAGATCAAGCGGCCAAAGACATTGCAGAAACATTTTATCGGGCGGAGGCGCTGGTCAATAATCTGAAGCTCGCAGAACAGTACCGCAATGATGCTCAAGAAGCTGTGAGTCTTATGGATCCTCTCTATAAAGAAGGCCGGCGCTCCATTGAACAAATGGCTGCTGTTCGGACAAGTTTTCTGGAAGCTGATCAGCGTTTGTTGAATCTGCAAGCGAAGCGATTGCAGACGTATCTGACATTGAAATATTATTCGGGTGAACTTAATGAGAGCGAGGCATTGAACGTTTATGGACAATGAGCGAATGAATTGGATAGGTAAGGTGGTTGCGTTTTTTGTGCAGTCTAAGGTAACGCCGTTGATCCTTGGGTTCTCCTTATTTTTGGGGATCATTGCGGTGGTGAATCTGGCGCGTGAGGAAGAACCGCAGATCTCTGTGCCGATGTTCGATATTTTTGTTCGTTACCCAGGTGCTAGTGCTCAAGAGGTTGAGCGCCGGATCATTAATGTGGGAGAAAGAAAGCTTTGGGAAGTGCCTGGGGTTGAGTATATCTATTCCACAGCACAGTCCAATGGCGCGTTGATCGTTGTCCGCTTTAAGGTCGGCGAAGACATGGAGCGTTCATTAACAAAGCTTTACACAAAGGTCTTTGCGAATTTGGATTTCTTGCCGCCAGGGGCGGGTCAACCTTTAGTTAAGGCACATGCCATTGATGATGTCCCGATCTTAAGCATGACATTTCATTCTGCGAAACACAGTCCCCAGCAGTTAAGGAGTATCGCAGCAGCAGTTCGTGAATCCATAAACACGATCCCCGACATTTCTCAGACACAATTGATCGGCGGGCGTACCCGTCAATGGATGGTGCATTTAGATGAAGAAAAGCTTAAAGCGCATTATTTGGGTGTGGCGGATATTGGTCATTTGATCCGCCAGGCCAATATTAAAACGGAAGGGGGGCATTTGGAGGTGTCCCCGGAAGCGGCATTGGTTCAGGCAAACGGGTTTTTTCGAAGTGCGGAAGATCTAAATAATCTGGTCGTCAGTGTCTCGGGTAAAGATATTGTTTTTTTAAAAGACATTGCTGACATTGTTGATGGTCCTGATCAGGATGAGCGTTTGGTCAATATCCGTTTTGGCAAAGGGTATGAATTAGAGGACAAGGGTGTCTATGACGCGGTCACTTTGGCGGTATCCAAACGTAAAGGGGCCAATGCTACTTGGATCGCTCAACAAGCACTGGAAAAGGTCAAGTCTTTAGAAGGTAATATTATTCCTGCGGGTGTGAAAATGACGGTGACCCGTAATTACGGCGAAACGGCGGCAGAGAAGTCCAATGAATTACTGTATCACATGGGTATCGCGGTCCTTGGGGTGACGTTGTTGATCGCGTTGGCTTTAGGCTGGCGGGAATCGGGTGTTGTCGCGGTGGCTATTCCGGTGACCCTGGCCTTGACACTGGCGTCATTCTATTGGATGGGTTTTACCTTAAACCGCATCACATTGTTCGCATTGATCTTTTCTATTGGTATATTAGTGGATGATCCGATCGTAAACGTCGAGAACATTGTCCGTCATTTGCGGCTCGCGCAAAATCGAGGGAAAAAATTCCTGGATATTGTTATCGGCGCTGTCAACGAAGTCCAAAGTCCCTTGATCTTAGCGACGTTAACTGTTGTTGCCGCGATTTTACCAATGGCGTTTGTCAGTGGTTTAATGGGACCCTATATGCGGCCTATTCCTATAGGTTCAAGCATGGCCATGATGTTTTCGATGATGGCGGCTTTTGTTGCAACACCATGGGCGGCGTATGTGATCCTGCGACGGGCCCACGAACGGGGGGCGCTTAAAGATGGCCACGATCATCGTGAAGATGCGCTGACAAAATTCTATCGTTGGTATATGCAGCCGCTTATTTATAACAATCAAGTGCGGCAAATTTTCTTGATCGTCATGGGGGTACTCTTGTGCGCGTCTATTCTCCTTGTACCGCTTAAAGCGGTTAAGGTGAAAATGCTCCCCTTTGATAATAAGGACGAATTCCAGGTCATTCTAGATATGCCGGAAGGGACATCGTTTGATAAAACAGCTGCCGTCATCCAGGAGATGGCGGAATATCTGCGCTCCGTCCCTGAGGTTAAAGATATCGAAGCTTATGTCGGGACCAGCGCGCCGTATAATTTTAACGGACTGGTGCGTCATTATTATTTACGTCAATCGCCGCGCGAAGCAGACTTACAGGTGAATTTACTGCCTAAACATAAACGGCATCGTCAAAGTCATGAGATTGCCAAGTCTGTGCGCACCGGCATCCACGAGATCGCAGCCCGTCATCGCGGTCATGTGCAGGTGGCCGAAGTGCCTCCAGGCCCTCCAGTATTATCGACGCTGAGCATGGAAGTGTATGGTCATGATAATAAGGATCGTGATCAGTTATCAAGGGATGTTGAAGGGGTTATGGCCGCCAATGCGAATATTACGGATATTACAACGCATGTGGCTTCTGATCAGCGTTTGATGCGTTTGGTGATCGACCATCACAAAGCTGGATTAAATGGGATCGCTTCTGATGTGATCGCAAAGACGATAGCGGCCGCGCTTGCCGGAGAGAAGGTAGATTTGGCGCATTTAGAAGAGGAATATGAGCCGGTTGAGATTATGGTGCGTTTGCCGTCAAAGAAGCGTGCGGATCTTGATCATGTGTTGGCTATGACCATTCTTTCCCGCAATGGGGTGCCGGTACCGTTAAGAGATCTGATTGTTTTGAAGGATGGCATCGAAGACAAGCCTATCTACCACAAAAATCTGATGAGGGTCAGTTATGTGTTAGGCGATGTCACGGGTCCGTTTGAAAGTCCTGTATATGTCGTGTTCGAGCTTGATCAAAAGCTCAAAGGATTGAAATTGCCCGGCGTTAATAATAAACAAACGCAGTTAAGAACGCATTGGACGGATATGCCCAAAGATGAAAGTCTCTGGGCGGTCAAATTCGACGGTGAGTGGCAGGTGACCTATGAGGTTTTCAGGGATCTAGGTATAGCGTTTGGTGTTGTGTTGCTGTTGATCTATGTGCTCGTTGTTGGGTGGTTTAAATCATTTAAGACACCGATCATCATCATGCTCCCGATCCCTTTGACTTTGGTCGGCATCTTGCCCGCACACTGGATCTTTGGGGTTTTCTTCTCGGCCACCTCAATGATCGGGATGATCGCAGGGGCGGGGATCGTGGTGCGTAATTCGATCATTTTGGTTGATTTTATCCAATTACGATTGAAAGAGGGGATGCCTCTTCAAGAAGCGGTGATCGATGCCGGGGCCACGCGTTTCAGGCCAATGTTGTTAACGGCATTGGCAGTAGCGGTTGGGGCATCAGTTATTTTGTTTGACCCCATTTTCCAGGGGCTGGCGGTGTCGCTCATGGCTGGTGAGATCGCATCGACTTTTCTAGCCAGGACGGCTATTCCAGTCGTCTATTATATGGCCAATAGGAAAGATATTTCATTGATCAACAACGAGGATAAAGGAGGTGTATCATGTTAGAGAGATCATTACGAGGCATCGCGGGATTCTTTATCCTGTTGAGTTTGGCGCTGGCACACTATGTCGATGCCCGTTGGTTATGGTTTACAGCATTTGTGGGCGCTAATTTATTCCAGTCGGCTTTTACCAACTGGTGCTTGATGATGACGATCTTAAAGAAATGTGGGATAAAAGAATGATCAAGTTATAATAGTGAAGATTCTAGGATCAATAAACGGGAAGACAGTATGCGAATACTTATTGTAGGCGGAGTTGCGGGCGGGGCCTCAGCAGCGGCAAGGGCGAGACGCTTATCAGAGAGCGCCGAGATCATTGTATTTGAACGCGGTGAGCATGTGTCTTTTGCCAATTGCGGACTGCCTTATCACATCGGTGGAGTTATCAAAGAGCGCGACAAATTGATCCTACAAACACCTGTATCATTGTTTAAGCGGATGAACATTATCGTAAAGGTAAGATCCGAAGTCGTTAAGATCGTCCGTGAAAAGAAATATATTGAGGTTAAGGATCTGGTAACCGGCAAAATGACTCAAGAGCAATATGATGTGCTGATCCTAAGTCCTGGAGCGGAACCGATAAGGCCGTCGATGCCGGGCATTGATCTGCCTAATGTCATGACACTGCGCAATATCGCGGATATGGACAGGATCAAAGTGCATGTGGACAAACTGGACCTCAAGCATGCGGTTGTCGTCGGAGGTGGATATATTGGTCTGGAAATGACCGAGGCGTTGCGTCAACGGGGGGTGGATGTCACGCTCATTGAATTATCACAACAAGTCATGGGGCCTGCCGACCCGGAAATGGCCTATTATTTGCATCAAGAATTGAAAAAACATGCCGTGGATCTCAGGTTTGGTGTATCCATGACAGGGATATTTGAAGATGATGATGGGATCGCGGTCGCTTTAAGCAATTTGGAGAAGATAGCAACGGATTTTGTGATCCTAGCCATTGGCGTGAAGCCCGATGTCTCTTTAGCCAAAGCTGCAGGCTTAAAGATCGGAGAGCGCGGTGGGATCATGACCAATGCCGCTATGCTGACTAACGATCCGTCGATTTATGCGGTCGGTGATGCGGTTGAGGTGGAAGAATGGGTGACAGGTACGCGGGCATTGATCCCTTTAGCCGGCCCGGCTAATCGCCAGGGGCGTATCGCTGCGGATAATATTTTCAAACGCGGCAGTGTCTATAAAAAGACCCAAGGCACAGCGGTATGCAAATTATTCGACCTGGCCATTGCCATGACCGGCATCAATGAGAAGACACTTAAGCGGATGAATTTGCCTTATGCGAAGATTCATACACATGCCAATGACCATGCAGGGTATTATCCCGGTTCAAAGCAAATTCATATGAAATTACTATTCGATCCATCGTCGGGTAAGATCTACGGTGCCCAGGCGGTAGGTGAGAACGGAGTGGATAAACGTATTGATATTCTGGCAGTTGCGCTGCGTGCCGGGTTGACAGTTCATGATCTGCAGGATCTAGAGCTTTGTTATGCGCCTCCGTACGGATCGGCCAAAGATCTTGTTAATTTTTTGGGGTTTGTGGCCTCTAATGCCATTAACGGTGATGTGACGCATTGCTATATGGAAGACATCAAAAATGTTCGACCCAATCAAGTCATTCTCGATGTGCGCACTCAAAAGGAAGCTCAAAGCGGTGTGATCCCCGGGGCGGTCAATATCCCTGTTGATGAGCTGCGCGGACAACTGGGCGCATTGTCCAAAGATAAAGAATATCTGGCCTATTGCCAGGTGGGATTGCGGGGTTATTTAGCTTGCCGTATATTAAGTCAGTCGGGTTTTAAATGCCGGAATTTTTCCGGAGGGTATTTAACGTATCAAGCCGCTAGCGGCAATTCATAGAAAGGAATGACAATGAAGAATAAGATCAAAGTTCATGATGGTATCGTAGGGACGGTTATTTTGTTAAGCGTGATCTTAGCCTATACGGTTGATATCCGCTGGGTATTTCTAGCGGGGGGTGTGTCGCTGGCTATGATCTCAAGCGCGTTTACCGGATTTTGCCCGGTTTATTTTATCCTCAATCAATGCATGCCTTGCTCTGATGGTCAGGGCAAATGCTCTTCTTAAAAAGACGGTAAATGGTGTTCTGGGGAGAAATTACATAAATATGTCTGAAAAATCTTTGTAACACAATGTTTGACAATGATTTATGTAATTTCTCATTTCTTGACAACCTTCGTTGGTGTGCTATATTTTTCGTATTCTTTTTCATTTCCTAGACAGTGAATTCAAAATAATCAGAACGTAACGGAGAGAGCCACATGTTCAAGAAAACACTTCACGTCATTGTCATTGTTTGTTTTGCGGCGACTTTTATGACCCCTTTAAGAAAGGCTGAGGCCGAGTCTTTGGTGTTGCCGCAACCTGGCACCATGGTCAATTTAAGCCCCGCATTCTCTCCGGTGCTCATTAAAGGAATAAAGATCCATCCCGATAATCCTTTGTTATTTGATTTCATCATTGATACCGGTCATACGGGTTTTAAAGCCCAGCAGCCGCAGTTGCGTCAGGAAACAGAAAAGCTTATCAAATATTTTTTGGCGACTTTGACGATCCCAGAGAATGAACTGTGGGTTAACTTGTCCCCGTATGAAAAAGACCGCATTATCCCCGACACATTAGGCCAGACAGAATTGGGCAGGGACATGCTGGCGCAGGATTATATCTTAAAGCAGTTGACTGCCTCCTTGATCTATCCGGAAAAAGAATTAGGGAAAGATTTTTGGAACAGGGTGTATGCCAAGTCCCAGGATCGTTTTGGTAAAGCGCAGGTACCGGTCAATACCTTTAACAAAGTGTGGATCATGGCGGATAAGGCGAAGATCTATGTCCATGACAATACCGCGTTTGTTGTTGCGTCGCATTTAAAGGTCATGCTCGATAAAGATTATTTGGCCTTAAAGAAGAATCAGAAGACCGCAGCAAACACAAAAGATGTGACATCCGACATCGTACGTGAGATTGTTCTGCCCGAGATCGAAAAGGAAGTCAACACGGGCAAGAACTTCGCCAATTTACGTCAGGTGTATCAGTCGATGATTTTAGCGACTTGGTATAAGAACAATTTGAAAGAGGCTTTATTAAACCAGGTCTATACGGATAAGTCCAAGTTAAACGGGGTCACCGCCGACGATAAAGCAGTGACGGAAAAGATCTACGCGCAGTATTTGGAAGCGTATAAGAAGGGTGTTTTCAATTATATTAAAGACGATCCCGCATCAACAACGCCGCGCAAATATTTCTCCGGCGGGGCTGTTGGTCTTCACGCACAAGATATCAAGGTGGTTGGAAGCAATGACGTAGATTTTGCCATGTTCGCCAAGACGGGTGCAACAGGTGATCTGCTGCAAGCGACGGCAGCGGTAGAGAAAGATGCGGCGATGCAGACAGGTCTTCCTGTAAATAACCCTAGACAAACTGAAAGTTGGAATAAGCTTCAGGTGCTTGCATCCAATAGGAGTCAGTATGATTTAAGAGAATTATTCCGTACTGATCCAGCTCGTTCCGTGAATATGCTTGTCGCGCTCAATGATCAAGTCGAGGTGGATTTTTCAAAGAATCTGGTTGATGGACCGACGTTGTCAACATTAGTGGCGTTGGCGAATGAAGTTCAATTGCCAGCAGCCATCGAAATGATGTTCCAGGGAGAGAAGATCAATGAAACAGAAGGACGTGCGGTCTTACATGTTGCTTTAAGAAATGTGACCCGCGACGCAAGCGGTGAGCTTGTGACGGCGAATGGTCCTATTCTGGTCGACGGAGAAGATGTTATGCCTCATGTTATTGATGTGTTAAAGAGCGTGGAAGTCTTTACCAAAAAAGTGCAGTCTGGTCAGTGGGTGGGGTTGTCTGGTAAAAAGATCAAAAATATCGTTAATGTTGGGATTGGCGGTTCTGATCTTGGTCCGCGGATGGCTGCTGAAGCGTTAAAACCTTACAAAGCAGGGGATGTTGATGCATATTTCGTTTCTAATGTTGACGGTACTGATGCCCAAGAGGTAATGAAGAAACTGGACCCGCAAGAAACTCTTGTGATCGTTGCTTCCAAAACATTCACAACACAAGAAACAATGAAAAATGCAGATACTTTGAAAAATTGGGTCTTAAAAAGTTATCAGGGTGATATGGAGGCGATTAAAAAGCATTTTGTGGCTGTTTCAACAGCTAAAGATAAAGTTGAGGCATTTGGTATTGATACGGCCAATATGTTTGAATTCTGGGATTGGGTCGGCGGGCGTTATTCTGTTTGGTCTGCGATCGGGCTTTCTCTGGCAACGTATATCGGGTTTGATAACTTTCTTGAGTTTTTGGCTGGAGGAAGAGAGGCGGATGAGCATTTTAGATCTCAGCCGTTTGAAAAAAACATTCCGGTATTGAAAGCTTTATTGAATGTGTGGTACGGGAACTTCTTAGGAGCGGAAAGTTTTGCGATCTTACCTTATGATCAATACATGCACCGTTTTCCTGCCTTTGCGCAGCAATTTTTTATGGAAAGCAACGGCAAGAGTGTTGACCGGGAGGGGAAGCCGGTGGGTTATCAAACTGGTTTGATCGCGTGGGGGGAACCGGGCACAAATGGGCAGCATTCGTTTTATCAATTGATCCATCAAGGGACGCGTCTGGTTCCAGCAGATTTTATAGGGATAGCTCAAACACATAATCCATTGCCAGGGCATCATCCAATGCTGTATTCGAATTTTGTTGCCCAGACGGAAGCGTTGGCTTTTGGCGCGACAAAAGATGAGGTAAGGAAAGCACTTGAAGCAGACCCAAAATATCAAGGTAAGGATCTTGATTGGCATGCCATGCAGCAGACGTTCGCTGGGAATAAGCCCACGACCTCGATCGAGGTTGATCAGCTTTCTCCAAGGACATTGGGTAATCTGGTGGCTATGTATGAGCAGCAGATTTTTACGGAAGGGATCATTTGGAATATCTATTCTTTTGACCAGTGGGGCGTTCAGCTTGGCAAGAAGATGTCTGACAGTGTGCTTCCGTTCTTAACTGGAAAGAGGAGTATTAGTGAACTTCCTCAGTCAGGGCTTTCGGCATCTGCTCAGCGGCAGGTTCTTAAGTTCCTTTCACGCAATCCTGCCGGAGAGCCAAAGGTGCTGGCCAAAACGCGTCCAGCGAAGTTTGGGACAAGCGGTGACCGCGGGATCATTGATTGGGATAATGACGGGAAGGGTGATTTTAATATCGACTTGGTGCGTCGAGATACGCAGGGAATTGCGGAACATCTCCTTGACCCAACAGCTAATCCGACAGGTAATAAAATATTTGTGATCGGGTATGATACTCGTCGTAACAATCCTGTTTATGCGAGAGAGGCAGCCAGGATCATGGCGGCTAATGGGTTTAAAGTGTACTTTGTTAATGCAGAAGCAACGCCAACACCTGTCTTGGCTATTTTGGGGAATAGTAAACATGTTGCTGGTGTCATGAATTTTACTGCCAGTCACAGTCCGTATACGGATGGGGGGTTGAAATTTTCACCGAGCCATGGCGGTGCTGCTGATGAAATGGCAACAAAGGCCATTGAAACATTCGCTAACGAGGCGACTCATTACAAGGTTGTTGATTACGATGTTGCATTGAAGGATGGCAACATTATTGAGCTGGATGCCAAGTCTGTGGTGGATGAGTATGTTGATGGGTATATTATTCCCACCATGAAAGCAACGAAGGCTAAGGATGGCCGTAGCATGTGGGAAGATATTATTTCTTATATTAAAGAAAATCCTGATTTTAATCTGGTGTTTGATCCACTTCAAGGTTCAGGTGTGCGTACAGCGCAGGCTTTATATGACCGGATCGCTCAGGAAGCTGGACGGAATTTCTACCGGATGATCCATACGGACAATACGGACCCGAAGTTTACTCAGACCGGCGGAGCTCCTCAGCCTGCAAAGGAATATATCCAGGGCTTGCTAAATGAAGTAAAAAGTTCACCTAATACCCTGGGGAGCGCGATCGACGGGGATGTTGATCGGTTCGGGGTTGTTGATTTCGGTGGGCGTCAGTATGAGGCTAATGAGATGATCGGTCTTTTGACCTGGTTTCTTAAACGTGAGGTCGGTCTTGACGGCGCTCTTGTGAAGACTGTTGCAACCAGCAATTTTGCTAATGCGGTTGCTGCTCATCTGGGGATGGAGTTGATCGAGACCCCGGTTGGTTTTAAATATGCTGTTGAGCAGGTCATGAAAGGCAAAAACGTGCTGGTAGCTGGTGAAGAAAGTGCCCACGTCGGGATCGGGCCATTCATGAAAAGCTGGGATGACGGGTTTGCGGTAGGTCTTACGGCTTTATGGCTTGTTGCCAAGACCCGTAAAAGTCTTGGAGAGTACAAAGCCCAGATCGAAGCAGAGCTTGGCCAATCTTTTGTCCAAAAGGTGAAAACAGCCAGAGACGAAAAAGGCGAAGCCAAAGCAAAAGTGATCGGGATCATCGCGGCAGCAAAAAAGGAGATGGAGACTATTCCAGCGACAGAGATCTCGGTAGCGAAAGAAGCTGAACAACAGACGGGTTTAAAAGTGGTTGATGTCAACACCATGGATGGGGTGAAGCTGGTGTTTAATACAGGTGATTCCATTCTTTTTAGGCCTTCGGGTACTGAGCCAGCGGCAAAGTTATATGTAGAGGTGTCTGACCCAAAACGTCTCGATACGCTCTACAAAGCGGCCTTACAGTTGATAGGCGTGGATGCCGCACAGACCGCAGTAACGGGTAGTGCAGAATTTGATGAAGAGTACGCTCTTCCTCAGGTTGATGGTTTCACCCGCGGTGGTATCGACTTAAATGCCAAGAATCTGGATATGGATGTTAGCGGCGGAAAAGTGAACCTCCGTTTTGATCCTGCGATGATCGAAGGGTTCAAGCGCGGGGATTTCTCCGGCGTCCATCCGGTTATCATTAACATCACGCCCATCCCGGCCATATTGCCGTTGTTGGGACTTAAAGAAGAGGATGCTAATTTAGCCAAAGTGTAGTAATATAATTTTAAGCCGTGGTGCCGTTTGGAAGGGGTAAATCCGCCACGTTAAAATAATAAAAACCTTCGTTACGATATTTCTATGTCTAACGGAGGTTTTTATGTTTCCATCAATGTATTTATCCCGCGTCCCCGCTGGTTTTCCTTCACCCGCCGATGATTTTCTCGATCATGCCTTAGACCTCAATGAATTTCTCGTCAAACGCCCTAGCAGCACATTCTTTGTCCGCGTCAAAGGCGACTCCATGACCGGATCGGGGATATTCTCCGGCGATGTATTGATCGTGGATCGGTCTCTGGAAGCTAAAGACCAGTCGGTGGTGGTGGCGCTTCTTAACGGGGAATTCACGGTCAAACGCATGGTCAAACGTTTGGGGAAAATATTTTTGATGCCGGAGAATCCGCGTTATCCGGCCGTTGAGATCACCGCGTCGATGGAATTTGAAGTGTGGGGGGTGGTCAAACATGTCATCCATTCTGTCTAAGATGTATGCCTTAGTCGACTGCAATAATTTCTTTGTATCCTGCGAGCGCGTGTTTAATCCTGTGTTAAGAAAAAAGCCGGTGGTGGTGCTGTCCAATAATGACGGCTGCGTGATCGCCCGCTCCAATGAAGCCAAGGCGCTTGGCATTGCCATGGGCGAGCCGGCCTTCAAATGCCGGGAATTGGCGCTTCGCCACGGCGTTATCATGTGTTCATCCAATTTTGTTCTTTATGGGGATATGTCGGCCAGGGTGATGCGCACATTGGCGCAATGCTGTGCGCAGATGGAAGTATATTCGATCGACGAGGCATTTATGATCCTGCATGATCTAAGCGAGCTTAATTGTTTGTCTTACGGGGAACATGTACGGACTTTGGTTGGGCGTCACACCGGCTTGCCGATATCGATCGGCATCGCCGAGACAAAAACATTGGCGAAACTGGCTAATCGCATGGCGAAAAAGCATTGTCCCGGCGGTGTCTTGTGTTTGCTTAAAGAAGAGGATATTGACCGGTGTTTATCGAAAACGCTGGTAGAGGATATTTGGGGCATCGGGCACCAGAAGGCTCAATGGTTAAACCGCCAGGGTATATTAAACGCCTTGCAGTTAAAACAAGCGCCGGATGCCTGGATCAAGGATAATCTGACGATTGTGACATTAAAAACGGTCTGGGAGCTGCGCGGCCATCCGTGTCTTGAGAGCGAAGAAACATCCTCCGATAGAAAATCAATCTTAACATCGCGCACGTTTGGGACGGGTGTTTCTGAGCAGGAAGTATTAAAGCGATCTGTTGCGGCCTATGTGTCCAATGCCACGGAGAAATTAAGGGATGACGGTCTCTTATGCGGTTACTTGCAGGTCTTTATTCAAAGCAATCGTTTTAAGCAGGAAGAATATTATGCCAATACAATGGGTATTCATATCAACCCTCCCACAGCATATACCCCTCATCTAATCAAAAAGGCATTTGATCTGCTGGAAAAGATGTACAGGCCGCAATATGTTTATAAAAGAGCTGGTGTGGTTTTAAGCCATTTGACAGCTCAATGTCATGAACAAGTCCAATTGTTTGATAAGCCCTATCATCACAGCCGACACCAACAGTTGATGCAGACAATAGACCGTTATAACCGCACCTCCAATCATGGCAAGATATTCTTTGCCGCCCAGGGCCAAGCCGAGAAATGGCGCATGTCCCAGCTTCACCGTTCCCAGCGTTTTACCACCCGCTGGGACGAAATACTCCAAATAAAGATCTAAATTTTCAAGGAAACGTTTCCTTTAAAACGGGTTCAATGCCTTGAAAGCCTGTATTAAACCAGATATCTTTTAAACAGGAGATACGGGAAGAACAGGACATTCGGGTGAATCGTGATAAAAGCAAAAGCAACGAAATGGGGGAGGGTATGGCTAAGATATTTCTAGTGGATGACGATCGTAACCTGGCCAATCTGACAAAAGTAGCTCTTGCAAAAGCAGGGCATGAGGTGGTCATCTTTCATGAAGCTGCCAATGTTATGGAAGAAGCCAAGAAAGCTCTGCCTGATCTGATCTTGATGGATATTATGCTGCCCGGGGTCAATGGCGGCGAAGCTGTCAGGGGTTTTATGAAAGATCAAACATTGAAACATATTCCGGTTGTGTTCTTAACAGCGCTAATCTCGGGAACAGAGTCCGATGTGGAGCGGGCAGGGATTATCATTGATGGGAATAATTATCTGTCTCTGGGAAAGCCGTATGAGATCGAGCAATTATTGGACCTGGTAAAGAGCATAACCATGAAATAGGCGCCCTATGAACAAAAAAGCTTTAACCACATATGATATTGCCACACATTGTCATGTCACGCCGCGAACGGTGATCCAATGGATCAATGAGGGGAAGATCAAAGCATACCGTACTCCGGGAAATCACAGCCGCGTACAGATGGCGGATTTTATGATCTTCCTTAAAGAATATAATATGCCTCTTCCGGAGCAGTTGCCTGCTTCAGAAACACACATAGGAATCAAACGTATACTGATCGTTGATGATGACAGAAGCATGGTGGATACGATCTATCGTATATTGCAGCGGGAGAAGGATTATGAATTGGATGTTGCCTATGATGGTTTTGAAGCTGGCGAGAAATTTGCGGGTTTTAAACCTGATCTGGTGCTGATAGATATCCGAATGCCGGGGTTAAATGGATATGAATTATGTGCCAGGATCAGGGATAATCATAAGAATAGTCATGTTAAGATACTATTGATCTCTGGATCCATCGAACGGCAGGATATCGAGCTTGCCAAGATCAAAGGGGCTGATGATTATTTAGAGAAGCCATTCACGAACGCGGCATTGAGATCCAAAATAGAGGCATTGCTCTATGGACAACGATAAAGTTACGAGCATGAATAAATATATTGAGCAGCGGACACGTGATCTGTTCGCGGACCATACGCAGGAGATCGCTGAGAGAACAGACAGGATGTTCGCAAGGTTAATGTTTCTGCAGTTTGCCGCGGGGATCATATGCGCGTTAACTGTACCGACGCATATATGGATGGCTCGAGGTCAGCAAAACCTTTTTGTCTGGGATGCAATGTTGTATGGGGGGATGATCGCGGCGGGGCCGATCGTGCTTTCATTCACAAATCCTGGAAAATCATTTACCCGTTATGTTATTGCCGTTGCTCAAATGCTTTTTGGGGCATTGTTCATTTATCTAACTGTCGGACGGATCGATGTGTATTCTCATGTATTAGTTTCTCTTGCGGTCCTGGTATTTTATCGGGATTGGAGAGTTCTGCTGGCGGGATCAGCAACTGTATTGATCTATAATATTTTTGCGGGGTTGATCTGGCCTCAGTCGATCTTTGGTGTATTGGGATCGAATCGTTTATGGTGGGTCGAACATGCGGTCTGGATGATCATTGAGGATGTTTTTTTGTTTGTTCTCTGCCGCCGCCGGGCTTTGGAAATGGAAAGGATCGCTCAGAATACAGCAGAGTTGGAATATAAGAATGAACAATTGGCGGACCGCGAAAGGCAATTGATCCATTTAACGCATAATCTGGATAAGAAGGTTAATGAACGTACGGATAAACTCAACGTTGCCCTTGAAGAATTAAAAACGACACATACCCAGTTGATCCAGTCGGAGAAGCTGGCATCCATTGGTCAGTTGGCTGCCGGCGTGGCCCACGAGATCAATAACCCTGTAGGTTTTATTAGCAATAACATGGAGATCTTAAGTCAATACATATTGGAATATAACAAGATCATCAGTATGGCGGATGATCTAAAGAGAAGTGTGGACCTAAATGATCTGCAGAAGTGCAAAGAGATCGCATCCCAGATAGATGAATTAAAGAAGGAAATGCAGTTTGATTTTGTTGCTGCGGACATCGATAAGCTGCTGAAACATAACCTCCGAGGCATTGAGCGTATCCAGAAGATCGTTATGGACCTCCGAGCCTTTGCCCGGGAGGATAAAAATGTAGTTGAACTGGTGATTATCGAATAAGTTATAGATACTGTGCTGGTTTTAGTCCATAATGAGTTAAAATATAAAGCAGAAGTAACAAAAGAATATGGAAATACTCCCATGATTAAATGCAACACGCAGCGCATAGGGCAGGTTTTTATCAATTTATTGGTGAATGCCGCGCAGGCGATCAAAGAAAAGGGAACTATCCATGTCCGGACATTCAATAATGGGAAGAATATTGGTATTGAAGTGAAAGATTCTGGGATGGGGATACCACCCGAGAATCTTAGTAAGATATTTGATGCTTTTTTCACAACAAAGCCTGTCGGACAAGGGACGGGGCTGGGCTTAAGTTTGAGCTATGACATTATCAAGAAACACGGCGGCGATATCAAGGTGCGCTCAAAATTGGGAGAGGGGACGGTCTTTACGGTCATTCTGCCGGTACCGTAGGAAAGGATCATATGGCCCAGGACGTTCAAGTTTTATTCTTAGATGATGAGGAAAGCATTATTGACGGCGTGCAGCGATTGTTCATGCGCGAATCTTTTGGGATCTTTGCCACAACGGATCCTGATCAAGCGCGGGAGGCTTTGTCAAAATACCCCATTAAAGTTGTTGTCAGCGACTATCGCATGCCGAAGATCACGGGGGTCAAGTTCTTAAAAGAAGTGAAAGATAAATATCCGGATGTGGTGAAGATCTTATTCACCGGTTATACGGACTTCTCCGCGGTTGAAGAGGCGATCAATATCGGCGAGGTTTACCGTTTTATCAGCAAGCCCTGGAAAACATCCGAGCTTCTCTCAACGATCAAACAATGCATTGAGTATTATGACCTGGTTCTGCATGCTAAAACAAAGTCGGAAGAATTAGAGGCGGCGAATAAGAAATTAAAGGCGATGTATGATGTGCAAAAAGAGTTTACCTCCACCGTTTCCCATGAGCTGCGCACGCCGCTGGCGTCGATCAAAATGGCGATCGACCTGGTCGTCAAGAGAACTGTTGGGGAGATCAACGCGGATCAGGCGGACATTCTAGGCCGGGCTAAACAGGAAGTGGACCGGTTAAAGCGTTTGATCGACGATATCCTTGACTTGACCAAGATCGAAGCGGGAAAGATGCAGATGAACTTTATCAATAATGATATTCATAAGGTCATTTCTCTTGTTGTGGAGACGCAAAAGAGTGTGGCTCAAAGCCGGGGCTTATATTTAAAGACTGAATTCTCCGCAACGATGCCGCTTGTCCCTTTTGATAATGACAGGATCATTCAAGTCTTAAATAATCTGGTGGGCAATGCGCTTAAGTTTACCAAGCAAGGCGGTGTGACGATCAAGACGATGGATAAGTCCTCAGAAAATCATATCCTTGTCAGTGTCATTGATACTGGCAAAGGGATCGCTGAATCCAATTTACCTAAATTATTCCAGAAATTCCAACAGATCGAGGCGGCACAAGAGAATGAAGAAGGCGGGACGGGTTTAGGACTTGCGATCTGTAAAGAGATCGTATCTCGGCATGGGGGGAAGATCTGGGTTGATTCTAAAGAAGGGCAGGGCACCGCATTTCATTTTATATTGCCGATCCAGGAGAGGAGAATAGGACTATGACGACCAAACCAAAAACCATATTACTCATTGATGATGAGGTGAATTTGCAGCAATTGATGAAGATCACGCTTAAGACAAAGAATTATATTGTTGAAACGGCGAATAATGGTCTTGAAGGTTTACAAAAGCTGGAGACGATCAAGCCGGATCTGATCATTCTGGATATTAATATGCCTGTCATGGGCGGTCTGGAGTTCTATCAGAAGATCTGCTATGGCGGGACACACCCTAAATACCCGGTTTTGGTCTTGACCGCGCGGGCTAATATGGAACAGTTGTTCAAGGAGTTCAACATTGACGGATTCATGGCCAAACCTTTTGAGATCGACACGCTGCTGCATGAAGTTGAGGCGATCATCCATAAGAGTGAGAATGCGAATATAAAGATCACTAAATCCGGAGGGCAGGAAGCCCGCAAGATCTGTCTTGTTGAAAATGATCCTGAGGAATTGAACAAGATCGGTCCGGTATTGTTGAATGCTGGATATATTGTGATCCCGGCACTAAATGGAACGGAGGGCATAGAGCGGATTGCGCAGCATGTCCCAGATGTGGCGCTGGTTAAGTTGTCTTTGATGGATATTACAGGAGACTTAGTCATCCTTAAGTTAAGGTTGATGGCTAAAACACAAAATGTGAAATACATTTTATTTACTCCTAAAAGTGCTGAAAAAGCCCAGATCGCCCAGAAAATAGGCCTCAAAGAAGGTATCGACAGCTTTGTTGAATATACCTATCCAACGGATATTTTAAAGGCTGTTAACGAGGTTTTTAGCGAAGAAAATTAAGATAAAGCGCTTTCTTTGGGTTCCGTTGCTTGCATTTACGCTAAATACCGGATATTCTTGAAACTAGAACAGGTAGAACAAGCGGAAATAAAGGAACAATATGGAGCCCAGTAAGTTCATACCTTTGACGACCGGAGAAATCGCAAGATACTGTCACGTGACCCACAGAGGTGTCCTAAAATGGGTCGCTTCCGGAAAACTAAAAGCCTACCGTACGCCCGGTAATCACAGCCGGGTCCAGCTTGAAGACTTTATTGAATTCCTAAAAAAATATTCGATGCCCATACCTCTTGAGGTTGCGGATAAATTAAAAAGCATTAAGCGGGTTTTAATCGTTGATGATGACCGCGGCATTGTGCACGCGATCTCAAGAACGTTGAAAGTAAGCAATAATTATGAAGTAGATGTGGCTTATGATGGTTTTGAAGCAGGGCAGAAATTCTCTGATTTCAAGCCGGATCTTGTTATCCTGGATATCCGGATGCCTAATCTGGATGGATATCATGTCTGTTCAGCGATCCGTAAAGAGGCTGGAAATAAGGATGTGAAAATTCTAGCTATCTCAGGACTTAATGATCAACAGGAGGTCAAGCGCATGATGGAGCTTGGGGCCAATGCGTTTTTACCTAAACCTTTCAGCAATAGCGAGCTTCAGAGTAAGGTTCAGGAAATGTTGGAGGTGAGGTAGATGCCGTTGATGAAGAATGCATTATATCCACCCAAAAAGTCCTTGAAAGAGCAAACCCGTCAGGCGGTCGTGTTCTTTTGCTTGATCCTTGCTTTGGTTGTGCTGACATATTTTATGATATGGGCACAGGACAGTAATTTATTCAGGCACGGCAAGGATTTTGAAAATCAATACACGCAGTTAAGTTATATCCATACCGGTTCCACGAAACTGGACATGGCGGTCAAGCAGCAGATCATCGCGTCGCTTGAGGCCGACAAGAACCACGAATATCTAACACAAATATGTTTTATCATTGTCATTATTTTGCTGCTGTTAGCATGGCTTGTCATTTCCCGCATAAGTCATCAGGCACAGCAGTCTTTGATCATTGCCAATGAGGAATTGGCCAAACGCAATCAGGAGCTTGCGGATCTCAATGATACGCTTGAGCAGAAAGTCAAAGATAGGACAGCAAGCTTAACGCAGGCTCTGGATGATTTAAGCAAGACTCAACGACAGCTATTGGAATCCGAGAAATTCGCGGCTATCGGGCAGTTGGCCTCAGGATTCGCTCACGAGATCAATAACCCCATCGGCTATATCAATAGCAATCTGCAGACGCTGCAGAAATATCTCATCCATTACCGCAATGTGATCACGATCATTAACGGATTAGAAGAAGCGCTCAATTCCAGAAATAAGGCGGAGGCGGCCCGTCAGGTGGAAGTTTGGCTAAAAGCTAAAGAAGAAACAAATTATGAGTATATCAATTCAGATATCGGGAATCTGATCTCAGAGTCCCAGGCAGGTATAGATAAGATCAAAAAGATCGTCCTGGATATCCATGATTTTGCCAAACCCGATAAAGGAGAAGCCGAAGATATCCATATTCAGTCTTTGGTAGAAAGCGTGCTGAATATTATCGCTAACCAGATCAAGTATAAGGCCGTTGTGATCAAGGATTTCCAGAATGTCCCACGAGTGCATTGCAATCCTCAGAAGATCGCCCAGGTGTTGGTGAATTTATTGATGAATGCTGTGCAGGCTATACCAGAGAAAGGGGAGATCAGCATACGCATCTATCAAGAGGATCAGTATGTGTGCGTGTCTGTGAAAGATACTGGGGTTGGGATATCGCCGGAGAATTTTTCTAAGATCTTTGATCCGTTCTTTACGACGAAAGGCAGTTCAGCGGGTATTGGATTAAGTGCTTGTTACGACATCATTCGCAAACATAGTGGGCGTTTGACCGTTGATTCGCTGGAAGGCCAGGGGTCAACCTTTACGATGTATTTGCCGTTTTGTTAACAGGCAAACAGGGGGAAAGTATGAAGCAGATCAGTGTATTGTTCCTGGATGATGAAGCGAATATCCTCAATTCCATCAAGCGTATGTTCATGGATGAGCCATACGGTATTGCAGTAGCCAGTAATACCCAGGAAGCCATGAAAATATTGGAGAAAGAAAAGATAAAGGTGGTCTTAAGCGACCAACGCATGCCGGATACTACGGGTATTGAATTCCTGCACCGGGTAAAGCTACAGTATCCTGACGTGGTGCGTATTATTTTTACGGCTTACGCGGACTTGCATGTGGCCGAACAGGCGATCAATTTAAGCGGCGTCTTTCGTTTTATCAATAAGCCATGGAACCCTAATGAGCTTAAATCCTCCGTTGTGAATGCCATGTATCATTATGACCTGATCATTGAGAATAGGCAATTGTTGGAGACCATGAAGAACAAGAACGCGGAACTGCAGTTAATGAATGTCCGGCTGAAGAATTTAAATGAGGTGCTTAGGGAGTTTAGTTCCACATTATCGCATGAATTGCGGACACCGCTGGCATCGATCAAAGCAGGACTGGATATCGTCATTAGCAGGACTTCCGGGCCTTTGACCAGTGAGCAGGAAAAATTTTTAGGTAGATCAAAGGAGAGTGTCGATCGTTTAACGCGTCTGATCAATGACATCTTAGACCTCGCGCACATGGAGTCAGGTAAGAAAAAACTTAATTTTATCCCCGGATCGATCAATGACGCGGTTCAATCGGTCGTAGAGGCCCAGACTCCTGTGGCTGTGAATAAGGATCTTAAAATGACGGCCGAGATCGATCCTCAGGTGCCGGAGATCTTTTTTGACAGGGACAAGATCGCGCAGGTTTTAAATAACCTGATGAACAATGCCATTAAATTCACGAATACAGGATCGGTGACGGTCAAGACGCGTCTGTTAGCTGAGAATAAGATGGTAGAAATATCCATTGAGGATACGGGCCCTGGGATCAGTGAGGAGGATCTTCCTAAACTGTTTGAGAAATTCCAGCAATTAGGAGAGTCGCATGCCAAGGTGTCTGGTTCTGGTTTGGGTCTGGCCATATGCAAGGAGATCATCCGTCACCATGGGGGGACGATCTTTGCGGAATCCAAGATCGGGGTAGGGACGACGATCTATTTCACACTTCCTCTGGAAGATATAAGGAGGCGCGGCGATGGCGGCTAATCATAAATTACTCATCATTGATGATGAGGTGGATCTGGCGGAGATGGTGGCGTATCAATTCAAGGCTAAAGGTTTTGAGGTACAAACAGCCGCGGATGGAGAGGAAGGTTTGGAAAAAGTAAATGCCTTTAAACCAGACCTGATCATTCTTGACATCAATATGCCGCGTATGGGGGGCATTGAGTTTTATAACCGCATCGCCGGTCCTGATGGCGTCCCGCTTTATCCAGTCATGATCCTGACAGCAAGGGCCAATGTGGAGGGGTTGTTCAAGGATCTGCCCATTGATGGATTTATGACCAAGCCTTTTGATGTGGATGAATTGATCGCCCAGGCCTTGCTTGTCATTCATTCGAAGCAGCAGCAATTTTCATCCCAAACATGGGGAGAGAATGCTCCTAAAAAAGTCTGTATTGCCCAGCATGATCAAGTTGTCTTTGAAAAGACAGCTTTTGCGTTTACCAACGCGCTCTATACGGTCATCCCCGCGCGGACTGGCGCGATGGCGATCGAAAGGGTCATCACCATGCTTCCAGATATTGCCGTGATCGACCTGGCGCTACCCGATATTGCCGGGGATGTGGTGATCTTTCGTTTAAAGCAGGTTTGCAAGACGATGAACATTAAATTCTTCCTGACTTCTCAAAAAGGCATGTTGCGCGATCAGAAGGTGATGGAGCGGATCAGCGCGAAATCGGGTTTCTTGTCGTTGGTGGAATATAACGACCCCCAGGACATGGTGGATAAGGTGAAGAAATTACTTTAATTGCGTTGCGTATTGACTTTTGCGGTAAAGATATGTAGAGTTTTCAGTCATGAACAGCAGTGCGTCTTATATTCTTCAGATCGCCCAGGAACTCAATCTCAAAGAAAAACAGGTAGCGGCCACAGTTGTGCTGTTAAACGAAGGTTCAACTGTCCCTTTCATTGCCCGTTACCGCAAAGAAGTGACTGGTTCTTTAGATGAGGTGGCCATCACTTCCATACGCGACCGTTTGACGCAATTGATCGAATTAGACGAACGGCGCGCCGCTATCCTGGAATCCATTGAAAAACAAGGCAAGATGACCGATGAGCTGCGTGAGAAGATCAACGCGGCGTTGACCATGTCTGTCCTGGAAGATCTGTACCTGCCCTATAAACCTAAACGACGCACCCGTGCGACGATCGCTAAAGAAAAAGGCTTAGAGCCGCTGGCACAGCTTATTTTTGAACAAAAGCCGGAGGCTGATCCCCGCAAAGAGGCGGAACGATATATTGATGCCGAGAAAAAAGTGTTGAATGTGGATGAGGCATTGGCCGGTGCCCGCGATATCATGGCAGAATGGGTCAATGAAGATGCCGATGCCCGTGCCAAGATGAGGAATTTGTATCTGGAAGAAGGGAAATTCGACTCCAAGGTCATTAAGGGTAAAGAGACGGAAGGGGCGAAGTACAAAGATTATTTTGAGTGGCAGGAGGCGGTCAAAGGTGCGCCGTCGCACAGGGTGCTTGCCATGCGCAGGGGTGAAAAAGAAGAATTTTTAATGCTGCGTATCTTAGTTGATGAGGCCAAAGCTCTTGGGATATTACGAGAGAAGTTCTTAAAGAAACCGTGCGCATCAACAGCTCAGGTGGATATGGCACTTGAGGACGGCTATAAACGTCTATTGTCTTTGTCGATCGAAACAGAAGTGCGTTTGATCTCCAAACAGACGGCGGATGAAGATGCGATCAAAGTATTTATGGAGAATTTACGCCAATTGCTCATGGCTGCTCCGCTGGGTCAGAAAAATGTTCTGGCTATCGATCCTGGGTACAGGACGGGTTGCAAGGTGGTTGTGCTTAATGCCCAGGGTAAGCTGGTTTATAACACAGTCATTTATCTTCAGACCCCTGACCAAATAGAAACGGCGGCGGCCGCTATCAAGAAATTATTCCAACTGTTTAATTTCGAATGCATTGCCGTTGGCAATGGTACAGCCAGCCGAGAAGCAGAAAGTTTTGCGCGGTCGCTTAAACTGCCGAATGTCCAGGTGGTAATGGTCAATGAAAGCGGTGCGTCGATTTATTCTGCCTCCGATGTGGCCCGTGAAGAATTTCCCGACCACGACGTCACGGTACGCGGATCAGTCTCTATTGGCCGGCGTTTACAGGATCCGTTGGCGGAATTAGTCAAGATCGATCCCAAGTCGATCGGGGTAGGGCAATATCAACATGATGTCGACCAGGGGAAATTAAAGAACAGTTTGGACGATGTGGTCATTAGCTCTGTTAACCAGGTCGGTGTTGAGATCAATTCAGCCAGTAAACAATTGTTGATGTATGTCTCGGGTTTAGGACCAGCTTTAGCGCAGGCGATCGTCCATTACCGCGATGAACATGGTGCTTTTAAATCCAGGGAAGAGGTCAAGAAAGTCCCTAAACTGGGGGCTAAAGCGTTTGAGCAGGCCGGTGGGTTTTTGCGCATCCGTGATGCGGAGAATCTTTTGGATGCTTCTGCTGTTCACCCGGAAAGTTATCCTGTCGTTGAAAAGATCGCCAAGGATCTGGGTGTTTCGGTTAAGGAGCTCATGAGCAATGAGGCGTTGCGCAAGAATATCAATGTGCATGCTTATGTGACAGATAAGATCGGTTTGCCGACGTTATTGGATATCAAGGAAGAGCTGGCTAAACCTGGTCGTGATCCCCGTTCAAAATTTGAGTCGGTTGAATTTAAAGAAGGTGTTGCTTCACTGGAAGACCTTCAGATCGGTATGGAGTTAAACGGCATTGTCACCAACGTGACGAATTTCGGCTGTTTTGTGGATATCGGCGTGCATCAGGACGGGTTGGTGCATGTCAGTGAGATCGCTGATACCTTTGTGAAGAATCCCGCGGATGTGGTGAAGGTCGCACAGAAGGTCAAGGTCAAGGTGGTGGAGGTCGACATTGCCCGCAAGCGCATTTCCTTGACGATGCGAAAAGCTCCCAGGCCAGAGGGGCTCCCAAAAGGCGCGGTCAAATCTTCGCCGAACAAGCCTCAGGCATTAAATAAACCGCAAGAACCACAAGCTCCAGCTCGCAAACAATTATATAGGTGGTAACGGATGTCACAACGTATTGCCATCACAGGTTCAACGGGACTGATCGGTTCCGCCCTCGTTTCTTTTTTACTTAAACAAGGGCATCAGGTAACACAAATTTCGCGTAATAAACATCTGAAAGGACCGCAAACACCGGTGGTCTTTTGGGATCCTCAAAAAGGGCAGGTCGATGCTGCCGCTTTGGAAGGTTTCGACGCGGTGATCCATTTGGCCGGAGCGAATGTTGGGGAACGCTGGGATGCTTCCTATAAACAGACCATACTGGAAAGCCGTGTTGACGGCACGCGTTTATTAAGCCGCATTTTGGGAGGCTTAAAACACAAACCAAAAGTGTTGTTGTCAGCTTCCGCGATCGGATATTACGGTAATCATGCGCCTGACGTGCTGCTTGATGAAGCGAGTGCTGGCGGCAATGGTTTTCTGGCAGATGTTTGCCGCCGATGGGAGGCGGAAACACAGGCGGCGGTAGAGGCGGGGATTAGGGTGGTCCATTTGCGTTTCGGTGTTGTTTTAAGCAAAAAGGGTGGTGCCTTGGCGAAAATGGGACTGCCGTTTGCGCTTGGATTAGGCGGTATCCTGGGTTCAGGAAAACAAATGATGAGCTGGATCGCGCTTGATGAGATCCCCCGCATCGTCCAGTTCTTGATCAATGAGAGTAAGATCATCGGTCCGGTCAATATCACCGCGCCTGCTGCGGTCAGCAATGCGGAATTTACTAAGGTTTTAGGATCGGTGATCCATCGACCAACGTTCTTGCCAGTACCGGGATTTGCGGTACAATTATTATTTGGCGAGATGGGCGAAACGCTTTTATTAGGCGGCAGCCACGTTGTTCCCAAACGCCTTAAAGAAATGGGGTATCAGTATACATACCCTGATCTAAAGAAAGCATTAGAAAAGGCAATGGCGTAATGGCATATCTTGTGCTGGCCAGAAAATACCGGCCGCAAAATTTCGAGGAATTAGTCGGGCAGGACCATATCACGGAACTGCTGCGCAAGGCGATTGAGTCTAAGCGTATCGCTCATGCGTTCTTGTTTTGCGGCCCGCGCGGTATTGGTAAAACGTCGACCGCCCGCATCATGGCTAAATCGCTTAATTGCCAGGAAGGTCCGACCCTAAAGCCTTGCGGCACCTGTTTTGCCTGTACCGAGATCACCAATGGCAACAGCTTTGATGTGATCGAGATCGACGGGGCCTCTAACCGCGGCATTGATGAGATCCGCACTCTGCGCGAGAATGTGAAGTTCGCTCCGGCCTATGGTCGGTTTAAGATATATATCGTTGATGAAGTGCATATGTTGACCGGGGAAGCCTTCAATGCGCTGCTTAAAACATTGGAAGAGCCGCCAGAACATGTTAAATTTATTTTTGCCACGACAGAAGCCAATAAAGTACCTGCGACGATCTTGTCTAGATGCCAGCGTTTTGATTTTAAGCGTATCCCGGTCGATGTGATCACTAGGAATTTGAAGAAGATATGCGATAAGGAACAGCTGACCATCGAGGAAAGTGCCTTGTTCGCGATCGCCAAGGCCGCCCAGGGCAGTATGCGCGACGGGTTAAGCATTCTAGATCAGTTAAGTGCTTTAGGTCAGGAAGGAATACAGTCTAAAGATGTGTATTCCATGCTGGGTATTGTGGAAACAGAGTTGTTGTTTTCCTTAACGGATGCGCTGATCACCAAAGATTGTCCCACGGCGCTCAATGTGTTAAATGATATCATCGAACGCGGCAAGGACATCAAGCAGTTGGGTAAGGATTTGATCGAGCATTTCCGTAACTTGATGATCATCAAGATCGGCGGAGTGACACTGACACATATGGTGGACTATCCAGCCGCTGTCAAACAACGTCTGGACACACAATCTCAAAAGACCACTGTTCCTCAAATTTTGAAAGCCATGGATGTGTTGATCGAAACCCAGGAAATATCCCGGGTAATGGAAACATTGCGCACGCCATTAGAGTTGGCTTTGGCAAAATTGTGTTATTCCAGTGCGCCTGCTGCCCAACAGCCTAAACAAGCTGCGGCAGCTGTTGAGGAAGTTAAACCTGCCGCTCCGATCTTACAGGCGGCTCAGACCGCGAAAATGGCGAGCACAGGTGGAACATTAAACCGCGTGCCAAGCGCTTTGTCTTCTGGCCCTGCGCCGGCTGCTGTTGATCCGGCGGCTTTTGCGAAATTGACGCTGGATGATATCCGCAAGCAATGGAATATCATTACCCACAGTGTTTCTAAATTAAAAATGTCGATGGCGACCTATTTGCAGGATGGTTTCCCATCTGCTTATAAAGAGGGTAAGCTGACGATCGGTTTTACCAAGGATCATGCGTTTGCCATGGAATTCGTGGCAGCCAAGGATAACGCGGCCATTATTGAGAAAGTGTTAAAGGAACGTTTTGGCGCTCCGATCGCTGTTGCGGTCAAGATCGATGACCAGCAGCCGCAAAAGACGGAGGAGCCGGTTGTCAAGGATGTGCTGCAGATGTTTAGCGGCGAAGTCGTTAAAGAATGGCCGAATGAATAATCATGTATCCTAAGCTTATTGAAAATTTGATCGATCAATTAAGCAAACTGCCAGGCATAGGCCGGAGAAGCGCGGAGCGCATGGTGTTCTGGCTCATGGGTCAGGATGCCGCAAATGTGAAGGTCTTGGCGGACAGTTTGATCGCGCTTAAAGAGGGATTACGTTTCTGCAAGAACTGCAATCATTTGACGGAGACGGAATTGTGTTTGGTCTGTCAGGACCAGGGGCGGGATAAGAAGGTGGTTTGTGTGGTTGAGACGCCCAAAGATCTGTTGGCGATCGAGCGCACGGGCAGTTTTAAAGGTTTATATTATGTGCTGCTGGGCAATATTTCCCCCGCGGATGGCCGCGGGCCGGAAGATCTTCAAACAGGCAAGTTGTTAAGCCGTATCCGCGAGGATGGCATTGAGGAAGTGGTTATCGCCACCGACCCGGATGCCGAAGGCGAGATGACATCGTTATATTTGAGCAAGCTGCTTAAGCCCACCGGGATCAAAGTGAGTCGTATTGGTTTAGGTTTGCCCATGGGCAGTGCCGTTGAATATGTGGACCTTTCGACGCTGACCATGAGCCTCAATTCACGAAGAGTGGTTGACATCTAAAAAGTTTTGCATATAATAACATTCTCATTTGCAGTTTAGTTCTTGAAAAATTTATTCCCCTGTAGCTCAGTAGGTAGAGCAGCGCGCTGTTAACGCGCTTGTCCGAGGTTCGAGCCCTCGCGGGGGAGCCAATGTGGACGGTTGGGCGAAATGCCACCGTCACCGGTTAACGCCTCGTCGGAAGTAATTTCGGCGAGGCGTTGCTGTTTTAAAGGCACTGGTTCTGCTAGAGCGTCTTTAATGTGCGGAGATATGGAATCAGCTATAAATTGATCGACAAACATTTTAATTTGAAGTTTATCGTCATATATTACGATTTCATTGATAAGTGCGCGTATAAGGCCTTTTTGTGC
>CAZFNI010000002.1:0-57935 GCA_964520655.1 uncultured Planctomycetales bacterium
GCCTAATCCACGCCGCCAGCGTTCACTCTGAGCCAGGATCAAACTCTCCGAAAAATAACTTGGCTTTTTATAAACTTGGCTGTACTTCTTTTTTGGACAACATTTGTCAAAGAACGTTACAAAATATTTCCGAAGCTTTTCGCTTTGGATTCAACCTAGATTTTGGTAAAACCAAAATTTGAGGTTCAATAAGAATACCAGATAAAACTTTTATGTCAACTTTTAATTATTTATTTATTGCGCGATACTTTTGATCAACTTGATTGCAGTGCGAATCAAAATTGAAGTTCAATAAGAATACCAGATAAACTTTTAGTGTCAAGTATTTTTTTAAACTATTTTTTCAGAAGACGTGAAATATTGCCTCCACAGAGACTTATTCTGTCTTCCGTCGACAAAACATGCGAACTAACCGCGCTCAAAGAACCAGAAAGATTTTGATTGGCTGGAAAATCACTCCCCCAACAAATATGATCAATATTAACAACCTCTAACGCCGCGCTCAGCGAAGCTGTCGATCGCGATCCACTCATATCCACATACAAGTTCTTAAAATAGTCCGATGGAGCCTTCCCCAAATCCTTGACAAAATTACGCTTGCGCAGCATGGCATAGGTGGAATCAAAACGCTCTTTGACCAAAGGCAGCACACCGCCATAATGAGCAAAAATGAAATCAACTTCAGGAAACCGGCTAAAAACTCCGGACATCATCATTTTGCCAATGCATATGCTCACATCAAAGACATACTCAAGCACAGGGGTCAGTAAAGGATCGTTAACCCGTTCAATACCAATAGGATTGAGAATTTGAGAGTGCACATGGATAGGTATCCGGTGCTTTTGGGCAAATTCAAATACGGGATCAAAAAGCGGACTATCCAGATAAATCCCTTCATAACTGGAAGCAAGGGATAATATCTCAAGCCCAAGATCACGAATACGGCTCAATTCTGAAGGCATCGCCTCCGGCTTATCAACCGGGAGAATGCCACCCCCGATAAATCGCCCATTGGAATTCTTGACTATATCAGCGATCTTCTGATTATAGATCCCGCACACAAAAGACCATCCGCCCATCTGCAGGTGCGCATCTGTCGTCGGGTATAACAACACCGCCTGATCCACCCCATATTCATCCATCACCTTAAGATGAGCATCCGCATCCGACCAAAACTGCTTAAAGAAAGCCGTATGTTGGGCTATCTCTGGCGGGATATAATGACTGTGAGCATCGATGACCATCTATTTAGCCTGGGTTTGTTTGTAATCAATAATGGGTTTAGTCCAGGTGGTCAACTGATTAATGACCGCGAGCTCAAGCGGATTAGCATTGGCTGGCGCGGAAAGCGCGAATGTGACCATGTCCGCAACATCACTTGGATTCATCAGCCTGTCGCGCTGTTCTTTGGCCACATCTTTCAAATGGTCGGTCAGATCAGAATTAACCACCCCCGGAAGCAGCGAAGTGACTTTAATATTGTATTCTCTCATTTCCCAGAATAAGCCTTTTAAGAATGCACGCAGCCCCATTTTCAATGAACTGTATGTGAGAAATCCCCGAGGTATTGGATCAACAAGGGTTGAACCCGAGACCACATTGATCAAATGACCGTCCTTACGCGCCACCATGTCCGGAATAACCAGACGGATCAAACGCACATAACCTAAATAATTGACATGAGCCAACATTTCAAAATCTTCGATCGGCTGTTCGTGAAAAGGATATTGACTAGAAACTCCAGCCACATTGATCAAAATATCGATCTGTCCAAAATTCTTTTTACCTTGCTCAACTAAATTCTTTAAGTCTTCTAGCTTGGCCACATCGCAGGACACCCCGACCGCATTGATGCCGTATTTTTTCCTTAACTCATTGACCGTTTCATCCAGCGGACCTTGTTTGCGCGCCGCCAAGATCAAATTAGCGCCGTGTTCTGCCATACGCGTGGCGATCGCGCGGCCGATACCCCGGCTAGCCCCCGTGATCATGGCTGTTTTGCCCTTGAGATTAACTGTCGCATTGGCCATCTAAATATCCTTTCGTTGAACACTCATTTGAGACACTAATATTAACAATAAACCCATCAAAAATCCAATGATCAAAAAGGTCAAACCAAAATTCTTCTGAACAAAATTACCGCTGATCCAGAAACCAATGCCGCCGCTAAAAAAACGCACCGCAGAATTAAGCGCAGCCAGCTCAGCCCGATACGTCGCCGAGAAATCCGTGAGAATGGTGGATATGCCATTGTGGGCGATCGTCCACCCGATCGAGATCATCGACAAAACACTTGTTAACACAATAATTTGATAATGCCCATACAGTGCCATGATCGAGAAACTCACAATGGTTATGCCGATATAACACGCTTTGATACGTCCTACTTTATCGGAAATAAATCCCCCCAAGATCTGCCCTAATGATCCAGCGATCGATGTGACAATAATAATGAAGCTGATCATTTTTTGATCAAGACCGTAAACAGAATCCAAAAAAACCCCGTACCACTTGCACACACCATGAAAGAACATGCTCATGAAAAAGATTAACACAAGTATCCGCCTCAAACCGCCGATACGCAGCGCGTCTTGATAATTGATCCTAATATGCGGATTGGATTCCATCCCATTCTTGGGACCCAAGATAAAACCGACCGCTACTAACATTCCTAAAATAGAAGGAACAATGAACAACCAATGCCAGGAAGCGAATTCGCTGACGATCAACCCTAAAGTCGAACCAAAAAATGAAGCCCCAAAGAATAATCCTATGACCCTTCCATGAACTTTTTTCTCAAAGACCTTACCTAACGTCATCAACGCCATTGGTGTCACCGCGGCTGCCGCAACCCCAGCGATCACACGCCCCGCTAAAATAATACCTATATCATCAGACCAAAGACAGATCCAGCTCCCTAAGGCAAACAATACGCTGGAAACGATCATGATCATACGAACAGAATGTTTCGTGGCTAAATGCGCATAATACAACGCACAGAGTCCATAAGGGATCATATAAAACGAGATCATTGCTGCTACATCGCCTGCCGGCTTGTTCAAAGAACGGGCGATCGTCGGGATCGTGGCGATCAACGCCGAGATATTATAAGCGACCAGTATTCCTGACAGGCAAAACAACAGGAGGATATGCCGGCGATAACTATTTTTTGGCATGTGCTTGTGCTTCAATGACTTTCTTAAATATCTTCATGTTATGCTGGGAGTGCTCGTTGACAAAACCCTCGATCTGCGCTGCCGTAAATTTCGTGAACTTAGGATCAAGCTCAAAATCCTGTATCCAGGTCATTTTGATCCCGTCTTCCTGTGCCGTATACAGCCACATGATCTTCATATACTTAAAAGGGAAAAGCGGATCATGACGCTGGGCATAAGCAAAGTTCAATTCCTTAAATAACCAGCGTTTGGACACCCATGATTTACCCTCTTCATCCGTTAAACGAAAGGTGATCTCATTGCCCTTGCGCTCCAAGACATCCGCCTTGGCATATTCATCGCCAAATAATTCCGTCCAGCGTTCGATCTTATTAGAAATATCAAAAACCAGCTCGTAAGGAGCAGTGATAACAATCGAATTGACCGTGTGTCCCATAAAATTCTCCTTTAAAAAATAGGGGACAGCGCCCTATTTTTGCACTTTATTGATTGTCTCAAAATTAGGGTGCTGTCCCCTATTTTTACCCCCATTATTTCATTGTGATGTTGTCATTTTTCTTACGACTGTTTATATACTTTACACAAAATGCATAAGATAACCGAACAGGAATAAAGATCAAACACCATATAATAGTTGGTAAAATTGAAGGATAAAACCCTTCTCTCATATAACGGGAATAACTCCATGCTGGGCTCTTTCCTGGAACAGGCATAGACAGACACAAAATAAAAAAGAAATGCCAAACCCACACCAACATCAAAGAAAAAGACACAATATTAGTACAGATATTCACTGATTGTGCAGAAAGTTTGCTTTTAAATATTTTTACTACTAAGAAGCGAACTACCCAATAAAGCAAGATTGGTATCAATAAAAACACTATCAATATATAAAGAATTGGGTGCAAGAAAAAAAACATCAACGCTCCTAGATGATCACGACCACACGACTCCACCCTGCCCCAGCATTTCTAACTTTGACAGGTAGACAACTAACGGTAAACCCATAAGGCTTAGGTATCGCTCCCAAATTACCCAGACGCTCCATGTGGCAATATTCACGGCGTCTACCAAGAAAATGACACGGCCAAATCTTACTTTTATCTTTCGTTGTTAAGAATTCCTTAAACATCAGAAAACAAGGTCGATCAAGCCCAATTGTGTCAATCCCCATCATTTTGATCCCTTGATCCAACAAATACTCAACCGCATCGATCTGCATCCCGACATATTTATTCACATAATCATCCGTACCCAATAATTTATCGCCGCCGGTATAGATCAACACGATATCCATTGGTTTTAAGGTATATTTAATCTTTTTGAGAGCTTCAACAACATGCCCCTTATTGATCGCATCAGGAAACTTAAGATGAGTGAAGTCAAGCACAACACCCGGACCATAACACCATTCCAATGGCACATCCATGATCTGTTTGGCAGGTTTGCCCTCGCAGGTCGAACCATAATGGAACGGGGCATCTACGTGTGACCCCATATGGACGGAAGAATTAACGATCTCAAGTGACAGCATCTCCCCCTCTGGGATCTCCTGTGCTGTTGCCACCCGCTCGCCTTTGTCAAAACGCTCCTGACCGCCCGGCTGCTTGGACATGACAACCCAATTAAAGTGCTCAACCCCAGCTTTGTGCGTGATCCGCTCTATCGTTGCCGCATGGGTTTCGACCAAACTATCATCTATGGGAAGACTTAAGTCAATGATCTTCATATCAGTGTTTACATCCACACGAATGGCTGCCGCATCCGCCGTCACCTGTTTTTGATTTAAGCAAAGCGACGATCGCGTTTAAGGAATGAGATTTCTTTAATTCATTATCTTTTAGAGCAACCCCTAATTCCTTCTTGATCGCAACGGATATTTCGACCATTTCTGTCGAATCAACATCCAAAGACTCTTCCAGAGAAGCATCAACAATGATCTCACTGTCTTTAACGTCCAACACCTTCTTTAGAATACCTTTAACCTTTGTTTCCAACTCTGCTTGTGTTTGCATAACCACTATCCTTTCTGTAACACCATCACACAATTGATACCGCCTCGTCCGCGGTTAATGATCAATGCATTCTTTATTGGACGTTCCACGGGATGAGCCTTAATGATATTGAGATCACATTGAGGGTCAATATTATCCACATTGATCGTCGGAGGAATAACGCCGTGTTCCATTGCCAGCACAGTCGTGATCACATCCAGTACCCCGCACGCGCCCAGCATATTACCGTAAATAGATTTAGGCGCCGACACCGGCACCTTTAAGGCATATTGACCAAAAGCTTTTTTAATCGCTTTGACCTCACTGATATCGCCGTCTTTCGTGGCCGCACCATCTGCACAAATGTAATCGATATTCTCTGGAGACAGCCCCGCATCCTTTAACGCTAACTCGATCGCCCTAGCCAATTCTTGCCCATCATTCGCTGGATCAATACGGTTGACCGCATCAGTTGTTGAGGCAACGCCGACGATATTGGCATAGACGTTAGCTTTCCTTTTGTCAACGCGAGAATGAGGCTCAAGCGTCAATACTCCAGCCCCTTCAGCGATCACTAAACCGTCTCGATCACGATCAAAAGGACGATACGCTTGGGCCGGCCGATCATTCTGACGACTTAAGACCCCCGATGTATTCGCACACAACAAGGCATACGGCGTCACCGGAGCTTCCATACCGCCGGCTAAAATAAAATCACATTTCCCCCGATTGATCGTTTGTGCCGCATAACCGATCGCCATCAAAGAACTGGCCCGGTCAGAGACGATCGTCTTGCTAAAACCCTTGATCCCATAATGGATGGAGATCTGCCCTTGAGGAGCCGCTGGGAACCATGCAGATGCCATAAAGGGACTAACCCCCTCGCGTCCCTCCAAATACATATCACGCAGCTCCGTCTCCGCGTACAACCAGCCGCCTAATGCATTGCCCATGAAAATACCGACACGTTTTAGATCTTCCTGGGATAGATTGATCTTAGCATCTTCCAAACACATTTCGGAAGCCACAAGGGCCATGTGCGAGAATAGGTCGATCTTCTTTAAAAGTCTTGAGGAAACATTACTGTACGCATCCAGCTCTTTAACGTGCCCGGCGATACGGGAAGGATAAAGCGAGGCATCAAAACGCTCTATTTTCTCTACCGCGCTTCGTCCTGATTTAATATTTGCCCAGAAAACACGTTTATCAATGCCACTAGGAGATATAACACCTAAACCTGTGATCGCGATCGGTTGCATAAATTTAACCCTTATATCGTTTTAAGACCATCGCGGAATGTATTCCTGAAAAACCGCTCGATGTCTTTAAAATACAGTTAACTTTTTTTGATAACGCTTGATTCGGGATATAATTAAGATCACACAATGGATCCGGCTCCTCCTGATTGATCGTCGGCGGCAAAATATTCCGCTCAAACATCAAGGAACTCAATGCCAACTCAATACCATTGGCCCCTGCCAAAGGATGACCGATCATGGATTTGACCGATGAGATAGGGATATTATAGGCTTGCTTGCCCAGAGCCATTTTATAGGCACTGGTTTCGAACACATCGTTCTGACGCGTTGATGATCCGTGCGCGCTGATATAATCGATCTCTTCCGCCTTGATCCCAGCATCATCCATGGCTAGCGTAATGCTGTCCGCCATAGCATCACCTTCAGGCGGTAGGTCTGTCATATGATACGCATTGCAGGTCGTGCCAAAGCCAACCACTTCACAATAAATGCGCGCCCCGCGTTTTAAGGCATGCTCTAATTCTTCGCAGATCAAGATCCCTGCCCCTTCTGAGATCACAAATCCATTGCGTTTATTATCAAAGGGCCTGCTGGCTTTGGCAGGTTCGTCATTGTGAACAGAAAGCACATTGACTGTATCGAATGCACCAAAAGTGATCGGCGTGATCGGCGCTTCCGAAGCTCCACACACCATCACATCCGCGTCACCGTCTGCGATCGTCTCGAAGGCAAAACCAACTGAATCCGTTCCCGCCGTACAGCCCGTTGATATGGTATTACAGACCGCTTTCAGTCCATATTTGGCCGATATCTCTGAGGAAGGCGTATTAAACATCGCCGCATCATACAAATCTGGCCGTACGATCGCTGGATTAATGGGATTTTTACCGCTATCCGTCACCAACGCAAATTCTTCTTCCATGTATTTTGTGCCGCAGATCGCGTTCGCCAGCGAAACTCCCATTCGTTTAAGATCCACTTGCTGCAAATTAAGTCTCGAATCTTCCAAGGCCATGCGCGCAGCGACCATGGCGAACTGAACGTATCGATCCATGCGCATCGCCTCTTCAAAGGTCAAGCCTAAAGCAATGGGATCAAAATCAGAAACTTGAGCAGCGATCTTTGTATTAAAGATCGAGACATCAAACTCTGTGACCCTCCGTATAGCACTGACTCCTTTGATCATCGCGGAGAAACAGGCATCATTGCCAATACCGTTAGGCGCGATGATCCCAACCCCAGTAACCACAACCCGTCGCTTTTTTTGCATAAATTAACCTTTAGTCTATTTATCCTCTGATCGTCTCGTCCACAAGATTGTTATGACTGGCGATCACGACCCATTTATCACCGGATTTTTTCCAAGTCATCGTGTAGCGACGGATAACGCGTTTACCGCCTTCGCTGTTGATCTCAACCGTAAAAATGAAATATTGCAGGATAGCGATATCCCCGTGCAATTTGATCTGTATAGGACGCAGTTCACAGATCGCGATGTTCGTCGACTTTGTCCAAAAACCAACCCATTTCCCCAACCAAGGCTTATCGACCGGCAAAGGACTTTCATGCCCGTAGCCGATCATGTCTGGATGGATATATTCCAGGAATTGTTCCACCCGTTTATTGATCAAATGATCCCAATGGGTCTCTAAACATCCCCAAATTTCTTTTTCTGTCTTTCCCCAATGTTCCGGCGTCCAAGATGCTAAATTCGAACTCATACGGATATCTCCTTCAGGTTAAAGGCTTCTTTCACTTGTACCAGACTAAAATATTTACCACTGCGCTCAACCTCATGAACCATCGCCAGCATCTTAGTGTTAAGTGGTGCTGGTACTTTGATATGGGCAGCGACCTGAACAACTTCGCCATTGATAAAATCGATCTCACTAGCGCGTCCGCGCATAATACTTTGAAGGATCGATCCATAAAGCGGCTCTTTGCTTAATCCCGTCAGTGTTTTATGCATAATACCGGCCGCCTGTTCAAGCGGCATCTGTGCCAAGCCAATGATACGTTCTTTAGTAAAGTTCGGCATATCCTCAAGCTCGATCTTTGCCTCTTTAATGACCATCAATCCTTCCTTTAAAAGATGAATACTTAATCGGCACATGTCCATATCCGTAAAAGTTTCTTGCATTGAACGCCCCAGCAGCGCCGGGATACAATTATTGAAATTCACAAAGAGCTTCAAATATTTAGCCCCCATGATGTTAGGAGAAACAACGACATTGAATGCTTTATCCAAGATCTTTGCGGTTTCATGCACTGTTGGATCAGACAATGAAAAAGGCCTTCCCAGTATCCAATCGCCGTCGAAATTAAACATGATCTCGCCAGGATTGACGTATGTAGCCCCGAACATTACGATCGAGGACATTTGTTTGGACTTATCATAATGGCAGCTGAGAATATTATCCGCCTGTACGCCATTCTGGGTTGTCAACACCAGACCACTTTCTAAGAATTCATTATTCCACTGGTACGCCGCTTCCAGATCCTGTGTCTTTGTTGAAAAAATAACCAGATCATAGGACTTATCCAATTTGGGTCGCACGTTAAGCCGGAAATTCTCTCTTCCCCGGACGCCGTCAATGGTCAATCCCTTCTCTTTGATCACAGCACACTGATCAGGTTTAGCAATGAGGGTCACATCGCATCCGGCTTTCGTCAGATACGCGGCCACAACACCACCAATAGCCCCAGCTCCAATGACCGCGATCGTCATTTCATGGCTCCGTATTTCTTATAATCAAAACCAGCCTCGTCCATGATCCTCACCATCAGCGAATAGAATGCCTTAGGCACTTCAGTTGTGAACGCATGCACAATATCACATTCTTCAACCTGGGATGACCCTCGTCCCTTGGCGTTTTGTTCCGCTTTTTTATTGACCACTTCTTTGGCTAAGCTTCTGTGGAATATCGGGATCAGCTGAAGCATTCTGTTATATTTTGCCAGCGCTCCGCTTTCCCAATTCATTGTTGTCACGACCATCGTCATATTATTTCCCCGCCTCAACCCGAGAATTAGCTTCCCACTTGGCGATATTGTTCATAAAATCCTTCACGCACAATTTCACCTTGATATTGTAATTGCTTTCCATGATGCGGTGAATGCGTTCAGGTTTGGAATAATATTCCCGCATGCACCAGGCGCCCAAACGACCCACTTCTTCAATGCTTAAAAAATCCGTCGGAACGACCGGATGCTGAAAATCCCACTGGCGCAGATCGATCTTTTCCGGATCAAACCACCCTTGCTTGATCGCATATCGCCAATCCGGTGAATTGGGGACAGGCGTCATATAATCCAGCGCAAATATATCCGGGTCGATCTCATCCGCCACGCGCAGCCGTTCTTTGATCTTGGCTTCCGTATCTTCTTTTAACCCGATCAAAACCGTACCAACGCTGCCGATATCATTCTCCCGCAGGATATTGACCGTTTTCTTGATCTGAGCGATCGTCACCCCTTTGCCTGTTTTGTTAAGCGTCATATCATCCTCAACCTCGACACCCGTCAGGGCTAAAAATAGCCCCGCCTTTTTCATCAGCGGCAAAATGTCATGCTGTGAGATCCACTGGTCAGCACGCCCCAAACAGACCCATTCGATCTTATTACCGCGCTTTAATTTCTCTTCACAGAATTCAATCATGGCCTCAGTATCGGTATTAAAGGCATCATCTTGGAACACCACGGTTGTAATGCCGTATTTTTTCTCCAATATTTCCAGTTCATCAACAATACGCTTGCCTTTAAGCCCGCGCCATGAAGTAAAGTCTTTCGTCGCTGTTCGGCTGTCATAAAGAGCCCATTCATAACAGAAATGGCATTTTCCTGGACAGCCGCGGGAAGTCATTAATTCCGCGAACGGCTTCCAATAGGTATGCCCGACATATTTTTCCATCGGGAAAAGATCATACGCCGGCATTGGCAGCACATTTAAGTCTGGGATCAAGTCCCGGTGGGGGCCAACAACGATCGTGCCGCTTTTATCCCGTGAAACCAGCCCTGGGATATCCCGTTCTGGTTTTGGATTAACCGCCTTTAAATTAATGATCAGTTCCTCCAGCGTCAATTCCGCTTCGCCCAGCATGATATAATCAATGGTCGGATTTAACCGCATTTGACGTTCATAATCTCCAGAATACCAGAGACCTCCAGCGACAGTCTTGACATGCGGCATCGCTTCTTTGATCACACGTAAGCCCTCATTAAAATACCAGATGACCGCGGCCCCGCATGTCGAATGCAGTAATTCACCTACAAACACGATATCTGGAGCGCTTTTCTTGACATACGCCAACATGGCGTCCCAATCCATTTCAAGCGCTCTGGAATCCAGCGCATCAACAGCCCCCAATCCTTTCTCGCGCACATAGGCCGCCAGCTGGGCATGCATTTGATTAGCAGCTTTGTGATTCCCGTGAGAATCCCAGGCTTTCAGCGGCGGTGTCAAAAAGAGCACTTTCATATTTTTCTCCTCGTTAGTTTCTTATACTGTGATGCGATCTGCGTTAATAAATATATCCAAACAACTCCCAGCTTGCTTAGTCAGAACCAGGACGTGACAAGCGACCTTCCGCCCGGCGTCTGGTCTGTGACAATATTTTTTACTTGTGTATATTCATTTAAGCCGTCAATTCCCAATTCCCGTCCAAAGCCGCTTTTTTTACAACCACCAAATGGCGCTTCATTCAAGAAAACACCGTATGTATTGATCCAAACCGTACCGCAGCGCAACCGTTTGGCCAGGCTATTAGCTTTCACCAGATCTTTGCTCCAGATCATCGCGGCTAATCCATAAGGACTATCATTAGCAATGGCAAGCGCCTGTTCAATCGATGAAAATGGGATCACGCACAGAACCGGCCCAAAGATCTCTTCCTGGGCAACGCGCATATTATTTCGGACGTCGATCAAGATCGAGGGCTCAATATAGGCCCCATTATCAAACCCAGAAGGAATTTTTCCGCCACACGCTAATTTTGCCCCTTCTTTGATCCCCTGCTGGACAAACTTCAACACATGATCACGCTGCTCTTGGCTGACAAGTGGTCCAAATTCCGTCTCATAACTATAGGCCGGACCGATCTTTAAACTTCGCGCCCGCTCAACCAACTTATTGACAAACTCATGATAGATCTTTTCCTCAACCAGAAGACGGGATCCTGCTGTACACATCTGTCCCTGGTTTAAAAAGATCGCTGATAAACTCCCCCCAACAGCCGCATCCATATCACAATCGGCGAACACAAGATTAGGCGACTTTCCGCCAAGTTCCATGATTGAACGCTTGACGCCTTTTGCAGCAGCAGCCATTACCTTCATCCCCGTAGTCGTTCCGCCAGTAAAGGAGATCATATCCAAATCTGGATGGCTGACGATCAAATCCCCTATCCCTTCATGCGCAGAAGAAATGATATTGACCACACCTTTAGGCAAACCAATTGATGCGATCAACCCGGCAAAATACATGATCGAGGTATTTGCCAAACGAGATGTTTTTAGTAAGACGGTATTTCCCGCCAGCAGCGCAGGTGCCAATTTCCAAGCTGTCATGATCAACGGGTAATTCCAGGGAATGATCATACCGACCACACCAACAGGTTCGCGCTCAATGCGGCTTGATACAGGAGCAGAAACGTCAAGCATTTGGTGATCAAGGCTCCCTGACAAGCGGCCGAAATACTCGAATGTATCCGCGCAAGTCGGCACATCAATGAAAGTGGCATGCTTGATCGTTTTTCCGCCAGCAAGACATTCCAGCTCAGCAAGTTCCTTGGCATGCTCACGGACCAAAGCGCCAATCTTAAGCAAGAACTCCCCGCGCTCTTTGACCGTTAACCTCGGCCAAGAACCATGGTCAAAAGCCAAACGAGCCGCATTAATGGCGATCTGAGTATCTACATCATCAGCGTCTGCCATCCTGGCAAATACCTCCCCATTCGACGGGTTAATGGCATCATAATATTTCCCCGCCAGTGGAGGCGTCATCCTGCCTTCTAATAAAAGTTCAAACTGCTTGATGTGAGTTTTGGTATTCATTTATTCCACCGGAACCTGTGCCCACAACTGAAAAATACGGCTGCAAGGCGCATACCATTTAGAGATGCGCGCGAAATCCCCACGCAAATTCATCTTTTTCTGCGTTGTCGCCACAAAAGGATCGATCTGGCGGTTAAAGACCGCGCGCCAGATCTCTTCGCTGGCAGTAATCAAGAATTCTGCGTTTACGTCTTTTCCTGTTTCGATGATCTGACCATTGCGGAATTTGAAACTATGAACAACTCCCGTTTCCTGCAGGCACACAGCCAGATCCATATTCATGGCCGTCTTTGTTCCTAATTCTTGCATTTGGGGATCATTGTTAACAATGTGAACGATTTCTTTTATCTGTTCATTAGAAAACAACTTGTATTTCTTGCCGCCAACGGGTGACGCGGGATCAGTTTGTTTTGACCGCAGCGTCAGGGGGTCAATGGCTTCATCTCCTGCTACCCCACGGGGGGATGGGTGACGCGAGGACGAAACAAACTGTCCCGCGGCAGGACCCGTTCCTGCTCTATAATGAATATCCACCAAATCCATCTTGACCTGCTCTTCTAACTCCTGTATCAATACGAACGCATCGAAAATATTTTTACTAACAGCCACAACACCATGGTTGCGAAGAACCACAATATTATTGCTTTTTAGTTCAGCCAACACAGGCTCAACATCTGTCACGGATGGCGTCGATTGCTCAACAGACTTAACCTCTCCCAAATAAAATCTAGCCTCAAATGTTTTCGGTGTAAAAACTGTGTTACTTAGAAAGAACCCATTGGTATAGGTAGGATGCGTGTGAACGATAGCAGCAACGTCAGGAAAATTCTTATAAACTTCCGTATGCATCAACTTCTCGGAGGAAGCCTTGCCCTCGCCCACCACCTCACCAGCGATCTTCATAAACAAAACATCTTCCGGTTTTAAATAACCCAAACATGTCCCCGTCGCGGTGATCAACAGTGTTTCCTGGTCTATGCGGGCGCTGATATTCCCGTTATACCCAGTAACAAGGCCTTTGTCCCACAACAATTTCCCTATCTCAATGATCTTATTTTTCATTTTAGATATTTCCCTGGAACCCATTCTACTAAAGGCGCATAACCTTTAGTCCCTAGCGGGGCGATCTGGACATTCTCAAAACGTGTTATGCTCTTTGGATCCCCTAAGAATCGTGATCTAAGCTTGCTCTGGATCAATTGCACCGGCACCCGATGTTTCCTGGCTAGAACAGCATAGATCAATGCGCCGGTATCACATAATGCACCGCTCTTATCCGCGTATTGACATGCGAGCACCAAACGATGAACAAGTCCCTTGGCAAACAAGAACCCAGCCATGTTATCTGATATAACCGTCGGCGTTAGACCGGACTTCAAAAAGAACTTAACGTTCTCTTTTGCTGATTCCAACGAAGGTCTTCCCTCTGTTAGAAATACATGTTTGCCCTTAGGGGCTTTACACGCTTTCCCCTGATCTGAGGCGATCACGCCGCAATACAAAATGATCGACGACGGTTTATAATCCAGCATGAATCGGTATCGCTTTCGTTATCAATTGATGCGGGACAACATCAAACCCAGGATAAAATCCCCGGACATTCTTCCCATACAAATGTTTTCCTTGAAATTCCACTATTTCCGACTCTTCACGCAATTCAATAGGCATATCTCGACCTGTTTTAACGCCCTTTGACGGCTGTGTCAGCACAATAACGGGAACACCAAATTCCTTTGCCAGGACAGAAATTTGATAGCTGCCCACCTTATTGGCAATATCACCGTTAGCGGCACTGCGGTCTGACCCGATGATCACTTTATTCACGCGCCCTTCCGATAATAATATCCCAACGGCATTATCGGGAACCAGCGTCACCAAAGCTTTTACCTGAGTTAATTCCCACACCGTTAATTTGGAACCCTGCATATACGGCCTGGTCTCCGTGGCATAGAATTTAACATTCCTGCCTTCTTTGAGCGCGATCGCCGCCGCCATAGCCAGCTCACCGCTGACATTGCAATGCGTTAATATCACATCGCCATCCTTCATATTGGCCGCTATTTGAGCTACTCTCTCTAATCGGCGGCCGCGAATTCCTGCTAAGAACCCACCAACCGTTTTCACCACTGTGCTTCGCACATCACCGCCATTTGTTGCCGCTTTATGGGCTGCGCCCACAATGATCCCGGTCACTTCAGCGAATGGAAAAGTCGGACGGGAATGATTCAATTGATGCGCGACTTTTTGTAAATGAGCGAGTAGATCCCCCTGATGATCAAGCTCCAATAAAAATGTATTAAGAACGACCAGGAACTGACCGAATGCACGGGTTTTCATCGAACGGATCACGGCTACCGCACCCCGGACATTCTTGACGGGGATATATTTTAATCGTTTAGGAACAAGTGTTTCATCAAGCACATATAGCACCTGATCCTTAACATACGCTGGCCAAAATAATGGCGACTCGTACATGCTTATTTACCTTCTCTGGCTTTGATCAGATTTAATGCAATATTGATCAAAGACCCTTCAGCCATGTAATAATCCGGATTTAAGAAACCCATTTGGCCTGTCATTAAATTATCTGATACAGCAAGGATTGAAACAGCTGGTATCTTATAGATCTGTGCCAATGTTAAGAACACCGAGCTGACCATGTCCACCGCGACCGCCCCCTGGTCAACAACCCCATTGACCACTTCTTTGGTTTCGCGCAGGATCGCATCAGTACTCCATACTTTTCCGGTATGCACATTTAAACCAGATGCTTTGGCAGCTGTGATCAAGGCATTGTTCAATGACTCATCGGGCTTGGTGATAAAATCTTTCTCCACATAATAAGGACTGACACCGTCGCCGCGCACAGCTCCCGTCGCGATAACCAGATCGCCGATATTGATATTCTTTGATAATGAACCGCAGGAACCGATGCGGATCAAACACTGAGCCTGTGCATTACACAATATCTCAGTCGTGATAGCTGTATCTGCCGCAAAACGACCTCCATTGATCGCAGTGACACCGATCCCCTGATAAGTACCGGTGAACATCGTATATTCCATGAACGCAAAATTCTTAACAGGATTGTCGATCTTCTTGATCAAGCTATCAAGACGTTCCTTGGGTCCCGGGACAATGGCATATTTGCCGATATCTTTAGGACGTAACTGCACCATGTTCATCAGGTCTTTGCCCGTTAAATGCACATCCCTGGTCATGCGCTCTGCCGTGTTTGACATAAATATCCTTTCTTAAATAAGTGCTTCCGACTTTAAGATCTCTTTATCGATCTTCCCTGTCCGGTTCTTCGGTAAATTGGTCCGGATCTCAATTGTTTGCGGGACCTTAAAATTCGCCAAATGTTCTTTAACAAAATATTTCAGTTGTAAACCATCCACGTCCGCATCTTCTTTCAGGACAACAAAAGCCTTAACAGCTTCGCCGCGCATCGTATCTGGAACACCGATCACCGCTGCCTCTAAAACGTCTTTATGCTTGCAAAGAGCAGCCTCAACCTCAGGAGCATAGACGATCTGCCCGGCCACTTTGATCATTTCTTTCTTGCGCCCCGCAATATACAAAAATCCCTCGCTATCGAATCGTCCCAGGTCGCCTGTATGGAAATATCCATTGCGTTTGGCAGCCTTTGTCGCCTCAGAATCCTTATAATATTCCTGCATCACAACCCAACCTTTAATGACGATCTCGCCGATCTCTCCAGCAGCAAGTGGCTTATCCTGATCATCAACGATCAAGATCTCACAATTTGGTGCCGGCTTGCCTACACTCTCGATCTTATCGCTGTTAAGCGGCGTTACCGTATTGGGCGGACATGTTTCCGTCATCCCCCAACCATTTAACAATCGGGCATTAGGGCAATAGCGGTGGAAACGTTCAAGGATCTCTTTCGATGACGGAGCCCCAAAGACCACTACCCATCGCAAACTACTGAGGTCAAACTGATCCAAATGCTTCAGTGTCAATAGCGCCGTATACATCGGAGGCACAATATGAAAACATGTGACTTTATAGGTAACAACATTCTTTAGGAATTCCAATGGATGAAAACGATCCATCAATACCAGTGTGATGCCAAAAATAATACAATTCTGGATATAAATAAACCCGCCAATATGGCTTAAAGGAATCGCGCATAATTTGACATCTTTATCCGTCAGATCCACAAAATGGTGCATCGCTTCCGGAGACCCATCCAAATGCTTATAATTAAGCACTATGCCTTTGGGGGCACCCGTTGTACCCGATGTGTACATCAACAGGGCCGGATCGTTCTCCTGGAGATCAACAGGTGAAAAGCCATTGTGAGCTGCCACATCTTGAAAAGGCACCTCCCATGAGACCCCAAGAGCATCGCCTAAAAAAACAACTTTTTTCAAAGAAGCAACGGCTGCCTTGATCGCGCTAACATCAATATCCTGTTTATATTGCATGACGAGGATCTCAGCTTCGCCATGACTAAGACAAGATATTAATTCATCATTTTTAAGCATGTAATCTAACGGAATAACGGTAGCGCCGCAGCAAAATGAGGATAAATACGTCAACACATACTCAGGAGTATTGGGTAAATAAACGGCAATGCGGCTGGATTTTTTGATATTTAAAGAACGCAGGCCTTGAGCAAGTGATAATACCTGGGAATGGAGGTCAGAGAAAGACACCACTCTGTCTTTAAAAATAATAGCGTTCTTATTGCCAAAACGCTTAGCTGCCGATCCAAGAAGATTATATATATTCATTATCAGAAGAGTCTTGGGTGTTGATGGTAAAATTTTATTACTACGATTTTATTAGATAAGCGGCTTTAGTCAAGAAATCTTTACATCCTAACAGGTTAGGATAACCCGATCTCAAAGCCTTTCGATCAAATCAGTGGTGGAGCGGATCTCTGCATGTATTAATTCGAGGCTGTGCTGATGGATCAGGAAAGATTGAGCCGAGTCTTGCTGCGCTCTATCCCTTAATACCGACACTTCTCTAGCGATCTTTTTTAAGAACGCTATCCGCGCCTTTAGACGACGTTTGGCAATCGGTTTATTCGTCAAATGGATAAAATATAACGAGAGATCGATCTGGAAAAATGGACGTTCAACAGAAGAAAAACTTTCCTGCATCAACAGATCGAATTTCTTTCTGCCTTTATCAGTGATACGATACACATACTTCTCAGGGAATCTACCCTGCCGGCCCGTTTCCTTGGCAACAAGGCCGTCCTTTTCCATTTTCATCAAAGGGTAATAGATCGATTTGATCTTAAGACCGGCACTTTGCTTAAGATCATCATGGATCTGCCGCTTGATCTCATAGCCATGCTTTGGACGGTCAACGAGTAATCCAAGAAAAAGTAATTCATTCTCGATCATAGTATTTTAATTCTGCGTCTTTAGATCCTGTTCATCTTCAGACACAGGGTCAGGCGGGAGCAAGCCAAAATGAATATCCAAACCATGAAAAACATTCTTCGATACGATACGTTTCGCATTGGTGCTCAGCGACGACACTTCCACCCGCGTCTGGTGGTCGTTCTCCTCTACGAAAAAAACACCAACCTCCGTCGTATTAACACTTCCTTTAATCCCCATAAGAACAAAATACCCTTTGATATCATCCTCTTTAAAGATCACATACCCTTTCTTTAAAACAACTTCTTTAGCCCCTTTGACAACATCCCAATACGGAGAATAGTATGTCTTTGCTGTCGCCTCACTCCTTGCCTTTTCCAAAGATTCTGTGGACGAACCCCAAAGCTTCTTGACTACTTCAGTTCCGCCGGCGCAACCAGCAGAAACGATCAACACAGCGATCAATAAAATTATTTTCATGCGCTCTTCTCTTCCACCTGGATACGGTAATTTTCACAAATTCTTTCTAAACCCGCCACTTGCGCGCGCTGGCGCATAAGCTCCTGCTGGAACATTTGGGTCTGATTGAACATATTCTCATTGGACACATGCAGCTTGTCATTAGTTTCTCGCAACGTCGACAATTCCATCTGCATCTCAAGGATCTGCGTTTTAGCCTCTTCCAGCTCTCGATTAACAGATTGGGAACTTTGAGATGAATTTTCCCGATTTAGCACAATAGCTTCTTTTTCCAACTTCAGGTCCTCAATGGTTTTCTGGGCAACCTTGATGTCCTCTTCCATCCGTGATCGGATCGCCGCCGCCTCATCTTGAAGCTCCACGACTTTTGCCTGCGCCTGTTCCAGCTGGTTTGACAATAAAAAATTATCCTGACGAAGCTGATCCGCCTGTTTCTGCGCTTCGATCAATTCCTCATTATCAACAGGGGCCTGCATCTTTTCCATCTTAAGGTCTTGATTCTCTTTGGTCAGTCGATCGATCAGTCCCAGCGCCTCGCTGGCCTGCATCGTACCCTTTTCTGAGATCTCTTTTAACTCTGCTTCCAATTCATCAACACGCCGTTTGTACTCCAATTCAGCCATCGTAGGACCATGGGAATCGGATGGTCCTTTATCCGGCATTAAAGAAACAGGCTCAATTTTCTCGACAAGCGGTTTACCAGCCTCTTTACTAAAAAGATAAAACAAAAAACCAACAACCCCACCTGCCGCGACCACAATTCCAATGAGCACATAGACAATCATAGCCTCTCCCCTACCATATCCGTTTGTCTTTTAGATACAGGCAATAATCCTTGATCGCTTCTTCCAGCGATAGAAATGACTTATCGTACCCCACAGACCTAAGCTTTCGCATATCGCCCTGGGTAAAATATTGGTATTTATCGCGCAGCACCTGCGGCATTTCAATATATTCGATGGTCTGCGTCTTTCCCGTTGCAGCAAACAAGGCCTTGGCAAGATCATTCCACGTCCTGGCATGCCCCGTTGCCACATTGAATATCCCATTAGCGTAGGGATCTCTCATGAAGAACAGAACAACATCCACAACATCTTTAACATAAACAAAATCCCTCTTCTGTTCTCCATCCTTGTAATGAGGATGATACGACTTGAACAACACCATCTTCCCCTCATCGATCACACGATCATAGGATTTAGCGATCACGCTGCGCATGTCACCTTTATGATATTCGTTAGGGCCGAACACATTAAAGAACTTCAAGCCAACAGTCTTATGTTGATACCCATTGGCTAAGATCCATTGATCAAAACGCTGTTTGGAATCACCATACAAATTCAAAGGCTTAAGGCGCGGTATGATCGCTTCATCATCACTATAACCAAGCTCTCCATCCCCGTAAGTCGCTGCAGAGGACGCATAAATAAAACGGGCATTATACTTTAAGGCCCACTGCGCTACCGTTATGGAATATTCATAGTTATTCTTCTGGAAATAATCGGCATCAGAAACCGTGGTCGAACTGCACGCCCCCATATGAAGGATGCAGTCCACGTCAAAATCGAACTGGTCTCGTTTTAATAATTTTAAATATTCCGCCTTATCAAAATAGCGGACATACTTCTTATTGGAAAGGTTGCGCCTGGACAGATCCTGATCAGTCTCATAATGATCGACTACGATCAGATCATTTCGGCCAAGCTCATTAAGTTTGGCCACAAGACAGCTTCCAATAAAACCCGCCGCACCGGTTACGACGATCACGGGTCCTCCTTAGAAGCATGTTTGATAATGAAATTCCCAACAGCCTCCCCAATGCTCAAGGCTGCCTGCATCGCATTCTCTTTAGAGATGTTAAATGGCTTGGAAGCCGCAAAACTCAAGACCCTTAATCCAGTTTTGCGGTCATAAATTTCCCCGCTGATGCTGATGCGGGAACGGTGTTTAAATAAGAGGGTTTTAGAAAGTTTTCCTGGTTGAGAATATTCTTCAATATACCCGTCCAAGATCAAATTTGCCTCATGAGGATCATTGGTCACGGAAATGCCGGCATCATTATTCTGCAGCGCATCAATAGCCCCTTGAATGATCTTTAAAGAGACCCTGTCAGTCTGCTCATCGGCAACGGCTAAAGGCCCTGCTTTCAGATCCGTGAACGCCAGCTTCCCTCCGCTGCCTAGTTTATGGGCATCAACAATATTCCCAGAAATAGTCACGCCAGCATTGGAAATTAAAGCAGGCTTGGGATTTTGATGTGAATGTGCTGCACAACCAGCAAGAAATACGACAGCGATAAGAATTATTGATTTATTTGGCATTGATGAATATTAACATAGTAAAAATGGGGGCTCAAGTAGTTTTCGAGCGGGATATCATTTTAAAACGGACATCTTTTTCATCATATATCTCTCCAAACAGCTCTTCCAACACATCTTCCATCGTGACCAAACCGATATTATGGCCGTAATTATCCTGTACGATGAATAAGTGCTGGTGGAACGATTGGAACTTTTCCATCAAGCCATCAGCCTTCATCATATGATTGACAAAGATCGGTTTTAACATCCAGTCGCTGATCTTTGCAGAATAATTATCCTTGGCCATCTCCCTCAATAAGATCCGGTGCTGAACGATCCCGACAACATTCTTTCGTTCCAAATGATACACCACTATCCTGTTGTAAGGGGACGCCAGGATCTCCTCTTCGACTTCGCCGATCGTTTTGCTTTGATCGATCATATAAATATCTTTGAGCGGTTTCATGATCTGCCCAGCCCGCAGATCATTGAGCTTAAAAACCCTGTTGATCAATATCTCCTCATCTAACTCCACTGTTCCTGAGTCTCGCCCGATCTTCAACATCATTTTGATCTCGTCCTCGCTGACCCTGGTTTTCTCTCCGTGGACAAAAGGCCAGGTGATCAAACGCGCAAACCACATCATCGGCCTGAAAACCCACAAGAGCAAACGAACAGGCTTGGCGAACAGAAGGGCTACAGGGATCTTATATCGTTCTCCGATCCCCTTTGGGATCACTTCTCCAAAGATTATAATAGAAAAGGTCAGAACACCCGTGGCAACGCCTAAATACGCGTCGCCCAACACCTCAGTGATCTGGTGACCTATGTACATTGATCCTGCGATATTAATGGTGTTATTGATGATGACGATCGTGGCGATGGCAGCGGTGATATTTTCTTTGACAAAAAGCAGGTCTTTGGCGTTCAAGCGCTTTTCTTCAACAAGCATTCGCGCCCTTAGGATCGGCAGACTTAAGATCGCTGCTTCAATCATAACGCATACGAAGGAAGAAAAGATCAATATTGATGCGGACAAAAAGATCATGATAAATTAATGAAGAACAATGGACCTTAAAGCAGACATATCAACATCCGAGGAAGGCTTTTTGAAATAATACCCTTGTCCAAGACCAACTCCTAAACCCATAACAATATCCAGATCCTCTTTTGTCTCAATCCCTTCTGCAATACAGATTATCCCGCTTTCTACGCAAAACTCAACCATTAATCGCACTAAGCTTCTTTTGAAATGATCGTGAGCAACCCCGTTGATGATATGCTTATCGATCTTGACCACTTCAGGCTTAGTTTGCACGATCACATCCAGGCTGGAATAACCAGCTCCGACATCATCGACAGCGATCTTAAAGCCCTGCTCCCTGAAACTGGCTACCTGTTTTAAAAAATTCGCATAGACAGAGATCGCTGAACGTTCCGTGACCTCTAAGAATACATGTCGTTGCACCATATCGAATCCATTAAATACTTCTTTGATTCGGTTAGCATCCTTACTTTCTATAAGATATGGATTACAATTCAAGAATAGATGTTCTGCACCAAATGTCTGCTGGGCAACCGCCAAGGCCTTTTTCCACACGATCATTTCCAATTCATAATAACATCCAAAACGCATAGCCACTTTAAATAAAGCCTCAGGATTTGACAATGCTCCTTGACATTGCGGCCTTGACAATACTTCAAGCCCAAACAATCGAAAAGGCTTTAACTGATAAATTGGCTGAAAATATGGAATGACATTCTGCTGGTCCACAATATCGTGCAGCTCATCTAACATCTCAATGTTTGCATCCTCCTGGATCCTTTGCGCGACCTGAGCCCTTAAGATAGAGTCTTCTACTCTCGTCATAAGGTCATACAGATCCACCGGCTTTCTCACATAATCGTCAGCCCCGACATGAAAAGACTCAACCTTTTCTGATCGTCTGTCATTGTTACTTAAAATAATAACCGGGATGTGTTTTGTGCTGCGATCGATCTTAAGCAAATGGCATAACCTTAAACCATCATAATCCGGCAAGGCCATATCCAGCAAGATCAGATCCACATCAGCGTGTGCCTTGTTTAATCCATCCTGTCCAGACTCTGCCCTTAATACACCGTACCCCCTGGTCACGAGAATACTGGAGATAAACTCGGAAATTTCAGAAGAGTGACTCACCAGCAGCACGGACTGTTTATTAGGCACCATACGATTTACACCTGTTTAAAATAGTCAAGGGACTTAATGAAAGTATAAAGCCAATTAGCAGGTAATGCCAAGAATTTACGTCGAGAAAACGCTTTCTATAGAGAATATTCTTCGAAATGACAGGAGACAGCGTTTTCCTGTAACACAGGAGAGCTTTGCTTCAAATGAAAACGGCTGGGGATCGGGGGGAAAAAAACATCACAATGGAAAGAACCGCGGATGCGGGTAATGAACAACCCGGCACATGCCGGATGTCCAATGGCCTGAGAATATAGATTAGCGCCGCCAATAATAAAGACCCTGTTGATCTTATCCATGGTCGACACATGGGAAAGGGCCTGGGAAAGATCGTCAAATATAAAAACATCCGGGACCTTAGGATAGTCTTTCTGGCGGGTTAAAATAATATTGATGCGTCCAGGAAGAGGCCGGAATTTCGAAGGCAGCGATTCCCATGTCCTGCGCCCCATGATCAACACATTCTTGAACAATGGGTTATGTGAAGCCGTAGTTATTTCTTTAAAATGTTTCAAGTCAGCCGATAGACGCCAGGCCAGATCACCGCCGACACCTAAACCCTGCTCTTCATCCATAGCCGCGATTATGTAAAAGGGCTTCTGAGCCATTTACACCGCAATTGGGAATTTAATAAAGGCTGCCGGTTTATAACCAGTCATTTTAAAATCTTCAAAACGGTAATCTAAAACATTCTTTTTGGGCAATTCAAGCACAGGAAGGACGCCCGGAGTTCGGTCTAATTGCAGCTTAATCCCCTCTAAGTGGTTCAAATAAAGATGCGCGTCTCCCAGAGTGTGGGTCAGAATTCCAGGAGTCAAATCACACTCCTTAGCAAACATTGTCATTAATAATGCATAACTGGCAATATTAAACGGCACCCCTAAGGCAACATCAGCTGAACGTTGATATAATTGACAATCTAACCGCCCCCCAGAAACATAAAATTGAAAGAACGCATGGCACGGGGGTAAAGCCATGCGATCAATATCCGATACATTCCAGGCGCTGACAATGATCCTTCTTGAGTTGGGATTCGTTTTGATCAGTTCCAGGGCTTGCGCGATCTGATCAACATAAGTCTGACGGTATGATTTGGACTGCTCATCAAAAAGTATCTTTGGCCATCGTCGCCATTGATATCCGTAGATCGGGCCAAGCTCGCCGTCCGGTTTAGCCCATGCATTCCAGATAGGCGTATGCTGGGTCAGGTCATCATTTATATTGGTCGCCCCTTTAAGGAACCATAAAAGTTCATAGACAACCGCATCAAAAAGGACTTTTTTTGTCGTTAATAGAGGGAACCCCTCACGCAAATCGTACTTTGATTGGTAACCAAATACTGAGATCGTACCTGTTCCGGTACGATCTTCTTTCTTTTCCCCATTTTCAAGGATGAATTTAACTAGGTCCAGGTACTGCTTCATGTCCGCCACATCTTATCACGGTACTGTTCGACCATGCGCTGGGTATTAAAGAACGCCGCTCGATACACACAATTGATCATCTTGTCGATCCAAGCACTGCGGTTATCAATAATCCCGTTATTATTAGTTTGATAATACAAGGTCATAACACTTTTTAAGGCCTGACACAGCGCTGCCGAATCCTCATCCAGCCGCAGCTGGCTTTCAGAACCGATCTCTGTGCCATGATGTTCGTATCCGAATATCCAGCCGATATTATCTTTCTCGGCTTCAACGACCCAACCATCAAGGGTCGAGAGTTGAACAACGCCATTTAAAATAGCTTTCATCCCGCTTGTGCCCGATGCCTCAAAAGGAGGCAAAGGGTTGTTTAACCAAACATCAACAGAATTACTTAAAAGCTTGCCAAAATACGTATCATAATTCTCCAGGATAAGCACCTTGACCACATCATAATGGGCATTTAATTGATCAATATGACTTAGAATGTCCTGAATATGCGCAGCCCCGATATTATCATTGGGGTGTGCTTTGCCAGCTAAAATGATCTGAAGAGGGCCGATAGTCTTCGCCAACTGGAGCACCTCATCAATACGGTGGAATAACAGCGACGGCCGTTTATAACCAGTAATGCGTCTGGCCCAACTGATCGTCAGCACATTCTCATTTAATTTCCAAGGCTTGACCACATCAAACAACGCGCGTTTGTTTTGTTGATGAGCATTGAAAATGTCTTGCCGAAAGGCCTGGTCATTGGATAATTTCAGGACCTGAGCCAGATTTACAGGATCAGCCCGCCAATCACCAAAAACATGATTATACTTATCAAACAATTGCCCAAAACTTTCTGAAAGCCATGTATGGACGTGGATGCCGTTGGTGATCGCATCAATATGGTCAGCAAAATCCGGGAATTGCAGGCGCATGATATCACCGTGTTTCTGGGCAACAGCATTGGTCCTGCGGCAATTATTCAGGCAAATATAGGTTAAATTCACATCATTGGATTTTTCTGTTTCCCTGCCATACTTCTCCATCACCCGGATATAGTCCTTATTGAATATATCGGCGAGGTCTTTTATTCCAAAACGATCGTGTCCAGCCGCAACTGGCGTATGGCAGGTATACACAAATTTCTTTTTCTCAACAGCCATAAGTTTAGGATCATTGATCTGCAGATCCCTCTCAACCAATGCAAATGCCGCGTGCCCCTCATTAAGATGATATGTGGCGGGTTCAATACCCATGACATTCAGCGCTTTCATCCCCCCAATACCGAGAATGGACCTCTGAAAAATACGCCAGGAGACATGGTCGCTGCGGTATAACTGATCGGTTAATTGACGAAAATGTTCTGTGTTTTCCGGGACATTGGAATCAAGCAGGACCAGCGGACAAACATTGGCCTTATCGTAGCTGTACACGTAATACTTCCATAGTCTTAAATGCAGATCACCATTATTCGTCGGAATAACCACCCGGTCTTTCAGAGGGATAAGCCCCGGGTAACTTAAAGGATCCCAACTCAATTCCTCAGGTACTTGACCATGCTTATACCAGAAATTCTGTTTAAAATACCCTTTATTCCACAGAATACCCAGTGCAACGACCGGCAGCCCTAGGTCAGCGATACTTTTGACCGTATCTCCCGCCAAGACCCCTAGCCCGCCGCTGTAAATAGGGATATCCAGCATCTTATTAATATTGATCTTAAAAACATAGTCAGATAACCAGTAATTCGAAAAGACTTCATGTTTAAAGAACTGATTCTTTGGACTCATGCTGCGGTTAAGTTTAAGTGAATTATAAATACTGGGAGCAAGGCCGTATTCCATGGAGAAATAGGCCACAGATCCTGATTTTTTATTCAGCAGCTTTTCTTCGGCTTTGAGAATAGGGTCAATGGGAAAACCAAAATACGTCTGCGCATTGATATCTTGGGCGTAATGATTAAAATTCTCGATCTTGTGGATGAATTGTTCGTAGGTCATTTGAGTTTTTATTATAACAAAAGGGATATTATTTCAAAATCCTAAATCGTAAATAAATATATTCCCCTTATTATTGGCATTCCTTAAGAAACGGATCGATATCAACAAGTCCTGATTATGATCAAGGACAAAACGTTCCAGCATGACGCTGTTCAAATGAGGAACAACCGCCAGAAGAGGCGCTTGGGTACGCAGTCGCGCGATAAAATCCAACTCGGATAGGCTAAACCGCTTAGTGTCTTGCGTCCAAGATATATACAATTGAGGGTCAATGAGCAAATAGCGATAACCATCTTTGACAAGCATCGCCGTTTCTTCAAGGGTTTTCGGCATTGCGGTGATATCCAATTCTTGAGGGACAAACAATTTCTCAACGACTGGCTGGGTAGCAATGATCTTAGCATTGGCGTCACGGGATTTGACCCATTGCAGCGCGCGTTCATAAGCTGTATTACTAAAAACGATCCCCGAAAGGGAAAAATAGAACCCTCCCAGCATCAATACCAATACGACAACGAACATTTTCAAGCTGCGCTTATAAATATGATCCGCCACCGCCGCAACCGTCATTGCCGCGAACGGCAGGACCGCGCATAAATATCGAGCCCCCTTTTCAGCCGCAAAAGAAAACAGGAACATTTGAAGCAGGACGATCAACAATGGCAGAGGTCCGTATTCTTTCTTCTGCCAGCACACATAAAAACCAAAAAAGAACAAAACGCCGAATATGACATTCTCCAACTTGAATAAATAATACGGGAACGAAAGGAAATTGTACCATTGACGATACCCCATCGACTCCCCTGCCTGATTTAACATCCACGCGGCATTGACCTTAAGATTGATGCCGTTCTCAAGTATCCCCAATATGACAAAGCCGCATAGATAGACCACCCCAAAGATCACGATCCTTTTAAGATCAAAATGTCTTTTACCAGCCCAAGCTTCCAGCGCTTCCATCAACAAAAGGAACACCGGTGCAACCACCATCCTATAATTAGTGAGAAATACCAAAAACAAGAACAACGCCGATAGGATCGCTGATAAATTCGGTCTGTTCTTAATTGATAAAAAGCAATATAGACCAAGCAAGAACAACAAGCCGCTTAATGATTCCTGCATCCCCAACCGCGAATAAAACACGTGACTTGGCAGCAATAATAAAATAACAGCACTCAACACGCCTAGATTAACAGACTTGAAATATTGTTTTGCCCAATAATATGTTAGAACCACGGTACCTATCCCACAGGACGCCGACAGAATACGGGCATAATAATAACCTTCAGCGCCACTCACAAACACTCGCAAGTTAACCAGAAAAAACCATAAAGCCTTTGGCGTCGCTAATGCCGCTTTCCACATTAACCCAATGATGATCCACAGGTCGTTAAGATTCTGCGGTGGATTATTAGCGACCAAATTCAAAAAGGCACGGTTATACCCCAAATACATGCCCTCATCATAAAAAAGGAGATCATTGCTGGTGATCCGGTATAAACGGAAAAATAATGCGCTTATCCCCAGGAAAAGCAAAACCCAGTTAACGGTAGATCTGGAAAAGTAAAGTATTCTCATCCCAATGATGAAGCTCCTCTATATCGACCATTCGTTGCCAACCATTTTTCCCTTGAAAGAACTTGGCATTTCCCATGTCTGTCTTTGCCGTGGACACATCCCCGATCTCATTTGACAGCATCGCTTTCAATTCACACGCTTTGGCGTAGTTAGGCGCAATGGTCAATGCCCTGATGATAAAACCAAGCGATTCTTTGACATATCCGTTTTTATAGGCCCCCAGCGATGCGTAATAAAATATCTCCGGATCATCCGGAAAAATCTTAATGGCTGCTGCCGCATAGCCTAAAAGCTCTTCATAGGACTTTAAAAACGTTAAACTTTCCAGCAAATGCACATATGCCATTTGCTGGTCCCACGGCACACGATTTTGATAATAATACTCAAACATCATTTGTGAACGGTATTTTGCAGAAATATGCAGTTGATCCAACAACTCTTCTTTATTTTTGGGCAGCAGAAATATCGATTTTCTAAACATGTCAACAGCCTTTAAATGATCCCCTTGTGACTGAGCAATCAGCCCCCGATCAAAATAAAATGCATACATTTTCTGGTCCATCTGGATCGCTTTATCATAATTCCTTATTGCTCCAGATATGTTTTTTAAATAATGATCACAGAAGCCAAGGTTGGCATGCATCGCTGCCGTCGAAAACTTCCCTGAGATCAGTGTTTGATAGTAAGCCTTTGCCCTCTTGAATTCATTCACATCGAACGGCTTCGTCCGGTAAGAAAAGAAATGGAGATAATCGGCGCTTGGCCGCGACGTATTAAGCACATCATCCGCGACTTGATTGCGGTCAAAAAAGAAGAACAAGAGCACGAACATCAATGCGTAAACGACCCAGCCTCTGTTAAACAATGAAAATACCCATTGCCACATAACTTAGACCCGCTTCCTGAATGATAAATAAACACAGAACGCAAAGAACACATAAAAGAATAACAACACACCTAAATAAAGAGCGTTCCCTCCCGGTGGATCAAACTCAAAACGCACATGTGATGTCCCCGCAGGCAAAACAACACCTTTAAAAGCAAAATTAACTCGCTGCAATTTCACCGGTCGATCATTTACAAAAACCTTCCAATAGGGGTGATAACTGTCGTTATAGACAAAAAACATACCCCTGGGGTTCCGCATTGTAAAATGAAGCTGATTGGCATTGAATCGATCAATGACCAGACCATCAGAAGCCCCTGAAATAAAACGCCCTGGAGGTGAAACCTCTGACCAATGCACAAAGTCCTCCGGACTAAAAAATGATGGGGGTTGATATGGGGCCTCATAGAGTACGAATTTATGCTGCACATACGCTGTCAACTGGGGCACATTCATCGATAAGGCCGCCAATTGCTTTGACCACACGGTAGGATAACCATAACTAAAGGTGATGAAACGATCCGCATCCTTCATCGCGATCATATGCCAGTTATAAAGTCGGTACACATCATTAGGCTTTAATCCATCACTGACAGAAACTGGTCTGACAAATGAAAACACCGGTTTTTCTAAAGGCAAGGACACCGATCTTTGGATCAGATCAGAATGTTCCATTAACGCGAATTTTTGCGCATGCGCGGACAATACCGGCCATGCTGCGAACATGGTCATCATAATGATGGCCGCTTTGATCCCAGTTTTTGCTGTCGAATAACGGTCAAATATCCGAAGAATAAATCCTTTTGATGCTTCAAGGGCCAACGCAATATACGCAACATAAATGAACGGGATCAGAATGAATAGGTTCCGGAACATCTTAAAAAAGAAAATATGATCATAGAGAAAATGATAAAATCCGGACAGTCTGGTTATTGCGATCAGGAATAACGTAAAACTTACCGCCCCCCACAGCAGAAAATGCCTGTTAAGCTTAGCCAGAACCCCCGCCATCACACATAAATGCGCTACGATCGGCAAATAAAATATCCTTTGATTATCGAAGGAAATGGTGTCCAACGTAAAAATAGATTTGGCATGTTCCAAGATCGGCATCTTTAACATTTGGATCAATACCGAAAAGAGGGAATTATCCCTGAGGATATCGGATATCAAGACCCCTGAATCCTTGATAGAATCGTAACTCACATCTGTCGGCCTGGCTAACACGATAAAATTAGATTTCAAAAAAAGCCAGTTGAGGAAACTAACGCCGACCCCAGCCCCGATCGAACAAAGGGCCAGCATGAACACAAATGGTTTTGTGCAAACAAAAAATTTGATCGCTGTGAACATATTCCAGCACACTCGCGGGAAAATGATCACGCCAAACACCAGTAGAACCCCCATCACGATCAAAAAATAAAACGGTATATAAGTCGTTGTGATCAACATGAGGCAGAATGTCATGCACAACACACTGGGAACACTGCGAGAAACATAAAAATCTCCCAGAAATTTCAGGAACCATACAACAGGCACGAACAACAGAACGATCGTGACCTGGGTAAAAACGATCATGGGGAACCCAGAGAACAGAAAGAACAAATAACCCAGATAGGCCAGGAAACGGTCTTTGAATATCAAGAGCAGCAGATAATAAACACCTATCACGCCAGCAAACATGTATAAGATCACTGTCCACAGAAAGGAATGATAGAAACTAACACCAAGGCCGTTTAACACATATGTGAAAAGCCACATCGGGTTATATTCACCCACCTGGCAGATATGCCCCATGCCCCAATGAATGAAAGGATTCCAGTGCGCAAAAATACCGGTTTTAAGGTTTGCCAGGAAATATTTTACAACGGCATAAACAGCAAAAGTATCCTCGCTGACATTGAGAGCACCAAATAAAAGTCCGCGATAAATACAGCACCACACAACGATCGGCAAGATGAATTTGAGGGAATTTTTAAGGCTTGTGGATAAGGCCATGTAGATGCCCAGCTAAAAAGTCCAGGATAAAAAAAACATTGTGGGTTTTCCCCAGCACATATTTACCATTTTCCAGCCTGATATCCCCGGAACCCTGAAGTCTCTTTAATCTGTTATCCAAGATGACCCGTTCATTATATTGGTCAAGGATCTCCTCGCGTGTTTTGCCCTGGACTGCGGTGGAAATCTCCCTGATCAGTCTCATGCGGATCGATGTCTCAAAAGGTCCAAAAATACATAGGATATAGACAAAAGCACTTAATCCGTAAATCCCTAAAGACATAATTAACGGGAAAAAAGTCAATTTGAATATAAGCAATGTCACGAGAATAAGAAATACCGCGGCCCCTGCGAATGTGGCAATGATCCCTTGAAATAGCTTCTCATCTTTCAGGCGCCGAAAGGTAATAAAATGCGCAGCCAAAAAAATTAAGAAAGATAAAACCGAGGATAAAACGATCGCGATATCTGTATTGGATGCCATTAGCCACCCACCCCTCGTCCTAAGATCTTTCCAAAGATCTCTAGAAATGATGCCAGTGTCGCCCCTGAAGGCGTCAAAGCATAACGATCTCTCAATGTCCTGACGCATCCGCTCTCAACCAACTCATCCAAACGAGATCCAACCAGATTCTCCTTCTTAAGAAAACTCAATAATTCTTCATAAGTCAACCCTGACGATTGAGATAATGATTTAAGGATCTTTTTAGAGGGACTGACCAATTCTGTCGTGACATACACGATCAAATACATTGGGAGAAGCAAAACGTAGAATAATACTGATGTCCACAACAGAGGCAGAGACAACACCACCCCTAACAAGATCAGCAGGAGAAGTCCACCGCCGCTGATCTGCATGAACAACTTCCCTTTGAGGTTCTTAACAGGACTCATATAACAAAACAGGACATGGAGGAGCGCCGCCATAATAAATATCAAAAATGAAAGAATGATGGTGATCATATCGGATCAGCTATTTTGAAGGCCAATAAATATCCCTTGTCAGAACAACAATGGTTGTGATAACAGCTTTAATGCTTTTAAAATTCAACGCTTTTGATCTATCGTGTTTGCGCCCGATGTGTTCAAAATAGATCGTCTTATAGCTTCGACCTGCCCTTAATAAACGGATAATGCATTCAGCCAACGCTGCCAATCCTGTGGATTTGATCGGAATGGATTGCAGCAAGTCTCGACGGCAAATGAAAGCGCCATTGTAATATTTCAACTTTAGGCCAAATATAATGTTCATTAAGCCAACGAACATCCAGGACAAGAATCGTCTTAAATATGAACGGCGATCCGTTTTTCTCATGTAAGAAATGACAATGTCCGCCTGGCCTCTGGCAAGAACCAGGTCTTTTAACGACTGTGCAGCCATGTCATTGTCGCCGGGAAAGACCGTAACAAAATCTTTGGTCGTCATCTTAACGCCCCGCGCGAAGGAATAACCAAAACCCTGATTGCTGGCATTGACGGCCACGCGGATATTAGGGTTCGCTTCGGCCTTGATCCTGGCGAACTCACCTGTCTTATCAGGACTCCCGTCGTCAACAACAATGATCTCATAATCAGCAACGACAGAAGAAACAGCAGCTACCGCATTCTCGATAGCCGCCTCAATATTCTCTTCTTCTCGAAAAGCCGGAATGACAACACTAACGCTCTTATTGGAATGATCAATGGACATTGTTCGTTCTTAAAATTATGCGCCCTGCCTCACCTTGTGCCAGGACAGCGAATGCTTGGTTAATTGCTTCAAGATCGAATCGGTGAGTGATCATCTTGTCGAAAGAAAGCCTGCCGGAAGAAAAATCCCGGACATATTTAGGGATATCCCGGTCCGGAAGGGATTCTCCGCCCCATGTTCCTACGATCCGTTTTCCTTTGATCAGATCAAATGGATGCAAAGAGATCTTTTCATCTTTGCTTAAATTACCAGCAATGACGCAAATACCGCTTTTTTCCTTTACTGAAGCGAATGCATTTTCCATCGCCTGCTTATTACCTGAAGCATCTACGGCATAATCCAGCCCTTGGGGAGTTATCTTAGCGATCTCCTCCAATAGATCAGGAGATTTTGCATTCAAGGTATGCGTCGCCCCCAGATGCTTGGCAAAATCCAGTTTTTTCTGTTCAATATCGATCGCAATAATCGTCTGACATCCTCTACGCTTCGCCCCCAGAACGACACTTAGACCAATCCCGCCGACACCAAAAACCGCGACTGAAGAACCTTTCTGAGCCATCAATGTATTGCCCATGATCCCGCATCCCGTCAGGATCGCGCACCCTAAGATCGACGCGACATCAGGACTAATGGACTTGGGGATCTTCGTCACCCGGTTCTCAGACACTATGGTCACATCGGCAAAGGTTGTCACACCGCCGGCGTTGATCGTTTGGCCGTTTAGCTTATATTGACTATTGATCCCGTCTAAGCCTTCACCCTTGATCCAGGACAGGCAGACATAATCATCCTTTTTGACCTTGGTCACACCAGGCCCAATGTCGATCACGATCCCTGATGCTTCATGGCCGAGTAAATGCGGCAAGAATTTATCCGGGCCTTTAAGCCCGATCATTTCGTTATACTGTGCGCGGCAAATGCCTGTATATAAGACAGACACCAACACCTGCCCCCTTTTTAATGCGGGGACCTCAACATCGTCGAGAACAAGGGGTTTATGTAATTCCCAAAGGATAGCGGCTCGTGTCTTCATGGAATAAACCAATAAAAATCACCGGTATAACCAACTTCCTGAAAGAGCCTCTTCCAGGCATCGACATGCATATATGTCAAGGCAGTCAGGTTCCAGGCATCCATGCGTTCTTTTTCCTCCGGGGTACGATACGCATCCATAGTGATAAAGGAACCTTTGCGGGCAATACGCTGGATCTCACGTAAGGATTGTTTGCATTCTTCAAGAGGCAAATTATGGACTGTGTTGATCGAGATCACCACATCAAAACTTTTATCAGGAAAAGGCAGTTTCTTGGCATCCCCCTGGCGGACAAATGGCTTGACCTGTTCTAGTGTATGATCAATGGCATATTGGGAAATATCAATGCCAGCAACCTTGATCCCTGGGACAGCCAGCATAAGGTCGTAAAGCATGAACCCTTTGCCGCTGCCGACATCCAGTACGGAACTATTCTTTGTTAAACCAAAATGTTCAATGAACGTAGGCATGACCGGCTGCCAGAACCGCGCATTATAATTATAACCGCCATAGCCAAATCGGCGGTCACCGTCGAAATACTCCTGACCAAATTGACGGCCGATGCGGCGGTCCTCTTCTGTTTTCTCCTGTCCGCGTTCGTGGACATTGCGTTTTGTTTTTGGGTAGTTGACAAGAAGGTCGATCTCAGCCATTTTCGGACACTTTCATGATAGCTTTTAATTCTTCAGGTTGAAGTTTAGGGTTCAGGTCTTCCAATCCGGAACCAAATTTTAACATCGGCTCGATCTTCTGATCAGGGTCGATCATGAGTTCGCAGACAACAGGGCCAGATGTTGTCAGGACCTTCTTTATCCCTGATCGAAGTTCCTGATGGTTGGCAATGCGTACCGCAGGTAATCCAAACGCTTCCGCAGTTTTAATAAAATCTGGAAAACATAAACCAGTTTTCTGGTCGACAGCCGCATAATTGGAATTTAGCCATGTATCCATGGTCTGTTTCTGGATGGCGTGACCGTCATTGCTGAAAATAAACACTTTCACATTCATGTTATAACGCCGTATGGTTGCCAACTCTTCGATATTCATCATCAGCCCGCCATCGCCCGTCAAACACAATACCCTTGGCGCGCCTGCGGCGATAGCTCCCACACTCGCGGATAACGCATACCCCATCGGTGTATGATTCCAGGCAGAGAACATCCGCTGCCCCAGCTTCATCTCAACAGCCTGAAGCGTCCAGGAAATATTGGCACCTGTATCCGTTATGTACACGTCACTGGCATCAGAAGCCTTGGAGATCTCTTTTACAAAAACATGCCCGTCGACAAAATCCTTACGGTCATATTTAGAAGCCGGACAAATGGGATACTGCTTCTCCCATTGCCTGATCTGCGCCCGCCACTGTTCATAACGGTCCTGTTTGTCTCCAGCCAATGAGATCATCAGTTTGAAGAACAACGGCAATGGCGATTGAATGCCCATGTCCAACTTGAAATCATTTTGGGTGAACTTATTTAGTTCATGAGGATCAATATCAATGAGCACCTTTTTAGCTTTTGGGGCGAATAATGTTGTTTTTCCTCCCGTGATCATTTGGGAAAGCCTGGTTCCGGCTCCTATGATCAAATCCGCGTTCTGGGCGGCAAAATTCCCCCAGCGCGGTCCTACGACACCCAGACCTCCCATATTCAGAGGATCATCATGCGCCATGATGTCTTTACCGCCCCACGTCAACAGGACAGGGATACCCTGGTGACGGGCAAAATTCAAAACCGGCTCTATCGCATGCGCGATCCGGATACCGGCACCCAGGATCAAGACCGGTCTTTTCGCGCGCTTGATCAATGTCATTAACTGACTGGCTTGATCCGTGCATTCGGTATAATGTTCTTTCGCAGGAACAGGGAATTCCCTCAACTGGCTGACATCAATATCCGAGCGCTGCAGATCATCAGGAATGTCCAGCATCACGGGTCCAGGACGTTCATGGGTGGCGATGTAGATGGCCTTCTGCAGTTCATATTTGATGTCGTATGGGTCCATGATCCGCACCGAATACTTGGTGATTGAGGAGAACAACGAAACAACATCAGTTTCCTGGAAACCCTTCTGGCGCAATTGATCACTGGGACGCAGCCTCGGTGTCGTTACCTGGCCACAAATGAACAAACAGGGAATGGAATCAAAATAAGCGTTGCAAATGCTTGTCGTCAAATTCGTCGCCCCTGGACCAGAGGTGACCATGACCGTGCCGACCTTGCCGCTCACGCGCGAATACGCATCGGCCGCCGCACCGCCGGCCTGTTCATGCTGGACACAAATATACTGCATGTCCGGATGCCGCGCGACCGAATCAATGGAATGGATAATTGCACCGCCGGACACAACGAACACATGCTTGATCTCCTGCGCATGCAGGAATTGTACAATATAATCCGCTAGTTTCATTTAACCCCCACACCCATCCCAAAAATATAATGACACATCGGAGCGTACCCTGTGTGCAGAACCTCATCATTCATCCCGAACATGAACACGCGCTTGAAATATTTCTCCATCAGCGCTTTCAACGTTTTTTGGCTGTGCAAATTGATGTGCTGAACACGGCTGCGTTCTGAAGCATACTCATTAGCCGTGATATTCGGTGTGCCAATGATGCAAACACCGTCTTTTTTCAAGATCTGCGCCTGGCTTCTGACAAAAGGATCATTTAAATGTTGGTCCAAATGCTCGATCACATCAATGGAATATGCCCCGTCGAATTTACCCTTCGGCAGTTTCAGGTCCTGGATCGTCCCGCAGCGGAATTCAACATTCTTGATCTTGGCCAGTCTTTTTTTATTGCTTTCAATGTGCCGGGCATCCGGCTCGATCGCCAAGACTTTGTTAACATGCTGGGCCACGATCGGTGTACCGAAGGCATCCCCGCAGCCCACTTCGATGGCAGAATCAAACCCATCAAACATTTTCGCCGGGAATTTATAACGGGACAAGACAAACCCCATATGTTTTGGATCATGTAGAAGACTGTAGGAGGTCCATGGCCCCAGATCGATCGAGTCAATGAATTGATAATCTGTTCCTAAACGGTATGCTTCCTGCTGAGATATTTTCTTTGCCATAGCGCTCTTTCTTTCTATTGCAGGAAGGTATTGCCTTGCCTGCGTAATTTATACATATCAGCGTCCTTAAGCAACGCCTTGACCAACCTATCCCTGGTCTTCTCCTTCCAGGGATCATATACGATAGAGAAATTCCTCCCAGAAACCACACTTTTGCCCTGCGCGCGCAGCCATTCTATGCTGTTAAAAATATCCTCGAGCGGCGTACCTTCCTTTTCCTTTAGAAAATCTTTAGTCTCTTTCACCTTCGCTTTTGCCGTTCGCTTGTCGCTTAAGATCGTGTGATGGATCTTGGTCTTCGTCCACCCAGGGCCGACTATAAAAATATTCATATCCTTATTTTCCGCATCTAAAAACTCGCACATCTTGGCCAGCATGATCTTTGAGACAGTATAGGCGGAAAAATTAAGAACTGTGCCGTTCATGCCGCCTCCGGCAAAAAGGATAACGTCGCTGACAACTTTATTGCGGAACGGATAAAGCGCATGAAGCGCCTGCAATTGAGCTAAACAATTCGTATTGACTGACGCAGACCATTCCTCAAAGTCGCTTTCAAAAAAAGGCACAACAGGCAAAGGATGCCCAACGCACGAAATAAAAACATCCCAGGTCGATCCATTCTTTTTAAATCTTGCTGCCAGAGCTTTGATATCTTTAGATCGGGACACGTCGCATTTGATCAATACGCAATTCTTGTTCGCGCGCAGATCTTTTAAATGAAGGTCACTGCGGTATGTGCCAATGACCTTAAAACCTGAATCCAGATAACGTCTTGCCAGATCAAGACCAATATCGCTGCTTATGGACAATATAAAAACAGTGCGCATTAATAGGGACCAACAAAAGTATCTGCCGCTTTTTCCTTAAAGTCGAACTTGTCCTTGCGTTCCAAAAGCTCATAGGCCGCAGCGATGAGCGTCTCAAAATTTGGATAGAATGCTTCTTCTAATGGCTTTGATACCGGACAGGGTGACTCGGGCCAGGTGATACGCTTCACAGGTGCTTTTAGGGAACTAAACGCTTTATCTGCAGCGATGGCGGCGACTTCGGAGGCAAACCCACATTTAGCCCAGCTGGTATCCGCCGCGATCAACCTTCCTGTTTTGGTGACAGATCGGATGATCGCTGCTTCATCAAGCGGCGTGATCGTGACTGGATCAATGATCTCCATGCTGATCCCAACCTTTTCTAACTGCTCGGCGGCTTTCTGGGCTTGATCAACCATCCAGGAAGTAGCCACAACCGTCACATCTTTCCCAGGACGAACAATACGGGCGACCCCAAAAGGAATGGTGTAATATTCTTGCGGCACCACCGACTTTAGATCATACAAAGACCTGTGCTCTAATATCGCCACAGGCGAATCACTTTTAAGGGATTGCAGAATGATCCCTTTGATATCACAGGCATTGCTTGGCATGGCCACGATCAATCCAGGAAAATGCGCCAGGATAGATTGAATGCTTTGGGAATGCGTCGGCCCTTGTCCCCACCCTTTGCCGATGATCCCGCGTACCACGATCGGTACAATGGACTTCCCCGCATAGGTATATTTCCATTTAGCGGCGTTATTGATCATTTGATCAAGGGCCAGGAACATGAAATCATTACGCGCGTGTACTAAGACTGGACGCTTTTTATTAAGTGCGGCACCGATGGCAACACCTGTCAATGCGTTCTCTGAAGCAGGCGTATCAAACACGCGGGTTGAACCAAATTTTAAAAATGCTTCCCTGGTCGTGTTAAAGATCCCTTTATAATCATCGACCCCAAGCCCAAAGATAAACACATTGGGATCTTTCTCCATTCCCTGACAAAGAGCTTCACTGATCGCCTGAGCATATGTGATCTCACGGTTCATATCAATACACCGACCTTAATAATTCCTCAGTATCCGGCCATGGGCTTGCTAATGCCCTCTGATAGGCTTCGTCTGAACGTTTTGACCATTTTAGATTCAACGCATCAATATCTGTTTGTGACAGGATCTTTTCCTTGATAAGCTTTTCGCTAAACCTCTTGATCGGGCACTTTGCCATCCAGGAATCCACTTCCTCTTTTGTTCGGTATCCCCTGTCATAATCAAACAGCGGACCCACATGTTCCCGAAAACGATAGGTCAAGCATTCAACAAATTGAGGTTTTTGTTCCTTACGTATCTGCTCAATGACGCGATGTAATGTCTCGTAAACCAGCTCCACATCATTACCGTCGATCTGTGTTGTCTTCAGGTCCGGAGACGATAAACGTTTATAGATCGCAGAAGGCGGCTGACGAACGCCTAAGGGAGAATGCGTCGAATAAAGGTTGTTCTCACATAAAAACAGGACTGGTAGCTGTTTTGCTAATGCAAAATTCACGCTTTCGGGAAAAGCCCCCTCCTCGATCGTGGCATCACCAAAAATAGATACCGCAACATTATCTTTACGGTCCATTTTAAACGACAAGGCCGCCCCTACAGCCACTGGGATCATCGCGCCTAAGATCGGCGATGAATAAATGTGCACGGATGGATCCGTTAAATGCGCTGACCCCGCCCTGCCTCGTGATATACCCGATACCCGTCCGCATAATTCCGCAAAAAAACCATCGAAATCACCGCCCTTGGCCAAATAGGCCGCATGGCATCGGTGGCCGGTAAATATCTGGTCATCAAGACGCAGCGCCAAAGACAACCCCGCTGCTACTGCCTCTTGCCCAATGGACAAATGGGTGGGCGTTTTCATCATTTGTTCTTTAGCATACACAGCAACGATCTTTTCTTCCGCCTGACGGATCTTGATCATTTGCTCTAGCAACTGGTGCTTGATCTGACTCATTGTAAATTAACCGCCTGCATGGTCTTGATATTGTAATATTTGTTATCTGTCATAGAATTTGGTACTTTACCGGCTTCAAAAGCTTTGCGCAGATCAACGACCGCGTCCGCGATCGTATGTTTTGGTTTAAACCCAAGTTCTTTCAATATCTTCTCAGAAGAAATGTGATAGGAACGGTTGTCATTGGTCGGTTCAACCACAATTTCGATCGAGGGCCGATCCAGATTGTCTTTGACCATTTGTGCGATCTGGCTGACCGAATGGTTCTCATAACCGGCATTGAATATTTTACCGGCGATCTTTTCAGAAGGGTATTTCAAGGATTCTATATAAAGATCGGTCATGTCCTCAATATGAATGTTAGGACGTTTCTGTCCGCCGCCAAACACCTTGATGCGGTTATTATTGATCGCATGATTGGTCAAGATATTAACGGTAAGGTCCAAACGCAAACGCGGTGAATATCCGCAAACCGTCGCGGGACGTAAGATCAATACCGTAAAATCTTTCGTCTGCTCTTTGAGCAAAACATCTTCGCATAAGGCCTTATATTTAGAATAATCCGTCAAGGGCTCAAGAGGAAGGTCTTCAGTCACATTGGGTGTTTCTTTAACACCGTACACACTGGAACTGGACGCATAAATAAAGCGCTTGACCTTGTTCTTTTTGGAAATAGCGACCAGAGGCAAAAAAGCGTCATAATTGATCGTTTTGGCCAGGTTAGGGTTTAGTTCATAACTGGGGTCATTGGAAATACACGCCAGATGGATCACCGCATCAGTGCCCGGGATATGTTTTTCCAGCAATTGCACATCACGTATATCGCCTTTGATGCAGGTTAGATTAGGATCTTTGGCGACAGATGGGAATACATCTTCTCCGTAAAGAAAAAGATCCAATACTTTCACTTGATACCCCGCCTTTAATAGCTTGGGGATCAATACCGCTCCAACGTAACCAGCCCCACCCGTGACAAACACGTTCTTGATCATGATAAAAACTCCTTGCACTTGCGGGCAACATCCGCAGGTAAAATAAAATTCATACAAAAATCTTTATTGGTGCAATACGGCATATAACACGGCATTTGATGGCAATTGGCAGTTGACGCGATGACTTCCACATTGGGGATCCCCTGCATGCGCAGGTAATTCGTCGGCCCATACAATGTAATGACCTTCTTGCCTAACGCCTGCCCGATCGCCTGTCCCAGCGAATCAGATGTGACAATAATACGACAGCTGTCGATCCATTCAATATATTTTGTTAAATTCTTGTGTCCCTGCTGCCAGGAGACCGTATACCCCTTTTGCAGCAGCATTTCCAACTTTTTCCAGTGATCCATAGGCCACGCTTTTGTCGGCCATTTGCTGCCGACCGAATGGTTGAAACCGACATCATATTTGATCCGCGTCCTGCGTTTGTTCCCCAGGATCAGTCCCTGACCATTCCACTTCTTCCCCACCGTCTCAAACAATAATTCCAACGCATTCTTTGGAATATCCCTCTGATTCTCCTGTCCGGATAATAAATACCGCGTAGATCTCTTGCGCGTTGTGATCTGATGGGATTTATCATTAAAATAAAAACCATACTTCTTCTTAGACACAATGCCGTTGATCATCGTACAGATCCCGATGTCTTTCTCAAGATTGATCAAGACATCAAACTGCTCCTGCATCAGATCATGCACGGTTTTTGTGCTAAAGATCAATAACCTGTTTATATATGGATTAAACTTAAGGAGTTGTTTAGCTTGCCAGTCTGTGAGCCAGACCACCTCATCATTCTTATAAACATGAAGAAGGGCTGTACATATCAGAACATCCCCCAGACTGACCGTTGTAGAAATGCCCCTATCAAGAAACTCAGAAAACCCTGTTTTAATGATGAGAACTTTTTTTTGTTGTTTCATGAGTACATCTTTTGGATCATTGCGGACTAACGGATAATGGCACCTGCAGTCGCATCCTGTTTGCCGTAGGTATTGACAACTTCTTCCACATATTCAAGGTTTGACGCATAAGGCTCGCCGATCGCGCGGATCTCAACCGATGAGTGACCATATTCCTGAAAACGGTTATTCTTTACTTTAATATCGCAAGAATTGCATTTTCCATAAACAGAACAGGGAACCCATTCACCCAAAAGTTTAGGCGGCTGCTCATCCAATAAATGCCCAAGTGGAAAACGATTGGCGTAAAGGTCTGAATGGCAACGAAAAATATACCCGGCTGGATCGATCAGGAATTCCGTAGTGCGGCATTCACAGCTGCGCACCATTCTGGCATTGACCGCTTCTGGATATCTCATCGTTCCATAATTAGTCCCATTATAAGGCCCCAGGAATTCTTTAAGCCTGAAATCGATCCCCATATTTTCAGCCTGTTTCTGGACTTTACGTGTTTCATCCATATATTCCGGGTGGTCAACAGCCCAAACGCCGATGTGATACCCTTTATCCATAAAATACTTAACACGCTTAAGCAATACATCCGGGTCCTGCTGACCTCGATGGTAGGAAACACGAATAGATCCATAAGGCGCATCACGCTTTATGCGCTCTGGACCAATGTGGCTCATAAACACCTCAGGATCAACCTCTAAATTCGTCAACAGGTCAATGGGGAAATCCCCCCTTAGACCTTTGACGATCTCATAAAAATGTTTATGGACAGTCGGCTCCCCACCTTGAAACGTAATGGGAACATCCCCATTCTTAGATCGTATGCGGTTAAGACCACGGATCCAATCTTCACCGGACATCCAGCGCTTTTTTACCAGATCACCGCCGTGATGATTAATGCAGTAACTGCAACGCAGCATGCACGCGAAAGATAGGAAAGCTGCGACATAATTGAAATTCTCAGGAAGTATGATCGGTTTCAGGTCGGTATTGGACATGGATTAATAGTAATATAAAAGAAATAAATGGGCAATAAAATAATCCAAAAGAACATTATACAAATAGCGCCAGAAGAACAAATAATGTAAAGAAAAATAACACAGTGATGAAAAATCCCGCCATCAACCATGGCGGAGTGAACTTAAAATGAACCTCTGAGGCACCTTTGGGAACAACTACCCCCATAAATATATGGTCCGAAAGTACGACAGGAGATTGTTGGCCGTTGACATATGCTCTCCATCCCGAATGGAATGACTTTGGCAGCACAACCATCTTAGAGTCTGTGGCCTGGACATTAAACACAACATCATCAGACCCTTGTTCAACATAATTCCTATAAACATCATTAGTCCGCGGATAGATATTAACCCCTTTATTCAAATCTTCAGCAACTTCCTGAATGGTTCTCGTTGATGATCCATCTTTAAAGAAAACCCTGATCGGTTCACCCTCCCTGCCCCAGATATCAAACCTGTCACCATCAATCAATTTCTTAAAATTGCGCCAGGGCAGCACCTTATGATGATCAACCCAGGAAAAATCCACGGGCCAGAAATTCGTCATGGCCTCAGTTGGCCTTTCTATCCAGTAATTCCTGATGATGCGGGAATGTTCAGGTGAGAAATGGTTCAGATAAAATATAAAATCATTAAAATGCTTTGAAGGAATGGGAATAAATCCCGTCAAACCCTTGACACCATAAAGAAGATTATAATTATCATACACAGGCAAATAGTAGGAAAATGGCAAAAAGAATTTGCCCGACGCGTTCTTGTAAAAATTATACTCCGGTGAGCTCATGCCAAATTGTTCTTTGGAAGTACAAAGCCCCTTATCATTCCACATGAATGACATCCAAAATGATCGCACCCCTAAAGAGATCAAAAAACCAAATAGGGCCAGACAACAAACCCATCGCATGAATTTATGGATACGCGGACCTAACATAAAGAACACGACGATCAGCCAATATGTTAAGGCAAGCCCCCAAAAGAACTTGTGTCCAAAGATCTTAAAACGCTCTAAAAGGAAAGGTGTGCCCGATTGGACATTCATGATCCATGCCGCCACAACCACCCACAAACAACCCGCAAGTACCAGCAAAACAGACAATGATTTCTTTCGTCGAAAGAATCCCCAACCATCTAGACCGTGAGTCATTCGCGAGAAAACCACGACAACGATCAGTACAAGCAAAAAATCCATGTAATACACACCATAAATAAAAGAGATCTTGCTGAACAAATTCAAAAATGGCATTTGATGGGGGAAATATCGCAGCAATGTGTCAAATATAGATGGTGAGGAAAAATACAAAAGAATAGATGCTACGATCGCAAAGAATAACTTTCTTTCACGAACATCTTTGAATATTTCCCGATAACACCCGATCGCGAAGATCAGTGCTATGATCAAAAGCATTAAAAATGTGACAGCTGATTTGACAGAGGAGAAAACAAAGGTCGCTGCGATCATTTTAAAAAGCGACATTTCAAAATTGCCTTGTGTTGGCCATAGCGGAAAAGAATTAACAGGATAGGCTCCTTCATACCTGGCCGCTTCAAAAAGCACATTGTGTATCGTTGGAAGGATCTGTACCGCAGCCGATGAGATCGCGCCCAGGGACAAAATACCCATGGATACAACGCTTAACCACAAAGCCCTCTTGATCGGATAATTTAGCAGCACATAAACAATGATAAATAATACTTCCCAATAAATGGTCTGAAGGAATTGGCCCGCCCCTCCCATCAAGAACTGCAGACCTGTCGTAGCCGACATCAAAAAAAGAGCCAGGTATATATTCCTTTTTTCCCATGATAAGAACACACTTAAAGCCAGCGGCATCATCACAACACCGCTGATCATGATCGGGGTCAAGACCAGATTCCCCTGCCTTCCGATATTAAGCCCCATATAGATCAAAGCTCCAGCGATAGCGAGAGGCCAGCGGATACGAAAATGATGAACGAACAGGAAAATCGTCAGGGTCAAACCGAACACATAAGGTTCGATCAACTTGAATAGATAAAATTGGGCGTCATTTAAGAACAATGCCGCAATATTAGTGGGAAATAAGACCGGATACGATCCTGATGTGAATAAACTTACACCGCCTAAACCTTCATCCCAGAATGTCAAATGACCGCTGCGCCATTTATGAGCGACGTCAATGATCAACCCCCAATAGACATTGCTTAATTCATTACTTGGGGTACCGTACGGAGGGAATGTTGAACGTTTCCAGAGATAGACCCCCCCCGCAAGACCAACGATCAGGCAAAGAAAAAATCTGCGGATGGTGATATTCATAAAAAGCAAATTAATGGTTAACAGCCTTCTTATCCCTGATCGATAAAAGAACAGCTCCAACCAATACAAAAACAATGAATATCAACTTGAGTTGGACGCTGATAACAAGCACATGTTCTAAAAGCATGGTGGCTCCGACAAAGACAAGGATCATGCCCAGAGCATAATGCAAATATGTGAACATCGGCATGACCGCAGCCAAGGCAAAATACATTGCCCGGAGCCCAATGATCGCGAAAACATTAGACGTCCAAACGATGAATGGATCCTTCGTGATCGCAAATATGGCAGGGATCGAATCCAACGCAAATAATAGATCCGTCACCTCAACGATGATCAATATGACGATCCAAGGTTTTAATTGAGGAAAATGTTTACGACAGAAGACCAGGATCTGATTATCCTGCATATGGACATCTTTTTCTTTCTCCACGAACATTTTGATACCCATCACCACCAGGAAGAACCCCAGAATATAAAGCAACCACGAGAACATGGTGATCAGTTTGATCCCAACAACGATCAATACCGCCCTCATCAACTGCGCTCCCCAAACACCCCATGTCAGGATCCTCGCCTGCTCCTTGGATTCGCATTTAAAATACTTGAAAATAAGCAGGAACACGAAGATATTATCAACACTCAGAGATATTTCGATCAAATATCCCGTTAAGAATTCGAGAGCTTTCTGTTGTCCATAAAAGACATATATACCCACATTAAATGCCATTGCCGCCAGCACCCAGAGTGTGCTAATGATGATCGCTTTGCGTACGTTCATTTTTTATATACCCCGCTTTTGCCGCCGCTTTTATGATTTAAACAAATACCCTCAATGACCATTTCCTGACCGGCCCATTTCATCATGTCATAGATCGTCAAACAGGCCGCGCTGACCGCAGCCAGACTTTCCATCTCCACACCTGTCTTGCCGCTGCACAATACTTCTGCCTGGACCAACACAGAACATTCCTTTTTACAGACCTCAAAAATGATCGATACTTTCTCTAGATTCAAAGGATGACAATACGGGATCACCGCTGGGGTCAATTTAGCCCCATTAATACCTGCGATCTTGGCAGCCTCGAATATATCCCCTTTTGGAGACCCCTTCTTCATCAATTCCTTAAAAATAGCCGGACTGAGAACGATCTTGCCGCTGGCAACGGCACGCCTAACCGTGACAAGTTTCTGACTAATATCAATCATCTGTCCCCACTCCTTTGCGGTGCGATTTCTTTTGGGCATGCTTCTTTTTGTCAGCCAGCATCCGCTCTTTTGCCGAAGCAGACCGTTTACGGTTCTGCCGCCTGATCTTTTCTTTCAGGTGTTTTCTTTGCTGTTGCCGGAAAACTTCCCTCTCCTGCAGAGCCTTTTCAAGCAACTCCCATGCGCGCTGACGGTTTTGAAATTGACTGCGAAATTCCTGACATTTGACTAATATACCCGTCGGTTTATGGATAAGCAGAACACACGTCTCAACCTTGTTGACATTCTGCCCTCCAGGACCACTGGAGCGTACAAATGATTCGATCACTTGTTCTTTTGAAATAAGTATCCGGCCCATTCTTTTGCCTTGATAGCCTGGCATAAATAGAAACCAGACAGTTTAAAATTATTTTCAAAACGAGGACAATTCTCCAGGGAAATACCTGATACAGCCAAAAATCCACCCGGAGCAACAAAACGGGCAATTTTCTTCTGATATTGAATAAGGTCCTGGGTAACTAAATTCGCTGCGACAAAATCATAAACACGAACATGTTCAAACCTATTGATGTCCGCTTTAGAAACTTGTGCCCTTAAATGATTGACCTTAAGATTTTTCTTCGCGGCTTCTATGGAAAGATCTTCCAGGTCAATCCCGCGAACATCAGGGACACCATGTTTTTTGGCTACCATCATTAAGATGCCCGTGCCAGTACCTATATCGAACAACGACTTGATCTGACCGCGATGATCCTCGATCATCTGTGAAACGATCTGCGTCGTCTCATGCAGCCCTGTTCCAAATGACAAGACAGTATCCATCAAAATATGATCACGTCCCTTTACATTCTTATACTTCTCTTGACACCATACAGGAACAACATCAAGCAACCGGGTGAGTTTCGCCGGCTTCCAATTCTTCTTCCAGAGAGTTAACCAGTCTTTAGGCAGCAGTGTTTGCTGTTTGACCTTTAAACCATTTAACGATAATTTAATGAATAACTTTCTGATCTTTTGGGCAAAAAGGCTATCCATTGGATAAAACCTTAAAGATGCTGCCCCTATATTCTCATCATCAATGATCTCATGGTTTTTGATCCCCAATGAAACCAGGATCGCCCGGACCATCAGTAGATCATTAGGGTCTTTTGCATGAAACGATAGTTCTAATACACGTTGTGGAATGCGTTCGGAAGTGCTCAAGGACTAGGTAAATGATGGACGTTATTATCATAATAATGGCACTGATCCCCGCCATTAGACTTGGAGAGATACAACACCTGATCCGCGGCCTTGATCAACTCTCTTCCTGTTTCTTGCCCCGTCGCTGGGAATGCGCTGACGCCGACACTAAAGGTGACGTTCAATGTCTTACCTTTCTGACGGAACTCAAGAGCGGATCTTGAACTCTGCAGAAAACGCTCCACAGGGATCCTGGATTGCTCCACAGTTGTTTCCGGCATGATGATAATGAACTCATCCCCGCCCAAACGTCCAATAATATCCGTCTTCCTTAATGTCGATTTTAAAAGATTAACAGCAGCGCGCAGGCACCTGTCTCCATATAAATGACCCAACTGATCATTAACTTTTTTAAAATTATCCAGGTCCACCAGCACGCATCCTAAGTTAAGATCATAACGTTTCGCACGTGAAAGCTCTTCATCCAAACGCTGCAGAACTGCGCGCCGATTATAAACCCCTGTCAATCCATCCAATTGAGACAATTTCTTTAAAAAATTCTCTTTACGGCGAACTTCGGTCACATCATGAAAAGCTAAAATAACATGCTGCGGCCCAGAGGCAAATTGGGCAGGGATATACGCCACCCGCATGAACACATACACATGATTACGGCGCATGGTCGGTAGCTTGACCTCATGCTCAAAAAAGTCACCTTTCACCCTGGCACTGAGTAATTCCAACAATACCTTTGTGCTTATCTTTGTAGGGAATGAAGGGAACCAGTCATCAAATTGTTTACGATCCTGACTGGAGAATAATTGCAACGCCGCTTGATTGGCATTTAAGACCTGGAACGAAGAATTCCATATGCCTTCGATCAAAGGCACCGGGGCAAGGTCAAACAATAATTTAAACTTGTCCTTAGGGACTTTGACCAATGTCGTAATAAAACTATTGCGCTGATTGATCTTGCTCATTTGAACTTTATCAATGACGGTGCATAGTCTTTGGGAGCTTCAAACCCAAGTAAATTAAGTAATGTAGCTGCCACATTGGCAAGTCCGCGTTCTTTTAGGTCAGCCATTTGATATTCCCCCTGATAGTTGGGGTCAACGATCGCACACGGCACAGGGTTTAAAGAATGCGCCGTACTTACTTGCCTTTTACCGTTCTTAACAGTGAACATTTCATCAGCATTGCCATGATCAGCCAGAACAAGAGCAATACCGTTAGTTTGACGTATCACATTTAGGATCTTTGCTAAGCCCTCATCCACAGCCTCTACAGACTTGATAATAGCTTCCGTCACACCCGTATGACCCACCATATCCCCATTAGGATAATTGATACGGCCGAATTTGTATTGGCCAGTTTTGATCAATTCAATGGTCTTGTCCGTGATCTCATCCGCCTTCATCCGCGGAGCCTGATCAAAACGGATCTTGTCCGAAGGGATCTCAACATAGGTTTCAAGAGCAGGGTCAATATACCCGCTTTTATTGCCGTTCCAAAAATAAGTGACATGACCGTATTTCTGGGTTTCAGAGATCGCGAATGCCTTGATGCCGTTGGCACACATATAGACCCCCACCGGCCCTTCGATCTGCGGCGGATTGACCAGATAATGCCTGGGGATGTGCAGATCACCGTCATATTCCATCATGCCGGCAAAAAGAACATCCGGAGTGCGAACACGGTCAAATTTGTCAAAATCAGGGCTGTCAAAAGCCATCGATAATTCAATGGCGCGGTCGCCCCGGAAATTAAAGAACACAACGCTATCCCCATCTTCGATCGTGCCGACAGGTGAGCCGTCATCTTCGATGACAAAGGAATCCAGATACTGGTCGGTTATCTTAGGGTCTTCTTTGTAATATGTTTCAACGGCCTCTTTCGCTGACGCAAATCTTCTGCCGCGGCCCAAGACATGGGCTTTCCAGCCGCGCTCAACAATTGTCCAATCCGCATTATAACGATCCATCGTCGTCACCATGCGGCCGCCGCCGGATGCGATGCGGTAATCGTAGGTGCGGTTGGCAGAGTTGATCGACTTTAACAGTTCTTCTGTGCGTTCAATGTATGTCAACGCGGACTTTTCGTAAACATCGCGGCCGTCTAGGAGCACATGCAAGCAAAGACGCCGGACGCCTTCCTTGGCACATTGATTAACGAGCGCAAAAAGCTGATCAATATGAGAATGAACATTGCCATCAGACAGCAGACCGATAAAATGAAAAACCTTATTATCTTTTTTTACTCTATTGACCAATTGTTTCCATGTGTCGGTCTGATAGATCTCGCCAGAATCGATCGAACGAGAAACAAGCTTAGCTCCCTGATCAAATACACGTCCCGCGCCTAAAGCATTATGACCAACCTCTGAATTGCCCATATCATCATCACTTGGCATACCAACAGCTTTCCCATGGGCTTTCAGCGTCGTATATAATTTAGATCCCATCAATTCATCCAACACAGGGGTCTTGGCCAAAAAAACACCGTCGCTGTCATCTTGCTTACCGATCCCCATACCGTCCATAATGACAAGCAGGACAGGTCCCTGGCGACCGTTAAAATTAGGCAATTTCTTTAATTCGTAACTCATACTTTCTCCATTCTAGAACTTGACCACAGGTACTTGTGCCGCAGCTTCTGCCGCTTTATAGTAAACCGCTGGTTGTGTTTTTCCTGTTGCAGACGCAAAGAAACGTCCAAAAAAACTTTGTTGATTGGCATTGAATGCCTGTACTGATTGATTGTAACGCATCCGTTCAACTGAGATCCGATTCTCTGTTCCCTCCAATTGGTTCTGTAGATTCAAGAAATTCTGATCCGCCTTCAGATTTGGATAATTTTCCGAAACAAGAAGCAGCTTGGAGAGCGCACCTGTTAATTGGTTAGCGGCTTCCACTTTATCAGAAACTGTTGCTGCCGCACCCCACTGACTGCGCAGGCGCGTCACTTCTTGTAAAATACCCTTTTCATGTTCTGCGTAACCTTTAACCGTGCTAACAAGATTGGGAATAAGATCAAAACGCCGCTGCAGCACCACATCGACCTGGCTCCAACTGGACTGCACCTGTTGATCCAAACTGATCATAGTATTAAAACCATTTTGATACCAGCCGAAAGCCATGACTGCTAAAAGTATTATTCCACCGACAAAATACCACACTTTATTCATATCATAACCCTTTCTTTACCAACTTCCGCTGGAGCCGCCTCCTCCGCTGGAACCGCCTCCAAATCCCCCAAACCCGCCACTAAAACCACCGCCCGAACCTCCGCCAAAACCTCCTCCGTAATACCCGCCGCCTGCATATCCATAACCGCCGCGCCCGCCGCCTCGAAAAATGATCAACAGAACAAATATTCCGATAAAGATCAACACAAAGAACAGATCCGATGAAGAACCGGAAACAATATCCGCACCTGATCGAAGCTCACCAGAGATCTGGATATTATACTCTTTTGCAACCAAGCTGACAATAGCCCAAGAACCTTTTAATACACCCGACGAAAAATCCCCTGCTTTAAATTCAGGAACGATGACCTCATTGATAATTCGATGGCTTTGCAGATCTGTGATAGCCCCTTCTAAACCATAGCCCACCTCGATCCGCAATTTTCTTTCTTTTGCGGCAATCAAAAGCAGCACACCGTTATCCTTATGCTTCTGCCCTATACCCCATTTCTCAAACACTTTAACGGCATATGACTCGATCGTCTCATCCCCGATCGTCTCAACCGTGAGCACAGCCAGCTCAGCACCTGATCTTTGTTTAAGCTCTTCTCCCCAAGCCTTGATCTTTTCTTGATCGACATCACGGATAATACCCGCACGATCAACGCAATAATTTACTGGAGATGGGATGTCCTGTGCTGACAGGCAATAGGCCCCGAACAACATAAAAACCATCATCAGCAATAGCTTCTTCATAATGAATCAATACGATCGGAAAGTTGGGTGAGAAGATGCAAGTAGTCCTGCAAATATTTAGGAACAAATGATACAGCTATCACAGAGCTTCCGTACCGATCGTCGTACAACGGGATAATATGATCAGGATTTAGCTCAAATGACTGACAAAACTGTTCCAATAATTCCCGTTTATGTGTTTTAGGCAGAATATTCCTGATCATAAGCAATTGTCTAAAGATCGGGAGCAGTCCGTTCAAAGAATCATGCATGATCTTCCTTAATAATCGCTCATCTCCACCAGAATCGATATATGACTGGTAAATAAGCAAGATCTTCCCTTTAACCTGTTCTTCGCAGAATAAACGTATGTTTTTGGGATCAATGATAATGTCATTAAAGACATCTTCACCGTAAAGAAGAATATGATTATCTTTGATCTCACTGAATTCGATCGGAAAAACATCCAGCGAAGACAAGATATATTGTTTGGTAAAAAAAAGCGGCCTTGCAAAACGCTTACTCTTGTTCTCTGCTAAAATATTAAGACTCTTTGAGAGCATTGGAATGCTAAGCTCTTTAACAATAACTGCTGAATTAATGTCCGAGACTTTGGGATCATAATTTGGCCCTGCAACTGAACCAAAAACAACGATCCCCTCTATGTTTTCTGATTGTAGATCCAGTAATTGATGGATAAAACACTCGATTTTCGCAACCGCCGAAGCTGGCAGCAGCTCAAGATTGATTAAACGCGGCATAACTATGCTTTCGGATTCTTCTTCGTTTTTTGGTGGTAATTGATCCATGCAGCGGCGTGATTCTTCAGCCAGTCATCTGCGGCCGCCTGAAAACCGATATCATAACCGGCGATCTCGCTCTCCAGCCACTTGTGCCGGTTTATCTCAGCAATGACTTTCTTATCACGAAGGAGTTTTTTTGGGTCAATGTCCATAGAATTATTGTACCCCTGACGGCACTGAAAACAAGAACAATAATTATCCTGTTAAATAGTCGTGACCGCCGTTTATGCCGCGACAGCCTCTGCTTGAAGCCCCAGTGTTAACGCGCTGCCAGATTCAGGTCTTTTCTTCAATATTCCCTGGACGATCGTTTCAATAGCACCAACAGCCGCGATAATATCGGCGTTGGAAGAATTAAGCTCTTCAATGGTGGCAATGACAGTGTGGAGATATTTATAGAATTCCACCGACTTATCACGAGTCTTCTCCGTGGAAATGCGCATCTGTCCAAAAACAATATTGAACCGATTCCCGTTGTCCCCAAGACGCGACGCTTCAATACATCCTAAAACATCCGTCCGCTCCAGATCCCTGATCATCTTGCTGATAATTTCTAGAACAGTGATGATCCGATGAATTCTCTTGGCAAGAGGGTTCAAAATACTGTTGACCTTATCAAAAGTATTAACGAACAGCTGCACTAAAAGCAGGATGTCTTTACTCACCTGTTGAAAATCTTCCGAGGAAAAACTCCCACGGTTTGAAAGTTCATACGACTCCAAGGCAAAGAAACTGATCATATCCGCCTGCATTCTCGAAGATGCCAGTAACAGCCCAAGCTGCTGGGTTCTGGCAGAGATATCTGCCGCTTCGCTTGAGATCGTTGAAGCCTGCATCTCGATCTCTTCCGAATATTTCTTGATCTGTTTGGAAATGACCGCCAAGGTCAACCCCTGTGCTCCTAAACTATGGGTTTCAATACTGGCATTCAATGACAAAATGGAAATGAATTCCGAAAAATCAATAACAGCTTTGGTGTTGGTGTTGGTCATTTGTTCAATGTTTAGCAAATTCTCGAAACTTTTGAACAATAGATCGAAAATACCACTTATTGTTTGGCAATGACGGCTAACATTATTGATCTGTTCAATCAATGCCCTTTGATCTTCGATCTTCGTTGGAACATCCTTCTGTTTCGAAGAAGAAAGGAATTCCAATTTCGTCGTCTCCTGTGCGATCATTTTCTGCCGGGAGGTCAGCTCCTCCATCAGCACTTTGGACATGAACGCATCATAATCCTTAAATCCTGCCGATTGTATCGTCGAAAGCAAGAGATCCAACGAAGAGTTCATCCCGCCAGATTCCTCAGCGGCCAGGACTTTCTTATATACGCCAGGTATTATCTTGAAAAAATCACTGGAAGGCTTTAAACGTATGGACACATATCCGCCGTCCACAGGATAAACGGCCGCCAAGACCCAATAATACCGACCGTCTTTGGCCATATTCTTAACATAAGCCGCAATAATATTGCCCGCTTTCAAATAATCCCAAAGAACCTTGAAAACAACCCGCGGCATATCAGGATGGCGAATGATATTATGAGGACTGCCGATCAACTCTTCCTTACTAAATTGGCTAACCCTGACAAACACATTGTTCCCAGTCAGAATATTTCCGACTAGATCTGTCTTCGAGAAAAACAATTCCTTGAACAGATAAACACTTTCGACATCTTTGGGAACAACTTTCACTGATTTTGCCATAACAAAACCTTTCTCAAGATCGGAAGTATTGTTGAACAAGTTTTTAATATTATAGCTTAAATTATTGGATATCAATATTCTAAGTTGACAATATTTTCATAACGCCTATCATATCGGGTATGAATAAAAAACCATTTACACCTCATTTTCACACAACACCCGATAAATTCGCCAAAGAAGAGCTGAATAAGCTGGCTTCCAAGAACAGCTTTGAGGGCAACATAAAGTCGGATTTTGCTGATAAGACCCGCGCTGATATTCCATGGGAATCTGAAGCCTTAGCCAAATCACACGGAGTTTATTTAGAGTTCAATCGAGCCTCGGAATCAGGAGAATCGAAAGAATGGATCTATTTGATCCGCATCTCGATCCCTGGAGGCGGCCCGTTAAATACCCAACAATATAATCTCATTGATGAACTGGCGACAAAATACACCAAAGATCCGGACGGCATGCCCTCCATTCGTCTGACGAATCGGCAAAACATCCAATTCCACTGGGTCCGCAAAGAACATGTTTTGGAGATAATCAAGCGTATTGCTGAATCCGGCTTCAATTCTTTAAACGGCTGCGGGGATAATACACGCAATGTCATGGCTTGTCCCCTTGCTAGATTCTCAAAGATATTTAACGCCAACGCATGGGCCAGAAAAGCCGCGGACTATTTCCAGCTTCCGGTAGAGCCTTTCATCTCTGTTTGGGAGATCGATCCAACCCAGATCCGCAAACCAGGCGAATCATTCCAGTACGGCAAGAATTTATTGAACCGTAAATTCAAGATCGGTTTTGCCAATGTCTTAGAGGACCCTCAGACAGGCGCCTTGACCATCGATAACTGCGCGGAAGTCCTGACGGATGATATGGGCATTGTCCCCATCATTGAGAATAACATGGTCACTAAGTTCCAGATCTATATCGGCGGAGGTCAGGGCGAGAGGAACGGGAAACCGTCCATGGCCTCTTTGGGGGTCGCGTTAACTCAGGTCGATGAAGCAAATCTGCTTAAAACAATGGATGCCGTGGTTTCAGTCCATCAAACCTGGGGAGACAGGGAAAACCGTATTTGGGCTCGCCTGAAATTCGTTGTCAAGAAAATGGGCATCGACTGGTACCGTACTGAAGTGGAAAAAGTATTGGGACATAAACTCTCCCTCCCTGTTCCCAATCTTGATATTGGGAAACGCCACATGCATCACGGATGGTTTGACCAGGGCAAGGACTTATGGACCTTTGGAGCCTTCATTGAGAATGGACGACTGATCGATAACAGTCCCAATGGCAAGCTCAAAGCCATGTGCCATTTTGTCATGAATAAATATCATTGTGAGTTCATGATCACCCCCAATCAAGATGCGCTTTTCTGTAATATTCCGACTCATCTAAAATCAGCTTTTGAAGCGGATCTGGCTTCATTTGGTTATGGACTGCGTAACGGCAAAGCCTACTCCAAATTAAGAAGACTATCCGGAGCCTGCGTTGGCCGTGATACATGCCGCTTGACCTATACGGATTCTGAAAAATTCGAACCTTATCTTATTGATGAATTAGAAAGTTTAGGTTGGGGAGATATTTCTGAATCTATTGGGATCACGGGTTGCGAACGCCAATGTTTCAGGCCCGCAACAAAGACCATTGGTTTAATCGGGTCTGGATTCAACCGCTATCAAATGAAACTTTTAGGAACAGAGGACGGAAAACATCAAGGTCTTCCCCTGTTAAGTGAAGACGGCAGCGGCATTTACCTTAAATCGATCCCGCGTGAACGTGTCGCGAAAACGATTGATGTCTTGCTCAAATACTGGAAAGCGAACGCCAAACCAGGTGAAGATCTGGGCTACTTCAATCGCCGCATCGGGATCGCGAACATTATCAAAAACTTCAAAGAATCCCTCGAAACCGCTGATCTAATGGCCAAAACACTACCCGCTGACTGTGTGATCGAATAAAACAAAAAGACCGCTTAAAAAGCGGTCTTAAATTTAATTATGATAGCGGTTGGGCATTATTCTGCCCAACAGGTTAGATCAAAACGTTTGTTTCATCCCAAGCAAATGTTGCTTCATCTTCTTGCTCGGCTTTATCTTGCGACTGTTCGTTATGCGGCCCTAACATAGGAATTACCTCCTTTAAGCTCCCATAGGGTTTATTGGCCCTTTATCTTGGGAAAAGATAGATGAAGTATAGCCTAAATCAGGAATTTTGCCAAGTATTTTTTACAGCCCCCAAAACTATTAAAATTTTACTAAAATCTCACATGGGAAGCCATTGCAGGATGAATTGCGGAAAGATCCCAAGGATAATATTCACAAAAACAGTTAAAAGCAAGGCGCTTAACAATACCGGTGAGAAAGTTTTTGGGAAATCTTCCTTGGGCTCATTAAAATACATCACCTTAATGATGCGCAAATAGTAAAACAGAGCTACGACACTATTTAAAACAGCCGCAACAGCAAGTACATATAATTTAGCATCAACCGCAGCTGCTAAAACGATGAATTTGGCCATAAAACCCGCTAATGGGGGCAGTCCCGCCAATGACAGTAATGCGACCGCCATGATAAATGCTGTTAACGGCTGTTTTCGGGACAATCCAGAAAACTCATCGATCTCCTGACGATTGACATAGATGGCACATCCGAACGCCCCGACATTCATAAAAACATAGACCATCAGATAAAAGAACAATGATCTAAGGCCAATGCTGCTTAACGAGGCTAAAGCGATCAGCATAAAACCGGCATGCGCGATCGATGAGTAGGCCAGCATGCGTTTGACATTGCTTTGCTTTAATGCCGTGATGTTACCCACCGTCATCGTGATGATCGACAACACCACCGCCACCCCTCCCCAATGTTCGATCATAACGGTCGGTCCGCTTAATAAAAAACGGGTCAGGATCGCGAAGCCCATGGCTTTAGAAGCGATCGAGAGATACGCCGTGACCGGGGTCGGCGCGCCTTGATAGGCATCCGGAACGGCAAAATGAAAAGGCGCAAGCGTACATTTAAACAGCAGACCTGCCAATACTAAAATGGATGCCAGGATAAAGATCGGGACGTGCGCCCCGCCTGTAAATGAGGCCACACTGATGTCCGTGATGTCCAAAGACTGGCATAATCCGTAAAATAACGAGATCCCATAGAGCATGATCCCGGTTGAAAGTGCTCCAAAAATAAAATATTTCAATGCTGCTTCTGAAGAGAACCCGTCATTCTTTAAAAATCCGATCATAACATAGGAAATGATGGATACCGCCTCAACCGCGATATAAAGCATCATCAAATTATGGGAAGCAACCGCGATCATCATGCTGGCTGCCAGGTTCAGCAAGAAGAAATAGAACTCACCCCGGTCATTATCCTCGATCTGTTCAAATTCAAAGGAAATAAAGACCGCGAAGATCGTGGCGACTAAGATCAAGAACCTGAAAAACAGTGTTAACGCGTCCGCGTGAAGCAGCCCATGGAAAAAAGACCCAGCGGAATGCGGCGAAAGGATCAACAATAACAGCGACGCACATACAGCACTGTAAGCGGCAAAAGCCGTCCATAGTTTAGAAACCTTCAATACCCCCATGACTAGAACGACCAGCGACACGGTAAACAACAGAAGCTCAGGGATCAAAAATTGCAAGTCCATCAATGTCATATTTTTTCCTAGAATAAATGCGCTAAGACCAAAACCGCCGATTCCTGTACACGCAATAAAATTTGGGGATATAAACCAACAACGACCGTGATCACGATCAACGGGACAACGGTTATCAGCTCACTCAACGACATGTCTTTATACGCCGCACAACTGGAATTGATATCTCTTAACAAGACCCTCTCCAACATATATAAGAAATATCCGACAGTGATGATCAAAGCTATACCAGCAATGATCACCATATTAGGATACGAACCAAACGCCGCCGCCAACACCATGAACTCTCCGGTAAAACCCGCCAGACCAGGTAACCCCAGTGTGGCTAATGTCATCATGCTTAAACAGAACGCATATTTCGGCAGCACAGACGATAAGCCGCCAAAAGCATTGAGATCCCTGGTATGCGCCCGATCATATAAAACACCTACTAACAAGAACATGGCCCCGGTGATGATCCCGTGATTGAACATCTGCAGGATAGCCCCGTTATATCCCGCTTCATTGAGAGACGCCACTCCTAAGAGAACAAATCCCATATGACTGACGGACGAATAAGCGATCATTTTTTTGAAATCAGTTTGAGCTAATGCGACGCACGCCCCATAGATGATACTGATGCATCCTAATAAGGCGAGTACCGGAGCAAGATCATGAGCCGCGGTCTTAAATAATGGAAAACAAACACGTAAAATGCCGTATCCGCCCATTTTAAGCAAAACACCCGCCAGCAAAACACTAACCGGCGTCGGCGCTTCAACGTGCGCGTCTGGTAGCCAGGTATGAAATGGAAACACTGGAACCTTCACGGCAAAAGCTACAAAGAACGCCATGAACAATACCATCTGCCAGCGCGGATCAAATCCGGTCTTCGCCAGTTCAAGCA
>CAZFNI010000002.1:57945-203739 GCA_964520655.1 uncultured Planctomycetales bacterium
AAAAAGAAAATAGTTAAGATACCCAGAAGCATCAGCACTGAACCTGCCAGCGTATACAGAAAAAATTTAACCGCAGCATATTCTCGTCGTGGCCCGCCCCAAATCCCAATAAGGAAATACATCGGGATCAGCACCATCTCCCAAAAGATATAGAACAGCATCAGATCCAGCGCCAAGAACGTTCCCATCATGCCGGTCATCAGTAATAAATAACAAATGAAATATTCCTTAACGCGGGAAGTAATACCGAAAGAATTCAGGCACGCGATAAAACCAAGCAATGCGGTCAGAAAAACAAGTGCAACACTTAACCCATCCACCCCCAAAAAATAAAATATATTCAAGCTGGTAAGCCAGGGTTTATGCTCAACAAACTGCATCCCTGTTTGACCCAGCGTAAAATTCTTGAGCATAATGACACTTAACGCAAGAACAACGGCGGTTACAGATAAACTCACACTGCGGATCAACCGTTCACATCGCGATGGGATCAGCACCAGGACCACAGCGGCCGCCAAAGGCAAAAAGATCATACTGGATAAAAGTGGGATCATATTTTTATCAACCAAACAATTATCAATAACAGCCCTAAGGCCTGTAAGATCAAATAATATTGTGCCAAACCATTCTGGACTTTACGAAAAGCACTGGAACATTGTTCAATAACAGAAGCAACCCCATTGACCGCGCCATCGATCACTTCTTTATCAAAAACAAAAGATCCCTGGCAAATCCTTAGAACAGGTTTCACAAAGATCGACGTGTATAGTTCGTCAAAATAATACTTGTTGACCAAAAGCGTGCGGACACCGCTGAGTGCCGTCAATATTGATGCCGGCACCAGAGTCACTTTCTTGATATAGATCAAATACGCGCTCCCGAGTCCAAGCAAACTGACTAGAATAGATACGCCCATGATCGCCATTGTCGGGCCATGATGCTCTGCAACCTCCTTGATCGGAGAACCAATAAACCCTGCTGTTGCAGCGAACAATGACAGGACAATTAACGGAACGGTCATGGATAACGGGGACTCATGCGCATGTACATCGCTTCTGGGTGAACCAAATAAAGCCACAAAAATAAGGCGCCCCATATAGAACGCGGTTAATAAACTGGTCATCAACACGACCGCGAACAAAATAGGATGATGATTGTTCCAAGCTGTCAGTAAGATCTCATCCTTGGACCAAAATCCCGCGAATGGCGGCACCCCGGCAAGAGCCAATGTTCCAATAACAAATGTCACGCCGGTCACTTTCATCTTGCGGATCAAACCGCCCATTTGCCAAATATCCTGGGTACCAACCGCGTGGATCACGGAACCAGCACCTAAGAACAGAAGTGCTTTAAAAAACGCATGAGTCATCAAATGGAATGTCCCTGCCCCCAACCCACCGACACCCAAACCCAGCATCATCAGTCCCAATTGACTAATCGTTGAATACGCCAGAATGCGTTTGATATCATTATTGACTAAAGCGATGCTTGCCGCCCCAAGCGCGGAAATAGCACCGATGACGGCAACAGTTTGCAGGGCCATGGGATGATCAGCGAATAATGGAAAACAACGGGCCACTAAATAGACACCGGCAGCCACCATGGTTGCCGCGTGAATAAGCGCGGACACAGCCGTTGGGCCTTCCATGGCATCGGGAAGCCATACATGCAGCGGGAATTGAGCGCTTTTCCCCATTGCCCCGGTAAAGATCAGGATCGCCGCCAGCGTCAGCAGCGTTTCAGGGCCCTGCAGCGCGGTTAGATCGGAAAAATGGAATGTGCCCGATGTAAAGAACAACAACAGGATCCCGATGAGAAAACCTGTATCACCGATCCTTGTTGTCACAAAAGCTTTCAAACCTGCCCGGGCAGCGGCCGCCCTCTCATACCAGAAAGAGATTAGTAAATAGGAACACAATCCGACACCTTCCCAGCAGATCAACAGCATGACAAAATTATCAGAAATGACCAGCCCCAGCATGGCAGCCATGAACAATGAAATGTAAGCAAAATAACGGGAGAAACGATCCTCCCCGTGCATATAGCCGATGGAATAGATCAAAATGAACATGCCGATGAAGGTCACGATCAAGAGCATCATGACCGTTAAGGGATCAACAAGGATACCAAAATCCAAGGCCCGTCCGTTGATGACCATCCAGGTACCCAGCGAATACGAACCTTCCCCAGCCTGCATCCCCAAGAATGTTTTGACCGAACACAAAAATGCCAGAACACATGCGGCGATCGCTACATAGGCGCTGCCGATCTTTAAACGGCGCCCCCAAAAGATATTGATCACAAAGGCCAGCAATGGGAATACAGGGATAAAGTGAGTGATGCGCATGACTACTCTTTCATCAAATGAAAATCTTCTATGAATAATGACTTTGAATTACGGTAAATGGCAATGATCAAGACCAGACCGACGACACTGGCCGCGGCCGCGATCGCGATGACAAATAGGCTGAACACCTGCCCCAGCCCCGTCTTGTCGCCTAAATATTTATTGAACGTCACCAGATTGATATTGGCCGCATTTAAGATCAATTCGATCGAGATCAACACACCGATCACGTTCCTGCGGGTCAGAGCCCCGTAAATACCGACACAGAATAAAAATGCGCTGATCACAATAAAGAAACCTAGAGGGATCATGATTTGACCTTTCCGATAACAATTGCACCGACTAAAGCTGCCAACAACACCACAGACATGAATTCAAACGGCAGCGCGTAAGTTGTCATCAATGCCTCGCCCAGCTGAGAAATGGTCGTTGAGACAGGCGATGGCGCAAGTTTGACCAAATAAGAAGCCCCGAACAATTTCAAAATGATGACAAATAATAACAGGACGATCATCGCCGCCGGCAATACCTGTACATTGACCTGTTTGATCGTTCGATCATCGATGCTGGCGGTCAGCTTGATCGCATAGACGAACAACGTCACGATCCCGCCGACATAGACCAATGTCTGAATGATCCCCAAAAACTGAGCATCTAAATAAAAATAAATTCCCGCAATGCTTAATAGCGCCATGGCCAGGAACATCGAACAATGGAAAATGCTGCGCGCCGTCACGGATAAAAGCGCAAAAAGACAAACACAGCCGGCGATCACATAAAAAATAAACTCATGCATTGGGTTTATTCCCTTCAGGAGCTGACGGTGGAGTTTCTTCCTTGGGCGGAACCTTTTTAGGCTCCAGCTTCTGACCGCCAACCTGCTTGTACTTATCATTATTCATCAGATCGATCTTCAACATGTCCTTATGGTCATAATAGGACACTTCATACATTTTATTCAGGAAGATCGCATCCGTCGGACAGATCTCTTCGCAAAGGCCGCAGAAACAGCATAATTCCGCGTTGAAATCAAAAAGGGTTATTTCCTTCTTTTTATCTTCCTTGACCTTATGCGCCAGGTCCAAGGCCGCCGTCGGGCATATCTTGATGCACTGATAACAAATGACGCAGTCTTCCGGATAAAGATCGACCATGCCACGGAAGCGTTCTTTCATCGGCTGCTTCTTGCGCGGATAATCTAGCGTGACCGGTTTCTTGAACATGTTCTTAAAGGTCACTTTAAAACCTTTAAGGATGCTGTAGAACGCGATAAAGAATTTTTTAATGTAAAGCCAGATCTTCATATCACCTGACCAAAAGCCATCCGCTGATCAAAACATTGAGCAGCGCGATCGGCGTTAATAGTTTCCACGCAAATGCCATCATTTGATCCATGCGCACACGGGGCAAAGTCCAGCGCATCCACATCATTAAAAAGATCATGCCATAGGTTTTGATCAAAAACCATGCCAAACCAGGCAAGAATGGTCCGCCCCAGCCGCCTAAAAATAGCGTGGCCGCTACAGCAGAGACAATGAACATATTGGTATATTCTGCCACAAAGAACATGGCGAATTTCATACCCGTATATTCGGTGTGATATCCAGCGACGAGTTCCGATTCTGCTTCTGGAATGTCAAAAGGAACACGATTAACTTCTGCCGTAGAGGAGATAAAATAGATCAAGAAGGCGACCGCCAAATTGGGTTTAGCAATGAACCACAGGTCATGCTGGGCATGCACGATACCCTGCATGGATAAAGTACCCGCTTCCATCACAACAACCAGCACCGAGAGCAGAAGAGGCACTTCATAACTGATGATCTGAGCGGCGGACCGCATCCCGCCTAATAACGAATATTTATTGTTCGAGCCCCACCCTGCCATAAAGATCCCCAACACACACACCGAGGTGATCGAACAGATATACAGCACGCCTAAGTTCAGATCATTGACGATCATTTTGGGACTAAACGGCATAACCAAAAAAGCCATGACCGCCGGGACCGTCACAAAGAACGGCGCTAACCACCAGGTGAGCTTATCAATGCCGGTTGGAACAATATCTTCCTTTAATAATAATTTGACCGTATCCGCGATCGGCTGCAGCGAACCATGGAATCCCGTGACCATCGGGCCCATGCGATTCTGGATCCAAGCGGAAACTTTTCGTTCAAGCCAGATCAAGAACATGGCTGAGATCGAGATAAATCCGACCACACACAACCCGTTGATCAAAAGCGCGGATAGAGATGTCATCGATCGATCTCCCCCATCACAATATCCAAGCTTCCCAACACGCAAACCGCGTCAGACACATTTAAACCTTTGATCAATTCAGGCAAAACAGAAAGATTCGAGAAGGACGGGGATCTGATCTTGCAGCGTATGGGATTAAACCCACCTTCGGCGGCCAAATAAAAACCTAATTCGCCGCGCGGATTCTCCGTGCGCAAATATGTCTCCCCAGTACCGCGGAACACACGATTGACCTTTGAAACAGGATTACCTTCAGGCAACGCCCCAAGAGCCTGTTCAATGATCTTCAAACTTTCGCTCACCTCATCAAGCCTTACCTTAAAACGGTCCCAGGAATCCCCGTTCTGACCGACAGGTACATCAAAATCGAATTTATCGTACATCAAATAAGGCTCATCTTTACGCAGGTCCCATTTGACGCCGGAAGCACGCAAATTCGGCCCCGTCACGCTGTAATTCAACGCGGTTTCCTTCGATAAAACACCAATACCCTTGGAACGTGCTAAAAAGATCACATTATAAGTCAATAATTCATTGTATTCGATCAGCTGCTTACGCTCATAGGCGATAAAATCTTTGATAACCTTTTCTGTTCCCGCCGGAATATCACCACTGACGCCGCCGATGCGCATGTAATTATAGGTCAATCGGCTGCCGCATATGTCATCAAAAAGTTCAACGACCTTTTCACGATCGCTAAAAGCATAGAATAACGGAGTCGCATAAGCGCCCAGATCCTGCGCAAAGGTGCCAATGGCGACCAAATGGCTCACCGCGCGGTTAAGTTCGGCAATGATGACCCGCAGATACTGCGCCCGCGGCGTGACTTCTATATTCAACAATTTCTCAACCGCCAGGCAATAGCCCAGATTATTATTCATGGATGCCAGATAGTCCAGACGGTCGGTAAATGGAATAAACTGCGTGTACGTGCGGTTCTCGGCGATCTTTTCGATGCTGCGGTGTAAATACCCTAAATGCGGCACGCAATCTAAAACGATCTCGCCGTCTAATTTCAATTCCAGATATAACACACCGTGGGTAGATGGATGCTGCGGCCCCATGTTCACGGTCATGACTTCGCCCATAACTATCCTTTAAGTCCCGAACTAGCCGGCCTAGGTATAAAATCGGCCCGTTTAAAATCTTTTCTAAGCGGATGATCCGTCCAATTGTCAGGGTTCATGATGCGGCGCAGGTCCGGGTGATTCAAGAACCGGACGCCAAAAAGATCATATGTCTCACGTTCCAGCCAATTGGCAGACTTCCATAATGACACCACTGATTCAATATTTAGATCATCGAGCGGCAGCACGACTTTAAGCGTGACCATCAGACGCTGCAACGTCGAATAAAGATGATACACGACTTCGATCCGATCCTTGCGGTCAACCGCCGTAATGCAATGACAATTCTCAAAACCAAGCTCATCTTTTAGGAAACGCGCAATATCCAAAAAAGCATTCTTTGGAATGATCAATGCCGTGGGCTGGGCTTCCAGAACAACTTTCGGGAATTTATTGTTTATCTGTTCCTGGATGTCGCTGATTAGCATGCTCGATTTTTTCTTTTAATTTCAAGATAGCGTGCAATAAATTTTCTGGTCTGGGCGGACAGCCCGCGACAAATACGTCGACAGGCACGCCTAAACTTTCCGTCCCTTTGACCACCGAATACGTATCATAATGGAATATCCCGCCGCCGATCGCGCAATTACCCATCGCGATCACATACTTTGGTTCCGGCATCTGGGCGTATAATTTCTGAAGGCAATCCCCCATCTTCACGCAAATGGTGCCGGCCACGATCATCAGGTCGCATTGTCTGGGAGAACCACGAAAAACGCCTGAGCCGATACGGTCGATATCAAACCGCGAAGCCCCTGTTGCCATCATTTCGATGGCGCAGCAGGACAACCCAAACGTCAACGGCCACAAGGAAGAACCCTTGGCCCATTTAAAAATATCTTCCGTTTTGGTGAGAATGATCTCGCCACCCGCAAACTTCTCTATATAACGTTCCCCGGGAATAGATTCGTTTACTGCCATTCCAAGGCTCCTTTTTTAAACGCATAATATAGGCCCACGGCCAGGATAAGGATGAATACTGCCATTTCCAGGTAAGCACCAAGCCCCATCTGACGGAAAACGACCGCCCAGGGCATGGTGAATAAAATTTCCACATCAAAGACCACGAAGATCAACGCGAACAGGTAATAACGGACATTGAATTGAACGCGAGAATCTCCCTTAATGATCTCACCGCATTCATAAGGAGAATTCTTTAATTGGCTTGGTGCCTTGGGCCGCAGGAAAAAAGAGACCGCAAAGGCAGAACCGACAAAGGCGATGCCAAGCAAAAAGAAAAAGACAATGGAAATGTAATCAGGTAAGACCATATTTTTTTAATGCTAACATAATCTAAAAAGCGCGTCTACTTCTAAATAAGCTATTTAGATGCGATTTTCTCATTAACGCTTAAATTCCGTCGCTAAGATCAAATGTTTGATCCCTGCTTTTGAGGCGCTGTCAATGACCGTCACGACGAAATCATATTTGACCGCCCTGTCCCCGCTGATGATGATCGAGGGGTCGCTGTAGGTCTTGGCTAATTCCTGCAGCTTAAAGACAAAAACATCCTTATCCAGACGCAAGTTATAGCGTTGATTCTCCAAATAAACATCCCCATTAGCGGTCACGGACACATTGATATCCTTGCTCTCAACCGGGGTCTGGTTGGTCGAGACTTGCGGCAAGGCGATCTTGATGCTGGAGCGGTAGATCAGAGGGGTTGTGACCATGAAAATGATCAACAAAACCAAAATAACATCCGTGAACGGAGCGATATTGATCTCAGCGATCATCTTTTTTGTTCGGACGCGGCGTTTCATGCGCTTTATTTCCTCTTAATGCACATTAGATCCACCAGCTCGGAAGCGATCAATTCCATGTCCACCACGAAATTATCGACTTTGCGCATAAAATAGTTGTAGCAAACAACCGCAGGGATCGCCACGACCAACCCGGCCGCCGTGCAGATCAGGGATTCCGAGATACCCGTTGTCACCACATCCATCCCGCCGGAACCAGCTTTGGCTATATCGCCAAAAGCACGCATGATCCCAAGCACTGTCCCAAACAACCCGATGTAGACCGCTGTCCCGCCGATCGTCGCCACGATGCTGGTGAAGCGCTCCAGCTTGATCGTTTCCACCGTGATCTCGCGTTCCATGGCATTGGAGATGACCTTTTCGTCGTGCCCCTGCAAATGCAGACCTGCCACAGCGACCTTGGCAGTGGGCGTATCAATATTGCGGCAGATCTCAATGGCATTATGGACTTGTCTTAGGTCATATTCCTTGCGGATCTGGTCCATCAGGTCAAAGCGGCTTACCCTGGAGCGGCGATAATAATAGATCACGCGTTCAATGATGACCGCGATCGACACGACCGAACACAGGATCAAGACGAACATGGTGATCCCGCCGGAACCGATGATCTCGAAAATACTTTTGTTAGCGAACATGCTCCCTCCTGTTCAATGCTCTAATAAATGAAGTCAGATTCTATCCGAAAGCAGCCGGACTGACAAACGTTTTTCAAAAAAGCCCACGGTATGGTTCCGACCCGCCGTTGATCGCTTTTAAAAAAGCTGGGAACTTGCGAGGCGGGATCGTCATCTCCGTGACCTTTTCATTAGTCACATCCTCAAAGATCATCGTCATGCCGCGATGCCCCTGCTCATCATTGAAATGCTTTACATAAACGCTGTAATGCGCCCCCAGATAATCCCATTCTACCAGGTCTTGCAGTTTAGACATAGCTTACCCTTTCAATAATAAAATTATTCCGGTCTTTGTTTAATGATGAGCTCACTTAACCCCGCGTAGTTCGATCCGCCGAGCCGGGCTAGCGGATCAATGGCTTTGGGGTCTATGATCGTTTTACCGTTGTTCGTTTTAACCACGCTGTCATCGATCCAAATGGAATTGATCCGACCCAAGATCATCCCCTGCCGGTCTTTACCGATCTCCTCGATGCGGTATTTTTCACAGAAGAAAGCGACCTTTGGGCCTTTAAGTTTTGGCATCGGCTGGCCGTCCACCTTTTCAAGTGATAGCCCAAGCTGATCAACCTCGGAGACACCATGCGCCAAAGTGGCTGATGAGGCGACCATTGGCACTAAATGTTCAACTGATGGGATATGCACCACGAAGTGATCTCGCGCGTCAATATTGACCCACGTATCCTTGCGCGTCTGCTCATCCTTCCATCCGACCGAGAGCATCAGGATCGCCGGGTCAGAGGACACCACATTAAAAAAAGAGAACGGCGCCAGATTAAAAGTCCCGTTGCCATTATTCGACAGCACCCAGGCAATGGGACGCGGGATGACCGTTTGGGTTAAGGTGTAATAATTTTTGCTGGATGATTGTTGTAGACAATTTACTAACATACCGCCTGCCAAAACTCCTTCGTGTCCACATCCATGATCGTCAACTTTCTGCCGTGGCCGGCGCCGGTGTCCATGGCCCAGACATTGCAAAATTTCTGCGGGGTGTCTTTGCCAAATTTGATCGTCGGAGTGTGTCCGAGATAGATCTCATCAAAATAGCCGATCTTCCAGTCTGGATTTGAGACGTTTAGTTCTTTGGCCTTCATGATCAATGTCCTGTCCCAAAGCAGCGTATCCTTTGATGTTTCCTCCAACGGATATTCCGGATTAAAACCACCGTGGACAAATAATCTATTACCCTCCATAAACCATAGGCTTGCTCTGGTTAGAAATTGGATATGCTCTTGAGGCATCCCGGTTGTTTGATACGATGCGACCGTCGCACTGCCGCCTTCGCTAAGCCACCCATCAGGCGCTTTGCCGCTTGTGGCCCATTCCAAACTCCACGCATCATGATTGCCTAAAATGTAAATGCATTTGGGGATCGTGATAAGTTCGTCGATGCATTCCCTCACCTGCGCCCCGCGGTCGCACACATCGCCTAAACAGATCAGCCTGTCTTGGGTTTTATCGAATTTAGAAAGCTCTAAACATTTTAATAATGCTTGATGGGCTCCATGGATATCAGCAATGACAAATGTACGCATATGTCCTTTATGGAATTAGTTCTTTGAATGCCGCATGTTTATTGATCAACTTGATGGCCTGCCCGACCAAAGTCTTGCCCGGCTCTTTTCTGTGCCAGGGGCTTGCTCCTGATGGATGAGCCAAGGGAATGACATCGAAATGATGACCGTCATAGATTGTTTTAAATTGCTTACCCACCACATGTTCAAGTTTTTCGAATTCTAGAAATTGTGATATCGCTAGTTTCCCGACCGGGATCACGAGCGCCGGCTTTAGGATCGCCAGTTCTTTCTTAAACCAGGAAGAACAGTTCTTGACCTCATCGGGCGAGGGCGCTCGGTCGCCGCCTTTTGGATTCTTGCCCGGAAAACAACGGCAGACAGCAGCCATATAGATGGATGAACGAAAGCCAGCTTCCTCCAAACCCGTCCCCTCCTCAAACCACTTAAACAAGGTTTTGCCCGCGGTCCAGGCAAAGGGGCGTCCCAATTTAGGTTCTTTATCTCCCGGCGCTTGACCCACCAGGATCACGCGGCTGATAACAGGCCCGCCGCTGACTGGCGGGGCGTGCATTTCTTTACATTGGCGGCAAGCGCGTAATTGCTCGATGTGTTTGGCTAATTGCTTTGTTGTATCCAAAATGACCTTGTCTTAAAGTTTATTGTATTTTGTATGTTTGCCTTTGGCTTTTTCGACCGGGTATTTCTTGGCGTTCTTGATCATTTTTTGTTCAATGGCTTTGGGAAGGTCGATCTGAAGGTTATCGGCCAGCTCAAACAGATATATCGCCACATCCGCCAATTCATCGGAAAGATCTTCCTTGTCCGTCTTTCCGTGCTCGATCACCTCTTGCGGGGATTTCCATTGGAAATGTTCTAACACCTCGGATGCCTCAAGCACTAAAGACAAAGCCACATCTTTATGATTATGGAACTGCCCCCAATCGCGTTCATCGCGGAATTTTCTGATCTTTTCGGTTATGGCTTTGATCTGTGACATGAGGCCCTCTTGATTTGATTTTTGGTTATGTTATCACACATAAACTCCTGATAAAAGTAAATACTCCGGCTTGAAATTAGCATAATTCAGCCTTGACTAACGGGGTCTATTTGTTAATCTCTTTATAGATATTAACAGCAGCAACTAGGAGATTTCATGATCATTGCCATACCTAAAGAAACACTTCAGGGCGAATCCCGCGTGAGCTTTATCCCTTCTTCTGTAGATCGCCTGGTTAAAAAAGGCGCGCAGGTCATTGTGGAGAGCGGCTTAGGTTTAAGTGTCGGGTTTACTGACGACGATTACAGAAAAGCCGGTGCCACGGTGGAGGGCAACCGTCAACACCTCCTTTCCCAGGGCGATATTGTGCTGCGTTTGCGCAAACCGCCGATCGAAGAAGTCGGGCAACTCAAAAAAGGCTCTATTCATATCAGTTTCCTTGATCCATTCAATGAAAAAGACTTGGTCAATGCTTTAGCCACGAATAATATCACGGCTATTTCTGTGGAAATGATCCCACGCACCACCCGGGCTCAAAAAATGGACGCCTTAAGTTCTCAGGCGAACTTAGCTGGTTATGTGACGGTCATCTTAGCGGCAGAAAGATTACCCAAGATCTTCCCTATGCTCATGACCCCGGCAGGTACGATCTCCCCGGCCCGTGTGTTTATCATCGGTGCTGGTGTGGCTGGTCTTCAAGCCATTGCGACCGCCAAACGTTTGGGTGCGCGCGTTGAGGCTTTTGATACCCGCGCTGTTGTTAAGGAACAAGTTCAGTCGTTAGGCGCAAAGTTCATTGAGATCGATCTTGGGGAAACCGGACAAACCAAAGACGGCTACGCCAAAGCCTTAACACCGGAACAATTGGCCATTCAGCGTCAAGGCATGGCCAAGGTTTGCGCGCAGTCCGATGTGGTGATCACCACCGCCCAGTTGTTCGGCCGCAAAGCGCCTGTTGTTATCGGCAAAGATATGATCGCGCAAATGAAACCAGGCACGATCATTGTGGATATGGCCGTTGAATCCGGCGGCAACGTGGAAGGCTCCAAGGTCAATGAAGAAGTGGTCACGGAAAATGGCGTGCGCATTTTAGGGTTGGGTAATTTGCCTGGCCGCGTTGCTGTGCATGCCTCACAAATGTATTCCGCCAACCTTCACAATTTATTAGAAGAATATTGGGATAAAGACGCCAAGAAATTCAATCTCAATTTAGAAGACGAGATCATCAAAGGCTGTGTTGTCACCCATGGCGGCAAGATCGTCAACGCCATGTTAACGAAAACGTCATAGGAGCTATCATGGAACTAGTTTATCTATTATTCATCCTCACCCTCTCGATATTTCTAGGGTTCGCGTTGATCTCACGCGTTCCACCGCTGCTTCACACCCCGCTCATGTCGGAAGCCAATGCCATCTGCGGGATCATCATCATTGGGGCTTTAGTCACGGCGGGTGTACAAGCAACCGGTCCGCTCACGATCTTCTTGGGAGTTTCAGCGGTCGCTTTGGCAACCTTTAACGTGGTGGGCGGCTATTTAGTCACGGAACGCATGCTAAAAATGTTTAAAAAGAAGGAAAACTAATGAATATCGAGATCATCACTAATCTGGTTTATATTGTCAGCGCCTGTTTATTCGCTTTTGGTTTAAAATTCTTAGGCTCACCGGTCACCGCTCGTCAGGGAAACACTCTCTCTGCTGCCGGTATGCTGTTGGCCGTTTTAGCCACTCTAGTGGGTAGTCATATCCTTACCTATCAATGGATCCTCATTGGTGTTGCCATTGGCGCTGCCTTGGGAACCTTGGTCGCCTATCGGGCCGCCATGACCCAAATGCCGGAGATGATCGCTCTCTTGCACGGTTGCGGCGCGTTGGCTTCCGTATTCGTTGATTGGGGCGCCTATCATGTTCATGGGGCTGAGAATTTAGTCGAATCGATCTCGCTTTATTTATCCATTGTGATCGGCGGCTTGACCTTTACCGGCAGCGCGGTGGCCTGGGGTAAATTAAGTGAACGCATTTCCGGTAAAGCCATCCTTTTCTCCGGACAGCGCTTGGTCAACTTTTTGATCATCGCGGGTATCTTGATCTTAGGCGCCCTGTTTTTGATGGACCCGACCAAATATCCGATCTTCCTTGGCATTTTGGGACTCTCTTTCTTATTCGGTATTTTCTTAGTCATCCCCATCGGCGGCGCGGACATGCCGGTCGTTATCTCGGTATTAAACAGTTATTCCGGGGTTGTGGCCTGTACGACGGGGTTTGTTATCCACAACACGCTGTTGATCGTTGTTGGCGCGCTCGTTGGGGCTAACGGGATCATCTTGAGTATCATCATGTGCAAAGCCATGAACCGCTCGATCGGTAACGTTATCTTTGGCGCCTTTAAAACGGTCGTGAAGAAAAAAGAATCCGGCGAGAAAAAAGAGGCTAAATCGATCAACTTGGAAGACGCTTTCTTGGTCCTTGAGAATGCTAAGTCGGTCGTGGTTATTCCCGGTTATGGTCTGGCCGTCGCTCAAGCCCAGCACGCAGTGCGTGAACTTGGTGAACAATTAGAAAAGAACGGCTGCGACGTGAAATATGCCATCCACCCTGTGGCCGGACGTATGCCCGGACACATGAACGTTTTATTGGCCGAAGCGAATATTTCCTACGATCAGTTGATGGAAATGGATGCCGTTAATCCGTTAATGGAGAACACGGATGTGGCCATCATCATCGGGGCCAACGACGTTGTTAACCCGGCCTCGCGTCACGATAAATCAAGCCCCATCTACGGCATGCCGATCATCAATGCCGATAAAGCCAAAACGGTCTTTGTGCTCAAACGCTCCATGGCGACCGGTTTTGCCGGTATCGAGAATGAACTGTTCTATTATGACAACTGCCGAATGATATTCGGTGATGCGAAACAGACGGTGCAGGCTTTAGTCGCGGAATTCAAAAGCGGGCATTGATCGAATCAATCAGTGATCGTCCCTTGAAGAAGCTTAAGTGCGTAGGTGATCTTGACATCGCGCCAGCGCAGGAAAATAACCTCTACTGTAATGCTTTGGCCGGGAAATAAATTCAATCCATCCACAGGCGTGAGACTCACCTTATCAGCGTAAGCACGAGCCCCGTCGCCCACATCCGTGATCGACAATTGCAACGGCCCGACAAGCGGCAGATCCGAAATATTAGTGACCACAACCGGTATAATGACCCTATTGCCGTTAAGTTCTTCTTGCTCTGCCCCCATTTTAATGGTGACTTTCGCTGTTATATCAACCGGCGGATTAGGATGCTCTGCATCCTCGATCACAAACATCACAAAATCCTTTAAGCCCTGATTCTCAACGCTGATCACAGCATTGCCCTTGCCCACGATATTGCAAAGTCCTTCCGTGTTGGGCAACACCACCTTGGGATCGCTGGATACATATGTCGTTCCCGTTACCGATGAAGACAGATCCAACGTAATGTCCTCGGCATATTTACCAGAAACATACAGCTGCACATCATTGGCATCAGGCGCTAAGAAATAATTACGCTGCAAATTGACTAAGGACAACGGTGGGTTTTGAGGTTTTACATTAACGGTGACCTTTTGACCCTCTTTTAGATCGCCGGCATATACAGAAGGATCTAACGTAAGCGGGCCAGCAAAATTCTTGGGGATCTCAAAAGAAAAACTAAAATGTTTGCCATCAAATTTCTCCGGAGTTAATATCCCTAAACCTTTTACAGCAATACTGCAATCTGTGGCATGAAGCCCGGGCAAGATCTCCACCTCAATGCTTAGTTTATCTCCAGGGGAATATTGCACCCCGTCTTTGGGTGCAATGATCTGAAAACCGTCATCTGCGGCATGCAGCGTTGGACAAGAAGAAAAGATCAATACAAAAAGAATTTGAAGGATAAGAGACATAGAGGACAGCACAAGGAAGGTTATTAATTATTAATTCGATGCAGGGATTTTGCGGCGCGTTTTTTGATCTTCAGATCAACGTATTTAACACCAATATGATAATGTCCGCCCTTTTGCTTTAGAACGCGCATGACTTTCGCATAACCGTTGAAGATCTCAAGGACCCCTGACATCACGACTTGGAGCTCAACAATATCCCCAACATGGTACGCAACAGCGCTGGCGAACAAAGCCCCGCTTAAAGACATGTTCTCCGTCATGGACAACTGCCATAAGGAATCAGCGTCGATCTTTTTTTCCTTATGCTGGACAAGGCGGTGGCGCACCGTGATGATGCGTTTAGCGCGGATGCTGTCCCGGCGTTCTTCGTAGATGTGACCGTTGCCTAACATGTCGTTATTTTAATACCCTTCGCACTTAGGTCAATAAAAATCATAGTTTTGGGGCGATCATGTCCTTTGGCTGCACGACTTGATCAAATTTCTCTGCCGTCATTAACCCCAACTGCACCGCAGCGTCTTTTAATGTAATGTTCTCTTTGAACGCTTTTTTAGCGACCTTAGCCGCATTGTCGTAACCGATATGCGGATTTAAGGCGGTGACAAGCATTAAAGAATTCTCTAAATACTTTTTGATATTGGCTTCATAAGGTTCAATGCCAACGATGCAATTGTCCGTAAAACTCTCGCAGGCATCGGAAAGCAATCGGATGGAATTTAGGACATTGAAAACGATCACCGGTTTATAGACATTCAATTCAAAGTTCCCGCTGGCCCCGCCGAATGTGACCGCGGTATGATTGCCGAATACCTGAACACACACCATGGTCATGGCTTCACACTGCGTTGGATTGACCTTGCCCGGCATGATCGAACTGCCCGGTTCATTCTCCGGCAAATGCAGTTCCGCGATCCCCGCGCGCGGACCTGAGCCAAGCCAGCGCACATCATTAGCGATCTTCATCAGGCTCGCGGCGGCGGTATTAAGCACGCCGCTGTATTCAACCAAAGCGTCATGGGCTGCCAACGATTCAAATTTATTACGGGCCGTCTTAAAAGGTTTTCCCGTGATCTGGGCGATCTTTTCCGCAGACTTTACCGCAAACCCCGGATGGGTATTCAGTCCAGTCCCCACCGCCGTGCCGCCTAAAGCTAATTCATAAAGACGGGGCAATGCCGCGTCAATGCGTTCTAATGTGTTATTTAATTGCTGCACATAGCCGGATATTTCCTGGCCAAGCGTGATCGGGGTCGCGTCCATCAAATGCGTCCGGCCGATCTTGATGATATCTTTGTAAGCTTCTCCCTTTTGCTGCAGGGCATCCCGCAATTTCTTGACCATGGGGATCAAACGGCGATGGGTTTCTTCAACAACCGCGATATGCATTGCTGTTGGGAACGTATCATTGGACGATTGGGCTTTGTTGACATCATCGTTGGGATGGATCGGCTTCTTGCTGCCAATGACACCGCCAGAGATCTCAATGGCACGATTGGAGATCACTTCATTGACGTTCATGTTGGTCTGCGTGCCGGAACCCGTCTGCCAGACGACCAGCGGGAAATGAGCGTCTAATTTCCCCTCGATCACCTCATCCGCGGCCTTAACGATCAACTCCATTTTCTCTGACGGCAAAATACCCAGATCCTTGTTGGCCAACGCAGCGGCTTTTTTGAGGATACCCAAAGCCCTGATCATTTCTTTCGGGAACACATCCCCGCCGATCTTGAAATTCTCTAAGGATCGCTGGGTCTGGGCACCCCAATACACATTGGAAGCAACCTTCACTTCCCCCATGCTGTCAGTCTCAATACGGAAATCAGCCATCTTATTTTATTGGCGCAACACCCGCCAAATCTCCGATCACATTGGTTAATTCAGAATTCGCCGGAACAACGATCTTCGAATTGGTCGCCAAAGATTTCTCCACAGCCTCAAGCTTTCTTAAGACTTGAGCATTGCCGACAAAATATTTATTAGCGGCATCATTGACCAATTGAATGGCCAACGCTTCACCTTCCGCTTCAAGGATCCTCGCCTGCTTGATACCTTCAGCTTTTTTGATCTCAGCGCGTTTTTGACCGTCCGCGGCTGTTTCCGTCGCTGTAGCAAAATCGATCGCCGCGATCTTTTCGTTCTCAGCCTTAACAACCTTGTTCATTGTTTCCTGAACATCTTTAGGCGGATCGATCTCTTTTAATTCCGTACGAACGATCTCAAGCCCCCAATTGGCCGTCTCGCGCATTAATATCGCGTAGAGATCGGAATTGATCTTGCCGCGCTCGCTATTCGCAGACTTTAGCGTCATGGTCCCGATGATATTACGCAAGGTCGTTCTGGCCAAATTCACGATCTGCCATTGGTAATTCCCGACATTATACTGACAATTTTTTACGCTCTGTTCATCATTCTTGACCTTGAAATACACCTGAGCGTCGACCTTCGCGTTAAGATTATCATTGGTGATGATCTCCTGGGGTTCCGCATCAACCATTTGTTCGGTAATATTGACCAAATACATATTCTCAACTAACGGGATGACCCAGTTAAAACCCGGTTCAGCAAAACGATTGTATTTACCGAAACGTTCAACCAATCCCCGGTGTGTTGGACGAACAATACGGATCCCGAAAATAAACGCAAATACAGCAACAACAACCAGTAAGCCGATCAGTTCCATTATGCACTCCTTGACTTAAGGATATATTGAGTTAATAAACGCACCCCGGCCCCTGTTGCCCCATGGCCGAAATAAAAACGACAATTACCGTCAACGTAGGCGCTTCCAGCGATATCCAAATGCGCCCAGGTCGTGTTGTTGGTAAACTGGTGCAGGAATTCCGCTGCCGTGCAAGCCCCGCCGCCGCGCACAGAACTTGTGTTCTTAAGGTCGGCGATCGGGGATTTGATATATTCTTTAATTTCCGGATAGATGGGCAAATGCCAGGCGCGGTCATCTGTTTGCTCTGCGATCGCAGAAAGCTCTTTGGCTAAGCCGTCATTGTTGGAGAAAAGCCCTGAGTAATCGAAACCTAAAGCAACGACGCAAGCGCCCGTCAATGTGGCCATATCGATCATGACCTCAGGTTTATAATTCTTGACCACATAGGCAAAAGCATCCGCCAACACCAAACGGCCTTCTGCATCAGTATTACCGATCTCAACGCTTTTACCCGCGTATCCTGTATAGACATCACCGGGTTTGTATGCTTTTGAACCGATCGCATTCTCAGCGATCCCTAAAACGAACAATAAATTCTTCTTCACATTTAGCGCGATGGTGTTCTTCAGGATACCGCAAACCGCCGCAGCGCCGGACATGTCGATCTTCATGGTCTCCATGCTGCCGGTTGGCTTGATGTTCAAGCCCCCGGTATCGTAGGTCATCCCTTTACCAATGATCGCTGTAAAAGGATCATTCTTTTTACCGCCGGCATAACGCACGATGATCAACTTAGGCTCTTTGGGACTGGCTTGATTAACCGCCAGGTGTAAATTCAATCCTTTGGCTTTCAATTCTTTTTTGTTGAGGATCTCAAGGGAGACCTCTTTGCAACCTTTGACAAGGTCTTTCACTGTCTTCTCAAGGAATTCCGAGGTCACCGTGTCAGCATTATCATTGATCAGGTCGCGCGTTAAATTAACGCCTTTGCAGATCGTCGCCGCATCTTCAAACTCTTTCTTTTTGTCAGCGATAATAACAACATGCTTCTCCTTGATCGACTTGTCATCATCAGACTTGGATTTGTACTTATCCCAAACATAAGCACCGATCATAACCCCTTCGATAATAGCAATGATCGAGCGCTCATCCGTGCTATGCGGGATCAATTCCACATCTTTGATATTTTTGATCAGGGAGGACATGAGTGCTTTGCGTACTTCCATGCGCAAAGCCGTCAGCGTCAATGATTTCTCTTTTCCCAGACCAAGAAAGAGATACAGCACTTTGTCCTCAATAACTGGGAACAACTCACCCTTCTCAAGGTCCTTTTTTAACAATTTATGTTTCTGATCCTTGGCCAACAGGACGATCACGGCTTCTTTGTTCGCTAAAGACTTGTTTGAAAATGAGATCACAACCTACCTCTTTCTATAACTATCGTTTGGTAATGGGAACATAATCCCGAAGCGTTGAACCTGTATAAATCTGGAATGGACGGCCGATCTTGGATGTGGGATCCTCGATCATTTCTTTCCAGTGCGCGATCCATCCTGGCATACGGCCAATGGCGAACATCACCGGGAACATCTTTAAAGGAATGCCGATCGCTCTTAAAATGATGCCGCTGTAAAAGTCCACATTGGGGTAAAGTTTGCGAGATATGAAATAATCGTCTTTCAGTGCTGCCTCCTCCAAACGCTTGGCTATATCAAGCAACGGATCATTGATCCCTAACTTGGCAAATAACTCATCAGCCTTGCGTTTGATGATCTTGGCACGGGGATCAAAATTACGGTATACCCTGTGACCAAATCCCATAAGTCGGAACTTGCTGTCTTTGTCTTTGGCCATCTCAACGAATTTTTGAACATTCCCACCTTCGTTATGGATCTGTTCGAGCATCTCGATCACAGCCTGGTTCGCTCCGCCGTGCAACGGGCCCCACAAGGCGCAGATGCCTGCGGAAATGGAAGCATACAAATTCGCATGGGAACTCCCCACCAGCCTGACCGTTGAAGTGGAACAGTTCTGTTCATGGTCCGCATGCAAGATCAAAATGACCTGCAGCGCCTGAACAGCTTCATCGATCAGGTGATATTCCCTCGTTGGTGAAGAAAACATCATATTTAAGAAATTTTGAACATAAAGCAGATCATGACGTGGATAAACTAAGGGCTCACCAATAGATTTCTTATAGGAAAAAGCACAAATCGTGCGCACCTTTGACAATAACTGCACTGCGATCCTGTCGATATCCTCTTTGGTCGGGTTTTCTTTGACCATGTTGGGATAATAGGCGGACATGGAACATACCATCGCGGATAAGATGCCCATGGGATGCGCGCTGGACGGGTAGGCATCAAAGAAATTCTTCATGTCCTCATGGATCATGGAATGTTCATTGAACGCATTAGAAAAAGCTTCTAACTCTTTTTGATTAGGCAAACGCCCATAGATCAACAGATAGGCTGTTTCAACAGCCGTAGAATGCTCCGCCAGCTGTTCGATGGGGATGCCCCGATAGCGCAGAATGCCCTTATCACCGTCAAGATAAGTGATGGCGCTTTTGCATGAACCAGTGTTGCCAAAACCCGGATCAAGCGTGATATAGCCGGTCGATGCACGTAATTTACCAATGTCGATCGCTTTTTCGCCTTCGGAACCGACGACAACCGGACAATCCAGCTGCTTCCCATCAATATTGATCAGGATATTATCTGCCATGATGTTATGCCTCCGTTATTAATTCCGGTATTATAGTACTATTGATACGACCTGTAAATCGCCTCTATATCTTTTGCTTGGGTTAAGAAAGCATCAACGACCCTGGGGTCGAAATGGCTGGCGCTCAAGCGTTTGATCTCTCCCGCAGCCTCCACCCAGCTCCAAGCCTTTTTGTAAGGACGGATCGATGTCAAGGCGTCAAAGACATCCGCAACCGCGGCAATTCTCCCTACTAAAGGAATGTTGTCCCCTTTAAGGGCGTTAGGGTAACCGCTGCCGTCAAATTTCTCATGATGGGATAATGCGATCGTTTCTGCCATTTTTAAGAACGCGGAATCGCTGCCGGAGAGCATTTGCGCGCCCCAAACAGTATGCTTCTTCATTAACTCGAATTCCTCTGGATCAAGCTTACCGGGTTTAAGCAAGATCGCATCAGGCACCGCCACTTTGCCGATATCATGCAACACAACGGTGTTCAAAATAAGCTCGCATTGGCCTAAACTCAACCCCATTCCTTTTGCCAGGACATGGGCATAACGGCTCATGCGGTTGATATGCTCCCCCGTGTGCTCGTCGCGAAATTCCGCGACCCTCGCCAAACGCCACACAACATCCATACGGGTCTGATAGAGGTCTTTGGTTCGTTCTTTGACATTCTCTTCCAAAGTCAAGTTCTGTCCGCGCACCTGGTTGTAAAGTTTGCGCATCTCGATCACACTGCGGCTGCGCAGGATCACATCGATCCTGTCATAGGGTTTTCTTAAAAAATCCTTGGCCCCCGCCTGGAAAGCTTTCTGCCTTAAAGTCTCATCCTCTTCCGCCGTGATCATGATCACAGGGAAATATCCATCACGGTCAACGGATAAGAACTGGTCCATGACCTCAAGACCATTAAAATGAGGCATTTTGAAATCCAGAAGGACTAAGTCCGGCGCGATGGCTTGATATAAACTGAGCGCTTTCGTAGAATCGGTAGTCAGGGTAAGGTTGGCGAATCCAGCCTCATTGAGGATCTTCTTGAGGATTTGGACATTAAGGACATTATCGTCGATGATCAGGATCTTGGCACTTAGGATTTGCTCTTCACTTAGCATATTAGATCATATATTCTGGGTCAAGGACAAGGGCATCAGCCAACAAATTGACGATCTTTTTTACAGCAGTCTCTGAATCAAGGTTCTCCGGCAACGACAGATCAACATTGCCAACATCAAAACGATCATCGCCCATATTCACAACGAACGTCTGATTGGGCCTGTTCAATGTTTTAAGCATCTTCAATTCCGCATCATCGATGTCCGTCACACTGGTGATCAAGATGAGCCCCGCATCGGTCATCAAATGCGCTAATTCCCCTAATTGTACTAGCATCGCATATTTTCCCAAAGTCTTATCTTGCGAATCTCCAGAGGACAAGACCAAGCGATTGGATACACCCAAAAAGTACACATTTTTGCCGATATTGAATAAGGCCTCTTCCAATGCTTTAGCGATACGCTGCTTTCCCGTATCGATCTTTCCAGAGATCACAATAAACGCACTTTTATGTTCATATTTCTTGGCACGCAGATCTGGGGTGATATGAGACCTTTCCCAGGAGAATTCGCGTTTCTTGATGTGTGTATTAAGCGCATTCTCGTTGTCAAAGACCGGAGCAAGGATGATCCCGCCACCGGCGATCTCATACTGATCGACAATGACAAAACGCCCGGTCGCTGCGATATCACCGACGCAGTCAAATGCGACCGGTTTGGCGCATTCAAAGATACACTCCCCGACTTCATGTCGGGCCACATGGTCTTTCTTGACCGCGGACAATTCCGCGGCATTTAGCACGTGAACGATCTCGCGCAAGATCACCGGCACCTGCTGGGTGGCGATCTTAAGCTTGTATGTTTTACCCAGAACAAGAGGCTGTTTGCCCATCCAGAAAATATTCGCCTTGAATTTATCGCTGACGCTGGGCTGCTTTTCTGATGTTCTGACCATGATCTCGCCAGGACGGATATAGATCTCAGTTTCCATGGTAAAGCCTGCCGATTGGCCGGCAAAAGCTTCCTGGCGCAGCGGTCCATTAAAATATTCAACGGATTTGATACGGTTCTTTTTGCCCGACGGCAGGAAAATGATATTATCCCCAACTTTGGCCGTACCTGTTTCAATACGACCGGCAACAATACGGCGCTCATCGCCGCTTTCAGTGAATTTATAAATATCCTGCACCGGCATCCGCAACACTAATTGATCCGCAGGCGCCTGCTTCTGGAATTTATCCAAAGCCCCTAAAATATCTTCTCCCTTATACCAAGGCATTTTCGTGCTTTTTGAGGCAATATTGTCGCCGTGAAAGGCAGCGATCGGAATAAAGAAATTAGGTGTAAGGTCGATCTCTTTAAGGAATTTGGTATATTCCGTCTTGATCTGATCGAACACTTTCGCATCGTAATTGACTAAGTCCATTTTATTGACGCACACGGCCAGATTCTTGATCCCCAAAAAACGCATCATGTAGCCGTGGCGTTTGGAATTCTCGCGTATCCCCTCATGGGCATCAATGACAAGCAGCGCCGCTTCCGCCCGGGCCGCCCCGGAGATCATGTTCTTGAGGAACTCAATATGGCCTGGCGCATCAATGATGATATAGTCTCTTAAGGCGGATTTAAAGAATGTGCGGGCGGTGTCGATGGTGATGCCCTGCGACTGCTCGTCCTTGAGAGCGTCTAGAAGGAACGCATATTCAAATGGTTTGGCATTGCGCTGACACTGCAACTTAACGGCTTCCAATTTCCCTTCTGGCAGTGACCCTGTATCAGCCAGCAATCGTCCAACCAATGTACTTTTCCCATGGTCAACGTGTCCAACGATGACCACATTCATTGCTTCTCTCACATGTACCCCTCTTTACGCAACGTTTCTAATCCGCCGCCGTCTTCTTTGTCTTGAGCTCGGCCGGAGCGTTCCGCGATATTCTTGAATTTCCCTTCGCGCAATTCTTTGACGATATCCGCGACATTCCTGGCTGTTGAGGATACTGGCGTTGTGCAGGGGTAGCATCCAAGCGATCTGTAACGTTGGCCTTTACCCTGGTCAAAATACAGATCGGTGATAGGGATATTTTCCCGTTCAATGTATTCCCAAATATTCAATTCTGTCCAGTCGAGCAAAGGATGGATGCGGATATGCGTTCCAGGCGCGAAATCAGTCTTGAACTGGTTCCATAGTTCCGGCGGCTGATCGCCCACATCCCAATCGCTGTTGCGGTCCCGTGGAGAGAAATACCGCTCCTTGGAACGACTTCCTTCCTCATCCGCGCGCGCGCCGACGATGACGCCGGTGTACGGCTCAGTATTGGTATCGATATCGTATTGGCCTGTCTTATGATTCAACCGCTTGCGCGGCCATGCGCCTGACAGTGTGTTTTTTAACGCTTCACTTTTTAATGCTTTGCAGCATGCCAGACGATCGAGCGTCCCATGCGGATATGAGCGCTTATCCTGCAGCGCCTGCACATTTTGTCCGACGACCATGTTCAAATGGAACTCCATGGCCAGCTTATCGCGGTATTGGATCATCTCCGGGATCTTGTAACTTGTATCAATGTGGACCAATGGGAATGGCACATGACCATAGAAAGCTTTGCGTGCCAGCCACAACAAAACCGTTGAGTCCTTGCCGATCGACCACAACATGACCAGCGACTTAAACTCACGATATGCTTCTCTTAAAATATAAACGCTCTGGGACTCCAAAGCGTCCAGTTTATCCATGGTCTTGCTCATGACTTCGCTTTCCATTTCGGATTATTATGCAGCCCGCATTCTTTTTGCTCCGGCTGCTCCCACCACCAGCGTCCGGCACGAATGTCCTCGCCGTCTTTGATCTCACGCGTGCAGGGAGCGCAGCCAATGCTGACAAAACCCTTTGCATGTAAAGGATTCACATCAACACCGTTGTCCTTGATATAATCACGCACCTGATCGAGCGTCCAGTGAAGCAGCGGATTGACCTTGATCTTGCCGTTAGCCTGGTCCCATTCAAAAACTTTCGCATCGGTCCGTGTCAACGATTGAGCACTGCGCAACCCCGTCACCCAGGCATCAACGTGAGATAAAGCTCTTTGCAAGGGCTCGACTTTACGGATGCCGCAACAGAGCTTCCTGTTCTCAACAGAATCATAGAATAAATTAATGCCTTTGGCCCTGACCATGTCCTCAACTGCTTTGGTGTGCGGGAAATACACTTTAAACGAGACATTCGGATAACGTTTTTGATCCTTATCCCAAAGATCATATGTCTGGGCAAACAACCGCCCGGTATCGAGAGTAAAGATCTCAATGCCCAAATTATTCTTGGCGATCATATCCGTGATCACCTGGTCCTCTTCCCCAAGACTTGAAGCAAAAGAGACCTTGGAGCCGAATTCATTGAAAGCCAGCTTCAAGATCTCTGCCGGTGGCAAATTATTTGATCTTTCCTGAAGCATTTCTAAACGCGCTGATCTATCCATAGTCTAAATATCGTAATCATAATAGGTGACGTTCTTGGGACGGACAAAAACATATTCACCTTTGTTGAGCTTTAACTGGGCGTATTCGCCCTGACTTAGTTCCGCCGCGATCGTCTGACCTGATTCCGCCAAAAGGTCTATCTTAACGACTGAACCAGCCGGATTAATATACCTGATTATCGTCTTAATTGCACTATCATCTTGTGCTTTACGGCTGATATCCAGCTGATGCGGTCGGATATACAATTGTCCAAGTTTTTCTTTTTGCTGGTTCTTAGTCCCCAGCAACAGTTTCCCGTTCTCCACGCGCCCATGGAACAAATTGACATTGCCTAAAAAATTGATCACAAAAGTACTGGCTGGACGATGATAAACATCTTCCGGGGTCCCGACCTGCTCGATCTTGCCTTTATTCATCACAACGACACGGTCAGCCACCTCCAAAGCTTCTTCCTGGTCGTGAGTGACAAACAGCGAGGTGATATGCAGTTCATCGTGAAAACGGCGCAGCCACTGGCGCAATTCTTTGCGGACCTGGGCATCCAGAGAACCAAAAGGCTCATCCAATAAAAGCACTTTAGGCTCTATCGCTAACGCTCTTGCCAGCGCTACACGCTGCCGCTGCCCGCCTGATAATTGCGAGGGGAATCGGTTACCTACCCAATCGAGCTGGATCAATCCCAACAGCTCTTTAACTTTCATCCTGATCTTCTCTTCACTGGGTCTGATCGACTTTGGTTTAACCCGCAGCCCGAAAGCGATATTATCAAAGACCGTCATATGACGGAACAACGCATAATGCTGGAAAACAAAACCAACACCGCGGTCTTTGACATCTTTTTTCCGGGCATCCTGACCATGGAATAATATCTCTCCCTGATCAGCGACTTCAAGCCCGGCAATAATGCGCAGCAGCGTCGTTTTTCCGGAACCAGAAGGTCCCAATAAGGCGATCAATTCACCTGTTTGAACGTTCAGATCAATTTTGTCTAACGCCTTAAAATCACCAAAATTCTTCGTCACTTGTTTAACGTCTATACTCATGCAAATGTACCTGTTCAAGGATTGTTTTCGCGCAAAGGGTGATCAACGCCAAAAAAGCTAATAGTGACGCTGCCGCGAACGCGGCCGTAAAATTGTATTCATTGTAAAGGATCTCGATCTGCAAGGGCAGCGTATTGGTCAATCCCCGAATATGACCGGATACGACAGACACCGCCCCGAATTCACCCATGGCGCGCGCATTACACAAAATAACGCCATATAATAGACCCCATTTGATATTTGGTAAAGTGACATGAATAAAGGTTTTAAACCCGCTTGCCCCAAGCGTCATTGCGGCTTCTTCCTCTTCATTACCCAACGATTTCATGACCGGGATCAATTCGCGGGCGACCATGGGAAAAGTCACAAAGATCGTCGCTAGGATGATCGCGATCGGCGTAAAGATGATCTTCATGTTGTGCGCCAAAAGCCATGGGCCTAAAACACCCTGTAAACCAAAGAGCAATACATAGATCAACCCGGAAACAACCGGCGACACCGAAAGAGGAAGGTCGATCAGCGTCAGCAGAACATTTTTCCCATGAAAATCAAATTTCGCAATGGCCCAGGATGCCGCGATACCGAACACCACATTCAACGGCACTGCAACAGCCGCGGCCAATAAAGTCAATTTGATCGCGGCAAGCGTATGCACATCCCCCATTGAACTCAAATAAACCCCAATGCCTTTTTTAAGCGCGCTGGTGAAGATGACTAAAAGCGGCAACATGATAAATACGCCGATAAACATAACGCTAATAAAGATCAGCACCGACCGCACAAATGGATGATCCGCTCTTCTGGCTTTCATTAAGTCATCCCGATCTTTTTCGAGGTCCAATGCTGCAAATAATTAGTGACCGCTAACAGCCCAAAAGAAACCAGCAGCATCACAACCGCGATCGCTGTGGCTCCACCATAATTATATTCTTCCAATTTCGTGATGATCAACAATGGCGCGATCTCAGTCTTATTGGGCATATTCCCCGCGATAAAGACCACCGAACCATACTCCCCGATCGTCCGTGCAAAGGCCAGACTAAAAGCCGTGATAATAGACGGTAATAAGGTCGGGAATATCACTTTAACAAATGTCTGCCATCGATTCGCACCCAGACTTTCTGCCGCGTCTTCAAGCTCGTGATCCAGTTCTTTAAGCACAGGCTCGATCGTCCGCACAATAAACGGCAGGCCGATGAACATCAGCACAAGCGTGATCCCAAGGAAATTATACGCGGTGGGAATGCCCATCTTAAAAAAATACTGCCCCAACCACCCATTGTTGGAATAGAGCGTCGTAAACGCGATCCCCGCAACTGCTGTCGGTAAAGCAAAAGGCAGATCGATCAGCGCATCCAAGAAGCGCTTGCCAAAAAAATCATAGCGCACCAGAACCCAGGCAATGATACCGCCGAAGACGACATTGACCAAAGACGCAACAAATGCCGCGGAAAAACTTAACTGATAAGCCGCCAAAGTCCTTTTCGCCAGGATGACTCTGATAAAATCATGCCATCCAAGACTCGACGCTTTAAAAAACAGCAAAGACAAAGGGATCAGCACGATCAAACTTAAATAGAAGACCGTGTATCCCAACGCCAAATTAAATCCTGGTAAGATCGTGCGTGTTTTAAGCAGCATAAAAGGTTTTATCCATAAAAACGTGGATATAATACTAATAATTCAAACGAATAGCAAATCTTACCTTATCACAGATCTAATTCCCATAGATCTGATCGAAAATACCTCTGTCTGCAAAATGCTTGGCCTGCGCTTTAGCCCAACCGCCAAAGAGTTCATCGACCGTGAATGTATTAACAGTATTAAATTGAGACGCATGCTTATTAAGAACAGATCCGCTGCGGGGACGGAAATAGTTCTTAGCTGCTATCTCCTGACCCTCATCAGAATACAAGTAATTCAAATATTCTTCCGCGATCTTACGGTTGCCATGTCGGTCGGCAACACGATCAACAACAGCAACAGGCGGTTCAGCCAGTATTGTCACAGACGGCACAACGATCTCAAATTCATCTTTGCCAAATTCATTAACGGCTAAAAAGGCCTCATTTTCCCAGGAAATGGCCACATCTCCTATTTTACGCTCGACAAATGTGGTTGTCGCACCGCGAGCACCTGAATCTAGCAGCGGCACATTCTTATAGATCTTGCCCACAAACTCTTTTACTTTTTCTTCATCGTTATTGAATTTCTTAAGACCGTAGCCCCATGCGGCCAAATAATTCCAACGCGCGCCGCCTGAGGTTTTAGGATTTGGCGTGATAACGGAGATCCCGGACTTGGCCAGATCATCCCAGTCCTTGATGTTCTTTGGATTACCCTTTCGCACCAGAAAGACGATCGTTGATGTATACGGGGTACTATTATACGGAAATTTCTTTTGCCATTGAGCAGACAAAAGCCCTGATTTAGCCGCGATATTATCAATATCATACGACAAAGCAAGAGTTACCACATCCGCATCCAAGCCATCAATGACCGCACGGGCCTGTTTGCCACTCCCGCCGTGGGATTGATTAACCGTCACCTTATCTCCACTTAATGATCTCCAATGAGCCGCAAAGGCTTGATTATATTCTTTATAAAACTCACTCGTTGGATCATACGAAACATTAAGCAACATAAAAGATTTTGCATATGCACTCAGTGATGAAGTTAGCATAACTAAAACGATAATAACTAATACATTAAATTTTTTGAGCATACTTTTCTCTCTCATTATATTTAAAATTTTAATATCCATTAAGCCTATAGCTATAGTAGATTTATAGAAAAAAATTTTTTAAATCTGAAAATTCGCTATGTTCTGCGACAATTGTGTTTTTTCCAACAAATCAAACAAACTTGTTTTATCCAATATGGACGACATAGCATCCCTAACCTCTTTCATGATAAATCGAATTTCACATTTCTCTTCAGACTTACATTCTTTACAGCGTTGATAGGCCGTTTGACTGACACAGGAAACGGGCGCCAAAGGCCCTTCTAAAATACGTATAACATCTCCAATCATGATCTCTTTACTCGACTTACCTAAGGCGTATCCACCCCCCTTACCTTTTTTACTCTTTAGCAAACCATTTTTTCTCAGCTCAAGGAGAATGGCTTCCAAAAACTTTTGCGGGATCTTTTCTTCTTTAGAAATATCCGTAATAAGAATATTGTCATTTCCGGCTTTTCTGGCCAGACAAATGATCGCTTTCAATCCATATTTTGTTTTTTGAGATATCATATAAGTCCACTTAGTCAATAGGAATTATATACTAGATACCGAGCTTGTCAAGTATTTTTTTTGTTCCCGCTGGCAACGGATATCTTTTGAAGTCTTCCCTTGCCGCCCACACCCGATCTTTACCAACCCTTGGCATAACACCCAGATCGCAGCGATAAACTGATAAACGTACTTTGTATTGCGTATAAAAATGCACTACATCAAATAAATACCGCGCTCTTAATAATCCAACACCCAGCTCTTCCCTTATCTCTCTGGCCAAAGCCACTTCCTGATCTTCTCCCGCCTCAACCTTGCCCCCAGGAAATTCCCACATCCCCTCCAATAATCCTTTTGCTTTACGTTTTTGAATAAAATATTTTCCACGATCTTCGATCAAGGCAATCACCGCATGCACATTCAAGATTTTCCTATCTTTTTTTACAGGAATAGCATTCTGACAGCCAACCTTATAAGCCCCACAGATCTTATTCACAGGACAAACATCACACAAAGGATCTTTGGGCTTACACACCAAAGCCCCCAATTCCATTAAAGCCTGGTTGAAATCACCCGCATTCTTTTTGGGAAAGACCTTCTTTAAATAATCCTCAATAACTGCATCCTGAGATACATCCGCGTACCCCTTTAAACACAATATCCTCATGATCACGCGCCTGACATTGGCATCAATGATCGTTAACGGAAGATCATAGGCAATGCTCAACACCGCTCCCGTCGCATATGGACCAAAACCTGGCAGCTTGCGCACCAACAGCGGATCTTTAGGCAAACACCCTCCATATTCGTTAACAACAATACCTGCGGCTTTGTGCAAATTCCTAGCCCTGGCATAATATCCCAGCCCCTGCCACACCTTTAAAACTTTCTCTACGCGTGCTTTAGCTAGAACTTGAACCGTTGGAAAATGCTCAAACCATTTTTGATAATAGGATATAACGGTATTTACCGTTGTCTGCTGCAGCATCATTTCTGAGACCCAGACCCGGTAGGGATCTTTGGAAGTACGCCAAGGCAGATCTCGCTTGTGAATGTCATACCACGCTAACAAAAGACTGGAAAATGATTTAGGCATGATCGATCAGGTCAATGTAAAGATCGGCAATGTTCTTATGCAGCCCTATGGGTTGGGACAAACGAAACCGAACATGCGGATATTTCTGGCGAACAGATTCAACGATCTCAGGAATATCTTTACTTACATGTCTTCCTGAATTTAAGAAACTGACCAGGATCACCACCTCTGTTGCGCCTTTTTGAACACAAATCTCTACACCACGCTCAATACCAGGCTCCGCAACTTCTAAAAAGGCATATTCAAAAATAGGGATGTTGGTACGAACCTTTAACTCATTGACCAAAGAAGACACTTCGTTAATTGTAACGGGAGACCTGCTCCCGTGACTGATCAGCAGGACTGCTTGCATTAAATGACCACCTTCAGCGGATGCTTTGAACGTGATACTGTCAAACTTGCTCCAAAGGAAAACGGAAGACAGACATGAGAACCATCCACGAACACAACCCCCTCACGCATCAAAGAAGTCAACTCTATCGCCTTCAGAGAACTTAAAACGCCCCCCACATGATGGTATTGGGCGCCCCATGCTCTAAATAATTCCCGAGGTCTATACTGCATCAGTTTACTCTCCTGAGGCAGCAGCTTGCCTCCAGCTGAGAATATCCCGCCTGATGAACCCGCCGCCGTCGAGATCCACAAACCCGATGACCGCTGTTCTTCACGGACCTTGCCAATGTTGATATAATAACGGCTCAGCGCCGCGGGGCTATGGTGGCATACCAGCAGATCATTCAAGACATGCATCTGCTGCGTCCCGTCAGAAAAAGAAGCACACAAACGATTGAGATGTTTAGGCTTGACCTTCATGGCTAAAACCTTTTTTAGCAGCTTCTCGAAGTTCTCGGGATTGCCGCTGCAGAACCTCCCCACGCTCCACTGAGGATCAGAATTCACCCCCCAGATCAATTGAGACTCGACATTCCTGGCAGCCTCAAGGAAAGTCCCATCGCCACCAAGCGTTATGATAAGATCATATTTGTCATAATTGATCGCTGAACCACGGCAGATCTTGGTATATTTAAGTTGATGTTTCTTTAAAACAGATTCAACATACGACAATGCCCAAAAATGATTCTCATGGGTCTTTTGAAAACGCTTTACCTCTGATGATTTAAATAAGCCCTCCAGCATGGCCAGACGCCTGCGATCCCCCAAAAAATAACTGGCATACGTGCTGTTCTTGTACAACAAAAGAATATTGTTGAATTTATTGTCCATATTCAAAAATAACCCTCTTGCTCAAATCCTTGACAGATGAAAAAACATGATCAGCCTGCCGCAGATAGGACGCGGGCAAAGAGGTCGCAACAGCCATGCAGCGCAGTCCGGCTGATTTTGCCGAGCGAATACCGAACGGTGCATTCTCGATAACCACCGCATCCAATGGATCAAGATCCAGGGCCTTGATAGCCTTCAGATATGGCTCTGGATGCGGCTTACCGTTAGCAACATCGCATCCGCAAACTGTCACATCGAACAGCTCAAAAAGATCCTTGGGGAGCAACCTTTTGGCTTCATGACGCGAGGTACCTGTCACCAAAGCTAATTTAAACTTCTTTACAGACAAAGACCTAAGCAGCGACCGAGAACCAATAATAAAACGCCGCTTAAAGGTCTTTTTAAATAATTCTTCTTTTAATGCAAGGATCTGGTGAGCTAAAGCAGGGTCAAAAACTTTCTGATGTTCTAAGAAGATCTCTTTAATGCTTTCAATCCCTTTCTGCCCTTCCCGGGAATAAATATCCTCATGGGTAACTTTAATGCCTTGATCCAGAAAGATCTTCTGCCAAACCTCAAAATGATACGGCATAGTATCTGTGATAACACCATCCATATCAAAAATAACTGCCTGGAGCTTAATTCTTATTCGTGTAGGTATGATCTCTCTTGCGTTTATTGTAGAGGGCTTTTTGCATCTTTTTATGTTCAAGCACTTTTCGCTTTTTGTATCGCTGCAGCTCGCGGTCTGCTCGAATGGCCTGCCTCTCCTTGAAATCTTTATCACGTTTTTCACTTTTTGCTTCATCATTTCTTTCTTTTTCCGCCTGTTCTTTTTCTTTAGATTCATATTCCGCCACTTCCAACTTATGCTTTAGATCATTCTCCTGGTCTTCGTGAAACTTCTCCAAGAATACTTTTCTCTCTTCCAGTGTTGATTGATACCAATCCTTGTTGTAGGTCTTGTTGTATAAAAACCTCTCTTTGAAAGAAACCTGATCAAGTTTCGGACCATAATCAGCCGTTACGTCATATTTCTTTTCTTGAGCTTCAGCATTGACCTGAAGCATGGAAAAAACAAGCAAAAATGTGAGTATATATATGCGATACATATATTTAGTATATCATTCTTTAAAACAATATCCAACGCCGCGGACTGTTTCTATCAGATCCTGGGCGCCCCCCATTTTCTTGCGCAAACCCCGGATATGCACATCCACCGCCCTATCAACAATGAATTTACCCTCTTTCCATACACCATCCAAGATCTGTTCACGACTAAAAACCCGGCCCGGGAATCGCGACAAATATTCCAAAATATCAAATTCGATCTGAGTCAAAGCGATCGATTGATCATGATAATAAACTTTATGCTTAAGTAGATCAATGATAAGACCATGCCTCTCTCGTTTTTGCTCCAAACTGGTCTGCGAAGCCGCCATTCCTCGTCGAAGAAGAACTTTAACCCTGGCAAGCAGTAGTTTTGGGCTAAAGGGTTTTAGCATATAATCATCCGCCCCCATCTGCAACCCAACCAACTGGTCAGATTCCTCAGATCTTGCCGTCAGCATCAGTACCGGTATATTCTTAGTTTTCTCATCCGCTCTCAAATATCGGCAAATATCCAGCCCGTCGACTCCCGGGAGCATAACATCCAGCACGATCAGGTCCGGACAAAGCTTAAGGGCCTGCTCAAACGCCCCCTCACCCTGGTAGAGCGACGCTACCTCGTACCCCTCTTTCTTGAGGTTATACGCGATGAGATCATTGATATCAACATCATCCTCTATCACAAGAATACGTTTGGCCATATTATTCCCTTTGCGCATTTAGCAGCAATAACAACCTTTCCATGTCACCGCGCGTATTATAAATATGCGGAGAGATCCGAATGTTACCCTTCCACAAAGCTGCATGAACACCTTTATTTTTTAGATCTTCAAATATCCCCACGTTCCGCTCTCTATCTTTGTGCGCTATCACAATGATCGGAGAAACAATACCAACTCCTTTGGGACTTACAACATCCCACAAGGTAAGATCAACCCCCTGATGGAACAAAGAAATTAAAGCATCATTATGACGCTTGACTACCGCCAATCCAATCCCCATCAAATAATCGATCGAACTGCGCCAGGGAACAAAATTAAAAAAATTCGCCGTTCCAAAAACATCGTATTTCCTGGCACTATTATTCTGCCGCAGAGACAACTCCTCTTCACGATTGAGACTGCGCTCATCCATCAATGCGATCCAATAGCTTTGTTCATATTGCAGACTTTCTCGCAAATCCGGCCTTATCCAGCAGAATCCCGTCCCATATGGACCTAATAACCATTTGTATCCTGCACAAACAACCACATCAACAGGTAAGGAAGAAATATCAACCGGCCATACACCGAGGACCTGCGACATATTAACAACAAAGGTAATGCCTTTCTGCCGGCATAACGCACCAATGCCCCCGATATCCAGACACCAACCTGAAAAACTATGGATCATGGGTAGACAAATAACTTTGGTCCTTGGCGTTATCGCATCTTTTATCTCATCGACCGTCAACACAGGACCTTCCGCCCTGATCTGACGGACATGGACCCCTTGATCCTTCCAATGAAGCCACGGCAAGATATCCGTAGGAAAATCATTTTGCATCAGGATGACATCATCACCAGGAGCCAATCTCAATCCATGGCTTATCAGATGCATGCCGTAGGTCGCGCTATTACCAAGAATAATATCTTCTTCATGCACATGGATCAGCGCAGCCAGCGAGCGCTTCAACAAAACCGGCGTTTCGATGAACTTAGGGATCGTCAACTGCTCCGGCGACATTTTTAAACGGACAACGTTGATCAGCGCGTCTTTGGACACCCTGGGCAACGGCCCTTCACTGGCCGCGTTCAGCCAGATCTGGCCTGGCGTCAATTCAAAATCACCGGTAAAGTCCTGTATCATTTACGTAATAATGGCCGGATCGATCTAAAAAATAATTTATCCTTGGGATGCGTCAACAAACCTTCCACATCATCCGCATACACCCATCTTGCCTCGGGATGATTAGGATCGATCGGCTTTAGTTTGACCTCATCCGTTGAAAAAAGGAACATATGGATAACCTTGAGCTCGCTTCTATCTTCTTTGATACCGTCAACACCGATCTTATAACGTTTGTAATTACCCAATTCTTTAAGAAATATTAACCTTAATATCCCGGATTCCTCCTCGATCTCACGTATGGCTGCCGCTAGTATCTCTTCGCCCGGTTCAACATGTCCTTTTGGTAAAGACCAGGAGTTCCCCCGTTGGTTCACAACCAGAATGCGTCCCTTTTTATTGACCACAACACCACCGGCTGTGACCGTTTCAAATGTTTTCTTTTGGATCCGTTCCTTGTCCATAATATTTTGTCCCGATCTCAATGCGCGGCAACCCGTGGGTCACCCGATATAAATTCTTATCCCTTAATGAATATACGCATCCGCAATATTCCTGTTGATAAAAATTCTCTCTTTTGGCGATATCATACATCCTGTCCGCGCCGCCTTTTTTGCGCCAATTATACGTCCAGTATACCATACCCTCATAGCGCGACGCCGCCTTGACGCCGCTGGCATTGATCTGCTTCATATCCTTCCACCGGGACAGCCCCAGCGACGATGTAAAGACCTTATAGCCGTGCTCATAGGCATACAATGCCGCCCTCTCAAAGCGCATATCAAAACAAACGCTGCAGCGTATCCCCTTTTCAGGTTCAAATTCCATCCCCTTGACACGATCAAACCAGTTGCCTGTATCATAATCCGCGTCAATAAAAGGGATATTCATCTGTTTGGCAAAACGGATATTCTCATTTTTGCGGATCTCATATTCGCGCTGCGGATGGATATTAGGGTTATAGAAGAATATCTCAAAAGAGATCTTCGACGCCACCATCGCTTCCATCAGTTCTCCAGAACATGGTGCGCAGCAGGAATGCAGCAGAACCTTTGTGCCGTTGTCCGGCGGGATTAATTGTTCACGGTTATCCATAATAAGAAAAAACCCTTGTCCTGTTCTCACAAGGCAAGGGTTTTTATTAAGCCAACCTGCTAAAGATTAAACTTTAACAACATTTACAGCTTGTTCCCCTTTAGGGCCTTGCTGTATATCAAACTCGACACTTTGACCTTCTTCCAAAGTCCTGTATCCTTCAGTCTTAATAGCGGTGTGGTGCACAAAAACATCTTTGCCATTTTCCGGGGTAATAAAGCCATAACCTTTTTGATTATTAAACCACTTTACTTTACCTTTTGCCATTACTTCGACCTCCTTGATCTTTGTTTCTTTGCCTTTAAAGAACTTCTGGAAAATATTCATCATGCTCATATCTTGCGAACCTGTGAATTATTGGCCGACAGCTTGCGCTTCAGCGCTTGGGTTAACAACTTCTGCCGCTTTATTGAGATGGGCAGATAAAGCCTTCCACGTTTTACGACCGACTTTGCCATCTGCTTTCAAACCATTTTGAGCCTGGAAAGATTCAATGGCTTTCTTTGTCTTAGGTCCGATCTCACCATCGATCTTGCCCGCATAGAATCCCGCGTTCTTTAACGCTTGCTGGATCTGTTTGCCCGTCGGCTTTTCAACCCCAGCAACAGCTGCGGCCGCATCCTCTACAGGAGCAACAGCCTCATTGGCCAAGGCCTCAGCATTGTCCACAACTACCGCGACATTATTGGCGTTTGTTGGATCAGAAACGGAAACAACATTCTCACTGAGAACTCCATTTAGACCATCCATGCTCGAAGTCTCTTCCTTTTTCTTGCCGCAGCCGGATACAGACGCGACTAAAAACACAACCGCTAGCCCTAAAACAAAATTTTTCATACCAACGACCTCATCATTAAAAATGTGTTAAACAACAAATATTTATTCCACCTACACATATATTATCGCGGTTTGCAGGCTTGTCAAATTTTCTTCATAAATTATTCCACATAATCCAGGTCTTTAGAATACGTCTCCTCCAGTCCGGACAGCGCCCAAAATGCCAAAAGCACACACACGCCTCCAACGATCATGCCGGCGGGTACAGTACCGTATAAACCTTTAAAAGACTGGAAACCAATGGTCAAAAGTACTACTGAACCCCTGACGACATTGGGAACCGTTGTTGTAACCGTAGACCTGACGTTCGTCCCAAATTGTTCTGCAGCGATCGTCACGAACAATGCCCAATAGCCCGATGCTACACCCAATAAAAAACAAAGCCCGTACATAAGCCCCAGCGATGCTTCCTTTGAGAACAAATACGCCGCCATCAAGCATGCATTCAATGCCATGAATACGGCCACGACCCTGATCCTGCTTTGGATCATCTGCGACCAGATACCGCTGATAAGCCCACCGCACGATAAACCGATATAGGTGAACATGACCGCCTTGCCGGCATCAGGCAATATTTTCATCCCCAACGCCTTACCGAACTCCGGCGAGAACGTCACCAAAACGCCGACCACAAACCACAATGGGATGCCGATGATCACGCAGCGCAAATATTTAAAGAAATTGCGCCACTGACAAAAGATCAACCTTAGATCTCCCCGCTTTGAAGTCCCCTTTAATGCTTTTTGGAATAAGCCCGATTCTAGCGCCTGGATGCGCAATAATAACAGAACGATCCCCATTCCACCGCCGATAAAATAAGCTGTTCGCCAGTCGAAAAGATCGGCAATGAACGCTGCCGCTACCGCCCCGAGAATACCAACAACAGAGACAATGGTCGTCCCATATCCCCTTGTTTTGATCGGCATTGTTTCACTGACCAAAGTGATCCCCGCTCCTAATTCGCCCGCCAAACCAATACCCGCAATGAAACGCAGCAGCGCATACATGGGAATATCATGAACAAAACCATTAGCGATATTCGCTAGAGAATAAAGGAAGATTGACCCCAACAAAACGGACAATCGACCCTTTTTATCCCCCAGGATGCCCCATAAAAAACCACCCAACAACATCCCAGCCATCTGCATATTCAGCAGCAGGATGCCATTGCTTAACAGATCCGCGTCAATCACACCAAGGGACTTTAAACTTTTGACCCGGACAATACTAAACAAGATCAGATCATAAATATCAACAAAGTATCCGAGGGAAGCCAAAAGAACAGCAGGAATTATTTTATTGTTTTTTGTCATATGGCAAAAAAAAGCAGACTAGCTTTTAATGTAACAAAGTCAGTCTGCTCTGTTGTGAATTAGGGACAAACTCAATTATTACTATTTTCCTAAAATGATCTTTTCAGCTTCCAGCCAGTCCTGTTCCGGATTACCCCAATGGCCGCCGCGTTGGATAAAAAGCTCATATGCTTTAAGGCGGATCGCATCCTGCAGATCTACTGCAGAGGCTGCAATCTCCTGCTCCTGCGTTTCGATCGCTTTCTTGACCACTTTTCTTGTGTAAGTTCTTTTTTTAGGGGTAGTTACAGTTGTTTTACTTAATCTCATAGACCCTCCTTGAAGGATAAAAAGATTATCCTACTATTGATGTAGAGAGTCAAGCATTTAAAGATGGTTCTTGATCGATGTTGTATCTAAGAGATACCGAGCAAAGGGAAATGCGCAAGTAAACGCTGGAGATACCGCATTTAACACATGAACACTTTTGCCGTCACCCTCGACGACAAAATCCTGGACCAACGACAGTTTTTCCTTATCTAAAAGCTGCGCTCGGATGCCCGGAGCGGTCCAAGTTGTAAATCCTTGAGGATCAATGGATTGCACCATGGCAACAGCTAAAGAAACAAAATATTCGCGGTCATATTTACGCATTTCTTCATGTGCGAGACCCCGAAAATTAAAAGCATTGGTCGCATACAGCTTGGATTCATAAAACATAACCTGCGCCATTTCTTTCAGACTAAAACGCTCCAGCCCCTGATAATTCTCGCGCCAAAAAGCAGGAATAGCTGTCGGGCCGATCTTGATATCGCCTGTTACCGTTTTCGTATAATGGACACCCAAGAATGGATTCTTTAAATTAGGAACCGGGTAGATGTTGATCTTCACATCCGTTTTATTCTTCGTGTACTTTAAGTACAACCCCTTAAATGGGATCATGGTGTACTTTCGACCGAAATCAAAATCCTGGGCGATCTTATCCGCGTACAAACCGCCGGCATTGATGATGATCCCGCCTTCGAATTCGCCTTGGGTGGTTTTGATCACCTGGGATTGCCGACCCAAATACTTCGTTCCATAAAAGAACTCTACCCCAGCCGCTTCCAGATCTTTCTTCAGCGATAAACACACCTCTTTGGGGTCGACACTGGCCGTATCAGGAGAATACAAAGCCCGCTTGAATGTTTTGACATTAGGCTCTATTTCTCTAGCCTTGGCTTCATCGATCAAAGACACATTGGAGCCGTTGCGCAGCCCCCGCTTTAATAACTCGTCTAACTGACCAAGTTCATATTCATTTTGGGCCACGACCAATTTGCCGCATTCATTAATGGCCAAGCCTTTGGATTTCACATACGCTTTCATCGCCCGGCTGCCATCGACCGTGAATTTCGCTTTCAAGCTGTCCGCCGTGTAATAGAACCCTGCATGCAAAACACCGCTGTTGCGTCCGGAAGCATGCTGCGCTTGGCCGGATTCTTTATCAATGATCAGAACACTTTTGGATCTATTGCGCTCCTTGATGGCATGGGCTATCGTTAAGCCCATGATGCCGGAACCAATGATGATAAAATCGTATTTCTTCATGATACTTTCGAATGCGTCCCGTCGCAGTAAGATTTCTTGGAACTGAGTTTACATGTGCACCAAGCCACTTTTTGTTCGTTCTCGATCTCAACAAAAACCGGCGATTTGCCTGTAGGCCCATGACTGCCGTCGCAAAAAGGCTGTTTCTTGGATTCACCGCAGGAACACCAGGCATACTTCCCAGGTTTCATCACTTGCACAATTGGAGAAAACCCCATAACAACCTCCTTATTTTTTGATCAAGAATATCGCGCTGTACGCGAATAAATTGCGTTTAATGTAGATCTCGCCTTTGATACCCAGCGCGCGTTCGCGTTCAATAGTGATGCCGCGCTCATTGCAAAAATAACGAAAATCTTTGATCGACAAGAAACGAATATTAGGCGTGTTATACCATTTATACGGCAGACCGACCGTCACCGGAACCTGACCGAACAGCAGGATTTGAAGCCGGGCGGAAAGATTGCAGAAATTAGGGATGCCGACAATAACACGCTTGCCTACCCGCAATGCCTCGGCGATCACCTTCTCAGGGCTTAAGATCTCCTGCAAGGACTCGTTGAGGATCACATAATCAAAACGCTTATCGGAATAATCCTCTAACCCGGAATCAATATCCCCGTGGGAGACCGTGACTCCGCGCTCAACGCATTTATAGATCTCTTTCTCATCGATCTCAATGCCCGTAGCGCGGCAATTCTTGTTCTTGATCAGCAGATCAAGCAATGTCCCATCGCCGCAGCCTAAGTCCAGCACGTGGCTGTTAGGCTCGATCATATCAATAATATATTTATGGTCTAAACGGATATCAGCGCTCATTTCACATTATTTAAAAAATGCTTCACTAATTTTGATTGATCTTCGATCTCAACCAAGAATGAATCATGGCCGTAATCGGTCTTGATCTCAATAAAAGAAATGTCGAGGTCATTGGCCTTCATGGCTTTAACCATTTCTTTGCTCTGATACGACGGGTACAGCCAATCTGATGTAAAGGTCACGATCAGAAACTTCGACTTAGCGACTTTAAATATTTTGGACAGATCCCCCTCCTCGGAGAGGTCAAAATAATCCAATGCTTTTGACAAATACAGATAACTGTTCGCATCAAAACGGCTGACAAAGCTTTCGCCGCGATATTTTAAATAGCTCTCCACCTCGAAGTCATGGGAAAAATCATATCCGACTTTTTCCTTATTCTTTAAACGTCGGCCGAATTTCTCTTCCATCGACTTTTCGCTCATGTAGGTGATATGACCGATCATGCGCGATACCGCCATGCCCTGCGCAGGCGCCGCTTTGTCATAGTAGTCCCCGTTATTCCAATTAGGATCTGACATGATGGCCTGACGGGCCACTTCATGCAGCGCGATCTGTTGGGCCGTATGACGATAATTGGTCGCGATCAAAATACAGGACTTTAATGTGTCGGGATAAAGTACAGCCCATTTAAGGGCCATTAGACCGCCCATGGACCCGCCGCAGGCGGAAAATAATTTCTTGATCCCCAAGTGGTCGATCAAATGTTTTTGCGCGACCACCATGTCCTCAACGGTGATGACCGGAAAGCTGATCCCGTAAGGTTTGCCTGTCGCCGGATTGATTGACGACGGACCAGTCGAGCCTTTACAGCCGCCGATCACATTGGAACAGATGATAAAATATTTATCCGTATCGAACGCTTTACCGGGACCGATCATATCGTCCCACCAGCCGGGATTCTTGTCCCCTTCATGCCAGAACGCGGCATGGGCATCACCGGTTAAGGCATGAAAGATCAGGATGGCATTGCTTTTGTCAGCATTAAGCGTCCCGTATGTTTCATAGGCCAGCGTGATGGGGCCAAGTTTCACCCCGCTTTTTAAGACAAGCTCACGCCCAGCTTCAGCGAAACCAAAGAATTGAGTTTGAACGTAATGTTTGTCCATTTAGGCTTTGTTGTAGTGGAACATGGCCTCTAATGTTTTCAAGGCTTTTAAACGAATGTCTTCGGAAAAATGAACCCGGTCTTTGGGCAATGGATTCTTCAAAACCCTTAAGATGTCTTCTAAGGTGTTGGATTTCATGTAACGGCACATGGTGCAGCTGCCGACCAGCTTCTTGTCGGGAAATTCCGACTGCAGACGGCCCGAGAGCCCGCATTCGGTCAGCATTAAGAATTCTTTGGATTTTGTTTCTCTCATGTACCCTAACATCTGTTCCGTTGAGCCGACAAAGTCTGAATTATCAATGATATTGGCATTACATTCCGGGTGACTGACGATCTTGGCCTCTGGATGTTCCAGTCGGACTTTCAAGATCTGTTCCACGTCATATTCTTCATGAACGTAACAAGTACCACTGTAATAGCGGATGTCTTTTTTGATGCCTTTGCGGGCCATGAAATTCTTCAAATTCTCGCCCATGAATTTATCCGGCAAGAAATAGATCTTGTCATTCGGGAAACGCTCAACGACGGTGTACACATTCGCGGAGGTGACACACACATCGCATTCCGCTTTGACTTCCGCGGTCGTATTGACATAACAGACAAACGCATAACCGGGAAACTCTTTGCGCAACGCTCTAACCTGGTCGGCATTGATCGAATCGGCCAGCGAACATCCGTCCAACGGTGCAGGTATCAACACTTCTTTTTCCGGGTTAAGGATCTTGGCCGTCTCTCCCATAAAGCGCACGGCGGTAAACACGATCGTCGATGCCTTAGTTGTCATGGCATCCTTGCTTAACTTATAGGAATCCCCAACGAAATCCGCCACGCCGTAAATGATCTCGGGGGTTATATAGGAATGCGCCAGGATAACCGCGTTCTTTTGGGCTTTAAGATCATTGATCTCATTGATCAAAGGCACCAATTCCTCGCATTTACGCAAAGAATATTGGCACACGGCGGCCCCAAGCTTAATATTCTTAAGCTTTTCGTACAACGCTTCGGCTGTGAGATGAGTCTTTAACATAGAATGGGTTATTTTACTGTATTCTGAAGGATTTTCAAGCATTACCATCAGATTGGCTTAACACTTCTCGCCCCTTAAAACATGGGGCGTGGCCTCAGTGATGCGGACTTTTAAAAGAGTGCCGATAGGGTGTCCCTGGGTGGAAAGAACGACAAGCTTGCCTCCATCCGTTCTGCCGACACTATGCAGATGAGCCTTCTCGCCTGTGGCCGGCTCGATCAAGATGGTCAACACTTGACCGATATGAGCTCTGTTCTTTTTAAGAGTGATCTCTTTTTGAATATCATTGAGCTGCATGATGCGCTCTGTTTTCTTTTCTTCGCTCACATCATCGGGATATTTCTTGGAGGCAATGGTGCCTTTGCGCTCGGAATATTTGAACATGAACGCGGAATCGAATTCCACGGTCTTGATCACATCGATTGTATCCTTAAACTCTTCATCTGTTTCGGTCGGGAAACCAACGATCACGTCCGTTGACAGCACAAGTCCTGGGATGCGTTTGCGCATTTTATCGACCAAGGACAAAAAATCCGACTTGGTGTAGGTGCGGCTCATCAGATCAAGGACACGGTCATTGCCCGCCTGTAAGGGCATGTGCACCTGTTTGCAGATCTTGGGATTATTGGCCATCAGATCAATGAATTTATCCGGAAAATCTTTGGGGTGCGGTGAGGTAAAACGCACGCGTTCAATCCCCGAAACAAGGCTTACCACTTCCATCAGATCGGCGAAATCTTTATCCTCGTGGCGATAAGAATTTACGTTCTGACCAAGCAAAGTCACCTGCTTAAATCCCTCCGCCGCCAACTGCTTGACCTCTTCGACCACATTTTCAACAGAACGGCTGCGTTCCCGGCCACGGGTATAGGGCACAACGCAAAACGTGCAAAAATTATTGCACCCGCGCATGACCGCGATCCAGGCATTGATCCCTTCCTTGCGGCTAGGGGTTATGTCCGCATAGGTCTCGAATTCAGAAAGGGTGACATCAAATGGCTTCTCGCCAGAACCTGCAGCTTCACTGATCAACTCCGGAAGACGTTTATAACTGTCCGGCCCCGCGATAAAATCCACGCGCATGCTGCGGTCTTCAAAGATCTCCTGACGCAGATTGGTCGCCATGCACCCCAAGATCCCAATGAGCACAGGACGACCATTGCGTTCATGACGAATAGAATGCACCCGCCCATAGACCTTACGGTGCGCATTCTCACGGATGGCGCAGGTGTTAAGCATCACAATGTCGGCAACTTCTTCAGAAGAAACGAACTCATAATTGGCCTTGCGCAGGATAGAGCGCACCAGCTCCGAGTCGTATTCGTTCATCTGACATCCGTAGGTCTCCAATAGCACGCGCTTTCCTGCCGACGAGGCAGGGAGTTTCTGCTCTGGATTCCCGACGGTGTTGTCGTTTGTTGCGCTATGTTCGACGTGTTGCTCCATTTGATTCCTTCTTCGTAACATGTTTGCCACGGTTCATTTAATTCAAACGTGACAATCTCTTGATTTTGAATGTAAATCGATTTAAAAATAATCCTCATAAACGTTTTTATGAGGAAATCCATCTGCTCACTATCCGGCGCTTTTCTTAAATGTAAAAGAAAATCCTGTGTTGCCCTTGTCAGATTGATCGAATTGCGTTTATCTAAAATCTTTAACTGTACACCTTTGATATCCTGCTTTAATTTCTTTTCTTCATTACGCAACAATTCCGCGCGATCTTTATAAATTTCAAGGTTGATGCTATCCTGCGCAAAGACTTCATACAAGCCTTTTTGTTTCTCGAGATTCTTGTTCAGTAATTTTGTTAATCCCTCCAACTCATCTAAAAAAATCTGCTCGGGCTGAGACGCATTGAGTTTGATCATGTCCCCGAATTCTTCTAGGACATGCAGGTTCTGGCATACCACATTAACGATGTCCCAAACCTGTTTGCCAATCGCATCCGCGGAAACGCTGGCATTGTCGCATTTCAAATATGAAACGCCTTTGGATGAACAGCGATACCACGGATGTTTAACCTTGGTGCGATGATTCGAAATAGACATAATACCACGAAAATTGCCATTGCACACTTTACATTTTAGCACACCCGAAAAATGATAGTTGTTGTTTTTAAACTTCACAACAGCATTCGTGCGATTACGTTTAAGTAAGACCGATGCTTCATCAAACTGCTTTTGAGTAATAATTGGTTCATGGACATTCGGCACCTCAACAATTTTAGAAGGATCGTTGGCCACATATTTATAAGTTTTACCCTCTCCATCTTTTGTTTTAGCTCTTGGATCATAACGATGCCGGTTCCACACTAATGTACCCAAGTATACTTTACTTTTAAGAATCGTGCCGATGAATTTGGTGTAAAACTTACCGCCTTGGCGGGAAGATGTTCCAAGCCGATAAAAATGTCCGGCGATTTGCGAAGTGCTTTGGCCACTGATATAGCGATCATAAATTTCACGGACAATTTTTGCTTCTGGTTCATGTATTTCGAGCTTTTTAATGTCTTTGTTATAACGATAACCATACGGTGCATAACGTGCCCCTTGCCAGTGACCTTTCTTAACACCCACCAGCATTCCCGGAAAAACACGTTCTACTAAACGGTTTCGTTCAAACTCTGCGCAACTTCCCAACATTTGAATGGCCATCTTTCCGGCGCTGGATGTTGTGTCAAAAGGTTCGGTTGCGGATTTATAACCGACACCAAGAGAATCAAATTCTTCCAAAAGTCCCAAGAGATCTTTTAAACGACGGCTTAAACGGTCTTGCTTATACACCATGACCAAATCAAACTGTTTATTACGCGCATCAAAAAGAAGCCTCTGCAAAGCAGGCCGATCCATATTCCCACCGGAATAGCCATCATCCATGTAGACGTCTCTGCCGGGAATACTGCAAAAAACCTCCCAGCCAAAGTTTTGCGCGTATTGCAACAAAAACGTGCGTTGCACCTCCAGCGAAAAACCTTCGCGGGCTTGATCCTCTGTGCTAACTCTTGTATATAGGGCGACTTTCATAATCTTATTTTGTCGGGAGTGTACCGTAGTTTCGCATCTTATTCAAAGGCTTCTTGGCCTTCTTTTGCTTTTAACTGTCTTGCCGAATGGGTTGATAAAAACATCTTGGTCAACGTTTCAATGCCATCATAAAACGACTTTCGCGCTTGCGCGATTTCGCCCGCAGAGAGTCCTTTGGCTTTTAGCTTTTCCTCCAAAGATTCCCAGCCGCGGGGTTCTTTATGGCCTAAATTTGACGTTGTTTCCGTAATCATTTGACTTACCTAAAATAGGACATTCGGACATCGCCAATGTCCGGTTTGTCCGACCCGATGTCGCACCGTAAAATTACGTTGTCGACGAGAAATTACCTTAACAGATCCTCTAACTCGTCCTTTACGACCACGACATGACATTTTTAAAATTTTGAATCACTGACCGTCCGCGCCTCGCCTGACCCGCACCCGGCACCCACCATGGAAGGACCCATTCTTTATTTGTGAACGTTGTGAGGCTAAAATCCCCATCCTTACACCTTGCCTTTCCCACTCCTTTTTTACCCGTCGTGTGAGCTCTTTCTTTTATTTTTTATTACTTAAGAAAATTAGCCTCACACAGCTCACACTTTCACTTAACCAATTGTGTTTTAATCACTTAACCATGTGAGCAAGGCTGTGAGTTGAGCGTGAGCAAGAATTTCTACTCACACTTTAGAATGGCCTTTTCTCAAAAAGACTGTGAGTTGACTCATCTTCATCACCGTTGCTCACGCCCTGCTCACAGTCCACCTCACAGGCCTTTTTGTCAATTTTACGCAAAACAAAAAGACGCCTTCCTGTCCCGGCCTCCCGTTTGGGTAACCGGATGACATCAATCCCTGTGCTACGCATGACCGGAGCAATTCTCATTAATTCACTCGATAACCAGCGGGGTGTATTGGGGATTGTTTTATCTTTTGTTCCTTCCGGGGTGATTATGGCCAATAACTCCGCCGCTGACCCTGACCATTCTCCATTATTGGTCATGACCAAAGTTGTTAACCGTCTGACCAAGGGGCTCTCCTCCGCCGTATTTTCCCATTTATGGTCAACCGACTCTTTGTAATTACTCAAAAATTCCTGACGAGAAAATCCAAGTTCATCCGCAAGTGCCATGCCCCACCGCACATAGTCAGCCATTCGGAATTTTTCATGACCAGTGACACTGTTCACATGATTCATGGCTTTTGAAATAGCCGTAAAGAATCCACCGAGAATTCCCGGCAGAGCATTTTTCCATTCCTCGTTAATCTGCCCCTCGGAACGTCCATCTTTTAAAATCGGAATATCGAAGAGGATGGAACGATCCAGTAAATCCGGCCGCCACATCAAGCTGCCGATGCCATTGATGACAAAACAGCGGCGATAGGACCGGATAAATTCATCATCATTGGTATAAAGGCTGCGTTTCATGTCGCCCTCGCCGGTAACACCACGGCAGAGAAAATCGCTGAACCACTCAATAATTTTGGAAAGATTATCGAACGCACTCACCCAATGTTTGTCCGCTGTCATTTGTGCTTGTTCGAGGTCCTTGGGCGATGAGATTAACTCAACTTTGGAAGGATCAACCAGCCTTTTGATCGCGCGGCTGTTGTAGGATTTCCCACTTCCCTGTTCACCGTTTTGGCTGACGATCACATGAGGAATATTGGGAATAAAATAGGTGGCCGTAGTCACAATAAAAAGACATTGGTCATCCTCGTTGAGATTACAAAACCGGAGAATGTCTTTCGGATCGCCACCTAATACCGGCATGACTTGTTCATTTTGGTGACTATAACGACGGAAAATAGGCGGCAGATAAATGATCTCCCATCCGTTTGGCGTAATGCGTACACCTCGCCAATCTGGAGTCGTTAAGTCGAAATAAATCGCTCCACCGTAATGACCCACACGGTTAAAAAGCTCGATTTGCCGTGAGTCTTCACATTTGGCTTCCAACTGAATGATGGCCTGATTAATGGATTCGCTATTGGGCGGGGTTTTGTGTCTGGCGCGATAGCCTTTCGCTATCCAGTTGCGGAATCTTGTACTTTTGGTCTGACAAACTTCCGAATGCTTATCAATCGGCAAGACCACATAGAAGCTTCCTTGCTGGTCGCGAAAAGTATCTTTGATGATCTCTTCGCATTCTTTTGTGATGATTTCGCCTTGAGAAACTTTTTGTTTGGTTGGAGTAAAAACTTCATCGCAACCGCTGACTGCCTCATCGATTACGCCCTGACCGTAGGTCCGGCCATCGGCATAATGTTTTGTGTCCCATTTTTCCCTGAATAATTTGGATTGCCGGAAGATGGAATCCATGAGCGCCGGGTTTCGCCCCGTCCAAAATGCTAATTTGCCGCATAATGCTAGATCCGCTTCGCTTTGTGAACTGTAATGACCTTCCCACTCTCCGCTAAAAAGCTGATTAAACTTATCGGCGTCTTTACTTTGAGCAATAGCTTCTAAGATTTCTTCAACACTTCGAGGCTTTTTCTTTTGTTTTTTGGTCTTTGGTTTGGAGGAGTTTTCTTCGATTAATTTGTTTAAACCCTCGCTTTGCTCTTCGATAACCGCAGGGTATTCTTCCAATCGATTCCCTGTAAACGTAAAAAATCGACCATTGGTATAAATTTCTATTTTGGATTTTTTGATAGCGCGGCTGATTTCTCCTTTACAGATTACATGTACGCCCGTGCCGCTAGGTGAGAGTTCCGAATATGAACCAAGCCGTTTGAGGATTTCAATAGTATGAGATGCGATAATGCCATTCTTAACACAATTATCTAAATCAACGCCGACATACGGCGGTTGAAATACAAGCCCAATGGCATCGTAATTGCGCTGAATGGATAAATCTAAGGCATTCTCAAAATCAGTCCATGTGGAAGGGTCGTTGGACTTGGCACATTCGCCGGTTAAGGCGTTCATGGGGATTTTATCGGTCTTGCCTGGCCGGTCTTTACTGGGAACAATCTTGCACCCGACCCAATTGGGGAGTTTCTTTAATTCATCGGGCACATTGTTAATCAATTTCTGATAATCGATCATGAGTTGTTCCTTCCATCTTCTTGACGTTCTCAATCAATTTTTCATAGTAACTGTTGACTTGATTTTCAATCTCATCAGCGACCGGTTTATGAATCGGTTTAAAACAATGAACTCTTAGTCCCGTGACTAAATACCTCACTGGATAAACCAGTCTGTATCCGGGCTGATCGATGCGCGTGTAGATGGCCACATCGCCGACAAAGAACGAATCATTAAGGACAAATGAAGCAAACGCCACCAATCCCTTATTGGGTCTCACCGGCACGATTTGAATTTCTGTTAACTTGATCGTCATCAATTTTTCCTCTCTATAAAATAAAAAATCCCGTGCAATAAGTTTCATTACACAGGATAGCAAAACCAAAAATTTATGGTATTTACTGCAACAGGCTGGAATTATACCGATTTCAGTCTACTGAATGCCTTTTAGAAAAAGACGTTTCAGTATAGTCAACCCTTCTTTCTGGGCTTTGATGGAGGTTTTTTAACTTTCATCTCCTTAAGATATTTCCTCCATACTGCCATGTCTTGCCGTTTTTTGTGCTTCACCTTCTCTTGATATCGTTGATAGTACGTTTTGTTTCGTGCGCTCTTACCGCAGTCTTTCCCTTCACTTAATAATGAGCAGTATTTCTTCTTCTCATCAAAAACAAAAGCATTACCGCAAGACGCGCATCTTGAAATAATCTTTTTGTGATACAAATCATCAAGCATGTCATTGAGAAATGAAAAGCAGAATCTCGCCAGAGGATCTTGTGACTCTGCCACGCTTTCGACAAAGGCGTAGAGCCCTTTGAGATATTGCTTGTCGATATCTCCACCATTAACAGCCCAATTACTTATCTGACCCACCGCATCTAATAAACGGAAAAATTCTTTCTTGCTGATTCCGGCATATCCAAGCTCAAAACAGAGGGTGTCATAAAAATGACTAAACCACGCGTGAATATCCTCTTTTAAAAAATGCACGCTTAAACCGAAATAGGAAGCCGCAAATGGATAAATACATGCGTGCTTTGCTTCGAATATGTGACCAGTCTTAGGCTCAACCTCGATGGCTGGAGCAATGGCCAGATCCACCAAAATCACATTCTGCTTTTTACTCAAATGTTGCTTTAGATAATCACTTTCAACAAGACCAAAATCTTTCAACTCGACCGTGATAGGTGAAGGTCGTTTCTGTCCATGGGCCAACAAAGACTCCATTGCTTGAAAGTCCCCTTTTGTTCTGCCTAAAATCTTCCCAAACCGGTACTCCTCCGGAGAAATAGCAACGCCTGTAATATCAAAAAATGGATTCACCAAAGCCAATAAGTAAAGATCATAATAAAATTCCGAGGATTTTTCGGAAGGACCAGTAACGCTATAAGGGAAACTTAATATCTGCCCGCGCACATGGTAATCTTTATATTTCGATGGACAGAAAACTTCTATGGGCTTGGGAAATTTTCTAGCGTACGGATATTTATCAAGCGGCGCCTTAGGGTGGTAGATATAACTCTTCGTCAAATTCTCCTCACTTTTTCAAACTTAAACACCTTCAAATCATATCAAAAAAGTATCGATTATTCCAACTTCATACCAAATGTCATTTGTAACATAGGCATGTTACACTTTTTGACGATCAACAGGATAAGGCTCAACTACGAAATTTGTTATTCCCGACGAGGCTTGGCTTTCGAAGATTAAAGGAAGCGTTTGATCTGCCTTTAGTAACGTAACATTCAAAAAAATACTTTTTTGCGAACGGGCTGCCTTCGCCTCGCCCGACCCGCACCCGGCACCCCCCTCGGAAGGACCCATCAAAAAGCTGCATAGCTGAGCACATCAACCCTGCCAGACCACCCCCAATCAGCTCATGGGAACGGTTACAATGATGGGAAGCACTAATTTGGGGGAATCATAAAGCAGTATTGATCATATCAACCAACATCTGACCATCAAACGGTTTTTGCAGAAAACCCACAGCTCCTACTTTCAAAGCACGCTCGGCGGCATTGTCCTGTTTCTCGGCAGAAATAAAAATAACGGGGCGTTTCAATCCAGAATCAAGAATTTTTTTCTCTTCATGTGAAAAATAATAAAATTTACAATTATCTATTGTATCTTTCCATCCACGAGACTGACGAACCGGGAACCCAGAACAACCCCTTCACTTTGATTGTGAGTGACATATAAAAGAATGGGCAAAAACTCCTGATGAAGCTTGAGAATTTCTTCCATCAAGCCGGACTTTAAATCCTCGTCAAGATGCGACAGCGGCTCATCCATCAAGAGAATCTTTGGCCTTGTCACAAGCGCGCGGGCAATGGCCACGCGCTGTTGTTCGCCGCCGGAGATTTCTCCCGGCAAGCTGTCCCGGTGCTTGGACAGCCTGATCTTTTCAAGCATGGCCTCTGTCCGCTCGCGAACTTCCTGGGAAACCAGCTTCCTGGCCTTGAGTCCAAAGGCGATATTTTCATAACAACTCATATGAGGCCAGAGCGCCAGGTCTTGAAATACCATTCCAATCCGCCTATGCTCGGGTTCCAAGAAACATTTTCCGTTTTGGGCCGCTTGGGCGCCTTCGATTTCCACCGTACCTTGATCCGGCTGAATGAAACCGGCGATGATCCTGAGCAATGTCGATTTGCCCGATCCCGAGGAGCCATAAATGACAATGCGTTCCCCTTGCTCTGCCGTCAGGGATAAATCTGTCAAAATCATTTTTCCATTGAAGGATTTGTAAATACGATCCAGTTTCAAAGACATCAGGAAAACCTCTCTCGAAAAAAGAAAGCCAAAATCAGGAAAGGAAATACAGCGACTGTGAACATCATCATACACATGGCAGCAATCAAAGCTTCCGGGCTGTTTGCCATAAGCGTGAATATCCTGATTGATAAAGTATCGTAACCCGGAGGATAAACCATCATGGCGACACCCACATCTTTCAGGCAGAAAATAAAAAGGACAAGCCACGTCGCTAGTAATCCCTTGCGTGCGAGCGGGATCAGAATTCTGAAAACATGATACGGCCATGAGGCTCCGGCAATTTCAGCGGCCTCCTCCATCGCGACAGGGATTCTCGAGAAGACAGGGACCATTAACCTCGATGCCAACGCCGTATACTGGGCGACATAGCCGAAGAGCAATATGACAATCGAGGAATAAATAAAATTCGTGGACGCCCTGTTCCACAATCCGATCAGGCCGATTCCGATAACGGTTCCGGGCAGGGCAAAAAGAAATACAGTCAGGCCGTCCGCCAAAGATGAAAACCGGGAAACCTTCCTTTGAATTCCATATCCCAGACAAAAACCAAGTCCTGTCAATAGGGTGGAAGCCAGAGAGGCCAACAGAATACTGCGTCCCAGGGAATCTTTGGCGCGGGAGAAAACCTCGGAATATACCTGGATATCAAACGATGTTAAAAACAGGGCCCCCAAAGGAAGCACGATGAGAATAAAAAGAATCAGGGCAACTCCGATCGCCAGGACCGGCCTGTACGCTTTCAAAGGAATTACGAGCATTTGTTTCGCGGGAATGAGCTGTGGTGAATCGTAAGAGTCTTTTTTAAAAAGCCATCGTTCAAGCGCCAAAACAAGCAAAGCGACAATGCCCAGCGGAGTCGTGGCGGCCGTGGCGGCGTTAAAATCATAAAAGGCGGAAAACTGAGAAAATGACTCGACCGAAAATACGTTGAAACGGAAAAGAGTGGGTACGCCAAACTCGCCTAATGTCAGGATGAAAACAAGCAGGGCGGCCAAGGCAATGCCGCGTTTGATCAAAGGCAGAGAGACTTCCTTCAAAACAAAGGGCCAGCCCGCGTACAGCCTTGCGGTTTCTTCCAATCTGGGATTAATGGTATGCAGATAAACTTTTGTCAAAAGAATCGCAAGAGGCATCAAAGAGGAAGCCATGATCAAAAGAGAGCCTCCAAAACCGCTTAAAAAACGCGCGTGCCCTCCGAGCAGATAAATCCAGGCCAACGAGAGAAAATAAGGCGGGATAATAAGCGGCAGCATAAACAAAATAAGGAAAATATTTCTTAAAGGCAAATCCGTCTTCGTCAGCAGGACTCCCAGGGGAACGCCGAAGAGAACGACGATGACGGAAGAAGCCAACGCGAGGATAACGCTGTTCCCCAAAAGAAGCCAGGAACGTGATGTGCCAAAAAGCAAAGCATAATTTTCAAACGAAAAATGCCCTTCTGCAATAAACGATTGAAAAGCCATCCGGACAACAGGGACAATGCCGATGATGAAGAACAAGAGAAAGGCGGCTGAGAAGACGAGCTTTTTTGCCTTCATCAATATCCCGCCCATTCTTTCAGGTATTCCTGAATCTCTTGAAGTTTTTGAGCAACCTCTTCGTAATCGATATTCATCGGCTTGAGTTCTTCCAATGTCCTGACATCCGCGGGTGTGGCAACGCCCGGATGCAGAGGAATTTGGGCGCAATCGGCAAAGGCAAGTTTGCGCTCCGTTTCAGGCAGAAGAAGATAATCCACGAGCTTTTTTCCGTTCTCAGAATTGGGACCGCCTTTGATCAAAAGAACCGCGTTCGGAAGAATGAGAGCTCCCAGGCCCTCCGGTTGCTGATCCGGATAAACCTGCCTTACGTTCTTACCTGAACGGACCGCATTAGTGGCATCATCGCTGTCCACAAGACTGAAGGCATATTGTCCATTGATGACAAAAGCGGTTGATTCACCGTTGCTTGAAGAGATGGCGGCCTCATTGGCTTTCATGCCTTCCATAAACTCTTTGGCTTTTTCGTCGCCCCACAAAGTAAATAATGAAGCAACCCACGTTGTCGTGGTCCCAAATAAAGGATTGGCGACTACCGCTTTTCCCTTCCACTGAGAATCCGTGTACGCCATTATGGAATCCGGAACATCCCCGACTTTCACAATCAGAACTCTTGCCCGCGCGGAAAACCCTGTCCAATGGCCTTCGGGATCTTTGAAAGCGGCCGGTATCGCAACCGCGTTTGGTGAAAAATAAGGTTCCGTAATCCCTTTTTGTTTCAAGATAATCGCCCTGATGGGCTCATTAGCCCAGTAAACGTCGGCCTGCGGATTGCTTTTTTCAGCAATCAGCCGGTTCATGACACCCGTACTCTTGGTTTCCTCGGTATCAAAAACAGTCTTGACTCTGATTCCGGTTTCCTGTTCAAAATCTTTCAGGATAGGTTCCGAAAAAACCTGATCTTCGGAAACATAGACCACCACTTCGCCGCCCGATGCGGCAAAAGCAGGACTGTGACTCCCGCCATACGCGATTATCATGAAAATGATGAAAATCCGAATTTGTCTCATCGCGCTCTCCCCCCTTAACGTATCGTCAATCTTTTTGGTGAAGCTCCCACTTTGACTTCATGAACAACTTGACGGCGCGCGGTATCGATAATGCTAACCGTCCCCGAACCCGTGTTGCTTACCGCGGCCCATCTGCCATCCGGCGAGAACGCGATCCAGTTGGGATTCGTCCCGACCGTAATTTCCCCGATGCTTTCGAGATTATTAGCGCGGAGAATCGTCACAATACCGTTTGTTTGTGTCGCGACCCACAGTTCTTTGCCATCGGGAGTTGTTTCGATGCCGTGCGCGTCCATCCCCGATTCGGCGAATTTCTCACCGGAAAGCAAAATGCGTCCCGTGACTTTTTTAAGAGATGGATCGATCACCAATACGCCGTTCAGCCACCGGATGGTCAAAAATAATTTGCTGTTATCAAGGGTGGATGTAAGAACCCGCGGCCAGGCAAACAAGGGAATCTCGTCAATGACCTCCAGAGTCTCGGCATCGATTACGGCCAGCTTCATGTCTCTTTCACAGGTAGCGTATATTTTGTTTTCCGGACCATGACGGACAATGTGAGGACCGCGGCAGCCTGCCACCTTTTTTATAACCTCAAGGTTTCCGGCGTCCAAAACCGCGATGGCGTCATCGCCGTTGAGCGTCACAAAAATCCGTTTGCCGTCCGGCGATACCTCAAGCTGGTTGGGCCCGCTTCCGACCGGAATACTCTCGAAGACTTCATTTTTTACGGGATCAATCACGCTCAGTGTTCCGTCGCCCTCATTCGTGACATAGACCCTTTTCCCGTCTGGAGAAACAGCCACACCATGCGGTTTTTGGCCTGTCTTAATATGTTTTACAAGCTGACCTTCCACCGGATCAATGACTGAAATGCCATCCCCTTTGAAGTTTGTTACATAAACTCTGACAGGTAAAGTCGTTTCAGCGTCTGTTTGTGACTCCTGGGCGTAACCCGCCCCCGACAGCCCAATAATGACCATACAACAAATCAACAAAAATCTATAAACCGTTTTATCCCTGCTCATTTTAAAGCCTCCTTGAGATTGAGTTAAAAATATTTATTCCGTTTGAACTTTAAAGTCGTCAAAAGATGTGGCGGCATCGGCTTTGGTCCAAAGTCCTACTCCCCCCGTTTCCGCAAACGTTTGATCCGCTGCGTGCAGGAGTTCCTGACCGTTGAGCCAGCCCGTGATCTTGTCTTCCTTATGCTGAATGGTCAGCGTAAACCATTGGCCTGTTCCGATATCCGGAACTTTCGCGTCGTCCAGGATTTTCCGGGCGCCGTCTTTCACAGAATATAGCCTGTAATTTTTCTCCAGAGGATTGTAACGGGCAATGTAATAATTATTGGTATCCTTCGCCCGCCAAATCAGGCCCCCACCTTGATCTTCTTCTCCCTGATTTGCTCTGACTTTAACTTCAAGAAGACCGTCCTTGAAAGAAACCTCCCGCGTCCAGAAGAGGTTAAACACACCGCCGAAGCTGTCATTTATCTTCGTAATCGAAAGCACACTTGGTAAACTGGGGGCCGTGGCATCTTCGATGATCTTCCATTCCGCAAGCGGACCGCGCGGGTCGGTAGCGGCGATTTCCCATCCTTTCAGAGTCTCTGCGGATTTGACATCATCGAAACGGTAGCTTGTCTCAGCGGCAAAAGTTGAAGCCGTCCAAAAGAAAATAGACAGAATGACAAATATGATTTTCATTGATTCCCTCCTCCTTAATCAATCTTCGTTAATGGAACCTGTACAGTATTAAACCTGCCAGGGCTGCAACTAAAATCAAAACCGGTTCCTGGATTTTTTTCGTTCTGAGCAGAATCACATATGAAACAAGCGCGATCAAGGCTGTGCTTATGTCTGAAATGGAACGCTGCCCAAGCACTAGGACCGCCCCCGCAATGGCGCCTACCGCTCCCGCTGTAACGCCGTTAACGAACGCCACCACTCCAGGGTGGGTGCCATGCTTTCGCATAAACGGCGCCGGGATAATGGTGAAAAGATAGCAAGGAAAGAACGTGGCAAAAGCGGCAATACAGGCGCCCAAGAATCCGGCAATAAGATAACCGATAAATCCGGTCGTGATCACAACGGGTCCGGGGGTGATCATAGCCACAGCAACAGCGTCAAGAAACTGCTGGTCAGTGAGCCATTGAAATTCTTTAACCACGCCTCCGAAAAGAAAAGGCACAATCGCAAGGCCGCTCCCAAAGACAAACGCCCCGGCTTTTGCGAAAAACCAGAAGATATCCCACAAAACGGACTTCCCCTCACCAATGGTTTGAACGAAGGCTGTGTCACCCGGTGCCCGAAACGAAAAAAATAGGACAAGGGCGGCCGCAAGGATAAAAAGGCCGCTTGCCAAACAGACAAAATTTTTTTCATTCTGCTTCCAGCGGTTGTTTCCGAGTTGTATCAACCAGGCAAGAAGCCCAGCGGTAAGAACGAGCAAAATGCTCTCTTGCTCGGTTGCGAAAGTAACAAGCGCCATGACGGAAAAAACAAGCCATAGGAATCCGTTCTTGCCCAGGGTTTTGGTGGTGAGTTTTTGCGCGCTGCGGGCGATGATGCCAATGATACATGCCCCAACACCATAGAAAACAGCCTGCATCCAGGAAAAACCGCCGTAGACAACATAAGCCCAGCCAATGGCAACTACCATCAGAAAAGAAGGTAAAGCGAAGGCAGTCCCGACCCATGTTGCTCCGCGTATGCCGTAATGGCAATAACCAAGATAAATCGCAAGTTGCGCGGCCAAGGGTCCCGGCGCAAGCTGGGCTAATGTCAGGCCTTCCTTATATTCCGCTTCTGAGATCCATTTCCGTTCCTCCACAAGATCGCTGTACATGTAACCGACCAAAGCCACCGGTCCGCCAAATCCAACCGAACCAAGCTTCAACGCATAACGCACCATTTGCCAGAGGGTATAAACTGGCTTGGGAATCGCCGCTTCTTTTTCGGTCATAGTCATGTTCAAATTCGTATGATGGATATGTTTCATCGCTCAAACTCCAGGCGCTTTCTTGAAAGCCTGATAAAGGCCTTCAAACAGTTGTATCCCACGGGATTCGAGCTCCCTGTCCGAAAGACCCTGAAGAAGCCAACCCTTGAGAATGGCTGCCACACCCTCGGTTTCACAATGATGGTGCCGACTGTCTCTGAGATCAATTTCGTGAATCAATTCGCTTATCACCTCAAGAGCTTTGTCTTGAAGCCCGAAAATCCTCACCATGGTTTCAAAAGAACAGCTATCCTGTTGATGGCCAAATAAGGCGCCTTTCATGTCAAAGGGAATTTGTCCTTTTTGAGGGCTTGCCGCATATTTAATTCTGGCCTTCGGATCAATAAATCGGCGGATGAGCCAAATACATCCCAGCCGGTCCACATGCGGCTTAGGCCGGGTCACCCAGACTTTACCACGGTAGGCTTCAGGCTTGTACCTGGGAAGGGAAGGATGTACTTCTATGGGTTTCAACTCTTTTTCAAACTCAAGCAGCTTCTGGCTGACGGTCTTTCCGAGATGAGATGCATAGTAGTCAATCTTTTCTATATCAGCCATCTTATCGTGAAGTCTCTTAACCTTCTCAAAGAAGAACCGTGCTCTTTTTTGTTTCTTTTCCTTTTGAAACTGCCGTCTCAGACTCTTGATTTCTTTTTCGATTTTTTCATAATCCTTGTCCCGGGCTGTCTGGAAAAGCCGTATGATTTCCCTGTCCTCCATGCCCTCAAACTTCTCAACCTTCATTAAAAATGCTTCTCCCTTAGCTTGCTCAACCTCCTGGGCAAGCCACTGAAAAGCTTCCAGGCAATCTTCCCGCTCCGGCAGAATGGAAACCCCGGCTTTGGGAGTCACGGCACCGATTCGGTTAAGTCGCCGCCAAATTGAAACCCGGCTGCTTGACGTAGGGCCGCTTGGCAGGGAATAAGAAAAGACTAGCCAGTTCATAAAATCAATGTAACAGATGTTTCATTTCTTTGCAATAATATTTTAGACAGGTATTCTAGTGACTCCCCTATTGCCACCAAAGATAAAACTACCACATTATCTTCCCGTCAGCCGTCCAGACAAATCTTTATTCAAGGCGTATTTAATTCCATTTGTCATTGTGCCAATTTCTCAACAAGATGTTATTCGTTACCACTAGCCCCTATCCCCATTTCCCATCGGGCCGAGGAGAGATGAGAACTTTGAAATAAAAAGAGAAATACAATCCGAAGGCAAGCATCCAAAGGCCTTGGCTAATACCAATCCACATAATGTAATATTGTTCATTAATTAACGGAAAGAAAACCCGGGTAATTGCGCTCAAAACAATAACGACAAACATCCATCCAATTCGTATCGGCGGCTCGGCGATATTCCGTCCGGTGTGTCCCCAGGAGACCCGCGCCATCATCCCTAAAGTAAAAATACCAATACCTCCCGCTGTCCAGGCATGGAGCGCCGCATCATCCGGCCGGTGCCCAACCACCGCAAAGATTTTTAAAATAAATCCCAGAATCAAAAATAAATACCCGACAAATAAAACCCACAACAACGGTTTTTTCCATATCCCCGGAGTATACCATCCTACCAACCGCAACATATGCACTACAACCAACAGAACACATAGAATAGTCACTATAGCCGGAAAATTCCAAAACACATCAATAGCAGAGAACGCAATCAGAAAAACCAAACTCGCCAGATCGAGAATCCGGCTGTTTCGTAAGATCACCGGATACCCGACCCCGCGTTCAATAAAAAAGGGGAGAATTCTCCGACTGATCGTAAAGATCAAACTAACGATCATATAAACGGCAAACCGCAAAGACTTCCGTTCGGTCTCAAGATCGGCATGAAACAGCCCCCCGTAAAAGACAACCCCGCTTAATAAAACCAGTATCAATTTTGAAAATACGGCTGATTGCCTCCACTGTTTAACGGCAATAATCGGCCGCATGACGGCAATCGAAAGAAAAATAAGAAATGCGGTATCACATAACGCCATCGGCCATGTCGGGACAGAGGCGGGCATGAATGCCAGAACGCGTGCAGCAGCCCAAAACAGGAATAGAACCAGCAGAGGCGTCCCGCTTAATGTCGGCAATCCCGTCCAATTCGTTACAGCCGTTAGAAGAAACCCTGCCACAACGGCCATGGTAAATCCAAAAATCATTTCATGGCCATGCCAAACCGTGAGCGGCATTGAGACAAAAATGTTTCCTTGGGCCACATAAAATATGAACCAAAATGCCATAGACACGACTGCATAAACGGCTGCACCAAGAAAAAATATTCGGAATCCGGTCTGTAAAATAACTGGGGAGGCTTGTTTTAATTTATCCATAGCTTGATAACCTAATTTTTATAAGCCACTCGATATCCTTCAGGAATCATTCCGTATCCTTCATCCTCAGCACGCAAAATATATCTTAAATATTCTTTCTCTTCTCTCATCACTACGTCTTGTGTCCTCAGATAGTTCTATCGTGTCTTGGCTCTATTTCTTCTCCTAATATTAAAACAATATAAGGATAATCCCTTAATGGATCTGCCCATTTATGATACTCGATAACCTGATTAAAATGATTTCCAAGTTTTTGAATATGTTCGGCTATGTTCAGCCCCATATAAATCGGATATTCTTTGCTGACCTTTAAAAGATGTTGCACAGCACCTTTATACAAATACTCTAACCCCTTTTGTTGTCTTGAATGCCACTTTAGAAAAGCCGCTGAGATTTTAATCAGCCCTTGTAAATAATCTCTGGATACATGACCTTGGGGTGCTATCCGCCACAAAGATTCAAACGCCTCGTGCGACTCCCACCAATAGCCATAATTATATAAATCAATGCCATACAAATATTGTTCAGTGGTCCTCCAATTATCAGAAACGAAAACTCTAATTTCTGCTTCTTTTTTTCCATAAGAATGTCCAAGTGGATTCTCTGTAGGATGAGGATTCTCCCCAGAAATAAACCGGTAAGGAGGAAATTTAATCTGAGTGTACCTGGGACATCCATTCACAACATCACGCTTCCGGGTAATATACCTTCCCTATGTTCGTCTTGGCCATAGGATTCATTTTATGTACACTTTCTTTTTGAGCACCCATGATATCTCTGACATCCAGTCCGTGAAGGAGCAAAGCATCGGAGATTAAAGATCGATGGCAACGCCAAGGTACCGCTTCGGCACACATAATAACTACCGTTTTCTTATGGGCCTCTTTAATAAGTTCCTGAAGGGAATTTTCAAATTCTTTAGTTTGCATATAATCGGCATAGCCACGGAAAGAAGCATTGCGCCAGCCAAGATTCATTGAATCTTTTTTGGCATGTCTTAAGCCACCCAAACCAGCCATGTGCTCATAATCAATCTTCTCATCGGTAAGGCTCTTTTCTAAGGCTTCCTGATTGTACTGCGGATTAAAACCCGACTTAGGTATGGTGCGCACATCTATTAATTTGCGAACATGAAAATCCTTAAGCATACCTATAAACTCATCAATAGGACGCGTGGAGTGACCAATGGTATAAATTACGGCTTTTCGATCTTTCTCTTTCATCTTTTCTTTTTAACCGCTGGTGACTCGTTTAATTTCTTTCAACTCTTTAACTCGGATTGATGCGAGTCCCCGAATGGGAAAATGCATCAAATAAACCTTAATATTTTCGATTCTCTTCTGCCATCCAAAATCACATTTCCGGCTGTCATGAAATGTGTTGTAAGTAATCTTTCCAATAAAACAAATAACTTGGGGCATGCAGGTTCGAATAACTCTTAATGCACGCCTTATGCCCGCCTGTTCCTCCCCTTTTTTTAGTTCAGTTACGTCTATCGTAGGCCGGTTCACCAGGTTCACAAAGTTCAACGCATATTTTGACAGAAATTTCTTATCGTAAATACGTTTGAGAGATTTATCGCATTTGAGATCACTTTCAACTTCATCAATGAGCTTAGCTTTATTCAACAAATACCAAAACATCTTGTTGTTGGAAAAAGGTACCCCACGCCGGTATGAACCAGGATGAGGATTTATGCCCACAAAGAGTATTCTCGCATTTTTTGATATTTTGTACGTGATCATAACGCTTTCCGTGAGCTGATTTTTTTGAGTGCTGATCCTTTGTGCATGGCCAAGTGATCAGTCTTGTCGCTTTTAATCATATATTGCGGCTCCTCCTTCGTGGCGTGGACCGTATAAGTCTTAAATGTCATAGGAGATGTGATCTTTTTCTTGATTGTTCCTCTAACGAGACCGGCTTCTGAGTTCCATTTTACATGATCTCCTACTTTGAATTCGCGAGTCATTGATATGCCTCCTACATTTTAAGTGAGCTGTCATTCCTTTTTCATAAGCTGAATAATCAACCGTGCGGCGCGGTCGTGAGTGATATAATTCCATAGCCAATTAATGAAGGCCACCACACGATTACGAAAACCCACCAGAGACATTAAATGAAAAAATACCCAGATCAACCATGCCACTGTACCGTGTAATTTTAAAAACTTTAAGTCCACAACCGCTCGGTTACGTCCAATCGTGGCCATGACGCCATAATCTTTATAAACAAATGGTCTCATTTCTTGTTTTATCAATATCCTTTTCAGATTCTTCGCTAAAGTTTGAGCCTGCTGAATCGCCACAGGCGCTAACATCGGATGGCCATTAGGATATTTTTTAGAAATCATGATTGCCGTATCTCCAATGGCAAAAATATTCTTATAACCTTCCACCCTATTAAACTGATCAACTTTAACCCTGCCGGAAGAAGTAAAATATTTAGAGTTCAACCCCTGGATTTCATTACCCTTGACACCAGCGGTCCAGATCACAATTTTTGTATTTATCTTCTTGCCGTTTGAGAGCACTAGTACTTTTCCATCGTAAGATTCAACCTTTGTGTTCAAACAAATATTGATATTAAATTCTTTCAAACATTTCTCTGCGAAATGGGACGATTGTTCGGACAATGATTTAAACAAACGGTCCTGCATATCGATAATATGAATCTGCATCCGGTGGATATCCAATTCAGGATAATCCTTAGGAAAAATATGGCTCTTTAGCTCACCGAAGGCTCCAGCCAACTCAACACCTGTAGGTCCTCCCCCGACAATAACAATATTCATCAAACTTTCTCTTATTTCTTCACTATCCGTCAGCAGAGCTTGTTCAAAATTTTGCAGAATCAAATATTTTAAGTTAACGGCCTCAGAAACGCCTTTCATATCTATGGCGTTACGTTTAATATCCTCAAGCCCAAAAAAATTCGTTTTAGCACCAGAAGCAATCACCACATAATCGTATGAAACAATACCAATAGATGTTTCAATGGAATTTTGATTAGAATCAATCCTAAGGACTTCAGCCATCCGAAAAAAGAAATTATTCTGGTGGTGAAAAATCTCACGAAACGGGCTGGCAATTGATTCCGCTTCCATGGCAGCGGTCGCTACCTGATACAAGAGCGGTTGGAATGTATGATAATTATTTTTGTCAATCAAGATAATTTGAACATCCACATTTTTTAAACTTTTTGCCAGTTTGAGACCCGCGAATCCACCACCAATAATAACGACTCTCGGTTTATCGGTGACAGGGAGATCGACTGATATATTTCTTTCTAATTGCTTTTTCATAAGTTTCTTTGACTTAACTAATTTCAAGTGCTTGTTAGAGTACCGCCGGTTCTTGACCCCCTTGTTTAAAATAAGAGCCAATAATTAGTATCCTGCCAACTTTATGATAAAAGTTATCAATTCTTTAATGTAGATTACCTATATCTTTTCTTTCCAGGATTCTATTTCTTCAGGCGAAATTTGATTAACTTTCTGAAGGCCCGGATTAATCATTTTCGGGCTTGGGAGAAACGCTTGCAGATGGTAGGGTTGTGCTCCCTTAACTAATGCGGAGACCTCGCATACATCTTCGAAACTGCAAAAAGGTTGAACGACCGTTGTTCTAAACTGATGCTGAATGCCTGAATTCTTTATCAATTCAACGCTTTCTTTAATTTTTGCAATAGGGAAATCCACTCCTATGGCCTTTTGATACTTTCCAAAAGAAGTTTTGACATCCATAGCAATGTAGTCTACCACCCGCCGTTGAATAATCTCACGAATAATATGAGGCCTGCTGCCGTTGGTATCCAGCTTGATCAAGTAACCCAACTTTTTGACAAGATCAATGAACGCAATCAGGTCATCCTGCTGAGTAGGTTCTCCGCCGGTAATCACTACGCCATCCAGCTGATAGCGGCGCTTTCTCAAGAAGCCCATCACCTCTTCCTGAGGGATGGGCTTCTTGAATTCTTCGGGCAGAACAAGTTCCCGATTATGGCAATACGGACAGCGAAAGTTGCAGCCCTGGGTGAAAATGATCGCCGCCATCTTGCTCGGGTAATCGATCAATGAGAACTTTTGCAGGCCTCCGATGCGCATAATTTATAGGTCTTTCTTTCCTTAAACTCTTCTTTTTTGCCCTTATTCCATTGCGCCACAGGCCTTAAATAGCCCACAATCCTTGAATAGACCTCGCAAGCCTCCTTGCACTTTGGACACTGTGGGTGCTCTCCGGCAACATACCCGCAACCCGGGCAAATGCTGAATGTCGGCGTAATGGTAAAATAGGGAAGCTTAAATCTTTCACAGATCATGCGTATTAACTGTTTTAGGCCTGCTGTATCGTTAATTTTCTCACCGATAAAACCATGAAGTACTGTTCCCCCAGTGTAACGTGTTTGTAACTCATCCTGGAGTTCCAGCACTTCCAATATATCATCGGAGTAGTTGACTGGCAGATGTGTGGAATTCGTGTAAAACGGCTCACGTCCCTCTTTCACCTCATCCTCATTGGCGCAGATAATATCACCGAACGTTTTCTTGTCCATTTTCGCTAACCGGTAAGTGACTCCCTCTGCTGGGGTTGCCTCCAAGTTATAATTATTACCAGTCTCTTTCTGGAACTCTACTAAACGTTCCCTCATGTAATCTAAAACCTTAACAGCAAACTGGTGCCCTTGAGGATCTGTAATCGATTCCCCTATCAAATTGATGCAGGCTTCATTCATCCCAATCAGTCCGATGGTTGAAAAATGGTTCTTCCAGTACTGATCAAAACGTTGTTTGACCTTACGCAGATAAAATTTGATATAGGGATAGAGGTCTTGTTCTGTAAATTGTTCCAAGACCTTACGTTTGATTTCCAGGCTGTCTTTCGCCAAAAGCATCAGATGATCCAAAGAACGAAAAAACTCTTCTTCATTCTTTGATAAATATCCCAATCGCGGCATATTAATCGTCACAACTCCAATTGAACCAGTCAATGGAGAAGCACCGAATAAACCCCCTCCTCTTTTTCTTAGTTCTCGATTATCCAATCGTAGGCGACAGCACATGCTTCTAGCATCTTCGGGGTTCATATCAGAATTAATAAAATTAGAGAAGTAGGGAATCCCGTATTTCGCCGTCATCTGCCAAAGCATACTTAAGTTCGGATTGTCCCAATTAAAATCTTTTGTTATGTTATACGTTGGAATCGGAAAAGTGAACACCCTGCCTTTAAAATCCCCCTCCAACATAACTTCAAAAAAAGCTTTATTTATCATGTCCTGTTCTTTTTGGAATTCTTTATATGTTGCTTCCTGGATCTTTCCGCCAATAATAACTCCATGATCGGAGTAATAAGACGGCGGGGTTAAATCCATCGTGATATTCGTAAAAGGCGTCTGAAAACCAACACGGGTCGGGACATTGATGTTAAACACAAACTCTTGTAAAGCTTGCTTAACTTCTTTATAAGAAAGATTGTCATAACGGATAAAAGGGGCTAAAAGCGTATCGAAATTGGAAAACGCCTGCGCTCCGGAAGCCTCCCCCTGCAATGTATAAAAAAAGTTCACAATTTGACCCAAGGCACTGCGCAGATGTTTGGCCGGGCCTGCTTCCATTTTCCCACTGGCGCCTTTAAACCCTTCTACGAGTAAATCCTGCAAATCCCATCCAACACAATACACACTAAGCAACCCTAAATCATGGATATGTAATTGTCCTTCGATATGAGCTTCTTTGATAGCGGTCGGATAGATTTGGCTGAGCCAGTATGTTTTGCTGATTTCGGAGGAGATATAATGATTAAGCCCTTGCAATGAATACGCCATATTGCTATTTTCGTTCACCCGCCAATCTTCCTTATTAAGATACTGATTAACTAAATTGGTGTTAAATTTTGAGGTGATTTCCCTGATTTGTTTATGCTGCTCCCGGTAGATGATATAGGCCCTTGCTGTCTTTAAATAGGGAGAATTTAACAAAACCTGTTCAACAACATCCTGGATTTCTTCAACCAAAGGAAGACGTTCAACAATCATCTGCTGGGCGATATTTAAGACCCTGACCGTCAGTTTCTTTGCCATTTCTTGGTCAAATTCTCCGGTGGCTTCACCGGCTTTCCCAATGGCCACAGTTATCTTGCCGGGGTTAAAATCCTCTTCCTTACCATTTCTTTTGACAATCTTGGTTAAGGTCTTTGTCAATTCCATCGTCCCCTCCTCTGTTGCAATGTTTATAACATGGTTAACTTGTATATTTGAACATCGCCTCTACTGTTTTTAATGCTTTAATACGAATAGACTCCTCAACGGTAATTATGTCTTGTCGCTCTGGTTTCCTTAATACTCTTAAAATATCCGTTAGAGTATTGGATTTCATATACTCGCACAAAGCGCAGGAACCAACGATTTTCTTGCTCGGATACTCTGATTCAATCCGAGAAGCTAACCCGCATTCGGTGAGCATCAAAAACTCTTCTGCTGTTGATTCGCGCATATAGGTCAGCATTTGTGAGGTACTGCCGACAAAATCTGAAGACCGGCAGACGGAAAGAGAACACTCGGGATGGCTGAGAATTTTTGCCTCTGGATATTCCGTTCTAACTTTAAAGACCATTTCCGGATTGAAGTTTTCGTGGACATGACAACAGCCGTTGAAAAATTGAATATCTTTTCTAACACCTCTTTTGTTCATTTCTTCACGTAAATTTTCTCCCATATATCGATCCGGAAGAAAATAAATCCTGTTATTGGGAATATTGGCAATTACCTCGTAAACATTGGCAGAAGTAACACACACATCACATTCTGCCTTGACGGAAGCCGAAGTGTTAACGTAACAAACAAAAGTGTAACCTTGGAATTCTTTTCGTAAGGTCCGTATCTGATCCACCGTAATCGAGTCGGCCAGACTGCAACCACCTGATTTAGCCGGTAGAAGCACTTCTTTGCCAGGATTAAGAATTTTAGCTGTCTCTCCCATAAAACGGACAGCTGTAAAGACAATAATAGAAGCCTTGGTCTCCACAGCTTTCCGGCTTAAAAACAGCGAATCACCAGTAAAATCACTGACGCCATAAATAATTTCAGGACTGACATAAGAATGTGCCAGAATGACGGCGTTCTTCTCCTTTTTTAACCGATTGATTTCATTGATCAACACAACCAGTTCTTCGCACTTCTTCAAAGAGTACTGACAGACCGTCCCGCCTATTTTTATATTCTTCAGCCGTTGGTACAGTTGTTCCGCAGTTATTTCAAGTGAAAGAGAAATCGTCATATTCTTCATGCAAGAATTCTTTTAGAATTATAAACAGCCATCATGAAATAAGCGCTTCTGTTTTCTCGATTCTCACTACAAGAGCGCCTCTTGCCCAAGGGAATTCGGTCTTAACCAGATCGGCCATCGCCCCTTCTGAATGAACCTCGCCTCTGCCTGAAATCCTATACCCTTGCCCTTTTTTCCCGTCTGCTCTTTGCACTTCACTTGAGGCAACCAGCAGTTGAATTCGAGGGTTCTTCTTTAAATTTTCTTCGGTCTGAAAGTATTTCCCCGCTGGAAGGGCAATGACACCGCCATCCCGGATGCCGATCTTTCGCAACCGATATCCCCAAGCGGCGACCGTGTGAGGACCCGATTCGGATGCCGTCGTGATGGCGATCCATTCGGTCTTGTCGAGGACTTCTCTGCATTTTTCGTCAAATGTCATAATTCTGCGTCTCCGTTTTTTACATCATGTGGCAATTCTTTTACAAATCCCTTCTTCTGTAGAATGGCATAAATTTCCTTACAACTTCGCGCCAATGTGTGGACATCTCCCAAATTTGGGATGTCCCCGCGTTTCAACCGGGACTCCCAATCGGACAAATCGATATCCAGAAATTCGAGCAATTTATAAGGGCATTCATCGCATCGGCCTTCACAGTTCCCATCAAAAGAGAGATTGAACGGTATCTTTTCCCGCGCCTCTCTGATCAAATTCTCCATCGCTGTTTTTACGTCCGGTTTCATGATCTCGTTTTTTGTGGTTCTTTTTACTCTCTAATCTCAACAACAGCGGGTCTTTTTCTTGTCTCAACGGAAACTCAAATCCCTTTAAAACGCACCCCACCCCACCGGGAAAGCACACCGCTTTTCTCCGTCGGCAGAAATCGTCTTCTCTTCGATGTTTACAGTCCCACATTTCTTATTCCAAAATGCCGTGCCTTTCTTTTAATCTAAATGCACGTGGCAGCAAGTCTTATACTTATGCTCCGGCAAAGCTTCCATATTGCCGAAGACATTCTGACGCTCTTCATCGGATATAGACCGGTCAATGGCCGGATAAAGGATATTTTCTTCTTTATGATTATGCTGTTTAAGAACATCCCACAACAATTGTTCCTCTTGATCGCTTTCCGGATCTTGGCACTGTACTTTTTTATGAACCTCCTCCAAGTGCGCCTTGATCTGGCGATGTTCTTGTCTCATCACCTCGGTCGGCCCGCCATTCTTCATGCCGGTTTTCTCTTCAAACAACGGGAATAGGATCTCTTCTTCCCAGACAATATGGCGCTGCAAACCAAATTTAAACTTCTTGAAATACTCTTTCGCTTGCGGATAGTCCTGCCTCTTGAGCTCCTGGAATTTCTTAAAATATCCGTCCAGTTGATCATGATCATCCGCATAGAAAGCGGCTATCTTTTTTTCATCCATGTCATCCTCCTGTTTTTAATCTTGTTGAAACGCGTAGTTAAAAATCGCCAAGGCATGAATGCTGGCAGTATCAAACAACGGGATACCCATGTCTTCCTTAATTAATAGAGGCAATTCTGTGCACCCAAGAATAATTCCCTGTGTCCCTTCGTTAGTTAATTTTAAGATAATCTCCCTGTGCTTTAACTCGTCTTCCTCGTCAATTCTTCCATGGCTTAACTTTTCCCAAATGGTTTTGTCAATATAACTCCGGTCTGCCTTGCCGGGAACAACAGTTTCAATCCCATAACCCTTAAATGTTTTCTGAAAGAATCCATACTCCATCGTAGCTTTGGTGCCCAGAAGGCCGACCTTCTTTAGGCGCGCCCTTTTGATGGCGTCCGCCGTTGCCTCCATGATGCTGAGCACTTTTATCGGAGAATGCCGCTGAATCGAGTCGTACGCATTATGCGGGGTATTGGCGGCGATGGCCGCAAACTCGGCCCCGGCATCTTCAAGATCGCGGACGGCATTGACGATCATCGCTGACACTTTTTCCCATTGGTTCTTTTTAAAGAGACCGATGAGCTCTTCCAAATTCAAACTGCGGATCGTCATCTGCGGAAAATTCAATCCGCCGAATTTTTTATTAAACTCCCGGCAAATAATCTGGTAATATTCAACGGTGGATTCGGGGCTCAACCCGCCGACAATTCCTATGTGTTTCATAGGTTTTCCTTGCATAATTCATAACATGTATTTATAATATATGTTATATGGTAACATTACCCATTATTTAACACAAGGAGAAATTCATGAAATTAACAAATTTTTGCGATTATTCGCTTCGAGTATTGATTTTTCTCGGGATCAAAGGCGAACTATCTTCCATCGGCGAGATCAGTGGGGTCTATGACATTTCTAAAAATCATGTCGTCAAAGTCGTCCACAATCTGGTAAAGCTGGGTTACATCCATTCCGTTCAAGGAAAAAAAGGCGGGATAAAGCTGGCCTTGCCGCCTGAAGAAATCAATCTGGGGAGGGTCGTAGAGCAGGTGGAGCCTGATTTTAACCTTGTAGAGTGTTTCGGTGACAGGGAAGATAACTGCTGTATCTCGCCTGCCTGCCGTTTAAAAAGTTTCTTCCGGCTGGCGCAAAGGGCATTTCTTGATACGCTTAAAAGCTATAATCTCTCCGACATTATTAAAAATAAATCTTCACTGCTCTCACTGGTGGGCGCCTCCGCTCTCGAGAAATGACTTTGCAATTTATCAATATGACCCGGAAAAATAAAGCTCCCTCACGTAGAAGTCCTAACAACTTTAGACGGCGCATTTCCATAGAATTTAATCAACATCCCCAAAGCGGTTAATGTCGCCGCATACACCAAAAGCACTATGCCACAAACCATAAAAAACCAACCTAAAATAACAATAATAAAAGTACCGGGGAAAAAATTTAATTGCGGCCATGCCGAAAATCAGCAATGCTAATGCTGTCCGAACATACGCAAGCAATGTTCGTTCATTCGCTAAAATTGTACGTAATTTGTCCAACTCTCTCATACGCATTCCTTAAAAAGTCACTGTCCGATCGCTTTCTTTAACGATTTCATACATATCCTTCATTGTCGAAATCGGGCACATTTCCGATCCTTCCTGCTCTCTGGACTTAATACATGTCCCGCAAGCGTATACCTTCCCGCCTGCCTTGAAGAATTTCTCGGCCTGATCAGTGGTATTGAATTTTTCTGTGCCGACCTTTTGATATTCAACCCCCTTGCCCATAAGGAAAACTTTGGCCTCATCTTTTTGTCCAAGACAAAAATTGGCGTACCGAAGCGCATTCCAGCAGGTTTCGGCATCGTTACTTGAAATAATCACACCTATTTTCATTTTTCTATTCCTTCCTCATCACGATTCCATAGTGATATGGTTTTAAATCATACTGTTGTGGATGACTAAATCCCGCCTCCTTTGCCCATTGGATGCACTGTTCCGGTTTCGGGCGAATATCCATTGAAGGACCGCGGGGCGTTGTCGGATCGTAATTCCAATGAATGATCCCGAGCCTGCCCTCTTTTCTTAAAATCCGTTTAGCCTCTTTCAACAAAACAGCCGGATTTTCAAGATGAAGGATATTAAAAAGCATAACGTAATCAATGCTCTCTTTGGATAACCCTGTCCCTTGAATTATAAAATCCCGTAAAATAGTTTTTACATTATCAATGCTGTTCTTCTTCGCTCTTTCATTCGTTATCCGAATCATCTCTGATTCAATATCCAATCCATACACAGTCCCTTTGATAATTTTAGCGGTTGGGATTGTGAAGGTGCCGTAACCGCATCCGAACTCTACAACGTCAGCGATCTGGCTATTTATACCGAGCGTTTCGATAATCTTGGGCGGGTCAAAAAATCTTTCCCACATTTCGTGTTCTGGCATTCCGCTTTCTCTAATTTTCATACACAAACCTTCTATCCTTTTCTGGCTGACTTGGAAACTTTACTGTCTTTCATCAAGAATCCTTATCAGCGGCTCTTCCCAGCCAAAACAGGTCCCCTTGCCAACAAGTAGTTCAAATGTATCAATACAAGCAGAATCGATACGCGTATACTCTATAAGCATACTTACAACATCATTCATGAATCCGCCGACAGTGCCATTGGAATCATCCACGCCGCCGACTTGCAACTTTCTATCCAGCCGCAAAAGTAGTTTAACCAAAAGTTCTGCGCTCTGCGCATTGACCGGCAGATCGGAGACAACAGCGGACAACCGGGCGCATCCTTCGCGCAATGAATCCTGATTCGCAAACCAAGTGCGTGACGGCCCGGAATAGGGCTTAATATATTTCATCGATTCCGTTATAGATTTTTTGATTGCGGCCAGCTCATCTTCCTTCAATTCTCCCTTTCGGCCGCTGGATTTAACTTCTTGCTGAACTTTATCCTCTTTACTCAATGTTTTTCCATCTAACACCACATACAATGCCAGAGCCACTGCATGTTTACATAGCGTTCCCTGCTCACCCAAGTAGCACGTGCAATGCGCATCCTTAAAACGGCGGCCTGATACAGAAACCCGATATGGCTTAGTTCCAAGCACAACAGCCGTAAAATCACCAAAGGCCTCTTTAACCTCCGTCACCTTACCGCGTTCATATAAATCAACCGCGCGTTGATACGTCGTCTCATCGGTGGCAAATTTGATTTTGTTAAGGTCGTAGGTTGGTGACATATTAATATCAGTCATTTTGTACAATCTCATTTAATTTCTTAACAACATCCGCCATCGCTTGTGTATCTAATCGACAATAATCCTCAAGATCTTTTCTAACTGCATCTTTGTTCTTTGCATCCTGCCCTTTGATAAATGTATTAACAAAGGTTCGGCTGGCTTCATCTCCTTCTTCGATATTCATGCCCTTGTAAGTCTGGCCGGTCAAAACCGGCAGGACACTCTTTAACGATGCGCTGCCGTTTTGATCAGGATGATGGTAATGAAAAGCCTTAAAAGGCTCTAAGAGATCAACCATTCGCTCAATGACGTTATTGATCCATCCTTGATCCTTAGGAAGCGCGCTTGCAAGATCCTTAAGAACGCCCTCTTCAAATGTTTGATTATAAACGATAACACTGCCAACCGTCCCAATTTCCGCTTTTAAAGACGATAAAAACGCTGACCGAGGATCTCTTGATCCATCAGCTAAAAATGAAAAATGTTCCATTGGCCCGTCTTTTTCTTTCATAACATGCAAAGAATATTGAAAAGCAATTCGTTGATACGGCCTCGTTCCATCATAAAGTGGTATGGCCGGATTAAAGGTTTCAAAATCAAGATAATATAAAGGATATTTTAAAGTCCGAAGAAACGATTTTATTTCCTCATGATCAGCATGGACGCTGTTCTGCTTGATCGTGTGTCTTTGAATTTGCTGTTTATCCGTCAGTTTATAATCCGCTGGTATTTCTTCTATGGTTTTAATTCCTTGCTGTAATAATTCAAACTTTTTCTCCTTCCCTAGCCAATACAGATTAAAAATATTTCTCTGGGGCAAAAAAGACCAGCATTGATCTTTTAACGGACACTCATATGGCTCTAAACACTGCATCCCGATTGACACATCCGGGCAGTTCTTTTGCGCAATGGTGCGAAACATCTCCTCAATTCTTGCGGGAATCTGATTAGAAATAGCATTAACTTGATCTGAAATATCCTCGATAAGAAATAATTCGTTTAAATCCAACTCCCCATCCCTCACATATTCATTATTAAGATGTATCAAATGACATTTTCGAATTTTTTGTCCGGCTTTCTCACAACAATATTTTTGGAACGCCACATCCAGAATATGCTCATCTTTAACACTCGTTGTGCTTTTAACTTCAACGATGTCCCAGAAATAATGATTGACCGGGTTTAAGATGTCAATTCGTGAATACAGCTCATTAGCTAGAATACTGGCTTCAAATAATGGCTTTCTCTGCAAAAGCAAATTCTCTGTCTCAGAAATACTTTCCTTAAAATTGTTGTATGGAATATTTATCCCTTGCGAGAACATTTTTTTTGCCAATTCGCCAACCTCGTGGCCTTGGTCAAAAACAAATTTCGTTTCGGGATCAGTCGGTGGGATTTTTGATTTATCGTTGAATGATATCCAGAGGTATTTATGACATTGTAGTCCGGTGAGATATTTGGATTTGGTGAGTAAAGTGCCCATGTTAAACAATTCATTATCAATTTTGGACTATAAGTCTATTATCCACATATTCTATAATTCCATCGATATTTTCATCATCCGCGTAATTATAAACAATCCCCACACTGTATTTCGCTCTTGTGACTGCAACATAAAACTTGCTCCGACTCGTTGGCGCTAATTCTGACCCATTATTCTTAATCCAATTCATAATAGGCTTTGTTGGATAAATCAAAACACGCTCAAAAGTGGATCCCTTGGAATTTCCATAATTAATAATGGCACATTGTTTTTTAGTACGTGTTTCTTTGATGCTGTCGCGCAACTGAACACAGCAAGAATACTCGGCGAAATAACTATCAATATCGTCCTCACGGACAAAAAAGACCCCATCGTGATTTGTAGAAATGTTCTGACCAGAATTTGTTGGCGCATGATCAGGAAATATTTTGTTAGCAAAATCACATATTTTCTGATTGCTCCTGTAATTTATTGTCAAAGAGTCACGGTCGATCTCGAGATTCTTTTGAATCTTGCTATCATCAAAGAAATAAACAATTTGAGACTTCTTAAATTGCTTATTTTTTGAAGAATTGTTTGTTGAGTAAGTTCCCTGCCTCGGGTCTCCAACCAACACAATTCTGGATGAAGAAGCAAAAAGTAATTTCAAAAGCTCCAAATCATACCCGGCTAAATCTTGGACTTCGTCTATAAAAATATATGGATAGATTCTCGTCAATCTATTAATGACGTCGCCATTATTTTGTTTATCGCATTTTAAAACGAACTTTGAAAGCTTGTCTGAATATATTCTATAATTATGATCAAAATAATATTTTTCTACTTCTGATTCCCTTGTAAATTTCTTTGACTGTCCACTTACGAGCGATAACCCATTTACTCGTCCTTCGAATATGCCACCTTGATATGGCCTAACGCCATGTTCTAATAGGAAAGAAAACCACGTCTGGATAGTGACATTCGCGGGTACACTACCGCTTTCAAAAATAAACTTCCCTCTGATCTCTTCCTCGTTCGCTTCGGTAAAAGTAGTAACAAGAACATTCTTATCCTTAACCTTCAAGGCCTCTTTTACCAAATAAGTTGTTTTGCCCGAACCTGCGGCGGCAATCACCAATTTATTCTTGCACATACTCCCACTCTATTGCGTCTAAAATATACTGGGGTAATTTCACATCTTCGTTCGTATCAAATATTCTTAAAGCACAATCCGTTTTATTAGTCACCATGTAATTGCTTATCGCGGACTGATCAGGATATTTTGTTTCATCAATATTTAAGGCACCTCTCAGGACAGCCAATTGTTCTTTATTAGCCTCGACTATTTGAGGCTCTAAAGTCTTAAGGTCATTTCTTTGATCTGTACAAATTTTTATTGTTGGAGAATTTACATATTGCTGATATTTCTGTGTAACGTTTTTGTCAAAAGCCCCGTCATTGTCCGTCACAACTACTACGGGCTTTCTTATCTTTTCAGCAATTTCTAAGAATCTCAAAAATGATGTTCCCACAGAGATAACGTCCACTTCATCTTCAATGGGTAAATTTCTTTTACTTTTTAAATATGCTTTTTGAACAATTAATTCATCTGAAGGCCCTTCAACAAGGATCGCTTTCCTGCATAAAATTAACCTCAACGTATCGTATCCGGCGAGTTTCTCGAAATACTGCTTCGTTTTCTCATCTAAATCCGTAATCCGAACTTCATTTCGTTTTAATGTCACTCTGTCAAAATTAAGCAAAATTAAGCTCCCTAGCCCAAGTTTATTTGCCACAAAACTGCTATGCGTGGAAACCATAATTTGCTTTCCTTCATGTCCATCTTTGAGATGTTTAATCAATTTATTCAGTTTTGAATGAGATAGATGATTTTCTGGTTCCTCAAGCAACAAAATATTGGCTTCTTGTGATTTTTTGTGACTGAGGGCAAGCCTTGTCTTAACCAAGCACTGCTCCCCTCTACCCGCGTAATTAAAGGGAATTTCATCTAAATAGGTTGTTAAGCTTGTTTCCCAAGCTGTTTTTGTCGACACATCGACCGACAATTCTACTTTTTTATCAGATATCTGTTTTTGTTCTAACTCTTTATTTATTTCTTTTACAGCGGCGTCATCTGCGAAAGAATCTTTTAGCCTTCTATGTGCCTGGGATATTTTTACTTTATGTTCGTCGGAAAGAAGATCACGAATAATGCGAGAAATATAAACATCTGATCCATTCTGATAGCGACTATTGGAGGAATCAATTAGTGCGGATTTGAATGGTATCGTTCTTGGAGTCAACCTATCGTCACGGGCAAAAGAAGACCATGAAAAATCATAATATTCTATAGGAAGCGAACTTATTTTGTCTCCGCCATCTACTAAGATTTTATATTCATTCTGATATTTTTCGTTGAAAAACATCTTGAATCGAACCCCACATTCTTTTTCCTTTATGCTATTTCCGTTTCCTTCAAAAAGCGCCTTAATTGAATCATCTTCAATTTCAAAAAATAATTCGATCTGAATGTGCGGAGGTTGCAAGCGATTGCTAGTCGCTAAACTATCTAAATAATTTCTTATAACTTTATTGTTGAACAAAGATTGTGTTAGTTCGGTACCCACATATTTGCCATAAATCCAGCCGGAAAGAGCCAAATGGATCGCTTCCAAAATAGTAGATTTACCCGCTTCATTATCGCCAACTAAAATATTAAGATGCTTGTTAAGCTCTAGACAGAATTTGCCTTCAAAGCATTTAAAATTTTCGATAATAATTTTCTTTATGTGCATATTTTATCCTGCAAGCTCGCCGCGGAAGGCTTTGGCTAAATAGCCAATCGGCCTTATAGTTTTTATACTGCCACTAGTTAACAGAACGTGATCAATTTGTTAGAATAGGGCTCGTAACCGAAAGGAGCCTTATTCATGAAATACCGACAATGGACCAGCAAACAAAAATCACAGATCGTACTTGAGGGCCTCTCCGGACAGATCGACATCACCAAACTATGCCAGAAATACCAAGTCTCGCAAGCGCAGTATTACAAATGGCGCGACGCTTTCCTGGTCAACTGCCACCAGTCCTTTGAAGTCAAAAAACAGTCACAAAAAGAACAATATCTGGAAGGCAAAGTTCAAAAACTGACCAAGATTATCGGAGATCTGACCATTGAGTTAAAAAAAAGCGAATACGAGCTATGAAACGAACCCGCGCCCAATCAACCATACAAAGAGACCTGGAACTGCTGGCCGTCATCAATCCGATCAAAACCGACCATCCCCTCTGGGGGTATCGTCGTGTCTGGGCGTATTTAAAATACCGCCAGAATTATTCCGTCGCCATTAATCGCGTGTATCGTATTATGAAAGAGCATCAAATGATCGTCACCAAACTTCAACGGTTACGCGCTCGACGCGGCCCCATGCGCTCAAAGCCACGATCACATCAGCCCAACCACTTTTGGGGTATCGACATGACCAAGATAAAAATCTATCCCTGGGGCTGGCTGTATCTGTGTATCGTTCTCGATTGGTGCACCAAAGAAATCGTTGGTTATTCGTTAAGCATTCAGTCCAAAACCGATGACTGGTTATCAGCCGTTGAAATGGCCGTCAATAACCGATTCCCTAACGGCATCAAATCCGATTTAAAAAAACAGTTGTTCTTGATCTCAGATAACGGCTGTCAGCCGACATCCCAGCGGTTCATGATGAACTGTTCGCTTTTGGGCATCAAACAAATCTTTACAACTTGGTCTAATCCCAAAGGCAATTCCGACACCGAACGCGTCATGCGAACACTCAAAGAGGACCTGGTCTGGACCTATGACTGGGATAATCCCTTCGCCTTCAGCGAAGCCTTGAGAAACTGGATCGTCGCTTACAATACCGACTATCCCCATCAGTCCTTAAATAACATGACGCCGACGCAGTATTACGAACAATTTAACAAAGAACCCGTTCTAACAAATTTTTCCCTTGCTTAAGTAGTGGCATTACATTTTTACTTCCTCAATTTCTCAATAATCCCCTTAAAACTTTCCAACCCTGCTTCGATATTCTCAATAATCTCAACCGCAAGTACATCTGGATCGGGGAGATTGTCGAGATCAGTTAAGCTTTTATCCTTAAGCCAGAAAATATCGAGGCTGGTCTTATCCCGGGCGACGATCTGGTCATAATTAAACTTACGCCAACGGCCTTCGGGATTTTTCTCCGACCATGTTTCCTTACGCTTGTGGCGGTTGGCTGGGTTATAACACTCACTGAACTCTTTAAGATCTTCAAACTTCAATGTATTCTTCTTAAGTGTGAAATGTATATTCGTCCGGAAGTCGTAAATCCACACTTCTTTGGTTTGCGCGTTCTTGCTTGCTGGCCGATTATCAAAAAAAATGACATTTGCTTTCACTCCCGGCTTATAAAAAATCCCCGTCGGTAAGCGTAGAATGGTATGCAGGTCAGTTGTTTCTAAAAGCTTCTTACGCACGGTCTCACCCGCACCTCCCTCAAAAAGAACGTTATCGGGCACAACAACCCCAGCCTTACCATCAACTTTAAGCATGGTGTGGATATGCTGGACAAAATTGAGTTGCTTATTTGAAGTTGTCGCCCAAAAATCCTGACGATTATAGACAAGATCTTCAGATTCTTCTTCACCTTCCTCATTAGTAAAGGTCATACTGCTTTTTTTACCAAATGGCGGATTCGTTAAAACATAGTCAAATCGCAGACCATTGTCCGCAATTAAGGCATCTGATCGCTCAACCGGTGGTAAATTGTCAAGATCGCCTATGTTATGCAAAAATAAATTCATCAAACACAAACGTGCTGTACTCTGTACAATCTCCCATCCTTTAAAAGTCTTAAATTTTAAGAATTGAAGTTCTTCTTTATTAAGTTGATAGTTATTTTTATTGGTAATGAAGTCGTAGACCGCAAGAAAAAAACCACCCGTTCCACATGCTGGATCAGCAATCATCTTTTCAGGTTCGGGGCGCATACATTCAACAATGGCTCGAATCAATGCACGAGGAGTAAAATACTGCCCTGCACCGCTTTTTGTATCCTCAGCATTTTTCTCAAGCAAACCTTCATAAATATCACCTTTAATATCTGCCCCTATCTTGACCCACATTTCTTGATCAATCATCTGGACAATACGGTAAAGCTTTGCTGGGTCGGTAATTTTATTTTGTGACTTAAAGAAAATCTTGCCGAGCATTCCGCTTTTCTGACCAAATTCACGTAAAAGCGTGACATAGTGCGTCTCAAGTTCTGCCCCACGCTTGCTGACCAATGTTTCCCAGCGATATTCCTTAGGAATATCCATTTTGCGATTATAAGGCGGCTTTGAATATTCATCAGCCATCTTAAGAAACAACAAATATGTCAATTGCTCCAAATAATCGCCATATCCCACGCCATCATCTTTAAGCACATTACAAAACGACCAAACTTTTGATACCAATGCCTCAGTCATGCTTCTTTTTTCCTTTCGACTTAACCTCTAAAGCTTCTTTTTCAGCTTTTATCCTTTGGAGCAAGGCCTTGGCTGAATTATCACCGGATGTTAAATTTTTGTGTTCTTTACGCCATTGCTCCGTTAAGTTGCCTTCAAATGCCTTCTTTAAAACACTCTGTCGAAGGACTTCGGCTTTTTGTATACTTTCATTAATGGTTAATTCAAGAGAATCGCAAAACGAAAAACGAGATTCTACATCCTCAACTATTTTTAACTGATCTTCCAAAGAACAAAAAGGAATTAGCAGATCTTTAATCTCTTCAGAATTAATATTATGAACTCCACTTGTCGATTTCGCTTTGCCTTCAATCTGATTCCTTAATTGTGGCGAAGATAGAATATACTGTAAATAATAGCTATTCAGATTTGATTTTAGCCTAAGCCGTATTAGATAACCTGCATACAGAGCATGAGTATCTTTCTTGGTTACAATAGCTGTTTTACCTACGAGAGAAACACTGCCGTTAGAACGAATCATCAGCAAATCGCCTTCTATAAGTGAATATTTATTCACTTCATCATTAGTAAAATAAGCATACTTTAAATCAGACAGGTCAATATATTGACTCCCAATATTCGGTATTCTTAAAACAGCTTTCCCGATAGAATCTTTTCTACATTTACGTGCCGTCCCATATTTAGGTTGTTCAATAAAATTTCCAAATTTTACAAAATCCTTCCCTATTGCTATTTGGTTTAACACCGAATAACGATAAACTTTCAACTGCTCTTTAGCTTTTTTAAAATTTTCGATGGCGTTGTCGAGATCGGAAAAAAATTCTTCGATTACAGAAATTATGCGTTCTTGCTCGGCTGTAGGGGCAATTAATATTGGAATCACATTTACTTTTGATAAAGGGATTGAGGGCAAGGTGGTAGCATGAGCAATGTGATTGAAGTCAACTGTCTTAAGCCAATAATATATCCAGTCACTTAAAATACCATCGTAGGGCATGGCAATTGCGATATGACTGACAACATACATATCCGTCTTTAATACTGCTCTTTGATTTAATAGGCTTGATGCACCACTTTTAGTAAATAGAACCGTCCCCTTTGGAAAAAGTTTCATTCTTTCAATAGCACTATGATTAATGCGATCAGCTGTATCCATAATATATTTACTTATCCCTAATCGCCCCATATCTTGGACACGGACAAAAGGATATGTGCCGTTATCGAAAAATTGATTTCCTTGAGGAGCAGGATTACCTGCACCCAATTTTGTAATATTTCCAAGAGGAGCTTGTGCCCAATTTTCAGGAAGCATACTTCGATCATCTAATAAAACTGTTGAATTCTTTTTCAAGCTACCAGCACCTCGTTTAATTCTTCAATTAACTTGTCTGCCTCATCACCAAAAAGCTCATGGAGTTTTCCAAGTCCACCACGGTCGCCAAATGGCGACAACTCAAAGTCGTCTTTCTCAATATGAAATGACGTGGCAATGTGATCACGAATCATATAAAGCCATTCCATCTGCTCTTTTGTGAAATGCTTATGCCCTGATTGCGCGTGGACAACCCAATCACGAAAATTCCGACGTGCTATGGCATCGTAATCAGATAGTTTTTTATCTATGTTGACAATACGGCGAATAAGCCCCACTAAAGCCGTCAACTCACTCTTGGGGTTTTCGCTCACGTTCTCCAAATGCGCATACGCATCCCAAACCCGAAGCGGTGCTAAATTTGGTTTCTTCTCGCGCAATGTTTCAAAGACTTCCTTGATCATCTTGTAGGTTATTTCTCGCCTACGAAACGGCTGACTGTAAAAAATAACCAGCGCTTGAATCTCATCTTTATGTTGCTCAAGAAAACTTTTAAAATCCTGAATCAAACTTTGCGCTTGGTCTTTGGCCTGCTGATCCCACCCTGCGAAGGTAACACGGTCAATATTGACAGTATCAATGATCTGCTCAAAAGAGCGACGAACGGTTTCAATATATTCGTTGAGAGGTCCGTTAAAAATACTGCTAGCTTGTTTTGATAACTCTTCTTTAGCGCGTTTAAGTTTTTCATCTTGTGAAATATCAATAGTAGAGAAAAGTTGTCCTGCCTTTTCCTCAATACGATCCGGGTTATGTGCATCAAGTAGACCATTCACAACAGCACCTAAAGGCATTCCACCGGACAATTCTTTTATTTTCTGACGTTCTTTATCTTTAATCTGACGATCCATGCGCGTTAAACGATTTGCCAACGATAGAAAAGTATCTTCATCCCGGGCGCCCATCATAACGGCATTAAGCAAATCTTTAAGTGGAACGGCGCTCTTACGTTCAAGAGGACGACTGTCGGTTTTAAGTGACTTTGTAACTCCAACAGCATCAACAACGACAAAATGATCTTTTTCATATTTTGCAGAGGGTGTAACTCTCCTAAGATCATCTAATCCAAGAGTTCTTGTTCCGCGGCCTTTCATTTGTTCAAAATAATTAGCAGAGCGCACGTCGCGCATAAAAAGTAAGCATTCTAAAGGCTTCACGTCTGTGCCGGTTGCGATCATATCTACAGTGACAGCGATGCGTGGATTGTATGAGTTTCTAAACTGAGCAAGCAAGGTATCGCCATCTTCTTCAGCTTTATAGGTAATCTTTTTACAGAAATCATTTCCTTCGGCAAACTCTTCCCGCACAATCTCGATAATATCGTCGGCGTGGCTGTCGGTCTTTGCAAAAATTAAAGTCTTAGGAACTTCTTTACGGCCGGGGAATAACTCAGGCAACTTATTTTTAAATGTTTTAATAACATTACGAATTTGGCTTGGATTGACTACACTACGATCCAAATCTTTTCCAGAGTATTTGATTTCTTCATCCGTCTGTTCCCAGCGTTTTTTGCGAGTCAACCGTTCTCTCACATCCACAAATTCTTTGGCCTGAATGGTTCCTCCCTGCTGTGTTCGTTCTGTATCAATGATATAAACGTTGAATCCCACATTAACCCCGTCGGCGACAGCGCGTTCGTGTGGATATTCACTGACAACATTCTCTTTGAAGAAACCAAAGGTACGTTTATCAGGAGTTGCTGTCAATCCGATTAAGAAAGCATCAAAATAATCCAACACCTGTTGCCACAGGTTATAAATTGAGCGGTGACATTCATCGATGACAATAAAATCAAAAAACTCAAGCGGAACCTTTTCGTTGTAAATTACAGGCATCGGTGCTTTTGGCTGCCATACTTCATTGGGATTAACCTCTTCAGCAGATTCGTCAAGCTCATCCCCTTTTAAAATCGAATAAAGACGCTGAATAGTACTAATACACACTTGACTGTCTTTTGAAACATAGCTCGACTTCAACCTCTGGACATTATAGAGTTCAGTGAATTTACGATTGTCGTCGTTTGGTGTATATGCCATGAATTCCTGCTCAGCTTGTTTGCCGAGGTTTCTTGTATCAACGAGAAAAAGCACTCGTTTGGCCTTTGCAAATTTAAGCAGACGGTAAATGGAAGTAATGGCGGTAAAAGTCTTTCCACTTCCCGTTGCCATCTGAATAAGTGCTCGGGGGTAATTGTCTCTAAAAGATTTCTCAAGATTCCTGATGGCTTTAATCTGGCAGTCACGCAGACCTTTTTCATCAAGAACAGGTATATCTTGAAACCTTGCCCGTAATGTTTTTGGAGTCGCAAGCCATTCTTTAAATGTTTCTGGTTTGTGAAAAGAAAATACTTGGCGCGCTCGAGGTTTTGGATCGCTGAAATCGGTGAATCGAGTTATTTCACCAGTGCTTTCATAAACATAACTAAGCGGAGCGTTATTGACATATTTAAGCTGTGCCAAAGCATATGCTTCAGCTTGTGCCTCGTGGACAGTTAGACGATGGCCCTCTTCCTCTCGCTTAGCTTCAATAACACCGACTGGTTTGCGGTCAACAAAAAGGACATAATCAACAGGGCCAATGTCGGTTGGATACTCCCGAACAGCAATGCCTAGTCCAGCATTAAAGTTCAATGCTTTTCTGTCTTGTACTTTCCATCCAGACTGAATAAGCAAGTCATCAATTTTATCGCGGGCTATTTGTTCAGGGTTTTGATTTACCATATTTATTCCATTTTTCCTTCATCAGCAAAACTGAAAAAATTATCACCGCCGATAATAATATGATCCTGCACTTTTATTTCCATTAGCTTCCCAGCATCACAGAGTTCTTTGGTAAATTTCTTATCTTGGGCGCTAGGCGCAGTTTCTCCGCTGGGATGGTTATGAACACAAACGATTGATTTGGCGAATTTCTGTAAAGCGGTGTGAATTATTTCGCGGATAATTGGAAAGGCATGATCGACCGTTCCAACAGCGGCATCGGAAATATCTATGATTCGATTATTGTTATCAAGATAGACAACCTTAAAGACTTCGGTCTTAAGGTCGCGCATGTGGGGCAAAACGATGTCAACAATGTCTTTGGCGGAAGCGATTTTCTGCTTGCCCGGCGACACAACATCCTGCTGATAGCGCCGCCCGATCTCAAGCGCGGCCTGAATGTGGGCAATCTTAGCACCACCTAAACCTTTGAATTCCTTCCAATCGCGGGTGTCGGTATGGGCCATGCTCCTGAAGGAGCCGAATTTACTCAGGATTTTGCGGGAAAGCTCCACGGCGCTGGTTCCGGCCGTGCCGGTGCGCAACAAAATAGCCAAGAGTTCTGAATTGCTTAAAGCACCCGCGCCTTTCTTGAGCAATTTCTCTCTTGGCCTGTCATCCAGCGGCCATGATTTGATGCCTGATAATTTTAAATTTTTCGTCACGTTTTCTGAACCCAATTCTTCCTAAAAAAGCGTCTGTTTTAATTCTGTGATAGCTACCCACCCCTCACTCGTATTAAAAATCTTATAACCTACATAACTCCAAATATTTATACTGAAATAACATCATCATTTTTGTCACAAAAAGCATATACTTTTTGTGACAAGATTTGGCACCATCTAGTTAACCTTACCCTGCTTTTCTTCCTTCAGAAAATCAGAAATAGCAGAGGTGATCTGTTTAAAAGCGATCGGATAAAAATCCCAAACATCAACAGACAGATTGACAATCAAAGATTTTTTATCCAGCCGTTTCACCTTGTAATGCTGATGCACATGGCCGCAGAAATTCCAAGGCACCGATAGATCAGCATCTTCCGGCTTATGAATCATACAAATATCTTTAGCGCCATAATGGATATACATCTTTGTTATGATCGCATTGAGACTGTTGTTACGGTCATGATTACCTTTAATGAATATGAACTTGCCGTTTAGCCTCTTTTCAAAGTTCAGGGCTCTCTGCTCTCCGCCTTCTTTTCCGCCTTTAAAAATAAAATCACCCAGAAAAAACACAGTATCCTCAGACTTAACCCGCTCATTGTGTTTGCGGATAATCGTTTCATTCATTTCCTCAACCGTTGCGAAAGGCCTGCCGCAATAGCGAATTATATTGAAATGTGAAAAATGATAATCGGATGCCCACCAACAATTCATGATCAGATCCTGTTAATTTTTTCTTCAATGATCCTCAGTTCTTCTATAATGCGCTCAAATGATGGCGGCTCCTCAAAAAACATTTGTTGCATCTGACGGTAATCATTCTTTAATTGGCTCATTTGATCATCGCGAGGCAATAACCGCAAACCTCCCGGCTTTGCAGTGTCATAATGCGCCCAGTTCGCTTTAAAAAATAAAGTTTTATGATCCGCAACAGACTTAAGCAATGAAATATTTTCCAAAGCGCGTTTATAAATAGGTGAATCCGCCAGCGCGTATATGTCGTAATAATGCCGCGACATCCGTAGTGGTACATTCTTCTCAGGCGGATAATGATAAATCATATGCAAGATCGTTGCTTTCTCCCAGAAAGTCCGCTCTGCGGCTAAAACACGTACAGAAGCCCCTTCAATGGCCGTCTCACCTGAAACATTGGTGACATACGGAGAAATGGTCGCGGTTTCAACTGGCCAATGATCGGATCGTGCGCCGAATTCAATTTTGACCGATGATCGCACATAGCTTTCCGCATTACTCGTCATGGCATGAGGGAAAATAAACAAAACTGTTTGTCCGTCCTCATCTTCTGAATCCACTTCAATCTTCCACTCCTCTTTGGCACCCAGAACCGCCGTAACCGCTTGCCTTAAAGCAGGAAGAATTGTTTGATCAATGCTCTTCTTACAAACCAGTTGTAATTTTTCAAGCCGTTTCTGATTCTCTTTATTGCTTTCTTCTTTATCCGGCTCAATCGCTTCGGACTTCAATAAAAAAGGCCTCTCTATTGAAATGTCAATGTCCTCTGAAAAACGTTTAATCACGTTATAGCATTTTGAAAGGGATGTCCCTCCTTTAAATGTCAAATGCTCGCCTATTTTTGGTAATGAAAAAAGGATTTTGAGTATCCAGCACACCCAGAAATCCTTTTCGACTAATTGCGGCATGATATTTAAATTAGCCGCAGTCACTTCAAAATAAGCGCGTTTATCTTTGTGCGGTAATAATGCGAATTTATTCATAAACTTCTCATTCTTGTAATTGCCGAAATATCGTTCCAATCCATGCGGGGGCATAACGAAGGTCAGCGATCAGCTCGCGCTTATCATCCTTGGTTAATCTCTTTCTAAGTATTTCAATTGTTTTATCACTCACGTGATCTTTGCCTAAATACCGCAAGGCTTGAATAACTAAACCGCTAACATGCCCCGCGGTAGCCATATTCTTGGGTGTGGTTCTTTTTAAAACAATTTGCTGATTTTTGATCTGCACCTTACGATTAGCGCCGTCTGTCAAAAAAATAATTCTTGCCGGTACCTGCTCGGTCAAGCCCAGCAGATTAGCGGCATATGCTCCGGAAGGCTGAATTTTCAGATTATCCCTTCCTGCCAATGCTTGAGCAAGACGGTCATAATTCGCAGGCAGATCTCCCAAAACAGGATGTTTTTCTGGGTAGTCATACAAACCGCGAGCAAGTCGGCGAATTGTTCCAGAATCTGCCAAACGTTCCAAAGCTTTGGCCACGGCGGAGCGGTTTCCGAGGTCAAGAAAGTGAGTTGAGGTGAACACCCAACCCCTTCTTCTTCCATAAATTTTACTAACTACTCTATTATAAATGCTTTGCGTCATTTATATCACCTCTTATTTGTCGCAAAAAGTATATAGTTTTTGCGACATACTGTCAAGCCATTTTTAGGAGAGGAATCGACGAAAATAACATTCTTTAATGTTCATTAAATAGTGAACATTGGCACAAGCTGAACATTCGCAAGGGGCATTTCAATGGCGCAAAAAGTGGATAGTTTCTGTGGACACATTTATGTCAATTCATGTCACTCAAAAACAGCCTTTTTGACCACCGCAGGAGCATGTAGAATGCCTCTAAATACGCCTATTCTCCGTCCAGAAACGATTGTTTTTACCATTCTGAATAAGATTGCCACGGATGCCGATTTGAGTGACATTGACATCAATTTTTTGGGCCATAATCACTGACAACCTGCGCCTCGCCCGACCCGCATCCCCACACCCCCCCTGGAAGGACCCGTAAACAAAAAACCTATTTCTATTTATTGTTCCCTACCGGCCATAAAATATCATAATGAACACTGCGTCCCTTGCCGGACAATTGGCGCAATAACTTTTTCTCAAGCATGTCCGAAATCTCACGAAACGCGGTCGCCCTGCTAGTGCTTGCCAAGCTCACATATTTGCGGGTTGTTAATCCTCCGACAAATTCACCTTGCCCTTCATCCAACATACGGTTAAGGACTTTCTTTTGACGCTCATTAATCTCGGTCTGCGCATGTTGTGCCCAAAAATCCGCCTTGAGCAATACTTTACCAATAATTTTATCAGACCTTTGAATAGTACGTTGATAGCACCCTAAGAACCAAAGAAGCCAGTTCGTCAAATCCAGATTGTCAGCCTTGGAACATTTTTCAAGAATTTTATAATAACTGTCCCTTTCTTCCATGATCTGCGATGAGAAACTATAATATCGCACCTTAAGCTTTTCGTCCTGCGCCAAGGCCATATCTGTTAGACTCCGTGCAATGCGCCCATTACCATCTTCGAAAGGATGGATTGTCAAAAAATAAAAATGCGCTATCCCTGCACGCAAAAGTCCATCTGTGGTTGTGAAGCTCGCCTTCCACCATTGAAAGAATTTCCGCATTTCGGCTTCAACGGCTTCTCCCGGAGGCGCTTCAAAATGAACCCGTTCACGCCCCATAGGCCCAGACACAACACGCATCGGCTCTTGGCCTCTCCATTGACCTACGCGAATCTTATGAAGTCCCGAGTAGCCTGTTGGAAAAAGCGCCCCATGCCAACCTTGTAATCGATCCCTATTAAGGGTCTTAGCGTAATTTTGAGTGGCATCCAGAATAATCTCAACGATGCCATCGACAGATCTGGATGATCGTCCTAGCCCAACTGTGGGAAGACCCAAATGTCTTGCGACAGATGATCGCACCATTTGAAGATTAAGTAGTTCCCCCTCGATTTCCGATGTCTTAATGACTTCCTCAATTAAAATATCAGCTTGTGCCTCTTCTTCAAGCTTAAACCCCAATCGCTTAACGCGACCCAATAGATCACCCTGAGCAAGCCTCGCCTGTCCCAAAATCGACAAAAGGGTATTGCTGTCCCATGTGAATTCCGGCCAAGAATGATGTTGCCATATGTATTTCATTAATACCTCCTGAAGCGATTAAGCCTCATAATCGCTTCACTATATGAGGCAATTATACTATTTAATCGCATCAATAACAAATTATTTTTTTATTTTAAAGGTGAGATAAAGAAGGGTTAATCAATACCAACAACAGCCTCAATAAGCTCCTGCATGGTGCGTCTATATTGTGGCCAATGGCCACCCATATGTCTCCAAAAAGACCTTCAAAATTTACCTCCTAGAAAAGACATATAGATAGTGCCGTTTCCACAGTTTCTAATATAAATTGACGTCCAGCCATATGTTTCTAAAAACACTTTCACAAACTTCTCCTAGTATAAATAGTGCCAGGTTCTATTTAATCGTGCGCTGTCCCCTATTTTTCAACCACCAGTAAAGTATTTCCAACAATCTTTAACTAAAGCAATTATTCCCCATCCACATATCCCCCATATAAAATACTTCAAATAATTACAGGTTTCTGCTATTTCAGCTAAATGCCTCTCAATTTGTTGAAGTGTATATTGTTTATCATCCATATAAACCTCCATTCTCATTGACTCTCTAGATACCCCTTCAATTTCCACTGTTCCAAAATATAGACTTTAAATCCCTCCACTGGTTTACTTCCACATATTCGAGCCAATTCCTCTCCTGTTTTTGTAAGCAACACATTTCCAATATTCATTTCATTCTCTTTATCTTTAGACATTTTACACTCAACAATTTGTCCATAATATGCCACCTTAAAACTCTTAGGTAGCTTGGTTCTTAAAAAACCTGCTATTGCATTAAATTGAATCAATCCAATACTGTCCAAATGCGTCAAAGTATTAAAATTAATCCCATTCTTAATATAAATTTCATTATGTTCATCATAAACAAGAGGAACTATATTCCCTATATGCCATCCAAAACCACAAAGTTTTGTAAATAAAATTGCATCACCCTTATCTAGGTCAGATAGAAAATTAACAGTTCGTTTAGAGAAACTACCTGGCGAATTAGCTTCTCCTGCAAGGATACGAGACCATAACGATTGCATTTCTATATCAGATATAATTCTGCATTTATCAAAAAAATTAGTTAGCCAATCTACTTCAATTTTATCCGGGCTAGAATCTTCCTTTAGCTGTGGCAAGGATTGTTCTACAATTTGTTCCATGATTAATTGTTTTTTTGCCTCTTCTTCAATAAATCGCCTTACAGCTCTCTGTTGAAGCTCTGCAACTTGAATTATTCCTTGAGTTTTTATTAAATTTGCTTCAACTTCTGCTTTAGCTATTCTTTTAATCTGGTACGGCCTAAACAATCCTCCAACTGCTTCAGAAACCTTCTCAATCAAAGTATTTGCAGGCTTAGAATAGTCGCCCAAATTTATAAGTGCTTTTGAAGTTTCGTCGCTCATAACCTTCTCAAATTATTTATTGATAGCAAATTCTTCTTAGAAATTCTACCAAAGTCAGCAGCCAATGCTTCCATCGGCCAACCGTAGGTTTCTAAAAATACTTTCAGAATTTAGTCCTCACAGTACATTTGTTTTGCAATTATTAAAATTCCTAAATGCTAAATCATTTACCGAGATCCAAACACCATAAAACAAACACATTAAATTAAGAAGAAATATAACAGACAAATAAAAAGTTATTTTAATAGCAAGCAATAAATAAATTTTAATAAACAAATAAATCCCCAACATCACAAACAAAGACAGAACTGCAAGAACAACAAAGACTGCAAACGGCACAAACATAAGCCATATCAATTTTTTTCGAAATTCAATTCTTGATTTTAGATAATCGTAATAGTCCTTCAAAGCATTCTTATATAAAGACAAATTCTTTCGATCCCTTTCCTTAAAAGATTCAATGTTATCAAACACATCTTTCTCTAACCAGCTATTAGGCTCTCTATCCACTTTAAGTACTTGCATTAAATATGCTTTTTCTTTGGGATCAACTAAAGGATGTTCAATACGATATATAATCCAATTTCTAAATCGGTTATAGGAATCAGTTAAATCTGTTGAAATAGCCTGCATGCGAAATAAACCAAAAACACCTGACACAGTCGCAAACGTAGCTGAAAGCATAAGTAATCCAGAATAATACCCATTAAAAATGCTTATCAATTCCTTTGCTTCTAAAATTCTTAAATAATTATAAACACTGCAATAACATATAAATGAACACATATAGTGAAAACCTTATTAAATTAAAGACAGCTCCCTATTTCTTAAATAACGATGAATACTTAGCCCAATACCCGCTCATGGAGAATACCTGCAATAAAACCATCGAAAGCGGGAGAACTAAATTGTTCACGCCGGGCGTCAAACAACCATGGAATAATAGAATATGCAAGGTAACCGGTGCAATAACAACCAGTGCCAGCGGCGCTGCTAGGCCGGTTAAGAGCATCAGTCCGCATATGACTTCCGTCATCTTTAATAAAGGGAAGAAATATCCCGTTGCCATGATCCCCTTCATAAAATCCATCGCCGCTTGCGGCATGGCCTGATCCTGCGGCATCGGCATAAGCCCAAAAGCAATGGCCAGCCCCATGCCTCCAAAAACAGCATAGATCAATCCTAAAATAATTCGTGCGGCTAATTGAACTTTAGTTATCATGTCGATCTCCTTCTCTTAATAATTAGGGACAGCCCCCTATTTCATAAAAATTAAGCAGCTTTCACACCTGGTCCAACCGGCGGATATTTCAAGAATTCTTTAGTTTTCTCTAAACGGTCAGATAGGCTTACTAAAGCTGGATATTTAGTTTGTACAACAATATGTGAAAGCATTGAACTGGTAAATTGCCAGGCAACAGCTGTGGTGATGGATGCCTGGTTTAAATCCCCCTTAAAGATATCGGGATGATTATTAAGCTCTTGCTCTAAATTCTCATAGGCGGCCAATAATTGTTCCGTGATCCTTACAACCAACGGCTCATACTGCTTTTCTTTAGGACGCAAATTCCGTTCATAGACTAATTGAACGCTTTTTTCGCAGGCCGCTAAGGCAAGACCGGTAACTCTTAATTCACGCTGCAAATCGACACTATTTTTTGACCATAAACTTTTTTGACCAATACAAAGATGTTCAGCCAATTCAAGGATCAAATTCGAATCCATCAGCACTTCTCCGTTATCGCACACAAACGATGGTGCTTTCACCACGGGATTGATCTTCTTAAACTGTTCATAAGTACTAAAAACAGAAATGGCCTTATGTTCAAAAGGGATCCCCAAACATTCCAAAGAAACAGCTACCCGGCGAACATAAGGCGAATCTAACATCCCGATCAACTGCATATTTTAATCTCCGTGAATATTTAAGGACAACAGCCTTTAACTATTTCTTTTTCTTAACCACTTTTTTCTTCACGGCGGCTTTCTTTGTCGCCGCAGCTTTTTTCTTTCCCTTAACCGCAACGGATTTAGTATCCTTAGCCTCAACCGGCGCTTGAACCGGGGCTGCCGGGATCACGGCTTGATTAACTTTAGGAGCATTGCCTGACTTACGCAACGCAAAACATTCCGCGCAATACACCGGTCGGCCAGGCGTGGGTTTGAACGGAAGTTCACTGTCTTTTCCGCACTGAAAACAAACGATCGCATACTTAGGACGCGTATTCTGCGGCTGTGTCGGCCGCGAGGGCGCAGCAGGTATTGTTTGGGCTGGACGCGCCGCCGCTGCTTTTTGCATGGCCAACGTCTGGGCTAGATCCGTTAACGATTTATTCATAAAATCGTCAAATTTATTGTTAAGGACAGCCAACTGCTCCTGGATCTGGACAAGAACTTTCTCAATATCGACATGTTGCGTTGATCTTTTCTTCATCATAATCCTCCGCCGGGAAAACTACTTATAAAACACACTGACAATTTCGTCTAATATACCCTCATTCGCCGGTATTATCAAATATTCTTTCTAAGCCCTCAGTCAGGTTTCCATCCATCATAGTGTTATATGTATTATAGAGTTGACTAAAAGAAATAGGGCCCCTATCGCTGGATAGAGGCCCTATGAATGTTGTTCTTTGAATAATTAAGCCAAATGCTTTCTTTTAAGCAACATTCCGAACAATCCGCCACCTAGCAACACTAGAGATGCAGGTTCTGGGACTGGAGAAGCTGTTGTTTCAAAAGGAGTCACCTTAACTGACCAATTATCAATACCGCTTGATGTCCCACCATCAACAACCCCAGGAAGACTCATGCCGGTAGTAGCCAGATAACCAAATGTGATCGGATCGCCGGATGCCGAGAAATCAAGCGTATTGGGACCGCCTGCAGTATTAATAAAATCAGCAGCCGTTAATCCAGAAAAAGAAAATGGGTCCCACGTTGTTCCCGCAAGGCCATCACCTGGTCCTTGAGCCAATCCAACAAACGAAAGACCAGGTCCTGAATGATAGACAGAGCCGGACTGCTCCAAAGCCAATCGGTAACCAACAACACTGGTTCCACTCGTTCCGCCTAAGAATTTCAGATCAAACGAAAAGTCTATGGCAGAAATACCACCTGAAACACCCGGATCATAAACAGCCGTTGTGTTCTTATCCACCACGATAATGCTTTGGAACGAATTCAGGCCTGAAACATTCATTTGACGAAATTCATTCGGGTTACCGCCAGCGGGTGTTTGAAAAGAAGAAAAACTGCCGCTGAGGAACTTCTGCCCGATCCAATGAGAATCGCTAAAAACCCCATCAGAAAACACCACTGATGCCCAAGAATTGCTGGTCAAGGCAATAAATACAAAAACCGTTAAAACAAACAATTTCATTTGCTGCATACATCCTCCTTAACAATTGAAACAAAATTAACAGAATTTTGGCTTAAATTACCCTACAAAATAAATATTGTCAATAAATAATCACCGAGGAAGCCTTTCCCACTAGAAACTATGCCTTAGCACAACTCTTAACAAATCCGCCACAATTTTCTGCAGTGATCCTTCTTATTCCTCCCGTCCAGACACCTTCCTTAAGATCTCCACGAGATTCGCTGGAACATTATACCCTAATGACCGCGCCTTTTTTACATCATCCCAGGCGTGATCATAATCCTTCACCTGGATGTAATATTGAGCCCTATACACATAACCGACCGCGTATTGATCGTCCATACGGATCACCGCATTAAGATCCGCCAAAGCTTTCTCATAATCGGTCTTGACGATATACATAAAACCGCGGTTGATATAGGCGTCTTTTCTATCATTCTTAAGCTCAATGGCCTTGGTATAATCCGCGATCGCCTTATCATATTCTTTTTGCGTTGAATAAATAGAAGCGCGGTCGTAATACGCATCGTCATTTTCCGGATCCAAACTGATCGATCGATCAAGATCCGCCAGGGCCGGAACTAGATCATTTCTGGTCAAATACAACGCACCCCTGCCCAAATAGCCCAAGGCATAATTAGGATTAAGGCTTAAACTTTGATTATAAGCTGCCTCTGCTCTGGCTTGATCGCCTTTAAGAAAATAGGCTTTCCCCAACGCATAAAACGCTGTTTCTGATCGGGGATTTAATGCCGCGGCTTTGTTATAATTCTCTATGGCTTGATCCAGTAAATTCATCTTCAAATACGACGTACCGGCTCGTATCAGCTCTTGTTCAGTGAGGTCAGCGAAACATGGAGCGATCACTGTACTGGATAGAAAAAAAGCCAAAACAAACTGCTTCAATATTGAATTCATTTCAATATCCCCTAACTATTCCGGCAAAGAAGGTAATTCATTCACATCTTTTAACGCCTGCGGTCTTTGATATTTGGCGTAAGGCTTGAAATCATCCGCCGACAAAGTCCCGATCCACTGGGCAATGACCGATGGTTCTGAAGCGATATTGCCGCCTTGCCCTTTGGAAAGTTTGCCGTCTTTCACGGCTTGTTCTACTGTTTTATCCTTGATTTCATACACTGCCAACTCATCATTTTCTAGTTTCCAAGCTGTGACCAAATACCCACTATCTTCATCTTTAGCATAATGGTCTTTAAGGCTGACTAAATGCCGACCCTCAATGGTTGTGGCTGGGCTCATGAAAGTGTCGTAACAAATGGCCAGATCCTGGCTGCATGCGTTAAATGCATCCTCCGGATCGACAAATTTGCTCTTTGCCCCAACAATGGTCAGATCATTGGTTTTAAGCGCCAAGAAAATATTAAGAAAATGATGTTTCTCCCCAACATCAGATGAACCTTTATCCTCTTTGAGCGCCCATTTACCCAGGATCCCTTTATACGATGGCTCATCATTAGTAAACGACAGTGGCTGGGTGGTTGTCAAACAGCCGCTTAAGAGCAATACCAGCGCCGGCACAATGAACATTCTCATAACAATACCTCTCACATTAACATGGCTTATTGTTTATTCTGCCTCAGCTTCCGCCGCATCATGTTCGTCTTCATTTTTCATCTTTTCGGAAGCAGCTTTTGCTTTATCTTCCATTCTTTTATGAACATGCTTCTTATGCTTTTTAGCCTTTTCTTTCAATGCTTCTTTTTTGGCCTCGACATTCTCTCCTCTTTTAAAACGCGCATTGGCATTCGCATGCTCGATGGCCGCTTTACTTAGATGAGGTCCCTTTGTTACTCCTTCTTTCTTGGCAAAAGACAATGACGGCAACAACAGCATAACACCCATTACAAACACGATGATCTTTGTCATAACAACTCCTTTTCGTTAAATATGTCCTATTTAAAATTTGTTAATATTAATGTTATCAGCTGAAGGTTTAAGAAATAGTAAACGCCGTTTAAAGCAAAAAGTTTCCACGGACGCCCTTCCCAGGTGACGGATCCCAACAACAGCGGCACATAAAAACCAAGCCATACAAAGAACGCCACGCCGTAATTGCAGGGGGATTTAACCGCGTGGATCAAATAGGCCAAGACAGTAACGGATAAAAATGTACCAAATATCGTTAACAGCAGCGCCGAAGCTTCAGGTTTTTTATCTTTGCAATCTTCGAACTTTTTCCCCACTAGCCCTGCCCATGTTTTTCCGAACAATGGACCGTACCAGATAAACCCGAATATAAAACTAGCCGCAACCGAGACACCTAATGATAAAAAACTAAAATGCGTAAGCGGGCACATAAGCTCTCCTTTGTTAATTGTTCTCTTCTTTGGATCTGTTGATCTTAAAATACTCTTCAGTGACTGTCTGTGTTTTTTCAAAACGGTGATGGATACGATAACATAAAAAATAAAACAATGGTTTCACCGGATTGGTGAATTGATCAAAGAAAACATGCACGGTCAATCCCACCGCCGCACCCAAAAACAGCGGCCCCAGCTGATAGACCGTAATGATCAGCCACAACAACAATAGGTATTCATATCCATGAAAAAACAAGAACAGCTTGGGATATTTGTTGTAACAGCAGAAATCCCAAAGATCCTTGTAACGGAACGGGAACTTTTTCTTAATGATCCAATATTCCAAATGATGATCCAGGTCGATCAACACCCCGCTTAAGAAACAGACCGCCGTCGCCGGCCAAGAGTGAACAACGCCCTGGAAACCTAGCGCAACCCCTGCTGACACCGCAACATGATAACTGGCTTTCACTTGATCAATATTTCCTTTTCCTTGCGGGACAATTTCTTGATCTTGATCTCTGCCTTTAACGCCCCGCTTAAAGTCCGAAACTTTTTCAAATAGACCAACTCTACTGGTCCTTTGCCGCGCAGATACTTAGCACCCTTGCCGTTATTGTGGTCAGCAAGCCTTTTTTCAATATCATTGGTATAACCCGTGTATAGCGTGCCCAAACGGCATTTGACCATATATACACAATACAGCGGCGTAAGGCTATTTTTTCCAACGGCCATTGATCTCATCCTCAACCCAGCGCATCCCCACATCATCCGAGGCAACAATATTCTTTTTAGCGTCGACCACCATATAATACGGAAAAGCACTAATATGAAATTCTTTACGGAATCCCTCCTTGGGATCTAAAAAGACCGGGGCACCGATTTGTTTGGCCATGTTCTGCAGCGCACTTAACTTATCATTACCGACTATCACCATTAATCCCGGCCTGTCTTTCTCTGCCCAGATCTTGCGGTAATTGTGGATAAAAGAAATGCGCTCCTTGCAGTGCGGACACCAGGGGGCCAGATAAATATACACACAATACTCCCTGCCGTCGCAAGGCTTCAAAGACGGTATCAACCCTTCTTCCTGTGACTCTGAATATGAAGTGAGGTGGTCTATCGCGCTATCAGGGAACTTGGCTGGATGACAGCCTTTCCAAAAGAACAAAATAACCAGCCCCACAACCATGTACGACAAGATCTCCCTCATGTCTTACCCTTCTTTGTCTGCGTTTTTTTTAATTTCGGCCAGTGCTCTTCACCCAATATATACCCAACGCAGCGGTCGGTATTGCAGCGGCAGAGGTGATCCTGAAAACTTTCAAAATCATACCCATAATTGTAAAAGATCTCATCGCCCTTTTTAATATTCTTCCGGGCAATGATCCAGATCTTGCCGCGGATGATCTCAGGCTCCGCGTTAGGATCGCAGGAATGGTTGATAAAACGTGCTTTGTTATAAGACACATTCCCGTCTATGTCGTAGCGTTTATTAAGTTCAAAAATATAGACCGCCCCCAGGGTTTCATTTTTCTTGTGTAAATTCACGTGATGATGCCCCCGTCTCTCCGCCTCAGCCTTGGTGATACGCTCCCCGACATATTCGATGATGCGCTCTCCCTTGGGGATATCTTTTTTCGCAAAAACTCCCCGTCCATGTATCCTGGAATTCCTAACCGTGATAAAATCTTCAATTTTTTTCATTGTTCTTATCCATCCATCGTTTACCGTTAACCACGCGAGCCACCAGCATCCCGCACACATTATCACCGACAACATTCACCATGGTCGCCGGCGGATCAACCAAAGTTCCCAGCATGGTGATGATGGGCATGGCTTCCATGGGAAATCCGAACATGGTGATGATAAGGATCTCGCCAAGCATCCCACCTGACGGGATGCCGCTGATGACCGTCCCGCATAAGAGCGCAACACCGATAACAGAAGCAAAAGTGGCCGCTCCTTCAAATGGCATTTGATAGATCCCAAACAAGATCGCGATCTTCATGACCGCGGCCAGACAGGAACCGTCGCTGTGAACTGATGCCCCGATATTGACCACCATCTCGCGGACATCATTGGGAAGACCAATACGTTTAGCGGCCTCCAGATTGACCGGTAAGGTCGCCAGACCGCTGCCTGTTCCCCACGCGGTTAATGCCGGAGGTAAAATATTTGTCCAAAATATCCTGACCCCCTTTATGCCTCCGGCCAACCAGGTATACAACGTAAACGCCACCGCGCAATAGGCTAAAGCTAACGGATAATACAAAGAAACCGCCCTGAGATATGTGCCGAACAGCTGCGGGCCGAAAGTCCCGACCAGATAGGCAAAATAGGCCCCTAACCCGATCGGGGCATAGAGCATCACATAACCGATCACTTTCGTCATCACTTCATTACCGGAACTTAAAAAACTGGCAATGGCTTTGCCCCTAATACCGATCGTCGACGTTGCCAAACCGACCACAAAGGAAAAAATGATCAAGGCCAGCATATTGTTCTTAGAGAACAATTCCTTGAAATCAGGAACTGTTAACGTACGCACAAGCTGTTGCCCCAGGTCGACATGTTCAGGTTTTATCATCTGCGGCATGTTCACATGCACCCCTAATGCCGGAGGATAGTACAATACGCCAGCCAGCATGACCAACGAAGAAATGATGCCCGTGACAATAAAAACAATGACCATTACACCTGTGATGCTCCCCAGCCTGCGCATATCTTTCATATTCGCGACCGTCGATGCGATGGAGAAAAAGACCAGCGGCACAACCACAGTGAATAATAAATTCAAGAAAACATCGCCAAACGGCTTTAGCACGACAGCATTTTCTTTGGCCGCAAAACCCAATACAGAACCGGTTATTATGGCCAGGATCAAGACCAGTGAATACCCGTATCCCTTCAGGAAGGAGCTCTTTTTCATCAGTCTTTCCTCCTTTGAACACTGATACCGCCGCAGATCATATACAAAATAAAGGCATTGAATGGAATGGATAACAGGATCAATTCTCCTATGCCCTGAGGTAATACCAAGATCCAGGGCAAACAAAATGGGACGACCATGATCGCACTCTCCCCAGAGTCTCCGGTATTATGCTTGACTGAATAAAGGTGCATCACATAGGCCATGAAACCAAAAAATATAAATAAACCAGCAGCCCAAAACCCCAGCACTGATTTTTTTAATCTTATATTACTGCTCATAAACAACCTTCAGCATGTAATGCCGCTCCCTGCCCGCCTCAAGCGTTGTATAATGTGCCAAAACGATCTCACCTTTTGAAGCAAAATCATATGCACCCTCATAATCCTTATTGTAGACTACTTCCTTAACTGATTCTCCCTGCATATAGGCCCAATCGGAGATCCCTAAAGGTCTTTCAGAAATACGGGAGAATCCAACAGGAACAGCAATGGGGGGATTTGACGTGCCCGTCATGATCTGCGATGTCCCTAAACGGACAACAAATTCAACGGCATTATGGGCAATGAACTTGTCTTCGTCGACAATAATGCTTTCTTGGCCCAGGTCATCCGTCAAGACAAGCTTGATGGATCTAAAGACAGTGTTCGTTTTCAAACGCCAGTTGCTAACCCAAGGAGCTTCACGATCGAAATATAGAACGCCATGCGCGTCTTTCTCAAAATATTCGCCAGCGTTCACAAAAGGACAAACCGCGGCCAGCCATATGCACAACGGCAAAATGAGCCTCATTTCTCCATCCTCCGTTCGATCCTTTTGTCAGGGACAAGCCACATGAGCGCCACCAAAATATAAAACACATTTGAGAACAGGACATAATAAAAACTTGACGCGATCCCAAGTAGATAAAAAACGATGGAAACCTTTCCTTTGAGGTCATTGCCTACAGCCTTGGCCAGCAATGAATCTTTACCTTCCGCCCTGATCAAGACCCGGGTTAAAATGAAATAGGCGCACGCCGCAAGGAACAGCACAACACCGTATACGGTCACGGGCAAAGGAGCAAAGTTATTCTCTCCCATCCAGCCCGTTGTGAACGGGAACAGCGATAACCAAAACAGCAAATGTAAATTCGCCCACAACACCGCACCGTTGACATGCCGCACGGCGTGGAATAAATGGTGATGGTTATTCCAATAGATCCCCAGATAAATAAAGCTTAAAACATAGCAAAAAAAGACCGGAAGCATGGGCGCCAAAGCATGGATATCCTTTCCATGCGGGACTTTCATCTCCAATACCATGATGGTGATAATGATCGCGATCACACCGTCACTAAAGGCTTCCAGCCTAGATTTTGTCAAAAGAAGCCTCCTGTTTATCGTCGAACGCGAATTTTTTAAGATCTTCTAACCGGATGAATTTCAGCGCTGCCGCATGGGTTGAAGATAACACAACATAAGGGGCGCAGCCGTTCTCAAAAGCTTCCTGCCAGCGCAGCGCGCATAAACACCACTGGTCACCGGCGATAAGGCCTGGGAAATCATACTCCGGCACCGGAGTTGAAAGGTCATTGCCGGCCATCCTAGAAAACTTTAAAAAATCATCTGTGACCCGGATACATACCGTATGCTGCCCGACATCCTCCTTGCCTGTGTTGCAAGAGCCATCACGGTAAAACCCCGTCATAGGAAATTTGCAGCATGGCGTTAATTTCCCGCCTAAGACATTGATCGGTTCATCCATCACGTGTTCCCCCTTGTCTGAAATGCTTTTTCCACTACGGCTGGATCCCAGCCATGCTTGACCAGATCCGCCTTTAGCTGTTCCTGCTCCTCGCGAGATTTATTCGAGGCCAACTCCAGCAAAATATTGTAATTAAAAAGCTGCTGAGCGTTGAACTTCTGTTCCCACTGGCGCTCCTCCGTGGAATGATCAAGAAGTCTGGCGATCAACGCGATCAACAATGGTAGAAGCAAAACAATGACCGAGGAAACACAATCAATGCTCATCCGCGGCACAAGAAGGTAAGGCATCGTCGATAAGAACGCATCCATCAAGTAATGCGCAGTGATCACGGCCACCAGCCCAAAACGCAAATACGCAAAACCCAGAATGATCCCCAGACAGGTCACCTCTAAGCCCCTAAACCACATGGGATAGATCTGATAGCCCGTATGACCAACACCCCACATGAGCGCGGTTAGAACAACCGCCCACGCCCCTAAACGGTAACGCCGCAGCAAATTGATACCGAACAGGCGGAACATGGTCTCTTCGGAAAAGGAAGCCTGGAACGCGATCATCATCGCGGTAACAGCGGGGAACGCCGAAGATGAAGCTTTGGACAGCCAGGATAATTCTTCCCAAACTCCGCAATAATGATACCCGATGTCATAAATGAACGATTGCACTCCAAGGATAAACGCGCAAAGCGCGTAGCCGATCACGATCGATCGCGCTGTTGATGCAGAAAAGAATGACGACAGGATAGGGCTTAGAAAACCCCTGTTTTTCTTATCAACATCTACTTCAAAACGCAATGACTCCCCCGCCAGCCCAGGAACTATGAACGCTAAGGCAATAAACAAGGGATTCAATAAATTCTCAACGATACGCCGCACGACATATCCGCCAAAGGCCTGTGTCGTTGAATATTCAAAGAGTAAATACTGGAATGAATTGAAAACTTCAATAAATAACAAAATATACAGAACGATCCCAAGCCTCACATAGAACGAACGGACGATCCTTGGCACGAAATGATGTTTATTATTGACCACCAGCATGATGGCCATGGTGAGCAAGCATAAATAGACAATTCGAAAGACAAGCGTTAAATTCCTGCCCGTCTGTTTCAAATTGTCAACATAGCGTTCAAACCCGTCAGGGATATCAAAATTGGCTTTGGTAAAAGATAAAATATCCTTACCGGAAACCGTGACGCTGGTGATCAATTTCGCGCTCCCGCCACCCAGGGCAGGATCCCAGGGGATATTCACCTTCGTTGATTCCCAACTGAACCTGTAGTCCGTCCTGTTCAATTGCTTCACCGTATTATCACTGTGCAGTAGATGATCTTGAGAGGAAAAACCAAACTGGTGTTTCAAAAAATCTAACGCTAAAAGCCTGGCGCTATCCTTTTCAACGAACGGCCGGCTTTCGCTTTCATCGATCACATGGCTGTAACCGATCACCTTACCAGTGCGGGAACTGACAAAAACCTGGAATTCTTCTTTTTGCTGTTCTTTAAAGAACCTGACTAACCATCCAAATAGATCATAGTCGATCTCTTTGATCAGCTTCTGGCTCGGCAATATCCCGATGGTGCGCTGCAGATACCTATCTGTTCCATCGTCTGATTCGAAAATAACAGCGGTTTGATAGCCCTTGGTGTCAACACCAAGAGACATAAGAAAACCACTGGCTGCTTCAAGAGCCTTGTCCTGTTTGACTGAAAGATCAATGTATTGATAACGCGGCAAGGCAAACTGCACCCACCACACAACACCCAGGAAAGCGAAGACCAGTAAGATAGCAGGCGTTAAAAATCTTTTCAAACCACCTCTCCGATCATTGTTTGCCCGGCACAGGACACAAAACGAACTCTCCTAAACCGGTTAAAAAGGTCATCGGTTGACTTGATCGTCACCCGCACATAATTATCCGTCAACCCTACCCAGCCTCCCTTAACCGCGGACTCAAACAACACATCCATTTCCAGCCCAACCTGAGACTCGTAATAGGCACGACGCTTGCGTTCAGACAATGCACGAAGCACCTGACTGCGTTTGGTGATGACCGCTGCCGGTAAAGCCTCTTTCAAACGGCTCTTGGCCATCTGTCTTGCTGAATAGCTGAATACATGACAGTAATGGATAGGCGAATCCTTAAGCAAGGTCAGCGTATTCTCAAAATGAGCATCGCTTTCGCCGGGAAAGCCTACGATCACATCGGTCCCGATGCAGATATTATCCACATTATTGAACGCCCGGTCAGCAAATTCCAAGAATTCTTGAGCCGTGTAATGGCGGGACATCTCGCTTAAAATCTGGTCATCACCGCTTTGCAGGGGGATGTGCAGATGCCGGCATAATTTCCCACTCCTCATTCGCTCAATAAGCTTGTCGGGGATGGTAGTCGGCTCGATCGATGAAATGCGGATGCGTCTTAATCCGTCGATCTTTTCTAACCCTTCAATAACATCCAAAATATCTTTTGATCCATAACGGTAGGTGCCGAGATTGATCCCCGTCAATATGATCTCTTGATGTCCAGACTTCACCAGAGTATTAGCCTCAAGGAAAATATCCTCAAAAACACGACTGCGTGCTCTGCCGCGGGCATAGGGGATCTCGCAAAAAGAACAAAAGAAATCACAGCCGTCCTGAATTTTAAGATTGGCTCTACGGTGCTGACGGTCAATGGACGCAACAGGAAGGACAAAAGGATCTCGACTGATCGAAGGGGCAGTCACAAGCGGTGCCTGTGGTTCTGGATCCTCAGAAAGCACCCTGACTAGATCCATCTTGCGCTCATTGCCGACGATCCAGGACACATTGGGTAAACTGGCCAACTGGTCTTTCTGCACTTGAGCCTGGCAGCCGACAAGCGCGATACGCGCTTTGGGATTAAGACGATTAACACGGTAAACCATGCGCCGCGTATCGGCATCGCCGCCCTGTGTCACGGTGCAAGTATTAATGACCACAATGTCCGCGGGATCCTTGAGGTCAACAACATCATATCCTTGCAGTGTGAAAGAATTCTCCAAAGACGCGGTCTCTGATTGATTAAGACGACAGCCGAATGTATGAAAAGACACGCGTTTGGTCATGAGACCTTAAGTTCCGAAAGATGTTTGATGCGTTTAAGCATATTCGGATGAGTTCCCAGTAATTCCATCATTTTCTCAGTTGGTGACAGGATCACGTATTTATTGCGCAGCAAATACAGTTCATCCGCGTCGATCGTCCCGCTGTTGTCCATATCCAGCTGTTTAAGCTCCCGAATCTCCTTTAGCGCCTTGGAAGGATCATTGATAAAGAACGCTTTCATCCCCTCCTGGGTCCTCATGTCGGGAGAGTCGCCGTATTTCGCTGAACCATATACCAGCTTGAACAATGCTGTGGCTAAATGCTCTGGCTTATTCCCCAAATCGACCGCCCCCTTGTCGGCATAAAATTCTCTGATCCTTGAACCATACAGGACAAGCAAATTTGTAATAAAATAGAAAATAAATGCCGCCATCCCAATCACAAAACCGCTGGGGGCATTGCGGCTGTCCCTGCGGTTGCCGTACCAGATAAAATGCCAGGCAATACGATACAGGATCATCGGCACGACGGACAGCATCGTGATCGTCAGCACATCCCTGTTCTTAATATGAGTAAGTTCATGACCGAGAACAGCTTTTAACTCATTGTCATTAAGCAAGCGCATGATACCCGCCGACACACAGACCCGTCCGTCATTGACACCGCGGCCGAAGGCGAACGCATTGGGCACATCAGATGGACAAACACAGACACGCGGCATGGGGATATTGGCCTTGCGGGCCAGATCCTCGACCATATCCCACAGTTTCGGAAAATCATCCCGTTTAATATAACGCAGCTGCATGGTCCAGGTGATCAGCGACGGTCCAACCATGTACTGGATGATCATCATCCCAATAGAGAGCGACAAATAAAGATAAAAATTATATACCCCAAGAGTCGTACTGAGCATCACAATGGTCATGTAAATAAGCGAGAACATGACAGCGATCAGAATATACATTTGAATATGCAGCGGAACCATACGCTCAACACTCCTTGCTTAAAACTTTGATGTCATTAATAAAAACCAGCCTACAAGAAAGCATACACCGCCAAGCGGGGTAATAGCACCCAGCCACTTGATCGATGTGATGGACAATGCATATAAACTCCCCGAGAACAGGATAATGCCTGCCAATAAAAAGTACCCCGCCCAGATCACTTGACCATCTTTGGTGATGGTTGAGGCCCAGGCGATCACGAACAACCCGAGGGCATGGATCAAATGGTACAACACTCCGGTTTTATACACTTCCAAATAATGTTCGGTTATCTTGCCCCTTAAGGCGTGCGCGCCGAAGGCACCAAGCATCACACCCAGCAGCATCAATAGCGACGCGATCCTAATCCAGACCATAGACATTCTCCTTTAAATAGTCAAGACCCAGGCGGAATGCTTCCCGCGTTGCCTTGACCCTCACATCGAACCAGATATCACCGCTGGTTCCTGACATACCGAACGCTTTTATCAACAATGCATTGTCCTTCGCGGATAATTGTTCACGCTGTTCTTCAACGTCGATCTTCTCTCCTAAAAACCCTTCAATATCAAAATTGATCTCACCGCGCTTATACGTCCCATCCTTCTGACGCGCAGTTAACATGATCCTGGCTGGTCGTTTAAGCGGCATTGCGCAGCTGCCCTCAATGCCGTTACGGATGACTATCGCTCCTTTAAAACCCGCTCTCTCGGAAATGGCCAGCATTTTCTCGCCAAATGGCGGGTGATACGCTGAAGATATCATGATGTCCGCTTTTGCAGGGTTAATGAATTTCTCCAAAGTGCTTAAAAAAGGCCTCTTCACCGTCTGGCGTCTGATCTCTATCCATCGGTCAACCTGCGGCGCGATGTCTTGCTGGGCGTATATCCAGCCATAACGAGGCTTTACACTTCCCAGATCCGCGTTGCTCGCCGCGCGGGTATGCTCAAGATGGGACAACACATCCCATAAATTCATGACGAGCTTAGGCCCGCCGTTACGCCCCACCATGTGGATGACCCTGTACCCCAGGCTCTGTACGTATTCGCCGACAATAGGCGTGACCATATACGCATGGTCGACCCCGTCGAATGGTTCGGCGATCGAAACGATCGGCTCCCCTCGAGGCACAGCCCCTTGAAAAGAAGGGGTTATTGTCTCCTGGATGGCCTGGGCTAATCCAGCGTATTCCTCCTGGGTCTCATAGCGAACCCTTAGCATGGAGGCGATAAAACCACGCGCGCCGTCGCCTTGTTCGTTGGAAAATAAGAACTTCCCCAAGTCATACGCTGTTGCTGTATCCAATGTCTTGCCTTGAGCCAATTGGTGGCAGACCCATTTGACAAATTCCGGCGCATCCGATGAGATATCCTCAACGATCTGATGGGCATCCGCAACCAACATAGACTCAGCTGGATCAACCCCTTTAGCCAAAAGCCCGGCAAAAAATGCTCCTTTTGAGGCCGCAGGCACCCTGCCTTCATCCAGGTCCGATTTGATCAAAGCCGCCAGCTTAAGGGTAATGCTCTTACTTCCTTTTTTACCGATCCCGACAGTCTTGATACCCTGGACAATGGCAGCGTCATTGTTGTCTAAAACGATCGCCATAAGTGTTTAATTATAAACATTTTGGCTGAAAAGGCAACAAAAGCCTAGGGGGGTCTATCGCAGGGAATCCCATTGCATCAAGAGGAATTTATACTATAATGTCCCCCCTATGCAGATCGGCCAAGTTAATATCGATAAACCCTTATGCCTTGCTCCCATGGAAGACGTTACCGAGCTTCCGTTCCGTATCATTTGCAAACGTTTGGGTGCGGATATCGTCTATACGGAATTTACTTCTTCTGAAGGGTTGATCAGGGAAATCCCCCGTATCATGGAAAAAGTCCGTATCTGCGATGAAGAACGACCGGTATCCATTCAAATATTCGGCGGCCGGCCAGAAGCCATGGGCGGTGCGGCCGAGGTCATTGAAAAACTAAACCCTGATTTTATTGATATTAATTGCGGCTGCTGGGTTAAGAACCATGTGGCCCGCAATGAAGGCGCGGGATTGCTGCGCGACCTGCCCTTGTTTGAATCGGTTGTCAAAGCAACTGTCAAGGGCACTAAACTGCCGGTGACCGTCAAAACACGTCTGGGCTGGGATGAGAATAGCATTGTCATCACCGATGTCGCCAAAATGGTTGAGAACGTCGGAGCCAAAGCATTGACCCTGCACTGCCGCACCCGTTCCCAGGCACACAGCGGATTCGCGGACTGGAACTGGCTGGAAAAGATCAAAAAAGTGATCAAGATCCCCTTGATCGGCAATGGCGATGTCACAAGTCCTGAGGATGTCAAGGCGATGTTCGAAACCGGCTGCGATGGGGTGATGATAGGACGTGGAGCGATCGCTAACCCCTGGATATTCCGTCAGGCTAAACATTACCTTAAAACAGGCACATTAGAGCCAGAACCAACCATTGAAGAAAAAATCAACATGTGTATTGAACATTTGCGTCTTAATGTGCAATATAAAGGCGAGCGTTATGGTGTTTTGACCTTTAGAAAACATTATGTGGGCTATTTAAAAGGACTGCCCAATATCACACCGGTCAGGACAATGCTCATGACATTCACAGAATTAAACCAGGTTATTGACTGCCTTAATCAATATTTGGCGAACCACCATGAAAAAGTTTGATATCATTGTCATCGGTTCCGGCGGCGGTGCGAAGATAACGTCCCCTGCCGCAAGCATGGGACTTAAAGTCGCCGTCATTGAAAAAGACAAACTGGGTGGCACTTGTCTTAACCGCGGCTGCATCCCCTCGAAAATGCTCATTCATCCGGCGGATGTGGCGCAGACGATCAAGTCCGCGCATCGTTTCGATATCATCAACAACCCGCAATTCGACGTCAATTTTGCCAAACTCATCGAACGCATTTCCGCGACGGTTGACAGCGATTCCGCCAAGATCGAGAACAGCTATAACAAACACCCCAACATCGACTACTATCACGGAACAGCCAAATTCCTCGACAACTATACAGTTGAAGTTAACGGCGAAGAGATCACGGCAGAAAAAATCTTCATCGCTGTTGGGACAAGACCTAGCATCCCTTCGATCCCTGATCTTGCTGGCACACCGTTTATGACATCCACGGAAGCTTTGCGTAACACCCATTTACCGCGCTCAATGGTCATCATTGGTGCAGGCTACATCGCCTGTGAATTAGGCCACGCTTATGGGGCGCTTGGCACTCAAACTCATTTTTTAGTGCGATCCTCTTTTTTACGCAACGAGGATGGCGAGATCGCGGCGGAATTCAACCGCACCTTTAGCAAACACCACCATGTACTCTTGGGCAGCACCCCCACAAAAGTTGAATATGATCATCACACCTTCACGGTTCATTACACACAAAACGGCGTTGAACAAAAAATAGAAGCTGAAGCATTGCTTGTGGCCACAGGGATCACTCCTAACACGGACACGCTTGATCTGATCAATACTGACATCGAACTAGCGCCGGGGAATTTCATTAGGACCAACGATCATCTCGAGACCAATGTTCCCGGGATTTACGCGCTGGGCGACTGTATCGGCCGCTATTTCTTTCGGCATAGTGTAAACTTCGAAGGAGAATACCTATTCGACCAAGTCTTTAACGGCAAGTCCAGAACGCCGATCGTTTACCCGCCGATACCCCATGCGATCTTTACTGACCCGCAAGTTGCCGGCGTCGGGAAAACGGAAGAACAGCTGATCCAAGACGGCACCCCTTATGTCGTCGGCTCAAATCCTTATAAAAGCTCGGCGATGGGCATGGCCCTCTTATCTGATTCAGGCTTCTGCAAGATCCTTTTCTGCCAGAAAACACGCAAAATATTAGGCGCCCACATCATCGGACCGGAAGCATCCAACATGATCCATATGCTGATCGCCATGATGAACAAAGACGGCACCCTAGATGATCTTTTACGCATGGTCTACATCCATCCCGCGCTGCCCGAGATCGTCCGCAATGCGGCACGCAAAGCCAAGACCGCATTTGATAATCATTTGATAAGAGCCTAGGGAACCCTCAGGGACACGGGATGCTTCTTTCCAGATGCTCACCCCCCCAGCCCCCACAACAGATGCACGTTAGTTGAATGCAATGCTTGAGGTTAATCGTTGAGTATGAATTAATAGGGTTGCATCTGGTGGGGGACGTTCGCATCTTGAAAGAACATCCCGTATCCCTGAGGGTTGGCTAGCAAATCCTTCCAAAGCTACCAAAGAAGAACAGGGTAATTTCATGAGATGCGAAACGTCCCCCGTCACATGCTTACCTGATTAGAACTACAAACAATTTACCTCAACCGTACGCCAAACGAACTAGTGCATGTGTTACGGGGGTTGGGGGGTGTTGAGCGATCGAATGAAGATTACCCTGGTCTTCTTTCATGGCGAGGATGTTCAGTCATGCCGGTGACAGATACCAATGAATGGAAGCATCCCGTGTCCCTGTGGGTTACATGCCTCTTATGCAAATTAATTTGCTACTGATTGATGCGGGCATTGCGGATAACGGCATTCTTGATGACAGCCCCGCTGCGGTAAAGATCTGCGATCTCCTGAGCACTTAAGGCTCGATTATAGATGCGAATATCATCGAGATTTCCTGAAAAATACTCATTTGATTGAGCAGAGTTTGACCCTAAATAAACACTGACTGACGTGCTCGGAGAACTGCTTAATGAAGATAATGCCGGCGACTCTACTTGATTATCCAAATAAATACTGAGTGTTGGTGACGTTACGTCCCCTCCTACAACAACCGCAAAAAAATGCCAAACATTCAAAGAAGGCGTGAACGTACCAACATGCTGAAACAGTCCACCCGAAGTAGCGGCATAATATTGCAAAACACCGTTATCTATTCTTACTAATTTAAGTAAATTATGTCCTGAAGTCGCAAAATACTGACCAAAAATAGTTTGTAAAGAAGGAGATGATGATGTCTTGAAGAACCAACCCGATATCGTTAACGGCACTTGCAAGGTATTGAAAGTAGTGGAAGCCCCCAAATTCACATATCGATTTGCAGCGCCGTCAAAACCTATACACCCTCCTCTTTTACAGTTAGACAGCCATGTAGGAGCATTGACAAATGATCCATTATTATTGTTCCCGCTCCAATCAATCACTGTGGTTCCAGACCCTTCATTGAATTTCCACCACCCCACTAAGCCATTCCTTAAGTCCGCATTTGCTGGATCAGAGAACCCTGCAATAAGCAACAACATCAGCACTTTGATGGCCAAGGCATGGATAGTGCTCTTAATAGGATCTAAAGCCTTATAGATCATTCTATGTTTTTCTAGATGGGACTTACCGTCGAACACCGAACTCTTGATCGTCACTCGAAAATGGCTGCCTTGCTTAGCTCCGGCGTGTCCGATATGTTTATGGGAATCATCCACGACTTCAAGAAGATCCGGTGAGAAAGCATCGGTTAAGAGGGCTTTAATCTTTGTTTTGCTCATAATTGAAAATTATTGTACCATAGCGCTATGAACAAGGCACTGTCCATCAATAATTTCTCCGGGAATTTATGTGTTTCCTGCATCCAGGCCAAGCTGCACCAGGTCAATGAATGGCTGTTGAATTACGAACAGAAATTCACGCCGCTCTATACGTCGGTAGATGTCCGCGATGCCGGTTTTAAGATCGCGGTTGTGGACACTAATTTATTCCCTGCTGGATTCAATAATCTCTGTGAACATGGGCTTGAAGATGCCGTCACATTGATGAAGATCGCCATTAAAAAGCGCGTGCCGGAAGCAAAACATATTTTGATCGCGGCGGAAGAACATACCCGCAATACCTGGTACTTAGAAAACATCCGTATCTTGCAGGACATCATTACTAAAGCCGGTTTTACCGCAACCATTGCCACCTTTTTTAATGAACAGCCGACGTTTTGCGAACAGGCGGCGCATGCCATGGAATTCCAGACGGCAACGGGTCAAAGCGTCAAGCTGCATTGTTTCAAACGCATCCTTGATCAGATCAAGAAGAATGAAATATCGATCGATCTGATCGTCATGAATAATGACTTAACCGCAGGGATCCCTGAAGACTTAAAGAAAACGAATATCCCAGCCTTCCCTTCCATGCACGCAGGCTGGCACGCACGCCACAAATCTGAACATTTCAAACATGCTAATCAATTGATCAGTGAATTCGCTTCGATCGTTGGTATTGATCCCTGGCAATTCTCTTGCTTATACGCGCTGGAAGAAAATGTAGACACAAGCAATATTGACGACCTCAAACGTCTATATCATACAGGGCAAAAACTGTTCAATGACATCGCCGCAAAATACAAAGAACACAACATCAGCGAGAAACCATTTATTTTTATCAAATCTGATTCCGGCACCTACGGCATCGGTGTCATCCCTATTGAAGATCCACAGCAGATCCTGGATCTCAACAGTCGCAAGCGAAAAGACCTGATGCGCGGTAAAGGCGGCGATGTGGTCGATCGTTTCCTGCTGCAGGAAGGCGTTCCCACCATCCATTCAATAGCAGATCTGCCTTCAGAAGCCTGTTTATACCACATTGATAATGATTGTATTGGTGGATTCTATCGCACCCATAGTTCAAAGAACTCTCGAGAAAGCCTCAATTCACCTGGCGGGATGGCTTTCCAAAAAATGTGTCCGCATTTGGACAAATACGGACAAGACTGCGGGATCGAACATAATCTGAACATCTTTGACATTTACCGCATTTTGGGCCGCATTGCAGGCATCGCTGCTGCCAAAGAAATCGTTGAATTAGGAGGAACAGTACGATGAAATTCCTGTTTTTGATGGATCCCCTGGAAACAGTAGTTTTCGAAAAAGATACTACCTTTATGCTCATGTGCGGAGCACACGAAAGAGGCCATGAAGTCTATTATCTTCCTAAAGACGGCATCAGCTTGATCGAAGGTAAACTATTCTTTAATGTGACCCAGGTCATCCCGCAAAGGATCGCTCACGAACCATTCCAGGAAGGCCGTTCATTTCTGCTTAACCAAAAAGATGTAGATGCTTTGTTCATCCGCCCAGACCCGCCGTTTGATGAACAATATTTGCTCAACACCTGGCTTTTGGACCATTTACCCAAACGCGTTGCGGTGATCAATAACCCTAACGGCATCCGCACGGTCAATGAAAAGATCTGGTCGTCGCAATTCACGAACCTTGTGCCGCCGACGATCATCTCCTCGTCCAAAGAAGACTTGAGCGCTTTTATCCAAAAACACCGTAATATCATTGCAAAGCCGACCAACGCGTTTGGCGGGCAATCCGTTTTTCATGTGGAATACGGCCACACCAATACCAACGTGATCATTGAAACGTTAAGCAAAGGCTACAACCAGCCTATCATCCTGCAAAAATATGTCCCTGAATCAAAAAAGGGTGACAAACGCATCCTTTTACTTTATGGGGAGATCTTAGGTGCTGTTTTAAGAGTGCACGGCAAAGGCGAGCATCGCAATAATTTTTATGCTGGCGGTTCAGCCGAAAGAACCACTATCACTGCCCGAGATAAAAAGATCGTGACCGCACTCAAACCGTATTTAAGAACATTGGGACTGCATTTTGTCGGGATCGATATTTTGGGGGATTATCTCATTGAAGTCAATGTGACGTCTCCCACCTGTCTTCAGGAAATGAACAGGCTCTATGATGTCAACCTGGAACAAAAAGTCATTGCTTTTGCCGAAAAATTGGTAAAATAGTCCGCTTATGGAACTGACATTATACCATTTTGAATCTTGTCCCTACTGCCGGCGTGTCCGGGATTTCATGACATCGAACAATATCACGATCCCTATGAAGGACACCCAAAAAGATACTAGGAACCGCGAGGAGTTGCTCAAGATCGGCGGAAAATCACAGGTTCCCTGCCTGGTCATTAACGGCAAGGCTCTTTACGAATCTTTAGACATCATCGACTGGTTAAAGAATAATTACAAAAAATGACCCTGACAGAGATCCAACAAAAAATTCAAACAGCCATACCAGATGCCGAGGTTCACGTCCTTGATCCGATGCAGGACGGTCAGCACCTTCAAGCATTGGTCATCTCCCCTGTATTTGCCGGTTTGCCGGTTTTCAAACAACAACAAATGGTCATGGCCGCGGTCAAGGACATCTTCACCGTTGTCCATGCCCTTGGCCTGAAAACATTCACGCCTGAAAAATGGCAGGAGGTTAAACACAATTATGTTAACTGATCAAATGCGCGCGGATATTGAAAAGACGGTCAAAACCAACAAAGTCGTGATCTATATGAAGGGCACCCAAAACCAGCCCATGTGCGGCTTTTCCGGACGCGCAGTGCAGATCCTGCAGTCGTATGGAGCCCCTATCAAAGACTTCAACATCCTCGCGGATGAAAATCTCCGTCAGGGCATCAAAGAATTCACCAATTGGCCGACCCTTCCCCAGATCTTTATCAACGGAGAATTCATCGGCGGCTGCGATATCATCAGCGAAATGCACGAGAACGGCGAGTTAAAAAGCCTTTTTAGCTAATTCAAATAACGCTAGATCTCTTGCCAGTTGCTTGTGATAGCATTTTCGAAAGGATTGGAAAGGGTAGCTAACGCTTGGTCATAATGCACTTCCCCATTATTCGATAAATTAACGGTTTTTCCAACTACTGCCCCATAGAACGCGTCATTATTGGACAAGGTGATGTTTGTTTGCGGCGCATAGATCCCAGCATAGGTCGTCCCATTATTCGAGATCACCACTCCATTAGAACCAGTATACGTACTGTAAATGTTGAATTTTGACGGCAAATGAGATGCCGAATTAAAAAGCACATTGTTATCCGCTGATAAGACCCCATCTACATAAAGAGTTAAGTTCGCGCCACTGGCAATATTAATATTGACATTGTTCTGAGTAGTCAGCGCCGTCGCACCCGTTAAATACAGACGGACATTACCATTTATGTTCAATATGGCATTATTATGGAGATCTAGTTTAGTATATTTGTAATCACCGCTATTTAATGTTCCTGTCGCATTATTGCCTAATGAATACGTACCTCCGCTGCTTAAACTAGTTAACGAAGATGGAACCACCACCGCTGGCAAGGCCACGCTATTCGTATGCGTTGTCGTTCCCGACACCGTCGACCCATTGTCCATGATAACTGTGCCGCCGACTCCCGTTGAAAGATTCCCCTGTACAGTGGCGTTATTATTGATATTAATAATCCCCGCTGATGTTCCGTTCGTGCCCACATTACCATTGGAAAGGATGTTGGCTCCGCCATAATTCCCCACAGATGAGTCAAAAGAATCAACAAGAGCATTATTTGATAACGTAACTTGACCTTGAGCAAAAATACCATGGTCGAAGATTTGCGGACGGCCTATGGTGGCTTGGATCCTCCGTTGAATCTTTGAAGCAGATGAACGGCTGGGCACATAGCCTGTTGTTTGGGCGGTTGTATTGGTGCTATCGAGCGTCGCATCGTAGTCACCATAAGTAGCCAGTGTGGCGGAAACTTTTTTATTTCCAGTCCCACAGGACGTACAGCTGGAACACGCAACGCCTGAGGTTTCATTGACCATTCCCGCACAATTATTAGTGTTGTATTCATATAATACTTTATTCAACCCCGCTTCCGCAACCCACATGGCAGAAGTGCTGTTAGCAGAACGCATAGAAACTTTTCGCTCATTGGCGCCGCGCATCAGGATCGCCGCCCCCAACGCCGTCAGCACCAAAATGACCAAAAACGCGATGATAATGGATCCTTGGGTATTGTTATTCATTACGCAGCCTCGTTCTTTCCGTCAGTAGAAATGACACCGTCCTGTTATAACTTGTTTTATCTGCCCGTATTTGCACCTGCAGCAAGGAACCATTAAGCGTGAACTTTAAATAGCCAATATTACTGGCGATCTTCTTCATTGTTCCCGCCGGATACTCTCTGATCAAGTTCGTCCCGCTTAAATAATACTGGATATTCGTCGCTGTTGGGATCGTGACCGCCAGTTTGTCATTGGTTGTCCCGCCGTAGTTGGCCGTGATCACCTGTGATGAGGCCTGACGAAGCTCCCGGCACATCCGATCCGCCGCCGCCCTGGACTGCTGCTGCATATCAAGCAAAGTCATGTTCTTTGTGAAGATCGAGTTGCCAACTTGAAAAACGCCGTAGACCCCTAAACATATCATCGTCAATAGGCTTAAACTGACCATTAACTCCACTAATGTATAAGCGTTTTTTTTCATCCCGATATCATTGTCTGCAGCGACTTTGACTGACTCCTTCCTGAAGAATCATTCCAGCTGACTGTCACCGTGACCGTGACCGGATTATTACCACTGGATGAACTGCTGATACTTTCATTCTTTAAAGCACTAAGACCATTGGATGTCACGGACGCTGTATTCCAAGTCCAGGTGCCTGCCCCGATATCGGAAGACAGATTAGAAAACGCCACATTTTTTATGCCCTCCATGACAAATTCCGCGTGCGATACGGCAACAGTCAAATTACGGCATTCTTCCTCAAGACGGCCATTATTCAAAAACAAGACCAGCATCACAGACAATGCATAGCCTAAAATTGCCGCTGTCAACAACAGCTCTGCCAAAGAAAATCCGCACTTGCTTTTCCTTAATTTCCTGTAAAAAATCATCTAACTCCTTTCATACATACCCCTTATAAAATATAACCTATCTAGTGAAAAATACAATGCGAGAAAACGCTATTTTAAAGACTTTGTTGAATATAAAATATCTGGTCTGATTCATATATTTATGATAAAATTTGCCCTTTCAATGGACTGACAACTTAAGGACTTTTTATGTCTACAAAACCAAAAAAGCAGATCAACGGCGCGCAGGCCTTAGTGGCGTGCCTTGAGAATTTCGGCGTGGAATACATCTGGGGACTTTCCGGCGGAGCCGCCATCCCCATCTTTGACGCTTTGGTCGGATCAAAGATCAAATTGATCTTGACCCGCCACGAACAAGGAGCAACCCATATCGCGGACGGTTATGCGCGGGTCAGCGGCAAGCCGGGTGTTGTGCTGGTGACCTCTGGTCCAGGCGCGACCAACACAGTGACCGGGATCATGACCGCGATGATGGATTCAGTGCCCATGATCGTTTTGACAGGCCAGACCATCAGCTCCATGCTTGGCAAAGACGCTTTTCAGGAATCAGACATTGTGGGCATCTCCATGCCTGTGGTCAAGCACAGCTACTTGGTCAAGAATACCAACGATATCCCGCGGATCATCAAAGAAGCCTGGGAAATTTGCCAAACCGGCAGACCTGGTCCTGTGCTCATTGACCTGCCCAAGGACATCACCTCCGGTGTTTTTACCGCTGAAACCCTTGATCCTCAAACGGATATCCCCGGCTACACCACACCGGGCAAAGCCAATAAATCTGATATCGCCAAAATGGCGAAATTATTCAAAGGCTCCAAAAAACCGCTATTGCTCGTTGGGCATGGGGCTGTGATCGCCAAAGCCGGCGACGCTGTCAAAAAACTGGCGGAAAAACTGCGCGCTCCCGTGACCAATACGCTTTTAGGAAAAGGCGAATTCCCTGAAACACATCATTTATCTTTAGGCATGCTCGGCATGCATGGAACAGCCTATGCCAATAAAGCGCTGGTCAACTGCGACCTGATATTATCCATCGGTTCCCGCTGGGATGACCGCATCAACGGTAATAATAACGAATTTTGCGTGAACGCGAAAAAGCTCCATATAGACATTGACTTTGCCGAGATCAATAAGATCGTCAAACCCGATGCCTGGGTCGTAGGCAATGCTAAAGAAGTGTTAGAAGAGTTGGTGAAGCTCGTTGAACCGCTAGACACGGCTGATTGGCTCAAAGAGCTGGAATTCTATAAAAAAGAATACCCTCTCAAATATTCTAATGCCAAAGGTTTGACCGCTCAGCAGGTGATTGATACCTGCTATAAAGAAAGCCGCGGCCAAGCGATCGTGACGACAGATGTCGGCCAGCATCAAATGTGGGCCGCGCAATTTTATTTATCTGATAAAGGAAATCACTGGATATCATCTGGCGGTGCCGGAACCATGGGCTACGGATTCCCCGCGGCTCTTGGTGCTCAATTCGCTGATCCAAAAGCGCTGGTGGTGGCGATCGTTGGAGACGGTGGCTTTCAGATGACACTGTTTGAATTGTCGACCATGTTCATCCATAAACTTCCTGTTAAAATACTCATCATCGATAATAAATATCTGGGGATGGTGCGCCAATGGCAGGAGCTTTTCTTTGACAACCGCCTCTCAGGGGTCGATTTGGAAGGAAACCCGGATTTCGTGAAGCTGGCAGAAGCCTACGGCATCAAAGGCTTCCACATCAACAATCCAGAGCATTGCGCTGCTGTCATGCGCGAGGCATTGAATTACCCAGGCCCCTGCCTTATCCATGCGGAGGTCATCAAAGAAGACAACGTCTTTCCAATGGTTCCGGCAGGTAAATCCGCGCACCATATGATCATTGAAAAACCGACGCAAAAAATGGAAAAACCGACAGGCTCAACTTAAAGAAGGTTCCTATGACAATACCCACTGTCCCTACACATACGATCAGCGTTCTTGTTGCTAATAAACCAGGCGTCCTGGTACGCATCGCACTTGTTTTCGCCCGTCGTGGCTATAACATTGACTCCCTGGTCGTGTCTCCGACGATCAACCCGAAATTCTCTCGCATGACCATCACAGCCAAAGGCGACCTGGAAACGCTCGACCAGATCATTAAAAATGTTGGCAAGCTCATTGATGTTATCCATTGCGGGGAGCATGACGCGACGCATTCGATCGAAAAAGAATTAGCATTGCTTAAAGTAAAGGCGACGCCCAGCGTCAAGACTTTCATCAGCAAATACACCCGTAAATTCCGCATCAAGGTCGACGACACCTCTGAAGGGTTTTATGTCATTGAACAAACAGGGACAACTTCAGAACTCAATGAATTTGAATCGGTGATGAAGAAATACACGGTCGAGATGGTGCGCACCGGCAAGGTACTGATCACTAAAGGCAAAGAAAAGACCTAAGTCTTATTCATTGAGATGGCAGGCGGTGATCGGCGGCAGATCTTTGGGCGGCAAGATCACTTCATAAATATCGATATGGTCTTCCGTGACCTCGATCGATGATATCAAACAACGCTCTCTATCAACGCTTGGATGGTCGATCCCTAAATATTGAGCGATCCCGGACTTTAATGCGTCCAACTCCAGATATAGAATAAATGACTGCTCACCTTCCGCCGCGTTCAACGCGGATCGAACCATGGAAAAATCCAGATCAAGGACCCACTCAAGCGTTTTTCCTTTACAGAATCCCTTCAATCCTGTATCAGCCTCGATAGTGCTGGAACAAGAGATCTTGGAAAAATCAAAACTTAATAATGTTTCATCAGGATTTAAACGGATATTTAGCCCGGATGAGCTGTCTTGACATGGCATATGAGGAAAACCTACTTATGCATCCGTTCTCTGAGCGCTTGCTTCATATCTTCTGCCCGTTCTTTAGCTGCCTGGGCCCTTTCTTTCGCATCATTCATCTTATCTTTAACTACCCTTAATTTATCTGTATTGTCCTCGATCTTATCGTGCACCTCATCCATCCGATCCCGCATCTGTTCCATCAATTGTGAAACGCGCTCCTTAGAAGATTTCATCTGATCCAGGTTCTGCTGACGCATCTCCGCCAGATCCTGCTGCCGTTCTTTGATCCTTGATAACACTTCCTTTTCATTATCCAAGATTTCCTGGATCTTGATCTCCAATATGCCTGTCTTATCAGTCTTCATCGCCGCGATAGCCGCAGACTGTTCCAGTAGAACATTATGAATATTCTCGACAGAATCCCGAGCCCTGTTGTTATATTCACGGGATTTTTCTATGATGGCCTTCTGCATTTCAACAAGCTGGGATACTTGGATCTTCAGCGAAGTTAAACGATTTGCCAGATCTTCTTTGGGCCGCAGCAGATCAGCAATATCAATGTCTTTGACTTGCCTGTCAATGCCTGCGATGCCTTCCCGTAATTGGTCATTGAACTTAATGATCGCGGTCTCGTTACCAGCTAACTCTAAAGCCCTGCCGTTGAATTCATTGATCGCTTCTTTGAGTTTAAACAGGTCAAAATCCTGATATTCTTCCCTGTTGGCCTGCTCATATAATTTGGCCACACTGGTACTTTGTTTGATCAGGTCATCTCTTTGCTCGGTCATGCTCCCGCCTAGAATATCCTGTTGTTCTTTAAACTTTTTAATACTATCTTTGATCTCGTTGATCGCGACCGAAGCCGTCAGAGATTGTCCCTTGGAATTCTTAACTATAGGCCGGAAAAAGATCATGTAAGTGACCATGATCGCGCCTATGATGGCGATCACAGGGGCTAAATACAGTAAACGTATCATGTCAACTGTCCTTGTAAGCCTTTAAGATCAGAGATCGGCAGTCCGCACACACCCTTCCTGCAAACGCTGACCTTAAAAGGTTGGTCCGTTGGTTTGATCTTAAGCACTAAGTTTGGTACATAGCATTTATACACCATTTTCCTGATCTGCACAAGTTGTTGTGCGCTAACACCACCCGTTACTTGAACATCTACCGGGCCATCGCGCTGCATACTCATCGCTAAAAGAAAATACGTATACCCGTGAGGCGCTTTAACCAGGACAGGATAGAATCGCGTTTCTAATAAGCTTAATTTATCTCTGTATTCCTTTTTACCCGTTATAAAGAGCAATTTAGCAAAAACCATGGCTGCCATGGAATTTCCCGACGGCATGGCACCATCATAGATCTCGATCGGCCTGACGATCAACCCGGAATCTTCCTGTGTCATATAATATCCGCCGCGGCCGTCACTAAAACGGCGACAGCATTCCTCTACAAGATCCTCTGCTGTCTTAAGATACTTCTCCTGAGACGTTGCTTCATATAACATGATCAACCCATAAGAGAAATAAACGTAATCATCCAGCATTCCGTTAATTCCTGATGCGTGAAGCAAAACGCCGTCCTTTAAATAATTCTGCAGAATATATTCCGCGCAATGTTGTGCCTGTTGAATGTATGCATCTTCTCCTAATGCTAGACCTCCCACACACAACGCCGCGATCATCAACCCGTTCCAGTCAGTCAGGATCTTGTCATCCAGATGCAGAGGCATGCGTTCTCGTCGGTATTCCAACAGCTTGCGGCGGGCAATATCCATCCGTTCCCCATCTGCAACAACGATATCTTTCGCAGAATACAGGATATTCACCGAAATAAACTCGCCATGCGGGTCATGGGCAACATTCCCATCAGGACTTACGCCATGATACATTTTAAACAGTTTGGCTTCGCTTTCGCCCAGGACCGCGGTGATCTCATGGTCAGCAAATACATAATATGCCCCCTCTTGCCCCTTACTGTCAGCATCATAGGCGCAATAAAATCCACCCTCAGGGTCTTTCATTTCAGCCAATACATAATCCATTGTGCGCCTGGCGATCTCTATCAATGCGCGATCTTGCGTCTTCTGGTAGCACTGGACATACGCAATGACAAGCAATGCCTGGTCATATAACATCTTCTCAAAATGCGGCACTTGCCATTCCTGGTCCGTTGCATAACGGTGAAAACCAGATGCCAGGTGGTCATGGATGCCCCGCTTCGCCATCGTTGTCAATGTATGTTCAACCATGGGGAGTGTCGGACTTTCCTTGGAATCCATTGATAGCAGGAATGATAATGTGTGCCCCATGGGAAATTTAGGAGCATTGGAGAATCCGCCATGAACCGTATCATACTGTGCAGCTAACTTTTGAACGGCATCATCTAAGATAGAATAGTCGGTAGGTCCAGCATCAGTTTCTGCCGTCATCGACTGGCGCAGTATTGAAATAAGCTCATCTGAAGAAGAGAGTATACCCTCATGATCAGAGGTCCAGGCATTATGGATCGATAAAAGGACATCTTTAAATCCCGGAGAACCCCACTTGGCAGCAGGCGGGAAATATGTGCCCCCATAAAATGGTTTACCGTCAGGTTTAAGAAAAACAGACAGCGGCCACCCGCCTTGCCCTGCGATGGCCATGACCGCATTCATATAAATGTGATCGATGTCAGGACGTTCCTCACGGTCAACCTTGATGGCAACAAAATATTGATTGAGGATATCCGCGGTTGCCTGATCCTCAAAACTTTCATGTGCCATAACATGACACCAATGGCAGGTTGAATATCCGATAGAAAGGAAAATGGGCTTATGTTCTTTGGCGGCTTTCTGGAATGCCGCGTTCCCCCATGGGAACCAATGGACTGGATTTGTGGCGTGCTGTCTTAAATACGGACTGCGTTCAGCGGCTAAATGGTTAGTCACCATTATGGAGAGTCAAACACTTCCAGGGTCTTTTTTATAGCTTCATCCCGGTCTACAGGGGGCAATTCATTTGTTTTATCAGATCTTTTATCAACGGTTACCGGGGACTGGGAAACAGGAGCCTGGATCTCCATTGAACTTACGGGAACAGTGACGGGAACCGGCTTCTCCATATTCGTCTTGGCCTGTTCCATGAATTTTCGGGTTTGTTTAAAATCAGGCAAAATATCTTCCAGGTCTTTCAATTTATTATACGCGGCCTCATAATTCTCTTTCTTATACAACCCCATCGCTTCTTCATAGATCGCAGAGGCGCTTTCATTAAGCCGCTGCTCGATGGCTTTACGTTCATCTTCCAATTGCTTCTGATGTTCTTTGGCCTTTTTCGCTAGTTCTTCTTTTTTCTTATTCTCGATGATCTCTTGTTCTTTTTGTTTTTTCAATTCGATCTTACGCTGCTGCTCTTCCATCTTGGCTTTGGCAAGTTGATTCTTTCGATCCGCTTCCTGCTGCTTTCTTGCTTCTGCTTCCTGCTTTAGCTGATCCTTACGTTTCTCGATAAGTTCTCTCGCATGCTGATCTTCAAAATGCTTCTTTCTTTTATTAGAAAACTCTACCTGTTCCTGACGAGCTTTGTCATTATTCTGGACAGATTCTGCTTCATCCATCGAGATCGGTTTTACTGGTTTTGACTCTTCTACCTTGACCGGCTGTTCTTGCGCAGCAGGGGTAAGAGGTACACGCCGGAACATAAGTTCTTCATCTTCTTTTTCACGTTTGCGTTGTTCCCTTGCGCGTTCTTCATCTAATCGACGGTTCTCGCGTTCCTTAAGCCTTAAAGCTTCCATACGAATTTTTTCGCGCTGGCCGGATTCTTCGGCATACCTGCGCTGCCGCTCAAATTGAGCGTTCAATTCGACCTGACGGGCACGCTCCTTTTGTGCCAATGCGTTCGCCATCTTTTGTTTTCGGATCTGCTCGGCAATAAACAGGCTCCGTTCACGTTCATGGGCAGCACTGGCCCTGGCTGTCACTTTTTCATAATATCGTTCGATCTTGATCGAATACGCCTTCGCGGCTTTATACCCGTGATTACTCAGATCATCAAAGATGACCTTTGCCGCCGTATATTTCTTAGCCTTATATAAAGCGATCGCGTGATCAAAGACTTCATCTTTGGAACGTTCTATTTCCACCTGCTCATAATCCTGCCTTTCGCGCTTGGCTTTTTCGGCAGCAAGACGTTCAGCACGCTTTAACTTTTCTTGCTGTGCTTCCTCAAGAAGCATGGCCTTTGCCTGAGCCTGACGCTCCTTGCGATCCTTAAGCAAAACCTCCCGTGGTGTCAGTTTTTTGTTTATCGTCTTACTGACAACAGGCGCCTTTGGCTCGATCGGTTTTTGCTCAACATCAGTTTTTTCTTTAAGTTTTTGTTCAGGTCTTTCTTTTGGTTTAGCTTTTTCCTGGGATTCTTTGTTATCTTCCTGAACGATCGTACGTTTAAGCGCTTCTAGTGTTTCCAATAAACTCTCTAATTCGGAGAACTTTGCCTTGGCCAGATTAAAATCTTTAGCCTTGGAAGCCGCCAAGATCTCATCGTTAAGATTGACGGCCTTATCTGCCAATGTTTGAATCTCCGATTCCTGGGCCTGTCGCAGTTGTCTCCTGCGTTCTTCTTCCGCTCGGCGTCTTTCCTCTTCAGCCGCTTTCACCAGGATAGCCTCATGCTGGCGTTTTGCTTCCAGCGCCTGCAAACGGTCCTCTTCTTTGATCGTTCTTTCCAGGACGGCCTGACGCTCGGCCTGTTTGGCATCTTCTTTAATATGCGCCAAATACCAGCGGGTCATTTTGTAATTTGGAGAATCTGTTTCGATCTGGAGGAAAGAAGTGTAGGCTTCTTCAAATTTCTGATTGCGTAAATGAATGATCGCTTCATCGTATTGATATTTGATCTGGGCCATACGCTGTTCGTGAGCGATCTTTTCCTGACGTTTGCGCTCACGTTCTTCATCTTCACGCAGCTGGCGCAGGATAGATTCTTTTTGCTGTTTAATGCGGTTAAGCATCTCATCGACCTTGGCCATTTTCTTTTTGACCGGGGCCATGCGTTTATCTTCTGCCAACATGCTGATCTTCTGCAAGACCTGGGCAGAACGCTGGGCCAACGATTCAATGATCTTAGCCTCGTCGATCTCCTGCTCTTTTGTCAATACGGTTTTGGATGGTTCTTGGACAATTGGAGGGATTTCACTCTTTTTTTCTTCATTCTTTTTTACTTCAGGCTTTTGTTCCGGCTGTTTGGCCTGTTCAACCCTGACCGCCTCTTTTTTAACGCGCTGCGCTTCCCGATTTAGGATCTCTTCTTCTTTGGCCTTGCGCCTGGCTTCAGCTTCCTTGGCCAGCATATCCTGTTTTTGTTTACGGGCCTCCTCCTGTGCTTGCCGCTTCTTTTCCATCTCAGCTATCTGGGCCTGCTTTTGAATATCCTTTTCTTTAATAAGAGCGATCTTGGCAATATACGCTTTTGTGGAGCGATAGCCCGGTAATGTTTTATCCACATCATTGAATTTTTCCAAAGACTCATCGTAAGTCTTTTTATCAAACAAGTTGACCGCGGCTTGGTATACAAAAGCGACCTGTTCCTCCAGCTGCTTGATACGCTGCTTTTCTTTCTCCTGGGCTTCCTTCTGTTCAAGGGCTTCTTTTTTACGTTTGGCTACTTCTTCTTCCCATTGCTGAAGGGCAAGTTCCTTGGCCTTGATCTGATCAACACGGGCTTGTTCTGCCGCCATATCTTTGTCTGCACGCGCGATGTAATTACGGGAAGCTTTATAATCCGGAACAACCCATTCCACCTCTTCAAACTTCTTTTTCGCTTCCATATACTTCTTGTTCTTGTATAAACTCACGGCTTCATTATAAACAGTGTCCGCCTGGGCATTGATCTGGTTCTTCCTGTCTTTTTCTTTCTGCTCGATCTCCTTATGCCAGGCTTCCTTTTCACGCTGACGGGCACGCTGGGCTTCCTCCTGCTGGCGGGCTTCTTCCTTTTGGTCCGCCTTGGAAAGAGCAACTTCCGTCTGAATGATGTTCTGGTCAATGATCCTCAAATAACTATTTGTTCCCTTATAGTTATCCGACAATTCCTGAACATGAGAGAACATCTCTTTGGCTTCTTTATATTTTTTCTCTTTATAATAGGCAACAGCCTGTTCGTAGGCGCCTGCAGCATCGGAAAGCTTAACCTGCTTTTCCTGAATCTGCAGACGAACCTGCTGCTTCTCCTGTCTCTTGATCGCGATTTCCTGGGCTTTTAATTTTTCCGCGCTTTGGTTGATGTATTTCGTCATTTCAGGATGTTCAGTGATATTGATGGCCTTTTCAAAATATTCGCGGGCCTGATCAAACTTCCCTTCATCCTGCAGCTCCATCCCTTTTTCGTAATATTCCCTGGCCCGCTCCTCACGTTTTTGATTGCGTTTGACAACCGACTGCTCTTTGATCTTATCGTTGACGCGTTTTATATTTTCGCGGGATTTGATGATGAGTTTTTTCAGATCGTAGACGTAACTGGAAGCCGCCTCAGATGTATCCTGGTCAGAGGCAGCAGCCTCCATGTCGCCGTCTTTGGCTGGCTTGGAGTGGTCTTCATTGACAACAGCAGCAGCGGAATCAACCGAAGGCTCATTATCAAGCCCAGTAGCGGGCTGACCGGCGAACGCCGGAGAAGCTATTAATAATAGGAAATAAAGAATAACATATGACATAATTTTTATCATTCTAACACACCCTTTTGAGCATCGGCTACTATTTTCTCCCATAATTTTCTCGCCTTGACATATTCGCCCGTCACATAATAATCCTGCGCGGTCTTGTTGTATTCCTGCAATTTCTCCTCAAATGCGATCTTGCCTCGGATAAATTCGGAGGCCTCATCGAACATCATCTGGCCAGCGATGATGATATCTTTGTAGATCTGCTGGGACTCTTCAAACTTACTGGCTTTCTGAGCTGCTGAAGCAAGCACGAACATATGGTTTAAGTCGACAACCACCTTGCTGTCAGGTTTTTGCAATTCCCTCGATACCATGGCCCATGCCCATTCAGCGACCTTATTATCCAGCCACTTTTCTTTAGCCCGCTGTTTCTCTTCCGGAGAACGATCGTAAAGTTTGCCGCTCATCCGCAAGAACGGCCCCTGAGAAGTATAATTCAGATTGGTCAGATCGTCGTTAAACTGGGTAAAGTTCCAACCCAACCCCAATTGCGCGTAATCGTTGATGTTACGGGTCGCCTCCATCAATAAGCCCTGCTTGCTGTCTTTCGCTTCGACCTGGGTCAGATTACGTAATTCGGTACTCAATGTCCAATCCCGATCAACCTTGTAATTGATGCGGTGGATCATGAGCCATGTGTGCGTGCGGTTGAATTCAAATCCAGTGACTTTCTCGTCGTTGATCCTGAACGCGAACTTTTCCGCCAACTGCCAGGCATCATTGACATCATACACCCCCTCAACGCCGAACACCTGGGTACGGCTCTGGGCGACATCAGTCACTGCACCAGCAGATTGTCCGACAGGGCCGGCATTTTCTTTATAGGCATATTGACCGATCATATTCAAACGATCGAAATTAACAGGCCTGTAGGATGCTCCCAAGATAACCTGCTTATGCCGCTCTTCGATCGCGCTGGTGGTGACATTCTCCGTCTTGGAATATTCGAGCTTTGCCGAAACGGACATGTTGTCCGTGATTTTACCCTCTAACGCATTATAAAAAACATACTGTCGTTTATTTTCATTGCCTTCATCGAAACGGAATTCCACTTTCGCTGAATCTTTCAAACGTTCCATGGCAAGCTCAGGATCTTTCCATACATACCCCGCTCCAAGGGCGATGGCCGTCCTGTCTGTCTTTGACCCGTCAAGGTTCTGTACTTTACCTTTTTCCAAACTACCCAAAAGAGCAAGCTTGTCATTGACATCTCCGGTCAAACCAAAAATATTGGATTGTGATACAGCCCCGCTTTGGTCGCCGACAGCGCGCGTCAAGGATGCCTCAACCTTCCTGCCGTCCTGCTCTTTGGCCAAGGCGTATTTACTGTTAGACGTTGTTCCTGTCGGTGTGATACCAAATGAACGTTCGCTGACAGCCTGAAGGCGGTCATTGATCTTCGCCTGCTGAGAGACGGCGATCGTTGTTGTTTTTCCACCCTGGGCATTGTCATCAACCTTGACGCTGGATGCCGTGGTCAGGTTATCATTAACCCGTTTGTTGGCCTCTACAGAAATAGAATTGCTTGCGGTCGTTGACGTATTGGTCAGTCCTTGAAGTCCGATCGTACTGGTGGTGCCCTGGTTCATGCTGACCGCTGTTTTGATCGTTGTGTCTTTATCGATCACGCCTGTAGTCGCCGCTACCGTCGCTGTCGTCACCGTCTGACCATTAGCCGCCGCGGATTTTCCAACCAGCGCATCAACAACTGTCTGCTCATTGATCCGGGCACTTGTTCCGACCGTTCCGGAAGTTGTTTTTGTACCCGTTGAAGAGTCCGTCGAGGAAACGGATGCCGTGGCAGAGACCTTATCATTGATATCCTGCTTGGCGCCAAAGGTCGTCGTCTTGGCACTCTCTCCTGTAGCCAGCTGCGTCAGCGTATAGGCCGTTGATAACGCCAGCTTATCCGTGACATTCTGGGAAACGCCAAACGTTGTCGCTGTACCCGCTTTGCTAAACGCCTCCTGAGCAGAGATCTTCAAACGGTCCGTCACTCGTCCTTGAGCGCCGATCGTCGTGATATTATTATTCGCATTGCTGATATCAAACTGCTGGCCGGCGGTTAATGTGACCCTGCCGTTAAGCGCATATTCCGCCTTCCCTGCCAGCGACTTTGTGACCTGATTTGTCGTGGTGACCAGATCCCCGATCTTATTCTTGACCTCCTGGATCTGATATGCCCCGGTCAATTTCAGACGTTCGGACTCATGCACGACCTGGACAAGAGTGGTGCTTGTTTCGCTGGCACCGACCTGGGCCACGGTTTGTAAATTGGCATTATTGATGAGTTTCTGTATATCCGTGCGGGCTGTGACGCGTGTCAACGGAGTTAGATCAAAGGTCAACGCTAAACCGGCTAATTGTTTACCTTGCTGCGACGACGATTGCACTGAGGTGAACGAATCTTCGATCCACTTGTAATACGATGCAACACCCAATCGGTTAAAGAGTCTGGCATCTCCTTTGATGCCATACGCAACACCATTGGCCGCATCACCAGACTGCAGCTGCGTGAATGAAATACCCCCATCAGTGGACACATAGGAACTGACACCTAAGGATTGCGTTTGGGCATACTCAGCTTTCACGGTCGCATCCGGTCCTAAATGCGCGGTCACGTCCGTACCCTTCATTTCAAAATTCTTATTGGTCTGCGTTTCTTTTACATATGTCCCGCCAATGACCACATTGTCGCCCACGGCTTGCGCGACACGCGCACCTTCAGAAGATTCCGTTAACTTGTCCTGCACATAATATTCATAATCCGCGACCACGTAGATCGGATTGCCGTCGATCAGATCGGTTGAAACGATCGATTCTGATTTCGCGATCATGGAAACCGGCTGCCAGAACAGGATACGCCCCTGTCCCTCGTCTAATTCATAGTCCGCCCCGTTCTTCATCTCTTTGGAAGACAATACCAGACCGGTCACTTTGTCGCGTACTTCAATGCGGATCTTATCCGTTGACTGTACGACGTCCTTGTTCTTTAAGAAATATAAACTGCCGCCCGTCCCCAAAAATTCATTGTGGGATGGTCGTTGCTGGATCTCAGCATGGAACAAAACAACTTTCGTGCGGGCATCGCCGTAGGGGTTATTAGCCACGCTTTGGTAATCTAATTTACCTCCGTAGAATGAGCGGGTGAAATTGGCAAATTCCGTATTGTTAAAATCGACCGCGTAATTGCCCCACACCGCCTGTGATTTATCCCACTGCACCATCAAATACAACGGCCCCTGAGTATCGGTCGCGTCATAATTGATCGAAGACTTATCGCCGTAGATCGGATAATAAGTGGCCGGGTCGAGTTTCCTATAAAGCTCCTTTTGCTGGCGATCCGTATCAAAAGAAGATGTCACCAAATATTTGCCCATGATCTTGCCTTTGAGATAATAGGATGCTTTGCCTTGATGCCAGAATTTATTCTGGAAATGATCGCTGGACTGGATGGGTTCGACATTGCCGCGGTTGAAATTATAACCAACTTTGGCATCGCCCAAGCCAACGAACATGAAATAGTCATCCCCGACCTTGATCGGTCGCGTATAGCGCTCAAGGCCGACCGTTGGCGGTAATGATAACGGCACAGGCGTCAAAGACGGCGTTATTGCGGGCGGAGAGATCTGATCCAGAGGATTTGGCGGCACAATTTCTCCTTTGTCCTGAGGACCAATGACCTCCAGATTATAATCGCCGTTGGGCAGAATGATCTCGATATTATCCGTTTTGTCCGCCGCCGTGATGCCAGCATCCAGCATTTCTTTGGGGGTCAGTCCATAATATTGTTCCAGGGGAATATCCGCAAAAACAGCACCGCCCTTTAAGACCCGCACCGATTTGATATCCTGCCCCTGACGGTTAATGTGGATCGTCTCACCAGCGATCGTGATACCTTGCTTCTCAAGCGCATTGACCGCTGATTGCGTATCCACCCATTTGCGGTAATTATCCGCCTGCTGTTTGCCCCAATCAGATCTTGTTTCCTTGTCTTTTTCTTTCTTGTATTCCTCTTCGGTCTCGATAACGCGTATTTCCAAGGGTTTCTCCATGGTCAGGTCACGCTCTCCCTTTTCATTCTTCACGCTGAGGACATACGCATAATGATGATCAAAACGGATCATGCGCTCATCGTCGCCGCGGCCATTCCAGATGATCGGGTCATGGATGTTAAAACGCGTCCCGGTAAAGTGTTTGACTAATTTTTTGGTATCACGGTCGATGATGTCGAGCTGCCAGGAATCAAGGAAGGCCGCGTAATTGGTGAATATTCGAAATTGGGCCGGTTTAAAAAGGCTGGTATTATTGTAAATGACTAACGTCTCCTTGCCCTCCTCAGGACTGAACATCGCAACATTAAGTCTTGGAGCAGGCTTATTCTTATCCTGATTGAGCGCGATCTTTTCATTAAAGAAGACTGCGTCCTTGCCCACGACCTGCTTATTGTCCATATTCACGCCAAAATTGACCTTGGAGATGGAGCCGTTGGTCACATCTACAACAACGGCCTTGTCCGTCGTTAAATAGGACCCGGGCGGCAACGTGCGTTCATCTATGCGCAGCATATGTCTTCCAGGCAAAACGCCCGGCCAGCTGTATTTCCCTTCCCTGTCCGCGGTGATGACCGTCCCGTCGTCCGTCACGATCTGGACATTGGGGATAGGCCTCTCGACAATGGTCGTCCCTTCCGTCGGATCATATTCCGGTGCATCTTGTTGGCCGTTCTCATTTAGATCATAAAACACTTTGCCGATCACTGTCCCCATGTCAAACAGCGGATCCATAACGACCTTGACCGATTTGGTCGTCGTATTAGAAATGACCAGGCCGTTGGAATATTTGGCCTGCGCCACGTTCTCATACGTCCCGCTGGCCACACCGGCACCGACAACCAACTGATATTTCAGTGTTTTAGTGATGCCCGGACCGATCGATCCAATGGTAAAGGTCAGCGGTCGATTGCCTGAGGGGTCCGCGATCCCGATACCGTCTAACAATACGCGGTTGCTCAAATATTTAAATCCGGGTGGGATCTTATCCACGAGCACGATATTATTGATCGTTTCCGAGCTGGAAAGGTTCTGGATCGTCACCGCGTACGTCACGACATCCCCGATGCGCACCTCTGTTTTATTAGCAGACTTCTCAATGCGTAACAGGAATCGATTAATATCCACCGGATGGTCGATCTGCAGGATCACGTTATTGACCGTAAAAGTCTCTCCCTTGGAACCCGTCGTTACCACTTTCCCAACAGGGAAGGTCGTCAGAACGGACGGATAAGTGAAATCGGGATTGGAAAGCTGGATATAATAGTTCCCGTTAGCCGCCAGGAAACTATATAAACCGTCCGTCCCCGTGACAAATGGATTTGTATCATTGCAATCCAGGTCCCTTAAGACCGTGATATTTCCGCTGCCGTCGCAGGAGCTAACCTCAGCCAAATGATTATCCGAGGCACGGTAAATAGCGACTGAGGCATCTTTGACCACATTGCCTGTCGTGGAATCAAAAACATATCCGAAAGGATCGGTCAATGATAAACTGATCAAGTCGCTGGAGACCCCATCAACAACAACAGAGACATAATTTGTTCCTTTAAGCAAACTCGTGGTCACCGCAAAAGAATAATTTCCTGTCCCGTCAGTAGTAGAGGATCCGATAGACGACAAGAGCAAGCTGCCTGCACTATCATTAGCTTTGACCACAACAGCCTGCCCCGGTTTGCCAACCCCTGTAATGACCGGTTTATCGCCCTTGATGCGTTCATTATTGACCGGCGATGTGATCTGTGGCACTTGCGACGTGGTCGGCGCAAGGACGACCGTCAGGTCATTTTGAGGACCAGGGACTTCAACGAAGGAACTGCTTAGAACATAAGGTGTCAAATAATTATCATCGGCAACGGTGCTGATCCTCAATTTTACTCCCGACGCAACGCTTGTGCCGGCATCGGTGTCGTCATCGTGCCCTAACACCACACGGTAATTTCCATAAGCATTCGCCCTGGTCGTGGCAACGATCACCTCAGTTCCCGCTTCATTAAGCCCTTTAATGCGGACATTGGTGTTCGGCGGCCCTGTCCCGATAATGACAGGCAGCTGCCCGACTGTACGATTGTCCGCCGGGGCCGATAGCTGTAAAGACACAAACAGCCAGTTCGTATTGTTATTCAAAGAATCCGTACATTCCAGACAGGTCACAATACTGGTCAAAGCATTGGAGTCTTTAACATCCACCAAACTCGCCGTTTGGTCGCCATTAGGAAAGGTAATATTCCAGGATGATCCTGAAGAGCTGGAGCGCAGCTGTATTAAAGAACCGACCGCGCCGGTAAAATTAAAAATATTATTAACGGTCTGATTCGATCCAGCCGTAAAGGTGATCACTTTTGCCGGGGTTGTGGAATACCAATCATAGAATGTCGTATTCCCGGTGATCAGCGCGGCTGATGCGGTATCCATGGTGACACGACCGCTGGAAGTCGTGAACGTCCCTCCGCTATGCGTCCAGTCGCCGGCGACTGTGAAGCTCTTCGCGGTCGTCGGAGCGGTTAACACGCCTGAGGAGATCACAACCGCCCCATTGGCATCGATATTCCCGTTGGTTGCCGTCAGCGTGCCGCCATTTATCGTCAATGTACCGCCCGTGGTCAATGTATTGGCATTAGTAGAAATATCCAAGGAACTGCTCGTCACACTTAAGTCATGGGCCAGCGTCAACGCACCGTTGGTAATGAACAGGTCTTTAGTGCCGTGCGTATCATTGATCACTACATTGTAATAATCCGTGGCTCCAAGATCAGGGATCGTAAAAGTATCCACAACTCCATCGCCGTTGCCAGTGAACAAAAATGTACCGTGTGCCACATCCATGGTGCCGAAACTGATCGTCTCACTACCAAACAAGGACACCGTCCCGTTATTGGTCAAGGCTCCAGTTACGGTCATATTCTTGCCGTTTAAGGTTAAAGTCGAGGAAGCATTTGTGGTCAATACTGCCAAGGTCACATTGGTGGATAATGACGGAAGATTCGCAACATTGGTGACCACCGCCGCATCTGTGCTGTTTGGAACGATCCCCAAGTCCCAGTTTGTCGGAACATCCCAGTCGGTGGATGTTGTCCCTGTCCATGTCAGTGTGGCACCGCCGAAAGTCCAATTGGTGTTGTTGCCGGAATCAACTGAGCTGCTGCGTGCCACCAGCGTTACGCCGCCGGACGCGTTATTATCCTTAACATCCATGAAATTGATCGACTGCGTCCCTCCCGCCGTCAACGAAATATTAGCCTGACTTCCCGAAGATGTACTGCGCAAGGACAACAGCTGGCCGGATGCGCCGGATAAAGTCAAATCATTGCTGACCGTCTGCGTCGTCCCTGCTGTTAAGGTGAGCGTATCGGCAGCCGCCATCACTTTGCGTAAACGATAGAAGGTGGTCGAGCCCGCCATGGTTTGACCAGTCCCGTCAAAAGTCACCTTGCCGCTGGCATTATTAAAAGTCCCTCCCGAATGCGTCCAATTCCCGGCAACGGTAAAGGCTGTATTGGTTGTGGCCGCGGGCGCGTTGAACGTTCCGCTTGAGATCACAACCGCCCCGTTGGCATCAATGATCGAATTCGTGGCCGTCAAAGTCCCGCCATTTACCGTGAGCGTACCTCCTGTTGTCAGCGTGTTGCTGTTCGTTGACGTATTCAAAGACGAGCTGGTCACACTCAGATTATTAGCCAATGTCAGATCGGCATTAGTAATAAACACATCCTTGGTCCCGTGTGTGTCATTGATCGTCAGATTATAGTAATCCGTCGCACCGAAATCCTTGATCGTGACCGTATCAACAGTCCCATCACCATTACCAACATAAACAAAGGTTCCGTGCGCTGTGTCCATTGTCCCAAAAGACATGGTTTCTGACCCGAACAGCGTGATCGTGCCGTTATTAGTCAATGCCCCGCTCACACTCAAATTCTTGCCGTTTAATGTCAGATTGGATGAAGCATTGGTCGTCAGCGTCCCGATCGTGACGTTTGTCGCCAACACCGGTTGATTGGCAACATTGGCGATCACCACATTATCGATCGATGTTGGAACGATCCCGATATCCCAGTTACCAGAGGTATCCCAATCCGTTGAGACTGTCCCTGTCCAGGTCATGGTCGCTGCGCCGAAGATCCAGTTGGTGTTATTCCCCGTATCGACCCCTCCGGCGACAGCCACGAGCGTCAGACCGGAAGCCGTATTGTCCTGAACATCCACATAACTGATAGCCTGGGTTCCCCCCGCCTGTAAATTCAGATTCGCCGCTGATCCGCCGACAGAACTGCGGATGCTCAGCACATTGCCTGCAACCCCATTTAACACCAAATTATTGCTGATCGTCTGTGTTGTGCCCGCGGTCAATGTCAAGGTGCTGGCTGCTGCCACCACTTTGCGCAGCTGGTAAAACGTCGTCGAACCCGCCATGGATTGAGAGGATCCATCAAGCGTCACTTTACCGTTATTTGCCGTGAAAGTCCCTCCTGAATGGGTCCAATTGCCGGCCACCGTAAACGCGGTATTGGTCGTTGAAGCAGGCGCTGTCAGCGTCCCGCTTGAGATCGTAACCGCTCCATTGACATCGATCGTTGAATTTGTGGCAGTCCACGTACCGCCATTGACCGTCAAAGCCCCACCCACCACAACGGCATTGCTGTTGGTCGACGTATTCAAGACCGCCGCCGTGACGCTTAAATTGTTGACTAGCGTTAATGCGCCATTAGTGATAAATGTATCGGGTGAGCCATTGGTGTCATTGATCGTCAGATTATAATAATCCGTCGCGCCGAAATCCTTGATCGTAATGGTCGTGCCGGTATTGGTCCCCACATACGTGAATGTCCCGGGATTGACAATGTCCTGTGTGAGATTCAAGGTCTCCGTACCCTTTAACTTCACATTACCGCTGTTGGTAAAGGTGTTCGTCACGGTGATGTTCTTGCCGTTTAGATCAACAACCGACCCCGCTTGCAGCGTTAAATTCGCGATGGTGACATTGGTCGCCAAAATTGGAGCATACACAACTGATCCGCCCACTGGCTGAATGGTTACAGAATCGCCGGGAGCAGGCACAACCCCGCCGCTCCAGTTAAAGGGATCGTCCCAATCGGTTGACACAGTTCCGTCCCAGGTAAATGTGCCGTTGCCAAACGACCAATTGGTATTGTTGCCAGCGTCGGTTGATGTTAACCCTGCAACCAAGGTCATGCCGGTGGCATTATTGTTATGCACGCTTAGATATTTCATGTCCTGAGCGCCGCCGGTCTGCAACTTTAATTTCGCCTGCGGATTAGCGCCTGATTTTTCCAAACTCAACAATTGCCCAATGGCTCCCTTTAATGTCAATAAATGCGTCACCGTCTGTTCTTCCGTGCCATTGGCGGAGAATGTGAGCGTATCGGCGGCGGCCGTGACCTTGGTCAAATTATAGAATGTTGTCGTCCCAGTGATGGTCTGGTTGGTCCCGTCAAAGGTGACTGTATTGGTGCCGGGTGTATATGTTGCCGAATTCAACCAGTCTTTGCCGATGGTCATATTCAATCCATTGGCCTGGAATGTCCCAGCCGTGTTAGAAAAATTATTATTGATATCCGCAACAGCAGGGGTCAATGACAGCGTACTTGCTCCATCATGAGTCAAGTTATAAAACGCATTAGCAAGCCCGCCTGTGTTTAAGATCTGTGTGCCAGAGGTGCCGTTAAAGGTGACTGTCCCTGTGCCTGAAGTGAAGACACCCGAACTAATCCAGTTTCCAGACACCGTGATCGACCCGGTTGTTGTGATCAGCGTACCGCTGTTATTAACATCACCTGGAACGATCAGGGCACAGGCTGCCACATCGAGGGTACAATTAGCGGGGATCGTAATACCGGCGGCGAAGAGCTGCGAAGAGAAGATACACGCAAAAAAAAGAACGTATATATATACTCTGAAATTTTTTAGAAAAATTGACATTATCTAGATAATAAGATCTGGGTAAATAAAATAATTTAGAAATTCGCGCGCCCAAATACTATTTTATTTCATAAAGGAGAGGAAACAACGAAAGAATCAGATATTTTATCAATTTGCTCTCAGGATGATCGGCAGATTATTCGATAAAGATCCCTTCATGTTCTTCGTTCTAAGAAAATACTGCAGATTATATTGTGCTGTCGTATCAAACGGGTCAGCCTGTACGGAACGCCTGAAATACTCTTCCGCCTTGCGTATATCATTGAGCTTCAAACAAACAACTGCCAATGTATTAAGGGCGTTACGCGCTTTAGGTTCAATGGCCACCGCTTTCGTTAAATACTCTTTGGCCTTTTCCAGATTCCCCTGAAAAAGGGCGATCGACCCCAGATTAGAATACATGATATAATCCGGGTATTGTCCCGTTAATGCCATCTGATACTGCTCTGAAGCTAGATCAAGTTTTCCATGTGCAAAATAATACCGGGCCATATACATATGGATCGGTTTAAAGAACGGACTTTGCTTGAGCCAATATTGACTGTACGTCAATTCATTGTTCCATAGAGCATTGTACTGCCAGGTAATCAAGATAAAGCCTGACAATAACACCGCAGCGATCCCCAACGTTATTTTCGAGAATATGCCCTTCGATAAAACAACGATCCCGTCAGCAAGGATCATAAAAAACCCAATGGACGTGAAGGTAAACCAGTGAACTTCGATGAACATGTACTGGCCGTGAAACAGCGCGCCAGCTCCTAACAACATCATCCCTAACACTGTCCACGACAAGCCAAGCAGCATCCACGCCCTGTCTCTTAAATACTTCCAGGCGATCCAAATAGCCCCCGTCCACGCTGATACCCCCATGATGCACCAAACATCAACACTGTCGCGGACCACGGGTTTAAAGACCGAGATCACAATGCCGTCGGGAATAAAAAAACGCGAGATGTACCAGCCCTGCAGGGCAAACCACGACGCCAGATATTCCCACACGCTCATGTGATAACCGCTAAACTTGCCGAAAATATTCACGCTTAAGCTGGCCCATTTCAACCGCAGCAAAAAATAGATGATCGCCGTGATCCATAGTGTCTTTTGCTCAAACCATATCTGATGAACGGGTTTGCGCTGAACTACAAACGACAACAACGCCAGCGCCAAAGGAAAGACAAACGCATTCTCATGGCAAAACAGCGCCAAAAGCAACAAAACGGAAGCCGCGGCGTGTTCCTTAAACGTTATTTTCTTAAAGCACAAAATCCACGCGCAGCTAAACAAAATCAATAATTGGACCGCAAAAATCCCAGCGGTCTTAAAATTCACAATGATACCATTTAGTGGATGAACCAGCACAAAGACTGAAACAAGTACCGCAAATACAACATTTCCGGACAACTTAAAAAGAAAACGGCTGATCAAAAAGCTCGCCGCGATAAAGATCAAAAGATTGATCACATGCATCAAAAACACATTCCCGCCGGTGATAATGCAAAAAACCTTGGGGATAAGAAGAGCCAGCGGCCGGTAATAAACCTCCGTCGATGAACCTTCCAGATTCAGCATCTTTGCCTTATCCGGAACGACATTGATCCACAAATTCTTTGGGTCGCGGGAAGCCGCGTCAAAGAACACGTGGTCATCAATCATCATGGGATGGTTTAATCCATTGATAAACGCCAACAAACCCAAGACGAGAAAAAAAATCAACAGGTTATTGCGATTCGATAAGAAGAGGGTAATTTGCTGCAGATTCATGAATGACCTCGACCATGCTGTTATGGTTCTGAATATTGAATGCCGCCTTTTTTCTCACACCCTCTTTAGTCTGGTAAATAACTGACGGAACATCCGCAATCACATCCTCGCCGCTAATATACCATTCCCCTTTTGAAACCTTGTGGATCAGATCAACAGCGTGACGCTGCTTATCATAATCGTTAGGGTCGATCCCTGCAACCACTACCTGCCTTTTTAGACGCACCGCACCGTTCTCATCTGCCTCAAAAACAAAACGTCGGTTGAATTGTTCGCTTAACACTTTCCATGAATAGATTGAACCTTGCGGACAATTGGGCTTGCGGGCATAGATCCATTCTTTGGTCACAACCCCTCCCTTGCCATCTTTTGTCTGCACATAAATAAACATATCTTCTTCACGGTCATACACATAAACCGGAACGACCCAACCCTTATAGAGAAACTGTTTAAACGATCTACCTTCATTATCCAGGGTCAACCGTATACGCGCTGACATATCAAGATCCTTAAGATCTTTATCTCCCCTGGATATACTGATCCGTTTATCGATCGTTGAAGTGTGGAGATAGAACTGTGTTTTAACATTGAAATGATCTTTTGCACCAGAGGAAAAGGTCACAGCTACATCGTTAATATCTACAGACGCCTCATCTTTAAGCATCAGCCCATTATTCCGTTGTGCAATGATCTTAAGAACCAGCTCAAGATCGTGAGGCTGAAGCGGAATATTATCCGCATATGTCGTCGATGTATAAATCAGGAGGAATATAAAAATGATCGATCGCATGAACAAGAAATATTAGAAACCCATGTCGTAATATAAACCATTATTGGAAACTGCAGTTGAGGGGTCCGTAATCTTGACGACAAAACCATCCTGAGTACTAAGCACTGAGCCATATGTACTGACTTGGAAACCACTTTGACTTGCTGCGTTTCCCCCAACAAAAAGCTTGCTGTTGCTCAATGCGACCGCATTTATCGAATCACTGCCTGTGCCCCCAATCCATTGCCCCCAACTCAAACAAGGCGTGCCGCCATCGGTGATCTTAATCAGAAAACTTTCCTGACCGCCTGCCGCTGCCCCATTGGGCACAATCTGAAACCCCGTAGTGACGGACGAAGACCCACCAACGTAAATAGCACTACCATTTACCGTAATGCTGTTAACACTATCAGTACCCGTCCCCCCTAACCAATGCGCCCAATTCAAACAAGGTGTACCGCCATCAGTGATCTTGACGACAAACCCTTCCTGTCCTCCTCCTGCGGCTCCAGTGGTCGCAACACTAAAACCAGTAGTAACCGTAGCCCATCCCCCAGCATAGATGCTACTGCCATCAACGGCTATCCCCAGAACATTGGTCTGATCTATAGTACCCATCCATTGTCCCCAATTCAAGCAAGGCGTGCCGCCATCGGTGATCTTAACAACATAACCACAATAAGCGTTAGTACAAGTAGCATTTCCTTGTGCTGCGATCTGAAATCCAGTGGTACCTCCGACATTACCCCCCACATAGATACTGGAACCATTTACAGCTACAGCATAAACTGTATCCCCCGGCGTCCATCCGCTATTCCCCCCCAGCCATTGTCCCCAATTTAAACACGGCGTGCCGCCATCCGTGATCTTAACCAAAAAACCCTCTGATCCTCCGCCAAATGGACCATGAGGATTGATCTGAAAACCTGTCGACAATAACACATTGCCTCCGGCAAAAATACTACCTCCACTCACTGTTAATGCATAAATTGAATTCGTGCTTGTTCCACCTAACCATTGCCCCCAGTTTAAACATGGTGTGCCGCCATCCGTGATCTTAACAACAAATGTAGGAGAACCAGTAACCGCACCATTGGGTGCGATTGGTAACCCAGTAGTCGATGCCACGCTCCCCGCCGCGTAAATACTGTTGCCATTAACAGCCACAGCTTGCACACTATCCGTCCCGTCGCTCCCCAGCCATTGCCCCCAATTCAAAGACGGTGTGCCGCCATCAGTCACCTTGATCACAAATCCATCTTGAGCTGCTTGTTGATTTCCACTAAAGACGGCTGACTCAAAATTAAATGATTGATAAGAATACCCTCCAATAAATACGGAAGAACCATTTGTGGCCAAACCATTTACCTGGGCTGATTCCGCATTTCCCCTCCCTAACCATTGCCCCCAAGCCAAAGAAGGGGTACCGCCGTCCGTTATAGCAATGAATAGATCCGCGGAACCTTTTGGCTTTGTACCCTGCATGGTAACACTCTGCAAGCCAGATGAAGCCGGCATAAGTCCACCCGCATAAATTTTTCCGCTGCCATTTAAAGCTAGGGCATAAACAATATCATTTCCCGAGCCTCCTAACCATTGTCCCCAATTCAAACAAGGTGTTCCACCATCTGTAATTTTAACCACAAAACCCTCCGCACTTCCACCTGCTGTTCCATTGGGTACAATTTGAAAACCCGTTGTCACAGACACTTGCCCTCCAGCATAAATATCGCTCCCATTGACAACTAAAGAATAAACAACATCCGTGCTTGTTCCCCCCAGCCATTGCCCCCAATTTAAACACGGAGTCCCGCCATCCGTAATCTTAACAACAAACGCTTCTCTAAGTCCACCAGCTGGGCCTTGAGGCACTATCTGAAAATTAGATGTAAAAAATGATTGTCCTCCAACATAAATATTACTACCATTGACTATAACCGTATTTATAGAATCAGTTGAATTTCCCCCAAGCCATTGCCCCCAATTCAAGCATGGTGTACCTCCATCCGTAACCTTGACCACAAAACCTTCTTGTCCCCCAGCTGGTGTGCCTTGCGGTACAATCTGAAAACCCGTGGTTGTTGCTGTATTCCCACCAACATAAATACTACTTCCATTGATTGCTAGAGCCGTTACACTATCAGATCCTGCACCGCCCAACCACTGCCCCCACTCTAAACAAGGCGTCCCTCCATCTGTTATCTTGACAACAACCCCTTCTGTACCTCCTGCAGGAGAGCCTTGCGGAACAATCTGAAAACCCGTGGTTACAGTAACAAAACCTCCGGCATAAATACTCCCGCCATTTACAGTTACAGCATTAACAGAATCAGTACCTGTTCCCCCCAACCATTTCCCCCAATTCAAACACGGCGTGCCGCCATCGGTAAGCTTTATAACAAAACCTTCTGAACCACCACTTGCCGTTCCATTAGGCACAATTTGAAAACCCGTTGTCGCTGTTACTTGCCCCCCCGCGTAAATACTACTGCCATTAATAGCTAATGCGAAAACAGTATCCGAACTATTGCCGCCTAAATATTGGCCCCATAACAAACTTGGTGATCCTCCATCAGCGACCTCTACAACAAAACCCTCTTGTCCCCCCGCATAAGACCCTGCCATAATCAAAGAATTATTGCCAAAATCCGCTCCAGTTGTTATCAACCCGCCAACAACCACACAACCAGTACTATCACAATTATTCACTGCTGCTGTTTGATAATTCTCCGCCCTTATCGTCACCGCACCACCTTGCCCGCCCAACCACTGCCCCCAATTGAGGGTAAAAGCATAGGCCCACCGCACACCGAGAATGGTTACAGCAATTATAATTAAACCAATGATGTTGATCGTTCGTTTCATTTTCATTAGGGACTTTTCTGCCCGAATATTGCTTTAGCTTTCAGTGCCGCTTGCTCTCCCTCTTCGGCATGTCCGTTTAAGCGCAATAAAAACCCGGCATTGCGCAGCGTATATGGATTGCTGCTATATTTGGCCATCATGCGCGCGATGCGCACGATGTTGGGCTTGTCATTGATCGCAATATAGATCTGAATGAGATCGACCATTACCTGCTCCTGCCCCGGTGTGATCTCAAGGGCCTCCTCCAGCGCTTCAATCGCCTTAACAGGATTCTTTAATTGCACATATGTTTTGGAAATGTCTAAATACGGCAAGATCATAAAACGGTTCAACTCTTTGGCGCGTTTGAAATATTTTAGCGCCGTATCGTAGTCGCCATTCTTAAAATAGATCACCCCGAGATTATTGACCGCAACCGACGCCCTTGGGTCCATCTTAAGAACTTTTTGGAAATTTACTTTAGCTGAATCCCATTGACCTTCCTGCAAGTCCATCAGCCCTAAATTGGTATAGGCGATAAAACTTTTATAGCCGCGGTCAAGGATAACCTTGTAATGCGCGCGGGCCTTGTTGAATTCTTTACGGTATTCATAGGCCTTGGCTAAATACGCGTTAACAGCCACGAACGAGGGAGATTGGTTAAGCCAGAATGTACAATAACGGATCTCATCGCCCCACACCCAGTTGTGCCAGCGGGAAAAATAAATTGAACAGGCGACAATGACCGCCACGGCAACACGGCCAAACATTTTTTTGTGCACTAATAATCCTTCGACCAAACCGGCGATCACCATAAAGAATCCGATGACGGAAAATAAGAACCAATGCGGCTCGATCATCAAACCGTGGATGGGTTGAAAAAAACAGGCTAGGGTGAAGGGAAAGAAGCCGATCAAGAACCACAACAATCCGATCATTAATAATTTCTTACTGCGGAACTGCCACAATAAATAACCCGCCACAACAATTAGACCGGCAAGAACGCATAACCACAATCCAACCCCTTCTTGCAGGGGCTGATGCGCCATAATGAGAACAACGTTCTGGAACCAGAATAATCGCGATATGTACCAGGACAATAACATTGTCCAGGTCGCTAAATACTGGAAGACATCCATGTGGTAATATTTGATCTTCTCCAGGATGCTTTCCTGCAATGTTGAGACAAAAAATACCCGTATGAACAGAATCACCCCCATCATGATGATGGCAGGCAATGCTTTCTTAAAACCTTGTGTGAACCGTTCCTTAAGATCACCTTGCGCATCAATGACCGCATGCATGGCCAGTAAATACAACGGCAAGAAGATGGCAGTCTCGTGGCACAAGGCGGAAAGAAAATAAAGCACTGCTCCCGCAGTAAGATCCCAATGGGACTTGCTGCGCCTAAAAAAATACAACGCCCCCAGCATCAGCATCACCTGCACGGAGAACACAGAAGCGGTGATATAATTGACCGCCACACCGTTGATCGGATGGATAATGTAAAAAACCGCTGCCAGCAAAGCAAGCACATGTCCAGCCCCCAAAAATCCCAGAAAAAGATAAATCCCCAGGCCCGCCATGCACAACAAGATCAAATTCACGCAATGATGCCCGACAACATTGTATTTAAAGACCAGAATAGACAACATCGGTACAACGGTTGACAACGGGCGGTAAAAAGGGTCAGCCGACTCCCCCTCAATATGGAACGCGCGGTTCTTGTCTGGAATGAAATGCATCGGCAAGAACTTGATGTTCATGAGCTTTTCTTCCATAAATGCATGGTCATCAATGAGCATCGGATTATCCAAGCCATTGGAAAAATTTAAAAATCCCACCAACAGCAATAATCCAAAAATCTTGAATTTCTTAAACATGTTGCAATATCCCCTAAAACAAATTATTGAAAATTCAAAGAACCCACACAGTAATAATTGCTACCGTCCCAATAGCAGGTGACAATGTCTACCGCGTTGATGGCCGTTGACCATGACGGAGCCGCACCGCCGGCCCATTTGACCCCACCGCTGGCTGCTGCTAAGGTTGGAGTGCGGCTGCCCGTTCCATCCTGTACTACTTTCAGCAACAAATTAGTAACGCCCGAAGTCGGCGCGGTCATCGTGATCGTAAATGAACCAGCCATGGTGATCTTTTGTTTATTGCCCTTGTTCCAATCCAGTGGATAGGCCCCGCTTTGCGAACCATTATCAAATTCACTGTTAGTGGCGATCAAGTTCCCGACTTTTAGGTTATTAAACGACGCTGCTGTTCCAATCCCAACACTGCCATAAACATTGAGATCTGCCGTCGTGGCATTTGTTGTTCCAATACCAACATTACCGCGGACAACAAGATTGGCATACCCCGCAGTCCAGGTGCCTATGCCAACATTTCCCCCTACAACAATCAATTTTCCTTGGGGATCCATTGTCCCAAGCCCCATATTACCGTTACTATTTAATCGAACCGCTTCGCTAGAGGCCACTTCAAATGACATCATTGCTGCACTTGAACCATCCAACCCACCGTAGATCCTGGCCCTGGAACTACCGCCAGTGTTAAATAGGATCGTTGATGTCTTACCTGCAGCAAATTCCGAATTATCCAGGATAAGATTATCGTTCCCATTCGCGTTAGTGTCACGGTTGACCGACAATGTTGCCGCTCCAACAACAGCACAACCAATACACGTTTGACCAGCAACAATCATTCCGTTTGATGGAGCAGCTCTCCAAGAAAAACCAGAACCAATAGCTAAACTACCGTCCACGGAAAGCGTACTACCAGGTGACCAGGTACCAACACCAACACTGCCTCCGGTCACAACAAGTTTGGCTTGAGTCGAGGACGTACCGATTCCAATATTTCCATTACTATCAACACCTGAATTTGGAACCCCATCAAATGAGCCTCCGTTATTGTATTGCAATTGTGATGATGATCCTCCCGGGGAACCACCCCCACCCGTCGTCGCAAGCGTAGAAGCCGCCATCCATGTCCCTATCCCTGTTGAGCCGGAGACAAGCACACTCCCCGCCGCCGCGCCATTACCGATCAGCCGCAGGCCGGTAGTTTCCAATGAGGCATTCGCCGCTGTCCATGTTCCAATGCCAACATTGCCGCTCGTGATCACCAGGCCTCCCTGGGGCGTTATCGTCCCTACACCGACATTGCCTTGTGCCGTAACATTAAACTTCTGCCGGCCAACTTCGAAAAGGGTTGAAGCGATGAAAGTCCCTATCCCGACATTACCCCCCATGACAGCGAACTTTGAATATGGCGTGGTTGTGCCAATCCCCACATTACCGCCTAAGTGAGCAATAGCAATATTTCCATCATTTCTAAACCACAATTTTTCAGTATTATTTTGGTACAGAAGGAAATCTGTATTCGTTGAAACACCCATTTTTGTTTCGTAAAGATACCCTGTGCCTCCTGTCAAGAAGAATGACGCAACTGTTCCTGAGTTCGGTGTGATCGTGTAAACATTTGGGCCACTGCCGACAATGCGCAATCCACCGCCATTGATGTCCAGCAAACTCCCTGGATAAACCGTATTGATCCCCACATTCCCCCCGCCTTTAACGATCAGATTCCCGCCGCCAGTCGCCCATGTCCCTATACCGACATTGCCGTTAGTAATGACCAATCCGCCTTGAGGCGTTGTGGTGCCGATACCCACATTACCCTGCACGATCATTCCACCGGAAGGCGCAGCGGCCGACACAAATGACGAATTCTTTCCTGTACCAATACCAACCCCACCGGCAATGGAAAGACCAGACCCCGGGACAACCGTTCCTATCCCCACATTGCCAGTAGAGGTGATCCTCATGCGCTCTAACATGCCGTCTGAACCATTATTCTCAAAAGTCAGATCCTGGTAATAGGGCGCTCCACCAGACATGTTAACGGCCTTGATCGTAGAATAGGCTGAATATGCTCCCCCGGCATACGCAGCAACGGTTGGATTAAACCCTATCCCGGCACTAGATCCAACAGATCCATTATTATTATGAAGAACCACGTCGAGCAAACTATAAGAACTCCCGATCAACTCTAATGGCCGCTGGCTGATATTTCCAGAGGTTGTTTCAAATGCAGCCGCTGTCCCATCCGTTGTTGCATTCTGTACATACAGATCAACGGAGACGCCATGATTGATCCCTGTCGCTGATCCGATAGCCACTAATGAACCGCTTGTTGTTGATCCCCGCACGATCAAGGCACCCGTTGCTGTATCCCAAGTCCCGATCCCCACATTGCCGTTGGTCACCACAAATCCGCCCTGGGGCGTCGTTGTACCGATACCAACCTTATCTGACCCCGTCGTGTTATAGACCGTCCCTGTCCCCGTCGACCAGCCGGAAGGCGTACTCCCGCTCGTCGCTAAAGTAGAGGCCGCCATCCATGTCCCGATCCCCGTCGAGGATGAAACAAGCACGCTTCCCGCTGCCGCGCCGTTGCCAATCAACCTAATGCCGGTTGTTTCCAAAGAAGCATTCACCGCCGTCCAGGTGCCGATACCGACATTCCCACCGATAACCGCTAATTTTGCCTGCGGCGTCGTGGTCCCAACACCGACATTCCCACCGGTAAAGATCGCTGACTTTGTGGCATTACTAAATGTCGATGTTCCTGTAAATGTGTTCGCGCTTGTCCCGCTTTGCGTATAACCACCCGTCGTCGTGGTGCTGGCAACCGCTGTTACGTTCCCACTACTGTCAACAACAAATCCCGTGGAACCAACAGTAATGTCCGTTGCCCGCATTGTGCCCGACACATCAAGCGCTTTGCCCGGAGCCGATGTTCCCATACCCACATTCCCCAAAAAGTAAGAATCCCCGCTGCCCGATGTCGCGATGTTGCCGTTAATATCCAATGCCTGGGTAGGAGCAAAAGTCCCGATACCCACATTCCCGTTGGTGACAACCAATCCTCCCTGAGGAGTTGTTGTTCCTATGCCCACATTATCCGATCCTGTCGTGGTGTAAACCGTTCCCGTTCCAGTGGACCATGCCCCTGCCGCGGGCGGCAGAGTCGATGCCGACATCCATGTCCCAATACCAGTCGATGATGAAACCAAAACCCTCCCCGCCGCCGCACCGTTGCCGATCAAGCGCAGACCGGTTGTTTCCAAAGAAGTATTTGCTGCGGTCCACGTACCAATACCCACATTGCCATTAGTCACAACCAAACCACCTTGAGTTGTGGTTGTACCTATACCAACATTTCCGGCACTGTCAATTCGCATTCTTTCCGAAACAGAGCCAGATCCATCAACTCGGGTTAGAAATCTCAATCCACCAGCATAGTTATCAGAAGTGCTATTCATTTTGTAGCCACGAACGGAACCGAATGTCGCCTGAGCAGTGGCGTTATAAAAACCGCTGAATCTAATTCCACCACCAACTTCAGTCGTCATTGCAGTTGTATCAGTGGCTCCAATCTGAGCACCACTAACAGCACTTGGAATCCCAGACACATCAAGCTGATTCACAGGAGAAAATGTTCCAATACCCACATTACCTTGCACGATCATCCCTCCCGATGGAGCAGCATTCGCAGTAAAAGGTGAATAGCTCACAGTGCCTATCCCAACGCCTCCCGCTACAGCTAATTGATTGGATGGGGCTATTGTTCCAATACCAACATTACCCGTAACCGTTAAATGTGCCGTTCCAGTAGTCGTTCGATCGGAAGAGATCATTAACGTACTCGTTGCTCGACGAGATATATACAGATCTCTTGCTGCACTGCCAGGACCAACACCATAAGAACCGTCCGTATAAAACATCCCTCTCGCAAAATTCTCACCTGGAACAATAAATGAAAATGCCTTGCCATCAGTGATCGCTGTTGAAAGTGGAGCAACAATATTGAAAGCTCCCTGACCACTGATAGATGGCGTATAGAGCTCAAGAGCTGAAGCATCTCCTGAATTTGCAATACTCAGCTTTGCTAAAGAAGATGTCTGATATGGAATTCTCGTGCCGATACCGACATTTCCTTGAACGATCAAGCCATCTGTTGGAGCCGTCCTATAACCCGCATATCCCGTACCAATGCCTACTCCTCCAGAAACATCAAGTTTATTCATTGAAAGCGTCGTTCCCAACCCCACATTCCCCGACGCTGTCACATTACTATTGACGATCCCATCGAATGATCCCCCATTATTATATTGCAGTTGAGACGATGCGCCACCCGGAGCACCTCCACCGGATGTTGCCAAGGTCGATGCCGACATCCATGTCCCGATACCCGTTGATGAGGACACAAGAACGCTCCCCGCCGCAGCCCCATTGCCGATCAACCTCAGGCCGGTTGTTTCCAAAGAGGCATTCGCCGCTGTCCATGTGCCAATACCGACATTGCCATTGGTTACAACAAACGCCCCCTGCGGTGTTGTCGTCCCAATGCCGACATTACCGCTGGAATTGCCGGTTAACGGCTTTGATGTCGTATCATTGAAATTCGGACCGGATGCTAAAGCTGACCAGGTCCATCCGATGACAGCAATGCACAACGCAGCAATAAAACGGTTGATCCTCATAAGATTTTATCCATAGTTAGAAAGTAAACCAATTTGTCCCATCCGAATAAACACGCAACACCCCATAATTCACACTGATCACAATGGAAGCCGCGCCGTCAATGGTCTCCCCTCCCTCGCCGTCGATCGTAATATTGTTCGTGCCCGCTCCGCCGCTTTCATCTTTGACAATGACAATGCGACCCGGCGCCCTGTCGCCTGTGGCTAAATGAACCGTCCTGGCCGCAGAGGTATCTGTAACCCCGATGATCGTCTGGCCGGCGGTCGTCGCGGTGGCAGCGGTAGTTGTCCGGTAATAGGCAAAAGAGCTTCTTAATGTCAATCCAGACGGCGTCGTCCAGGTCCCAATACCAACATTGCCATTGGTCACCACAAAGCCGCCTTGAGGTGTTGTGGTCCCAATACCTACCTTGTCTGAACCTGTTGTGTTATAAACCGTCCCGGTTCCCGTCGACCACCCGCTGGCTGCACCGGATGTTGCCAGCGTAGACGCCGCCATCCACGTCCCAATACCCGTCGATGATGAGACAAGAACACTTCCCGCCGCTGCGCCGTTGCCGATCAAACGCAGACCGGTCGTTTCCAAAGATGCGCCCTCTGCTGTCCATGTGCCGATGCCGACATTACCATTGGTTACCACCAAAGCACCCTGAGGCCTTGATGTTCCAATTCCAACATTCCCCCCCACCACCACAAGTTTCCCCTGTGCGGTTATAGTGCCAATTCCTAAATTTCCTCCAGCCGCCATCTGCATATAAATATTATTATATGACCCAAAACCAAAAAGAGGACGAGAAGATAGAACGGCTGTATTGGTGTAATTTCTTGCATCGAACATCATGGCAGGTTTTGTTATACTCGTCGTATCGGGAGAGGCCAAAACAGAAAAATACGCATTAGAGACATCTCCTGTTCCCCCAAATCCTGTCATATCTGATTTTACAAAGAATGAAGGCAAAAAGAACCCAGAAGAGCCAGTGCCATTGGCAATACTCCAATAATCATTACTATTGCCGAGAGAACTTACGGTCAACATGCTTGCTGCTGACGCATCTGGCCCACGAACCCAGAATTTTGCCTGTGGACTTCTTGTTCCTATCCCAACATTTCCATTCATCACCACCAAGCCCCCATCGGGCGCCCAAGTCCCTATACCCACATTGCCATTGGTGACCACAAACGAACCCTGCGGCGTTGTTGTCCCTAGACCCACATTGCCGTTATCAAAGATGGACGAATTCCCGACCGCCGACGACGATGTCGCCTTCTGCAGATAATTAGTCGTCATGGAAGAATAGGAGGGATAAGTATTCGTATCAACGGAGAGCGTCCCATCCCCTGACCCTGTTTTCACAAAACCATTACTGGTCAGATTCGTCAGCTTAGGCGCATTCACCCCTGTCGAGAATTTACCTGTCCCCACCACATCCAACGCTTGTGTCGGATTCACGCTGCCAATGCCTAAATTAGACGTAAAATAGGCATCCCCTGTTCCCGCCACATCCAACAGCGCCTGTGGCGCCCAGGTCCCGATACCCACATTACCATTGGTCACAACAAACCCGCCCTGAGGTGTTGTCGTCCCAATACCAACCTTATCAGAACCTGTTGTGTTATAAACCGTCCCGGTTCCCGTCGTCCATCCACTAGCTGCCCCTGAGGTAGCTAGAGTCGAGGCTGCCATCCACGTCCCGATACCTGTCGACCCCGAAACCAGAACACTCCCCGCCGCCGCGCCATTGCCGATCAACCGCAGGCC
>CAZFNI010000003.1:0-149061 GCA_964520655.1 uncultured Planctomycetales bacterium
CGATCGCTGAATATGCCGTGACCCTGGCCTTGTCCTTGGCGGCCGGGCTTAGTCCGAAGGATGGGCAAGAAGACATGGGGCGGGTGGAATATGGTTTGGCCAGGTTGTTCGCTCATGCCAAGAAGCTTGACGAGACGATCAGCCGTGTCAGGGCGGGCAATTATCAAAGGTCAGGATTAAAAGGATTGAACCTGCTTGACCAGTCCCAGGACCGCAAGATCTTCATTGGAGGCAAGAATGATGCCCCTGATGAAGCGGTATTAAAAGAGATCGGCCTTAAGATCGCCCAGGATCCTGGTGAAGCAGATTTTTACTGGGGGGATGCCCAGCAGATAAAGATCAGTGAAATAAAGCAAGGGGCCATTGTCATCAATATGGGAGACATTCCTAACGCAGAACTGACCGGTCAATTCAAGGCCAGGGGAGCGGTTCTAGAAACAATACCAAAGAAAGTCAAGGGTGTCAGTCTGCGCGGACGCACCATGGGGGTGATCGGCGGCGCGGGCAAGATCGGCATCAATACCGTGCGTATCGCCAGAGCCCTGGGGATGATCGTGCTCGTCTATGATGTGGACATGGTTTCCGGACAGGCGGTAGGTTTAAAAAAGCAGTACGGTTTTGAGTATGCCTCCCTTGAAGAACTACTTTCCCGATCGGATGTGGTGAGCCTGCATGTGCCGTTTATCCCGGGGAAGACGGAGCACATGATCGATGCTAAACGGATCGCCATGATGAAACAGGGGGCGATGCTCATTAATACGGCCAGAGGGCCCGTCGTTGATACCCCAGCTGTCATTGAGGCGTTAAAGAGCGGTCATATTGCCGCGGCGGGGCTGGATGTGATCGAGGGTGAGCCGGGGATATTCCCGCAGGCTCAAGGGGTAGCTCAGCAGGCAACGGAGGAACAGAAAATTAACTTAAATACCCTGGCGGCCATGCCCAATGTTTTTGTCACGCCGCACAATGCGTTTAACACCACCGCTTCTGCCTGGAGCATGCTGCACATTACCGCGCAGAGTATTACCGACAAGACGGCTGACCCGGCCTCTGTTGCCGTAGTGAAAAAACCAGCCAAACGCGGGGGGATCGATCTGGATACCGATAAGATGATTTTGGATACTGCTGCGGATGAAGAACTGCCCATTGTGACAGCCACTCCAGAAGTGATCAAAGAATTAAGCGCGGGGAATTTCACCGGGATCAAGGCAACGGTCACAAGCTTGGCCCCTGTCAGCTCTCAGGATATTTCGAGCATGTTCGGGTTTCAATAGATTTAAATTTGGTTCTTATAGACAATAAAAAAGCCAGCCCTGTTTAAGGGGCTGGCTTTTTTATTTTGTTTGCGTTGTGATCGTTATTTCAAGCCGAAGGCTTTGAGTTTTCCTCCGTGGAAGAAATACAATTTCCCTTCCACTTCATCAACGGTGTATTGAGGCTGTTTGTCGTCAATGTAGACCTGGGAATCTGTCTCTCCCGTGGAGAGATTGATGCCGGCAAGCCCGACGCCTTTTTTGCCCTCATCATCAACTAAGGTCAGGACGAAGGTGTGCTGGATTGCGGCTTGACTGGCCGTATAGCGGCGGTCGGCCATCCTGTCTAAGTCGGCCCAGGCGCTTTGCATGCTGCGTTCCGCCGAGGAAAGGCTGGTTTGTCCCGCGGCGTAGCCGTATTGGGCGGACATCGCGTTAAAGACGGTCAGGGCGGTCATGACGGTCAACATGAACATGGACACGCCGGGGGCGGCATAATACACCGACCAGACAATGTCTTTCTTAGACGCATCGAATGACATGATGTGCTGCTGACCACGCACGATGATCTGTCCGCTTTTATCGATCGACAAGGCGATCGGGACATCCAAACGTTCTTTACCGACCGCGGTCTTGACCAAACCTTTGGCCAAACCAAAGACGCCGCCGGTCAAGGCCTTCACTCCGACAGAGGTGACTTCGCTGGCATTAATGGAGCGTTTGAATTTGATCGGTACGGAGAATGATTCTTTGACCCTGCCGGTCTCATTGACATCCAGACCGATAAGCCGGGTGGCATCGGCGATCATGACACTTTGCTCCTGAGGCAAATAGATCATGTTGGTGATGCCGCCGGAGGCGCCGGTGTATTTCCACAGCGTTGTGCCGTTGGTCTTATCAATGGCTAATACACCCAAAGGATCGACCAGTTTAAATGTCTTTCCGGCCGGGTCGGCGAAATTGCCGCCTAAACGCGCGAAGATCATCTTTTCTGTTGAAAGGACCTGGGAGATGAAACCGAAATTGTGTTCACTCTTCCATTTGATCTCGCCGGTTGCTTTATTGACCGCGTATACAATGCCTTCGCCGGCCGCGTAGATGGTGTCTCCGTCAATGATCGGCTGCGCGTAAGATTTTTTGTATTTGCTGTGTCCGGTCTTAAACGGGGCTGACCATTTCTTGGCCCCGGTCGCTATATCGAAGGCATCCAGCCCTAAGAAGGGAATATAGAGCGTGTTCTCATCAACGATCGGTTCCTGTTGGCCGCTTAAGTCCATTTTGGTAAAGAAACCGGAATTGTCCGCGATGTGCGTCGGGAAAGCGTTAGGATTGGAATATTTGCTTTGCCATTTGACCGCGCCGGTCTTGATATCATAGGCGCGCATATAGACCCCATTACCGTCTTTTTCTGTCCCGTAGGCAGTAAAGAACAGCACGACGATCCCGTGTTTATGGAAAGGATACATGCCGATCGAATAGGCCATCTCCGGTTCTGTCTGCCAGATCTCTTTACCGGTACCCAGATCAAGCGCCCTGATCTTGGTCTTAGCGCCGATGGCCACATAATCATTGACCAGTAATATCGGTGTACCTGGGATCTCGCGGGTATTGAACGAAGCGGTCTTGGGAAGATCGTCCCGGGTCCAGATGACCGAGCCGTTGTCCGGGTTGATGCTCATGAGGTTATTCGCGGTTCCCACAAGCAAGGTCCCGAAATTGGTGACCTGGCTCCAAGTCCGCTTTTGTGGAAGGTCTTGCTCCCATAAGAGGGTGGAGGCGTGTGTGATATTCGCCGGAAAAACTAGCAGGGTGATCAACAGGCAGCACAACAATTTTTTCACGTGGTTCATACAGGTCCTTTTCGATGTCAGGTTTAATGGGTGATTCAAACAGGGGATAGGATACAAAAAAATGAGGTGATTGTCCAGCAGCGATTCATTCATTGATTATTTGTCAGCCGTCGGTTAGAATTGCTTCCATTATGATCAAGCAAGCCAAGTATTCCCAGGAGCAGATCGCCGCGTGCATTGAATTGCTTAAAGACATGGTCGCCAACAGTGATGAATTGGCGCACCTCTCTGTTGAGCAGCGCATTGACCTGCTTAAGACAGCGGGATATCTTTCTCGTCCTGATAAGGATGAGATCCGCAAACGTAAAAAAGACCGCCGGCAGTTGAAACATCACAAGCGTTCCCAGCATGAACGCCAGGTGCGGGCCTCAACAGGCATACGCAGCGCCCGGCAGGCTGCGGTGTTCACGGCGCCGCTGGCTGTCACTGATACCAATGCTGCGCAGGCTTCCAGCAAATTAGAATTGATCCGTCCGCAGGCCTGCTATGTCTGCAAGGCGGAATATACGCAGGTGCATTTTTTTTACGATGCCATGTGCCCCGGCTGCGCCGAACTTAATTATGCCAAACGTTTCCAGACAGCCCCGCTGCATGGTCAGGTCGCATTGATCACCGGTTCCCGGCTTAAGATCGGTTATCAAGCTTCCCTCATGATGCTTCGCGCTGGAGCGTTGGTGATCGCAACGACAAGATTCCCGATCGATTCTGCGCTGCGCTATTCTAAAGAAAGCGATTTTGCTAACTGGAAAGACCGCCTGCATATTTACGGGCTGGACCTGCGCCACACGCCCAGTGTCGAATTGTTCTGTGATTATATTGAATCGAAGTATGACCGCCTGGACCTATTGATCAATAATGCCGCCCAGACGGTGCGGCGCCCGCCGGGCTTCTACGCGCATTTGATGGCTAATGAAACAATGGACATTAGTCTTTTACCGGCCGATGTGCAGGCCCTCTTGCGTCCTTTTGCTGCATGTAAGGATAAACTGAAACTGTCCAATGCAAGTAATACGACAGCGCCCGCATTGGGCTGGAGCGCTTCAATGCCCGGCATCGGGCTTAGCGCCTCAGCAAGACTTTCCCAGATCCCCTATACGCATGACCAAACATTACCGGCGGAGAAAGTGTTCCCGCAGGGTCAGTTGGACGCGGATCTGCAGCAGGTGGACCTGCGTGAAAATAACAGCTGGCGGTTGCGTTTAGGCGAAATACAGACCGCAGAGATGATCGAGTTGCAGTTAGTCAATGCGGTCGCTCCTTTCGTGTTATGCAACCGTCTATCCCATATGATGAAGCGGGATAATACGGGTAAGAAACATATCGTCAATGTCTCGGCGATGGAGGGGAAATTCCACCGTTACACGAAGACCGACAGGCATCCGCATACCAATATGGCCAAAGCGGCATTGAATATGCTGACGCACACTTCGGCCAGCGATCTGGCGAAATACGGTATTTTTATGAACGCGGTGGACACCGGCTGGGTCACTGACGAGGATCCGGCCGCTTTGTCGCTTCGTAAGCAGGCCATGCATGATTTTCAGCCTCCCTTGGATATTGTCGATGGGGCGGCGCGTGTCTGCGACCCGTTCTTTCACGGGATCAACACCGGCATACACTGGTCGGGAAAATTCTTAAAAGATTATTTCCCGTGCGATTGGTAGGGATCTTTATCCATGAATGATTACGAAAGAACAGAAACAGCCAGACGGCGGACATTCGCCATCATCTCACATCCTGACGCTGGGAAAACAACGCTGACCGAGAAATTGCTGCTTTACGGCGGTGCGCTGGATCTGGCCGGATCGGTCACGTCCCGTAAAAAGCAGCGCGAAACAGCTTCAGACTGGATGGAGCTGGAAAAAAAGCGCGGGATATCCATTTCTTCGACGGTCCTGCAGTTTGATTACCAGGGCTATCGCTTGAATCTGCTGGACACGCCGGGGCATAAGGATTTCTCGGAAGATACTTACCGTGTGTTGATGGCGGTGGACTCGGTCATCATGGTCATTGACGCTGGTAAAGGGATCGAAAGCCAGACGCTCAAACTATTTGAAGTGTGCCGCAAACGCGGCATTCCTATTTTTACCTTTATGAACAAATTAGACAGGCCGGCCAAGCCGTCCCTGGAACTGATCGACCAGCTGGAAAAGGTGTTGAACCTGCATGCATTCCCGATCAATTGGCCGCTGGGCAATGGCCCGGAATTCAAAGGTATTTACGACCGTTTAAATAAACAAGTGCATCTGTTTGAACGCACACCGGGTGGTGCGTATAAGGCCCCGGTCTCGGTGCACGATCTCTCTGATCCTTTTGTCAAAGGGATCATGTATGAACGTACCTATAACGAAGTGGTCGAAGAGTTGCAGATGTTAGACGGCGCGCATGAAGGGTTTGATCCGCAAGCCGTGCTTGCCGGTAAAACAACGCCGGTGTTTTTTGGCAGTGGCGGGAATAATTTTGGAGTTGAGTTCCTGCTCAAAGGATTTTTGGAATATTCCGCTCCGCCGACACCCAGGATGACCAAAGACGGCCCGCTGCCCTTAGATCATCCGGATTTCTCAGCCTTTATTTTCAAGGTCCAAACGAACATGAACCCGCTGCACCGCGACCGGGTGGTCTTTGCCAGAGTCTGTTCCGGGAGGTTTTACAGGGACATGTCGGTCTACCACGCGCGCTCCGGTAAGGAGATCAAGATCAGCGATTCCTACAATATGTTCGGCCGTTCCCGGGAAGTCATCAATGAAGCTTTCCCCGGCGACATTCTGGGATTTGTCACGAAGCTGGATTTTCGCATCGGCGACACCATCAGCACCAACCCTAAGCTTGTGCTTGAGCAGATCCCGCGTTTCGCGCCGGAATGTTTCGGGTATTTGCAAAATTCCATGGCTTCTTCGTATAAATCGTTTCGGAAAGGCGTTGACCATTTGCTGGCGGAAGATATTGTGCAGGCGTTCCATGTCCAGGGATCAAAAAGCGCGACACCTTTATTGGGAGCGGTTGGGCCGCTGCAGTTTGAAGTCTTACAGTACCGTTTAAAAGACGAATACGGTGCGGATTCCTATCTGGATGCCATGCCCTGGAAATTACTGCGCTGGGTTGATTCATCACTATCGGATGAACAGCTTAAAGAGCTTGTCCCGCAGGGCGGCGCGTTTTGCCGGGACGACCAGGACAGACGGGCGATCCTGTTTCCCACGCCGTGGTCATTAAAATATTTCTCAGAGAAGAATGCTGAGGTAAGGCTTTTGGATTCACCGTAATTCAAGAGAGAGGAAAAGCGATGCTGCAGGCATTTTCTAACTGGCTGGTCTTTGATGTGATGAGTTTGGAACACGGCTCCATGATGGCTGATGTGATGGTGTATTTTGTTTATGATTTTATCAAGATCCTGCTGATGCTCTTTAGCATGATCTTTGCCGTCGGTGTACTGCGCACGTATCTACAGCAGGAAAAGATCGAGCAGTGGCTTATCAAACGGGGCATCTGGGGCAATGTGATGGCCGCTCTTTTGGGGGCTGTGACGCCGTTTTGTTCCTGCTCATCGATCCCGATATTTTTGAGCTTTGTGCGGACAGGCATTCCTTTAGGCGTCATGCTGTCGTTCTTGGTGACATCGCCGGTCGTCAATGAATATTTAGTCGTGTTGATGCTGGGCACGTTCGGCTGGAAGATCACGCTGCTTTATGTCTTAAGCGGACTGATGATCGGGATCGTCACGGGCCTGATCTTGGGCCGAATGAGATTGGAGCAGTATTTGGTTACGGACATGAAACCTGAGGGAACTCAGAAATCCTCGTCCCGCGCCTACACGTTACAAGCGCGGGTGGATTTTGGTTTTAAGGAAGCAGTGAGCATTGTGCGCAAGTTATGGGTTTGGATCTTAGTGGGGGTGGGGATCGGGGCTTTCGTCCATAATTATGTGCCTCAATCCGCGATCCAGTCGATATTAAGCAAGACGGGCGTATTTTCTGTCCCTATCGCGACGATCTTGGGTGTGCCGATCTACGGCAGCTGCGCGGCGATCGTGCCCATTGCGGTTGTTCTATTTGAAAAGGGAGTTCCGCTTGGAACAGCATTATCCTTTATGATGGCGGTGTCCGCCTTAAGTCTTCCGGAAGCGGTCATGCTGCGACGGGCCATGCAGTTAAAACTGATCGTGATCTTCTTTGCCATCACCACACTAGCCATCATCGTGACTGGCTACTTGTTCAATATGCTGCAGAGTGTATTGATCTAAATGGGTTAAGTCCACCCTTAGAATATTTTTATATTTATCCGATGTATCCTCGTTCCGTCGCAAAGATCTCTTTTTCTTCCGGCTTGGCCTGAGGCAGTTTCTTTTTGATCAAGTCAGGCAGGTTACGCATTGTCATTTCTTTGGATTTGAGGACAGTATGCCAGTAAAATCTCATGCCTGACAGCGGCCGGATGCGGTAGAACAGCAATTCATTGACCATGGTCAAATTCCCCAGCATGCGAAAGACGATATTCTCCGGCCAGGACACTATTTTCTTGAATAATGGTATCCATCTCGGCGAGAATTTGACGAATATCCAGAACAAGCAGGCGATGTTGCGGAATTCTTTCGCGTAAGGCGTGATCAAATTGATCTCGGTTGATTCCGCGACGTGTTTTTGAATGTCAAAATTAGGGTCGACAAAACCGTTCTTGACCGCGTAATCGACCATCGGCAGTCCGGGGAACAAGAGGAAGGTGTTGGCCCGGGTGTAATTAGATTTTAGTTTCATGTTCAGCGCGACCGTTTCAAAGGCCTGGTCCAGTGTTTCACCGGGCAGCCCGATCATATTGGTCGTCAGCATCTTGATCTTGCGTTCATGCAGCAGCTTGGCTCCTTCGATCATGTGCTCATTCTTAACGTTCTTTTTGATGACGACCGAACGCAATTCCTCGCTGCCGGATTCTAGACCGATGGCCACCCCGTAAGCGCCGGATCTGACCAGCAGGTCTGCCGAGTGTTGGACCACGGAATCATAGCGGATATTGCAGGAGTAAGGGATGCCGATCTCTTTCGGGTATATGTCCGCGAATTCTTCCAGCCATTCATAGGCATTGCGGATAAAGAACAGGTCGTCGGAAAAGTGCACGTGCCGTAACGGATAGCGTTCTTTGATGTATTTGATCTCATCAATGATGCGACGCGGTGTTTTACGGCGCACGTAGTTGCCTTTGCCCTTGTACATGCCGCGGATGACTGGTTCGTGGCAAAAGGTGCAGGGATAGGGGCAGCCCATGCTGGCGATGAAACGCTTCATGGGGACGTCCCTTAAAAATGGATACTTATAATACAATTCCCTGTCGGGGAACGGCAGCGCGTTTAAGTCCGCGGTTGGGCGCATGTCATTTTGATATATTGTCCCGTCAGAGGTCTTGACATGGAGGTTAGGGATGCGTGTGAAATTCTTGCCCGCTTCCATCGCCGTGACAAGATCCAGAAATGCTTCTTCGCCTTCCCCCCGGCAGATGATGTCAATGCCGTCGTTATTCAAGACTTCAGGGGAGTATGTTGGATGAGGACCGCCCATGATCATGGGCACGTCAAAAATCTTTTTTAAACGCTGGGCTAACGTGATCAGCGAATTGTGGACGCCGGTAAGCGCGGAAAATGCGATGATCTGAGGGTTTATTTCCCGGACAGCTGATTCTAAGTCCGGCGTGTGGGTCATCAACAGAAGATCCGTTGAATGGCCGTGGGCTTTAAGCATCCCAGAAATATTGGCCACGCCGATCGATTCCTGGATGCCGTTGTTCTGGATGAAAAGGACCTTCATAACTGGTGCGATTATAACAAAACGCAGGGTAATCACCTAACAAAAAAGCTTGGTTTAATTTGGTGCAGGGTTTTTTGTGTTTTGGGGTATAATGCTTTGTTTTTAACCAGGGCTTAAGCCCCAAGAGAGAGAAGGTTTATGTGGTCAATGCGTCAAAAGATTTTAAGAGCGTTGGTTTAAGCCAGCCGGTCCTGGATAATTTGAAAGCATTGGGGTATCTTCAAATGACCCCTATTCAGGAAAAGGGTTTGCCGTTTGTTTTAGGGGAAAGGGATTTTATCGGCCAGGCCAATACCGGCAGCGGGAAAACAGCCGTTTTCGCGCTTGGCATATTGACTAAGATCGACCAGAAAAACCCCATGCCTCAGGCGCTTGTGCTTGTCCCGACACGGGAGTTGGCCGAGCAGGTTGCCAATGAGATCCGCCGCTTGGCGCGGTTTACCAGCAACATTAAAGTGATCACCATATCCGGCGGTGCAGATGAGCACCATAAGATCAAGTCCCTCAAGCAGGGGGCGCATATTGTCGTCGGGACTCCGGGACGCGTCACAAAATTGTTGGAAACGGGGATCTTTATCGCCGGGGACGTTAAGATCCTTGTCCTGGATGAGGCGGACAGATTGCTTGAGATGGGCACGATCAAGGAGATCGAACACATTGCTTCCTTTATGCCGCTTAAACGCCAGACCATGCTGTTCTCTGCGACATTCCCTAACGGTATCAAGACATTAAGCGCCAGTCTGCAGGAAGATGCCGCCCAGGTGACCATTGATTCCCAGCATGAGACGGGAACGATCAAACAATTATTCTATAAAGTTGAAGAGCTCAAGAGTGATGCGTTGATCAGGGTCCTGGGGCATTATCGGCCGGAGTCCTGCATCATTTTTTGCAACAGCCGCGAGACATGTAACTCGGTGGCGGGCTTGCTTCGCACCAAGAAAATAGATTCTCTCCAGCTGCATTCTGACCTCACCCAACCGGAACGCACGCTGATCCTGATCAAATTTGATAACCGCAGCTGCCGTATCCTTGTGGCAACGGATCTGGCCTCCCGCGGGCTTGATGTCAAGGATGTCCGCATGATCATTAATTTTGATCTGCCTTCTGACCATGAATTGTACGTGCACCGCATCGGCCGCACGGGGCGCGCAGGACAGGAAGGGTTGGCGGTAAGCCTGTATACGCACAAAGAGCGCGGGATCCTGAGTTCTATCGGGACATATTTGAGAACGGAATGCGACACCAGGGAGCTGCATGACCTGGATAAATTAAAACCGGTCGTGATGAAACCGTTCATGACCACGATCTATATCAGCGGAGGTCGCAAGGACAATATCCGGCCCGGTGACATTGTCGGGGCGTTGACCAAGAATGCGGGGCTCACCGTTGATGAGATCGGCAAGATCCATATTTTAGAGGTCAATAGTTATGTCGGCATCAGCGTCGACAAATGCGCTCAGGCGGTCAAGGCTCTTTCAGAGGGAAAGATCAAGGGGAAAAAATTCAAGATAGGAAAAGCCACATGAAAAAGATCAAACGCATCGGTATCTTGACAAGCGGCGGGGATTGTCCGGGTTTGAATGCTGTCATCCGGGCGATCGTCAGAAAAGCGACCCAGGAGTTGGGCTGCGATATCATTGGTTTTGAGGACGGGTTCGAAGGTCTGATCTTTAATCGGCATCGCAAGCTGGATTTAGAAAGGGTTTCCGGCATATTGACCCTTGGTGGTACGATCCTGGGAACCTCTAACCGCTCAGACCCGTATCGGTACCCTGTTAAAGAGGGGCTTAAACCCGTTTATAAAGATGTATCTAAAATGGTGATGAAGAACATCAAAGACCATAAAGTAGATTGTTTGGTTTGTATCGGCGGGGATGGGACCTTGACCATTGCCAACCGCCTGGTTAGGGAAGGAGTGCCGATCGTGGGCGTTCCTAAAACCATTGACAATGATGTCATGGGTACCGACATTACGTTCGGTTTTGATACGGCGGTTGGTATCGCGACGGAGGGGGTCGACAGGTTGCATACGACAGCACAATCCCATCACCGGGTGATGGTCATTGAGGTCATGGGACGCAGAGCGGGATGGATCGCGCTTCATGCCGGCTTGGCTGGCGGCGGAGATATCATTTTGATCCCCGAGATCCCCTACGATACGGTCTTGATGGCGGACTTGATTAAGGAACGAAGAAAAAGAGGCAAAAGATTCACGATCATCGTTGCGGCGGAAGGGGCTAGATCAAAATCCGGGCAGGAGATCGTTAAGGAGAAGGTCAATGATCCCGCTGATCCTGTGCGGCTAGGCGGCGTCAGTTTTGTTTTGGGCAAAGAGATCGAGCAGCGCACGGGTATCGAAACCCGTAACGTGGTTTTAGGGCATCTGCAGCGCGGTGGCACACCGTCGGCGTTTGACAGGATATTGGGAACACAACTTGGATGCAAGGCTGTTGAGCTGATCGCCAATAATGACATCGGCTTCATGGCCGCGGTCCAGCAGAACTATATGGTTAAAGTCCCTCTAACAGCAGTCGCTCAAGGCCAAAGAACAGTCCCCGTCGATCATCCGCTGATCAAGACAAGCCGATCGATCGGGATAAGTTTTGGTTCATGATCATTTTGCCGCGTTCTTCAATGATACGATCTGACTATTGAATCGTTGATCCTGGATCAATAATTTCTTATTCCATCATTGTCATCTTCTATTCTCTGTGTTTGAATGATATAAAATATGGGCTTAAGGTCTCTTTTAATATATATCCTGCCTTTGTTGATCGTACTCACGATTTATTTATATATACGTCAACGACGGGCACAGAAGGATCTGGCTTTGCAAAAAGAGCAGGCGAAAGCCGGTTTAACAGAGCCGGCATCTCTGCACCCGATCATTGATCCATCCAAATGCCTTGGCTGCGGATCCTGCGCTGATGCCTGTCCGGAGAAGAACGTCCTTGGTATCGTTGATGGGAAAGCGGCATTGATAGCGCCTACCCACTGCATCGGCCACGGGGCATGCAAGACGGCCTGTCCGATGGATGCCATCACCCTTGTTTTTGGCTCAGAAAAACGCGGGGTTGATATCCCTCTGATCCATCAGGATTTTCAAACCAATGTTCCCGGTGTTTATATTGCCGGGGAGTTAGGCGGCATGGGGTTGATCCGCAACGCGGTCACCCAGGGCCGGCAGGCGATGGGGGCCATCGTTGAAATGGTCAAGCGGAAAAAAAACGGTTTTGGAAACCGTGGAGTTGCCGCAGGATGAAGCCGGTTTAATGGAACAGGCCAAAGATGCGCTGGCCCAAGGCGAGAATGACCGGGCGGTTGAGATCTACTTGAAGGTGCTTCTGACCGCCAGAGAGCCTGTGAAACAGAAGGCCCAAGAGTTATTAGGTCTAGCGCGTGAGCGCAACGGCCAGTTCGCTCATGCCGCCGCAGAGTACAAGAAATTTTTAGAAAGCTATCCTCAAGGGCCTGATGCCGACCGTGTGCGCCAGCGTTTGGCGGGGCTGGTGACAGCTGAACAAAATCCCCAGGAAGCGTTGAAGGAACCATCGAAAACGCCTTTGGAGGAAATAGGGGGGGCTAAAAAAGGCCGCCAGGATACGCGCATGGCCAGCCAACCGGGGCAAGGCTGGTCGTTCCAGCATTTTGGCAGTTTTTCTCAGTTCCTTTATTGGGATAAACTCAAATCTCACGGCGGGACATCAAGATTAACTGTTAATAACCTTACCAATGATCTTGACTTAAGCGGCAAATGGAAAAGCCGGCAGACCGATGTGGGTTTTCGTTTTACTGGCGGGACAACACAGGCATTCGTGGAAGGAGCGCATGATGAGGACAGGGTCAGTGCCTTGTACGCGGATGTTAAAGTTAAGGACAAGGGGCTTTATGCCCGCGTGGGTCGCCAGTCATTGTCGACCGGCGGTGTTTTAGGTCGTTTTGACGGCATACATGTATCGAACATGATCAACAAGATGATGAAATTTAACGGGGTATTCGGATTCCCCGTTGAGAGTGTCAGGATCACGGACATTTTGGCTAAAAAGAAGTTCATCGGAGGCAGCATTGATTGGGGTCCGTATTTAAAGCGCTGGAATTTCAATACATTTTTCATCAACCAGAATAATAATGGGTATACGGACCGCCGGGCAATCGGTGGGGAAGCCCGATATTTCGACGCGACCAAAGCGTTGTTCTCCCTGATCGATTATGATGTGTATTTCAAGCAGATCAATATCGCGATGTTCAACGGCCATTGGACATTGCCAACCAAAACGACGTTTAACCTCTCCGGGGATTACCGTAAAAGTCCGCTGTTGATGACCACCAATGCCATCCAGGGGATGGGCGCCAGCGAGATATCGGATTTAAAAGACCGTTTCTCAACAAAAGAGCTGCGGCAGCTGTCCCTTGACCGTACGAGCAACAGCAAATCCATGACCGCCGGCATAAGCCAGGATATCAGGGAGAATTTCCAGTGGAACTTGGAAGGATCGGTCTCGATCATTGAAGGTACGCTGACATCTGGCGGGGTGGACGGCACTGAAACGGTCGATCATCCTGACTACACCACAACGACCGGTTTTGTCCTAAGCCGCGTGTTCAAGGATGATGACGCATTGATCAGTAATTTCAGTTTTACCGATTCATCGACAGCCAAGGATTATTCCATGAACGTGAATGTCCGCTATCCGTTGACTCCCAAGGTCCGTGTTACGCCGAAATTGACCATGGGATACCGTGATACGAAACAATCAACTGATCATCGCTGGCTCCTCCGTCCGACGCTGCATTTTAATTACAGCATCACCCGGTCCATTGATTTTGAGATCGAGGGCGGCGTTGAATGGATCACCGAAAAGGCCTCCGGCGCCAATCAACGCTCTACGGAAGGTTTCATCACCACCGGTTATCGCATCAGTTTTTAAGGGGCATTGATTTTAGTTTATTTATTACGCCTTTTATGAGATATTATCTTCTTCGAAGGTGATCTTTTAACGTGATTGAATAATATAGGAAGGTTTATATGATCTGGATCATTCTTGTGTGTGCCATTGTTTTTAGCGGCTGCCAGCAGCAGCCTCAGGAGCGTCATTATACAGAGATCGTTAACGAAGAGCCTCAGGCGGCGGCTTTAACTTCCAGCATGGACAATGACCCTCATGCGGGCATGGACATGGCGTCGATGGGTATGGGAATGGGCATGGGGATGGACGCTGGCGCAGCCGGGGGTGATTTTACCTGGGATCTGCCGGATGGGTGGCAGCAGGAGCCGGGAAAAGGTTTCCGCCTGGCGAGTTTTCATCTGGTGAGCGATGAAAAAGCCATTGACGGGTCAATTGTGAACCTAAGCGGCGTGGCCGGCGGTTTGGAGGGGAATCTAAAGCGCTGGATGGGACAGATCGCCATGGAAACATCCGCGGAAGACCTGGCCCGGTTGATCGCCAATGCGGCTGAATTCAAGATCAAAGCATTAGGGTCAGGCAAAGTCTTTGATTTCACGACCGTGCAGGAAAAAGGCAAGTCTGCTGATAAGAGCATGATCGTTGTGATGGTTGGTCTTCCTGAGTCGACCCTGTTCGTCAAGATGACAGGGACAATATCGACGATGAAAGCGCATAAGAACGATTTCTTAAAGCTGGCGGCATCGATCAAAAGATCCGCGAGCCCCAAGGCGGCTACGCCCAAAATGGCGGATATGGCCAAAGGGGCAACGGATCCCCACGCGGGGATGAATATGGGCGACCCTCATGCGGGGGTCGACATGTCGGCCATGCGCGCGGATCTGCCGGTACCGACGCAGAAATTATTGGATTGGGAGGTTCCCAAGGGATGGAAACAGGGTGCTGGTCACCCCATGCGCCTGGGGACATTTCAATTAGAAGGAGACCCCAAAGCCTTTGATTGTTCTGTTATTTTATTGGGAGGTGATGCTGGCGGCGTGGAGGCAAATTTATCCCGCTGGATGGGGCAGGTCGGTGTTGCTCCCAATCCGGACAACTTGAAAAAAGCATTATCCAAGGTGCAGTCGATTAAGACCAAGGGTGGTTTGGATGCGAATGTTTATGATATCAGCGCTCTGCAAGGGGATGAGTCATCGGCGAGGAGTTTGATGGCGGGCATGATCAGCGTCGGTGGATCGACCATTTTTATCAAGATGACCGGGACCGCAGGCGTTATGCGCAAGGAGCGGGAGCATTTTGCCGACTTTATCAGGTCTTTTAAACGCATATGATCTGGTTTAGACGCCTTAGCTCATCTTATATCACCGTCATTTGTTTGCTGCTGTTGTTGATCCTGACCTTCTGGGGGACAGTTGCTCAAGTACAGCAGGGGCTCTATGCGGCCCAGGAGCGTTTTTTTAATTCCTTATTTTTTCTCGCCGGCGGTATTCTGCCTTTTCCTGGTGCCCAGCTTGTCTTGTGGGTATTGTTCGCCAATTTGTTGGCCATGTCCGTTCTCACCTTTAAGAAATACAGCCAGTGGGTCAACTCAGGATTATTGATCACGCATCTGGGGCTGTTGTTGTATTTTGTAGCGGCGTTCATGGTCTTTCATGTCTCTCAGGAATCCGTCGTGCGTTTGGCTGTTGGAGGACAGACCAATGTGTCCTTATCCTATCATGACTGGGAATTGGCGTATTGGAGCGGTCAAAGCAAAGAGCGTCAGGTCACATCGCTAGACACGGCTTATTTAAAGCCGGGGCATGTCATGCCTTTCTCTAATAAAGATACCGTGATCACAGTGAAAGAGTTTTTTCAAAACAGCGCTGCCTACACGGGTACTGAGGAGGGTAAGATATCCCGGATCGTCAATGCCTCCGGGATCACGCGGATTGTGGCCAAACCGCTGTTGAAAGACAAGGAACAGAATGCTGCGGCGGTCAGTCTGGATGTAAGGGATAAGTCCAAATCCTATACGGTGATCCTGTTTGGCATGGAGGACCGCCCAACAGCGGTCGAATTAGGTGGTCAGATATATTATTTTATCCTTCGCCACAAGTCTTATCCGCTGCCCTTTAAGATCACTTTAGATCAATTCAAGGCGGAATTCCTGCCGGGCACGTCCATGGCCAAGAATTATGAAAGTAATGTGACCATCGACACGGGGACGATAAAACGGCAAGCCCGCATTTATATGAACAATCCGTTGAAATTTAACGATTACACTCTTTATCAATCGTCCTATGATACAGACAGCACCGGCCGCCAATATTCGACGCTGGCAGTGGTCAAGAATTTTGCTAAGGTGCTTCCCTATATTGCTTGTTTGGTGGTCTTTGTTGGATTGGCGCTGCACTTTTTGATCCAGGCATTTCGAACGAAAGAGAACCCATGAAGATCAAGGTATTCCTACTGTCGATATTGTTATGTTGCGTTGCAGGGGTAGCTACTGTCCGGGCTGAGATCAGGGATCTGCACAGTTTTAAAAGTATCCCCATTATGGACGGGGGACGGTTAAAGCCATTGGACACCTTTGCCCGTAGTTTATTGACCCAGTTCTCCGGCAAAGATCATTATGGGAAGAAAAACGCGAGCACTTGGTTGGCGGCATTATTATTCAATCCCGACAGTACGGCTAATGATAAGGTCTTTTTGATCAATAATCCGGATATCGCGATCGCGCTAGGCATGCCGATCGATCCTCATCGACGCTATTCTCCGGCCGATGTGAAAAAAGTCTATCCCAAATTAGCGGAATTGCAGGTCCAGGCTGCGGCCATCCCGGATAAAGAGCGTTCCTTAGTGGAAAATGAGATCATGCGGGTCTTTAATAATATCAATCAATACGCGGATCTGTCGCGCGCGTTTGCGTTCGTATCTCAAGGGGATGTCAGCCCGGATCTTTGGAATGTCAAGGATATTGCGTTTTTGACCATACCGATAGGGCATGATAATCAGTGGTTAAGTCCTTGGGATGCGGTTAGGATCAATTTGATGACCGATGCCACGCGTCCTTTGGTCATGTTATGGAAAGATATGGCTGCCAGTTATTCCAAAGGCGATGCTATTAAGTTTGAGTTAGACAGCCATACGTATTTGAATGTTGTCGCCCAGCAGCTGTCAGCCGAGGACACAAGGAATTTCAACAAGTTCTCTTTAGAGCTTCAGTATCATGCTTATAGTCCATTCACTGTCGGGATCATGTTCTATATTTTGGCGTTCATGTTCTTTTTGGTGTCTTTTTCATCTTCGAAACGCTTATGGTATTACCTGGGGCTTGGCTGCGTGATCGCGGGGTTTGTCCCGCATACGCTTGGATTGATCGCCCGCATCATCATCATGGCTCGCCCGCCGGTATCGAATTTGTATGAAACATTTATTTTTGTCGGATTTGTCGCGGTCATTTTGGGGTTATTCATTGAGTTCAATAACCGTCAGTGGCTGGGGATCGTGACCGCGGCGATCAGCGGGGCGGCAATGCTGTTTATCGCCAATAAATACAGCGCCGAGGGTGATACGTTAAAGATGCTGATCGCTGTCCTTAATTCTAATTTCTGGTTGGCAACCCATGTGACGACCATCACCATGGGTTACGGGGCGACCTGTGTGGCGGGTGTTCTCGGTCATGTTTGGCTCTTGCAGGCAGCTGCTGGCCGACCGCAGGATGTTTTGGATAGAACATATAGAACAACCCTGGGTATCTTGGGATTTTCGTTAACACTGACATTTTTAGGGACAAATCTCGGCGGTGTTTGGGCGGATCAGAGCTGGGGGCGTTTCTGGGGGTGGGACCCTAAAGAGAATGGGGCGCTGATGATCGTGCTGTGGGTGGCGATCCTGTTACATGCGAAAGTAGCCCGGATGATCGACGCGCTGGGAATGGCGGTCGGCTGCGTCGTCGGTATGCTGATTGTGATGTGGGCCTGGTTCGGGGTTAATCTTTTAAGCGTCGGACTGCATTCCTATGGATTCACTCAAGGGGTAGCCACGACCCTGATTGTTTATGCTGTTTTGGAGTTGGTGTTCATTGCCGTGACCGCGTGGGTGATCACAGGGCGCAGATCCTCCCAAACCCTTTAAGTATTTCTACGCTATTGCCTTACGTATATCTTCGGATTTTCATTTATTCATTTCCTATCTATAGTAGCTAGTTATTTTTCTTATACCATATATTGTGGTTTTCATTCATTTCAAGGAGGGGATTATGGCCATCGCGGTATTCACCAAGATCATCAAGCGCAACGGCAGGGTCGAGGATTTCAATCCAACCAAGATCACCAATGCGATCGCCAAAGCCGGAGAGATCACCGGTGAATTCGGGGTAGAGATGGCCCAGAAAATGACGGTGAGGGTTTTAAACATCGCCCAGCAGATGTTCGATGAGAATCCAACCGTGGAGGGCATTCAGGACATCGTCGAGGATGTGCTACTTTCATCGCCCTACCGCAAGACCGCTAAGGCTTATATCCTGTACCGTCAGCAGCACGCGGAAATGCGCGAGATCGTCTCGCGTTTTAACACCGACTTGGTCGACAAATATTTAAATCAGCATGATTGGCGGGTCAATGAGAACAGCAACATGGCCTATTCCCTCCAGGGGCTCAATCACTATGTCTCCTCGGAAGTCAGCAAGCTTTATTGGCTTAACCGCATTTATCCCGCCGCTGTCAAAGAAGCGCATCAACGCGGGGATTTTCATATTCATGATCTGGGGTTGCTCAGCGTGTACTGCGTCGGCTGGGATCTTCAGGACTTGCTCACCGTCGGGTTTAAAGGTGTTTCTGGAAAAATGGAAAGCAAGCCGCCTAAACATTTTCGCGCGGCCTTAGGGCAGATCGTTAATTTCTTCTATACGCTGCAAGGGGAGGCGGCCGGCGCCCAGGCCTTCTCGAATTTTGATACCTTGCTCGCGCCTTATATCCGTTTCGACAAGCTTTCTTACGACGAGGTCAAGCAAGCGCTGCAGGAATTCATTTTTAACGTCAATGTGCCGACCCGCGTCGGATTTCAGACGCCGTTTACGAACATCACGATGGATTTGACCGTTCCCAGTTATTACAAGGACCAGGGCGTCATTATCGGCGGGGTTGTGCAGAAAGAAACATATGGCGAATTTAAACAAGAGTTGGATATGTTCAATAAAGCGTTTTTAGAGGTGATGCTCGAAGGCGATGCCAAGGGACGGGTTTTCACTTTCCCGATCCCAACCTACAACATGACCAAGGATTTCAATTGGGAGAACCCCAATCTCGATCTGTTGTGGAAGATGACCGCGAAATACGGCATCCCGTATTTTTCTAATTTCATCAATTCCGACATGAACCCCGAAGATGCCCGCAGCATGTGCTGCCGTCTGCGTCTGGATAACCGCGAATTGCGTAGCCGCGGCGGCGGTTTGTTCGGTGCCTCGCCGCTGACCGGGTCGATCGGGGTGGTGACCATCAATTTGCCGCGTTTAGGGTATACGGCCAACAATGAAGAAGAATTTTTCGGTCAGCTCAAGCGCGTCATGGACTTAGCCAAAGACAGTTTGGAAATGAAGCGCAAGGTCTTAGAGAAATTGACCGACGAGAATCTGTATCCCTATATCAAATTCTATCTGCGCAACATCAAAGGGCGTTTCAACCAATACTGGAAGAATCATTTCTCCACCATCGGATTGCTGGGAATGAACGAAGCCTGCTTGAATTTGCTGGGAGAGGATATTGCCTCGGATAAGGGCAAAGCGTTCGCGGTCAAGACGCTGGAATATATCCGGGACGTTTTAGTCGATTATCAAAAAGAGACGGGCAATATCTTTAATTTGGAAGCAACACCGGCGGAAGGAACGTCCTACAGCCTGGCCAAATTGGACAAGGCCATGTACCCGCAGATCCAATGCGCCAATGAGCATGAGTACACGCAAGGCCATGAACCGTTTTATTCTAATTCCACCCATTTGCCCGTCGGGCATACGGAGGATGTGTTTACCGCGCTGGACCATCAGGATGACCTGCAGACGCTCTACACCGGCGGCACGGTGCTCCATGGTTTTGTCGGGGAAAAGATCGATAATGCGCAAGGACTCAAATGCCTGATCAAAACGATCTGCACCCAATATCGTTTGCCCTATTTTACCATCACGCCGACCTTTAGTGTCTGCCCCAGCTGCGGCTACCTGGCGGGGGAACACCCGACTTGCATGCATTGCGCCAGTGAATGTGAAGTTTATTCGCGCGTCGTGGGATATTTAAGGCCGGTCAAACAGTGGAACAAAGGTAAAAAAGAAGAATTCGCAGAGCGCAAGACTTACCAGATATGCGTATAGGCGGTTTTCAGAAGCTGACCTTAGTTGATTATCCAGGCAAAGCCGCAGCGACAGTGTTCACCCAAGGGTGCAACTTTCGCTGCGGCTACTGTCATAACGCCGAACTGGTCATCCCTGAGTTTTTTTGTGAACCGATCCCTTCCCAGGAAGTTCTGGAATTCCTTAAGACCAGGCGCGGCAAATTGGAAGGGGTCGTGATCAGTGGCGGTGAGCCGACCATTCAACAAGGCCTCGATGAGTTCATTGTTTCGCTCAAGGCCATGGGATTTTCCCTCAAACTGGATACTAACGGAAGCAGGCCGGATGTTCTGTCGTCGTTGATAGAGCGCCAGTTGATCGATTTCATCGCCATGGATATCAAAACATCACTGGAAAAATACCCCGCTCTCATCCAGGTCCCCTGCGATATGGCCTTCATTAAGCGCAGCATTGATCTCATCCAACAAAGCGGTCTGCCGCATCAATTCCGCACCACGGTGATCAAAGGATTTGATCTCCCCCAAGACCGCCAAGCCATTGCTTCACTGATCAACGGCAGCGCAGATCATGTTCGCCAGTCTTTTAAAGTCTCACCTAAGATGGTTGATCCCGAATTCGCAAGAATCGCTTAAAGAGTATTGTAAAAATAGAAAGAGATGCTAAAATTCTTGCCAGTAATAGACTCTTTCTATGGAAAAGAATATAGATAATATAGACCTGCAAAGATCCCTCAAAGAGCTGGCGGATATGAAATTCGCGCTCGATGCGGCCTCCATTGTCGCGATCACGGACCGCAAAGGTGATATCATTTACGTGAATGATAAATTCTGTCAGATCTCTAAGTACAACAGGAATGAGCTCTTAGGTAAAAATCATCGCATCATCAATTCCGGTTATCACCCCAAAGAATTTTTCAAGGACATGTGGCGCACTATCATGGTTGGCAAAGTTTGGAAGGGGGAGATCTGCAATAAAGCCAAAGACGGCAGTTTATATTGGGTGGATTCGACCATTGTGCCCTTCCTCAATGAAAAGGGTCTCCCGTATCAGTATTTGTCCATCCGCAATGAGGTCACGGCCCGCAAACTCATGGAAGAACAGCTCAAGGCTCTCCCCAAGCGCATTATCCAGGCGCAGGAAAGCGAATGTAACCGCATTGCTCGTGATATCCATGATGATCTGGGGCAGTCTTTGGCCACGCTTAAGATGATGATCCAGTCGTCTCTAGTCGAAACGGCCAAGAATGCGCGGCATGATAAGGACTCGGTGCGTATCCTCGAATATTTGAACGGTATCATCGATCGTTCCCGGGGGCTGGCGACCCGCCTGCGTCCATCGACGCTGGAGGTGCTTGGACTTTCAACCGCGATCAAGCTGCTGGCGAGGGATATTAGTCACTCAAAAAAATTTAAAGTGCATTTTTCTTCAATTTCTACCAACGGCCTGCAATTTGAGGGAGAGGCGATCAATGTTTTCCGCATTGTCCAGGAAGCCTTGTCCAATAGCATGAAACATGCCAGGGCAAGCAAGGTCAATGTGCGCATGGCCCGGCGTCAAGGCCGGTTTAAAGTTGTCATTGAAGATAATGGCCGAGGGTTTAAGGCCAATGACAAAAGTTTGGGGCTGGGGCTTGTGACCATGAAAGAGAGGGCCAAGCTGTTGGGCGGTTCTATTGATATTCGATCGATCGTCGGTAAAGGAACGATCATTTCTTTAGATATTCCTGTAAAGGATAAGGCTGTATGAAAACCATCAGGGTGATCTTAGCCGATGATCATGAAATGTTCCGCTCGGGTTTAAAAGCCCTGCTGGACAAGGAGCCGGATTTCAAGGTCGTGGCACAGGCACAGGACGGCGAGCAGCTGTTGGAGAAATTGGCCTCTGCGGTATGCGACTGTGTGGTCATGGACTTAAGCATGCCAAATCTCGATGGTTTGGCGGCGCTTAAAGAGATAGAACAGAAGTACCCCAAGACAAAATGCCTGGTACTGACCATGCAGAAGGACGAAGAGCATTTTAAAAAAGCCATGGCCCACGGGGCAAAGGGGTATATCCTTAAAGACAGAGCGTTTGATTCGCTGGTCGTGGCCATTAAGACGGTCATCCGGGGAAAATCGTTCGTGTCGCCGTCCATTTCGGATATTATCACCCGGCAATTTGTCAGCTCCATCCGAGAGGGGGACAGTCCGTCCCTGGAATTATTAACGCCCCGGGAGAAAGAAATATTGAAGCTGATCGCCCTGGGGGCGGCCAATAAGAATATTGCCACAAGGCTTAAGATCAGTATCCGCACTGTTGAAACTCATCGCAGTCATTTGATCCATAAGCTAGGGCTGAAAACGACAGCGGCGTTAGTCAAGTATGCGATGTCTAAAGGGATCGTTTAGCCGGATTACGTGTTTCTACGTAGGGTTATCCGTATAATGTCGCATATAATGAAATCTTCATTTCTTTTATGATGTCTTCTATGTCAAAAACCATTTTGATCGTGGAAGACCATAAAGACTTCAGAAAAGAAGTCAGGCATTTTTTAGAAGTCAGCAAAGTGGATGCCCGTTTAGTGGAAGCAGCGTCGGGTGAGGAAGGGGTTTTAGTCGCAAAGGAAACGCGGCCGCAGATCGTCCTCATGGATTTTTGGCTGGGCGGTCTAAACGGCATCGACGCAGCGGCGCAGATCAAGGAAACAGTGCCAGGCTGTTCCATCATCATGCTGACGATGTTTGACACAAAAGAGATCGGGAAGCTGAACACCAGGAACCACATTAAAACGTTCATTAATAAAGGGGATCTTTTCAAGCAGTTGATCCCCAGCCTTAAAAAGATATTGAATTCGGTCAATTAGTCATTTTTCAAGGAGCAGCATGAAAATTTTGGCGATAGGCTTAAACCACCGAACATCTTCTATTGATCTTAGAGAGAAATTCTATGTCAGCCCCCAGGAACGGGAGCTGCTGATCGCGCAGTTCAAAACGGATGCCCAAGTCATGTCCGCTGTTGTTCTCTCCACCTGCAACCGCTGCGAGATCTATGCCAATGTCGTCGATGATTGCGAGCCTAAGCATATCATCCAAATGCTTTTTACCTTAAAACACCTGCCGCTGGATGATCAATATGTGAAAATGTTCTACACGCTGCAGGGTCCGGAGGCTGTCACCCATTTTCTGGAGGTCGCCTGCGGTCTGGATTCACTGATCCTGGGGGAGAAGCAGATCCTTGGGCAGATCAAGGAAGCGGTCGGTGTTTCCCGCGAAAAAGGATTGATGGACAAAACACTCAATATCCTCACCAACTATGTTTTAGAGACAGGCAAAAAAGCCCGGCAGGACACCCAGATCGATTTTGGCGGGATGTCGGTCAGCGCCGCAGCGGTCTCAACGGCCCAGGCAATGCTTGGTTCGTTGCAGGATAAAAGCGTTTTGGTCGTCGGCTCCGGTAAGATGGGAGCGCTGGCGCTCAATTATCTTCACCAAAAGAAAGCCAAAAAGATCTATTTGATGAACAGGACTTTAGAGAATGCCGCCGCGCTGGCTCAAGAAGTAAAGGCGGAGGTTGTGCCTTTCTGGAACATGAAAGAGGTGCTCGCCGAGGTGGATGTGTGTATTTGCTCCTCGGGCGCTCCGCATTATCTGATCACCAAAGATCTCATGGAAAATGTGGCCCTGGCGCGCCAAACTCCGGTCATTTTGATCGATATTTCGATGCCGCGCAACATTGATCCCGCCGTTGCCGGGATCAGCGGTGTCACGTTAGTTGAGCTGGATGATTTAGACAAGGTCATCGAACGCACGGTGTTAACACGTCAAGATGCGGTCAAGGAAGTGGCGGCACTTGTCATTCGCAAAAGGGAAGAATTTTATAATGCCATGGCAAAGATCGAGGCCATGGCCGGTCAACAGGTTTTAATGTCATCTTAAACATCCAAGGGGGAAATATGAACGTCACATCTCAAAGATCAACTGTTTTAATGCTCGTTATCGCGGGCATGTTTGTCTTGTCGGGCGCGATCCCGGCCCAGGCTGACATTAAAGAGATCAAGAAGTACAAAGAAGCTTTTCCTGAAAGCAAACCAAAGTGCATTGAATGCCATGTTTCAGATAAGCCCAAAAAAGATGACGGTCAGCATGAGATGAACGATTATGGCAAAGCGGTCGTCGAGAAGTCGAAAGAAACAACAGCGGATACTTATAAAGAAGTTGGCAAGATCGAAGATTTCAAACCCAAACAATAACAAGCGAACGGAGAGCGTATGAAAGTCCACCATCTCATCATTGTTGTCTTAAGCTTGTTCCTGGCTTTTGTTAAGCCTGCTTTTGCGTTGGATGCAAGATCCCAGGAACTTGTCAGGACAGCGACATATGTCGGTTCCGAGACATGTGCCACCTGTCACGAGAAGGAGTCTAGGCAATTTAAGCTATCCACCCACGCGCGTATTTCCAATGACGCCAATGAGGGCACGGCCCAGGGGTGTGAAATGTGTCACGGACCTGGCAGTGTCCACGCGGATGCTAACGGAGGCAAAGGCAGCATCATTAATCCGAAAAAAGATCCGAGCATTTGTTTCACCTGCCATACAGAGAAGCGCGCGGAATTTAATCTGCCTTACCGTCATCCGGTTCTCGAGGGTAAGATGAGCTGTTCTGACTGCCACAGCCCGCATGGCGAAGAAGTTAAGCCCTGGAGTTCCACCAGCATGAATGATGCCAATGAAGCCTGCTTCAAATGCCATAAGGAACAGCAGGGACCGTTCGTGTGGGAACATGAAGCCACGCGCGACGGCTGTTCTAGCTGCCATAAAGTGCATGGTTCGGTTAATGACAAAATGTTGATCGCCAGGGATTCCAACCTGTGTTTGCGTTGTCATACGCAGACGAATTTCCAGACGATCGGTAAGTCAAACCATAACGGCCGCCTGAACCACGCGAGCTGTTTCACCGCCGGATGTCACACAGCGGTGCATGGATCGAACTTTGATGATCACTTACGGTATTAAGGCCAAAGGAGCGCAGTATGAATAAACCACAATCATATAAGTTTTTCAGCAGTTTGCTGGCGTGTGTGATCGCCTTGAGCTTTACGGCTTATGGCGTGCACGCTCAGGAAACCTCGAATCCGGTGAACATCACCCTGATGCCGTTTGCGATCACCACGGTTAAAGGCGATGCCCAGAAATTCAGGGCCATGCACTGGATCAACGACGGGTATTCTTATGGGATCAAAGACCTCACCATTGAGGATAGTTCCAATAAGAACGCCAATGTGTCCTTGGAAGCGCATTCTATTCCAAATGATTACGATAATGCGCTTGACTTAACCTTAACTAAGGAAAATGTCGGTTATGTCAAGACGGATTATGCGTCGTTCCGTAAGTATTACGACGGGACCGGCGGTACGTATTATCCGCACACCACGTTTAGCGCGTTAACGCTGGAAGATGATCTTAAGATGGACATGCAGCATATGTTCGTTGAGATCGGTTCCAAGACGGCGGATGATCCTGGCGTGGCTGTCGCTTTTGAGCGCCACAGCAAGGATGGTCGTAAATCCAGGCTGGCTTGGACGGCGGTGAAATTCGGGTCTGTGACCCGCGACATTGGTCCGACCTGGCAGGATGTAGAGGAAGTCACTGATGCTGTTGCCTTAAAAGGCAACGGTGAAGTGGCTGGCTTTAATGTCGGCGCTGAACAGAAATTCGAGTTTACCCACATCAAGTCGCTGCGCGAGGAAAAATTTCTCAGCGCGGCCGGCGGGGTGAGCTCTGATACGAAAATGCGCCGCCAGTGGCAGGATCCTCAGACGGATCTGTACACAACGACCTTGAAAGGCGACCGCTGGTTTAACAATGACAAGAACCATTTGTCATTAGGGTACCGTTACAGCAATCTTGAAAACAGTGAATTGGAGAATTTAAGGGAATACACTGCTGCTGGGGTTCCTAATAATTATTCCAATCCTAAAAGTGCGATCAACGCGTATGCCAAAAATCGCTATAATGCGCATACGACGGTAGGGAGTTTTATGTCTCAGCTTGGTAAGGATCTGAATTTCATTACCAAGATGAAAGCGGAGGTGCTAAACCGTAGGGGCACGTCCGCCTATCCGCATGATACAACGTCGGGCGCACCGGACGGGATCATCAATACGACGGATGTGAGCACGACCGAGAATAAGATCTACCGATTAGGAGAGAATTTCTCCTTGCGCTATAATGGGATTTCTAAGACAAGTCTCTATAGCGAAGTTGAGATGGAGCAAACACGCAACTGGTTAACCGAAGAGAGAAACAGCATCGCAGGACAGTCTGCTGCTGAGGCGGGCGAACAATTAGGGCGCGAGACGATCACCCATGTCCAGAACTTGGTTGCGACCGCGGGTGCCCGCTATGTTCCCTCAAAGGCATTAAGCATCACGACACAGGTCCGTCATAAACTCAACAACAATGATTATGACGACGTTATTGAAACAGTGTATGCATCCGGTTCAAAATCCGCCTTCGTTGATGCGGTCAAGACCCGGGGGGATGAGTTGACAACAAAAGTCTCCTGGAAGCCGGTCAACAGGGTGGAAGGGGTTTTCCGTTATAAGCTCAGCGACACTAAGTATATGCCCAGAGTGGAGAGCCAGGAAGAAACCAAGTCCCGCGGATTAAGCAATGTCTTCGGGTATGATCTAAACTTGCAGCCGACGGATCCGTTGTTCGTGACCCTGTCTTTTTCTCAGGATTTCAGCAACGTGACCACGCCGGCGGGGGCGAGCACATCATTGCAGTACCCCGGATTTAGATCGAATTCCAATAATTGGTTGATGGCCACCAGTTATATGATCAATGAGAAATGGAGCCTCAACAGCTCGTTCCAATACACGTTGATCAAGAATTTCAACGACGTGACCTCGACTTTGCTGCCTTATGCTGCGGACAGCAAGAGTTACGATGGGGCTGTGGGATTGTCATGGAGCGTGAACAAGTCCTTGACCGTGTCACCACATTACGGTTATTATGCGTATAAGCCAAACAGCATGGCGGAATCAGGCGCATATAATGCCCAAGTGGTGTGGTTGGATGCGAAGTTATTATGGTAAATTGATCCATGTCCCAGGAACAGCATAAACGGAAACATCTGCGTTTCGCAGACGATTTCTACAATGTCATAACATATTTCGGTGTTGCGTTATCCATTGTAGTTCTCGTCTGCGAAACTATTTTATTCTGGGTTGATTTTCTAAACCCGACGCATAACGACTATCTGGGGATCATTACCTATATCCTCCTGCCGCCGTTTTTGATCATCGGGTTGTTACTTATCCCGTTTGGCGCCAGATGGAAGGCTGCCCGCGTCCGCAAGGGACTGGCGGAAAGTAAGCCTCAGGCCATTCACATCGATCTTTCCATCCCAGAGCATCAAAATGCTTTTATCATCTTTGTTATCGGGACGGTCATTGTCATGCTCATGACGGCGATCGGTTCGTACAAGGCGTATCATTACACCGAATCCAACCGTTTCTGCGGCGTCACCTGCCATGGCATCATGGAACCGGAGTTTAAGGCCCATTCGCAATCACCTCATGCGAAAGTCATGTGTGTCGACTGTCATATCGGCTCTGGTGCCGGGTCCTATGTCCATTATAAAATGGCCGGTGTCAGGATGTTGTTTGAGACATTCAAAGGGGATTATCAACGCCCTGTCCCAGCTCCAGTGACGACACTAAGGCCTGCAAAAGAAATTTGTGAAGAATGCCATTGGCCGGGCAAATCATTTAGCGCCATTCAAATGAAGAAATCATATTTTGCCGACGATCCGAGTAAAACGCCCAAGTGGGGGATCTCGATGCTGATCCAGGTCGGAGGAAAGGATAAGGGCGGTTCAGGTATCCATGCGCACATGTATAATAACAATGACATTTATTACGTAGCGGATGATGAGAAGCGTCAAAAGATCACCTGGGTTAAAAGCATTGGCAAGAAAGGTGAAGAAAATATTTATGTGACCAAAGATTCGCCATACAAAGACAAGGCGCCGGATCCTGCCAAGATCAGGAGAATGGACTGCATGGATTGCCACAACCGTCCGTCCCATCACTATAAAGCCCCGGATGTCTTGATGAATCAGGCCTTGGAGGATGATCTGATCAGTCCCAGCATACCCATGATCAAGGGCAAGGGGGTAGAGGTTCTGGCTAAGGAATATAAAGACAAAACGGAGGCCTTTAAGAATATTGAGACTTCATTAACTCATTATTATGCGACCAAACAGACGGAATATTACTCGACCCATCAGGTCGAGGTCAAGAAAGCGATTGAGGCGATCAAGGTCATGTATGAGAATAATTTCTTTCCGCTCATGAAAGCGCGCTGGGATGCTTATCCGGATAATGTCGGTCACATGATCTCCGACGGATGTTTCCGCTGCCATGACGATGAGCATAAGACGAAAACGGGAGGGAATATTTCCAGGGACTGCAAGATCTGTCACATTATCACCCAGCAGGGATCTGGAGCCGATATTGAAAAGAATGTGGACGGAGTGGAATTCAAGCATCCATTCGAGGATGATGGTTCCTGGCAAAGCATGAATTGCTCCCAGTGCCATACCGGTGGGGGGTAGTGAATAAGGTTTGCTGCTGCGAAAACAAAGAAATTTCCCAACGGATTTAGAAATGTTGATACAATCTCCTCAAAAGGAGATACTTATGATCGAATGGAAAGATGCTTACGCAACTGGTAATGAAGCGGTGGATCGTCAGCACCGCCTGTTGTTCGATTTCTTTAATGATTTTGAATCAGTGATCAATGAAGGCAAGGGTAAGCATTACCTGGAAAAAAGTTTTGGGATGCTTGAGGCCTATGCCGCGGCGCATTTTAAGTTTGAAGAACGATGCATGGATGAGGCGCGTTGTTCGGTTTCCCAGAAGAACAAGATCGCTCACCAGATGTTTTTGGCTAAAGTTCAGGAATTCAAACGGGCATTTGAAACCAAAGAAGTGAAGGACGATTTCTATGTCGAGATGCACAGCTTCATTGAACAGTGGATCACCAGCCATATCATCGGTATTGATACGCACTTAAAGGATTGTATAAAAAAGTAAGATAATGGATCTCCTGAAAGTTCTTATAGCCGCAGGGGTTTTGTTGGGGAGCTCTTCTTTTTCTTTTGCGCAGGAAAAGAAGGCGGAAGAGCCGTTGACCAAAGCATCATGCTTGGAATGCCACGCTGACAATGATCCTGTTGTCGACGAAAAATTATTAAATTCCTCCGTCCATAAAAACCTCAATTGCATCGAATGCCACGCGGATATTAAAGAAGTCCCTCATGACACAGTAGCGAAAGTTGATTGTTCCAGGTGTCACAGAGATATTGCCAATATGCTGAAAGTCAGCATCCATGCCCAGATCTTCGGCAATGCGGCCAACGGCGTCCTTACCTGCACGGAATGTCACGGCAAGCACGATATTTTTCCTAAATCTGACAGCCGTTCTCAGATCAATCATTTCAAAAGCGACACGGCCTGTTTAAAATGCCATACGAATAAAGAATTGTTAAAGAAGTACCCTGGTTTACCGACGTCTGATTTCATTAACGAGTATTTGACTAGCGTGCACGGCAAAGGCGTCCATTTAAAGGGTTTAAGTGTTTCCGCGACCTGTGTGGATTGTCACGGGCCGCATAATATACTCCCGGCGTCTAATCCGCGTTCACCGGTCAATAAAAAGAACATTCCTGTCACTTGCAGCAAATGCCATCAGGGGATCTATGATCAATATATCACCAGTATCCACGGAAAATTGTGGAAGAACGGCCGAAAAGATGTCCCAACCTGTACCTCGTGTCATTCCGAACACGGGATCGTCGATCCATTAAGCAGTGCCGCACAGAAGAATATCCCGAAAGAATGCGGGCAATGCCACAAAGAACAAAGTGAAACCTATAAAGACACGTTCCACGGGAAAGCAACATCGTTAGGTTTTGGGCAAAGCGCGAAATGCTCCGGCTGTCACGGCGTCCACGACATCCTGCCGGCATCAGATCCACTCTCGACGATCAATAAGACCAATTTGCAGCAGACGTGCGCGAAATGTCATGCGAATACCAATGCCCGGTTTATCGAATACGACCCGCATATCGATCCTTCGGATAAAGACGGTTCACCGATGGTCTTTTATACATATCAATTCATGAACTGGCTGCTGTTTAGCGTATTTTTATTCTGGGGGCTGCACACATTGCTGTGGTTCCAGCGCAGCATGGTCGCCTTGATCCGCCGGGAATTCACTGTCGATCCACATGGCAAGCAGTATATCCGACGTTTCACGAATTTGCAGCGCCGGATGCATGGGGTCGTGGTGGTGTCTTTCTTGGGGTTGGTGATGACTGGCTTGCCGTTAAAATATTATTACACGGCATGGGGCCAGCAGCTTAACGTTCTTTTGGGAGGGGTCGCCAATAACCGGTATTGCCACCGTGTTTTTGGGCTCATCACCATTGGGTATATCCTGTTCCACATGATCCATGTCGCGCATCAGATCTTAGTCAAGAAAGATAAGGGGTATCTCAAAGGGCATACGTCGATGGTTCCGCGTGCCAAAGATTGGCAGGATTTTGTCGATAATATCAAGTGGTTCTTCTATATGGGTGACCGGCCGAAGTATGACCGCTGGACGTATTTTGAGAAATTTGATTATCTGGCGGTGTTCTGGGGCGTCTTTATCATTGGATCGTCGGGGTTGATCATGTGGTTCCCGACATTCTTTACCCAGTTCTTGCCTGGATCCATCCTTAATGTGGCGGCGATCGTGCATAGCGATGAAGCTCTTTTAGCCTTGGCGTTTATTTTTACGGTACATTTCTTCCACAACCATTTGCGCGTCGAGAATTTCCCGATCGACTTGAGCATTTTTAGCGGCGTTGTCCCTCTGGAGCGTTTCATCAAAGAACGACCGCAGGAGTATGAGCGTTTGGTCCAGGAAGGTACACTGGAGAAGTATCTTGTTCCGGCTCCAGCCCGTAAGACCATGATCAAGTGCTTCATCTTTGGATTCACAGCGTTGGCGATCGGTTTTATGCTGATCATCGTGATCATTGCGACATTTTTTGCTCACCATTAAAGATCGGGAACAAAGGAGCGGCGTATGATCTATGAAAAGATGCTGGCTTCCGTTGTCCATTTCACCCGAGATTCGATCATCATCACCAATAAAGATCTTGATCCCCCTGGTCCGTTCATTGTTTATGTGAATCCAGGATTCACTGCCATGACGGGGTATGAGCCGCATGAGGTGATCGGCCGTTCGCCGCGCATCCTGCAGGGCCCTAAAACAGATCCCGCTGTCACCAGGCGGCTTAAAGAAACATTGGAAAAGGGGGGTGTATTTTTCGGCCAAGCGGTCAATTACCGCAAGGACGGCTCGGAATTTTGGAATGAATGGCACATTGAGCCGATAAAAGATGCGGATGGGCAGGTGACGCATTATGTCGCGATCCAGCGTGATGTCACTGAACGAAAGAAAATAGAGGAGGCCATTGAGCAAAAGAACGCGGCCTTAAGGGAGGTGTTGGAACAGGTTTCGCTCGAGAAGCAGAATATCGCGCGCAATGTCAGCAGCAATGCGCAGAAGATCATCCTGCCGGCGTTAAAAAAACTGCGCCGGAAAGCCAGCGCTTCGGATAGGGCCTATTTTGATGTCTTAGAGAAAAATCTTTTAGACTTGACATCTACTTTTGGGGCGAATGTATCGGGGCAGAAATATTCATTGTCCCCGCGAGAGGTTGAGGTTGCCAATTTGATCAAAAGCGGATTTGGCAGCAAAGAGATCGCAGCGATGCTTAACATGTCTTTTAAAACGGTTGAAACCCACCGCAACAAGATCCGAAAGAAATTTGGGCTGTTGAATACCGATATCAATCTAACCACTTATCTTCAAACGATTTAGGACGATCTTTCCCGATCATATATCATGTATATTAACATACATGATATATAGGCATTCAACCGTGGTTGACATATGTTCAAGATATGGTATCTTTAAGACATGAAGTCCTCATTACTCCACATACAAATGCTTGCTGTTCTTGTCATGACCGCCTTTGCTCTCCCTCAGGCACAGGCGGCAGAGGTTGCTGGGGTTCTTTTTAAGGATGCTTATCAGGACCAGGGCGAGCACATGGTCCTGCAGGGTACCGGACTTAAAAATGTGCTGTTCATCAAGGCTTTTGCGGCAGGATTCTATAAAGCGGTCGATGCCAACCCGGATCTGCTGGGGAATTATCCGAAGCGGATCGAGGTCGAGTATTTTGTCCATATCCCCGCCAGGAAATTGACCCGTTTTACGATCGATACGATGAAGGATAATGTCGACGCTGCAACAATGGATCGTTTGGCGGATGAGATCAAGATGATGGGCCGTTACTTTGTGGACCTAAAGCCGGGAGATCGATTTGCACTGACGTATATCCCTGAAGTCGGCACCCAATTCTCTCATAATGATCGTTTGGTGGGGATCATTGAAGGATATGAGTTTGCCCGAGCGTTATTTTCAGTCTGGATCGGAGAAAAGCCTTTTGACGACCGTTTAAAGAAACAGGTCATCGGGAAGGGGCCTCTGCAGTCCTTTGAAAGCAACGTATAGCCCGCCGTTCTCCCAACATTCATTTAGATAATTAGCGCGTAAATCCGCTCCATCGTATATAATGTCCCAATGCATCAGCAGCGTAACTCGATCTATATAGCGTTTTTGGCTGTTGCTGGGATCACGGCCCATTTGATCATGCGCTTTGGTTTAGGATCTTCGGCGTATGTGGCATCATGGCCGTTGTGGGTCACGCTTGCCTTAGGCGGGACTCCGTTGGTGTGGGATCTTCTGCATAAAGCTATCCGTCGTCAATTCGGTTCCGATCAGTTGGCAGGGATATCGATCGTGGTCTCCATCCTTTTAGGGGAATATTTAGCCGGTGCCTTAGTTGTGTTGATGTTGTCCGGCGGAGAAGCATTGGAAAGCTTTGCCATTGAGCGCGCGTCATCAGTCCTGGCGGCGTTGGCCAAACGCATGCCCAATAAAGCCCATCGTCGATCTTCTTCCAGCGATGTTCAGGATGTTTCGATCGACACGATCAATGTCGGGGATCATCTGGTAGTTCTTCCACACGAGATATGTCCTGTGGACGGCGAGGTTATTGAAGGTCACGGTTCAATGGATGAATCCTATTTGACCGGTGAGCCTTTTATCATTTCCAAGGTCATTGGTTCCCAGGTGTTATCCGGCGCTGTTAATGGCGAGTCGATGATGATGATCAAAGCTGTCAAACGCGCGGTGGATTCCCGTTACGCCAAGATCATGGAGGTCATGCGCGCCGCCGAGGAAAAACGCCCGCATCTGCAGCGGCTGGGGGATAAGCTCGGGGCGGTCTATACCCCTGTAGCGCTTGTGATCGCGGCGGCGGCTTGGGGCCTGACCCATGATCCCATGCGTTTTTTAAGTGTTTTGGTCATTGCCACGCCCTGTCCGCTGCTGATCGCCATCCCGGTCGCGGTCATTGGATCGATCTCCCTTAGCGCTCGCCGGGGGATCATCATACGCAATCCGGCCATTTTAGAACAGATCGATCATTGCCATACGATCATCCTCGATAAGACAGGGACGCTGACGTACGGTCGTCCTGTTGTCACGGAGGTTAACTGTTATAACGGTTTTGACAAGTTAACGGTCCTGCAATTTGCTGCCAGCCTGGAACAGTATTCCAAACATCCGCTGTCGTTCGCGATCGTGGACGCGGCCAGGAAAGATAAGCTGGGGTTTAAGGATATCCGGCAGATCAGCGAAGCGGCTGGGGAAGGCTTGCGGGGTGTTGTTGACGGACATCAGGTGCTCATTACCAGCCGCGGCAAACTGGTCAAGGCCGGCAAAGAGAGCTGGTTTAAAGACGTGCCGCAATCCAGTGGTCTGGAATGTATGGTTGTGATCAATGATACGCTGGCGGCTCAGTTGCGTTTTCATGATGAGCCTCGCCGGGAAGGACAGTCTTTTATCAAACATTTGGGGCCAAGGCATAAGATCGACCGGGTGATGATCGTTTCCGGCGACCGTGAAAGTGAAGTGCGGTATCTGGCAGATAAAGTTGGGATCGATATGGTATATGCCGGACAAAGCCCGGAGGAAAAAATTGAGATCGTTCGGCGTGAAACGGGGCTAGGCCCGACCATGTATTTGGGTGACGGCATCAATGATGCGCCGGCGTTGACCGCAGCCACCGTCGGGATCGCTTTCGGCCAGAACAGCGAGATCACCACAGAGGCGGCCGGAGCGGTGATCATGGATAGCTCTTTGACCAAGGTGGATGAATTGATGCACATCAGCCGGCGCATGCGTTCCATCGCTTTACAAAGCGCGCTTGGAGGAATGGCATTATCCATCGTAGGCATGATGCTTGCGGCCTGTGGGTATTTAACACCTGTGGCGGGAGCAATTGGGCAGGAGATCATTGATGTTTTTGCTGTCTTAAATGCCCTGCGTGCGGCATTCCCTCCTAAAGATCTGACGGATTTTTCTTAATAATAGCAGGAAAGGCTATATGGAGCATATTCAGTATCAGGTAACATCAATGCTTGGGGCATTATATCTGACGGCATCTGATGCAGGATTGACCGGTGTGTATTTTGAGCGGCAGCCGATGCCTGTTGTGAAACGGTTTAAAGCAGAGTCTGTGGCAAAACAGGTGCTGCTGGAAGCGGCGCAGCAGCTTGATGAATATTTTAAGGGAACGCGTAAGCGTTTTGATCTTCGGCTGCGGATGTCGGGGACGGATTTTCAGCAGCAGGTGTGGCGGGAATTATTGAAGATCCCGTATGGGAGAACTGTGTCTTATAGGGATATCGCGCGGCGGATCGAAAATCCTAAAGCCGTCCGGGCTGTTGGGGGAGCCAACGGCAGGAATCCTTTTTGTATCATCGTGCCTTGTCATCGGGTGATCGCCTCCGACGGTACGATCGGCGGCTATAGCGGAGGCCTCGGTATTAAGCGGCGTTTGCTTAAGCTCGAGGGGGTCTCCTGTGATAAAAATTTGTAAATCCCCGGGTTTTTTTGTACACTTATTGTAATTGACTTAAATTAAAGAAAGACATTTGCATGCCTGAATTGTTTGATCCTATCCAGATTGGTGACCTAAAGCTTTCCAACCGCATCATCATGGCGCCGTTGACCCGCTGCCGCACCGAGGATGACCGCCGTATCCCGAGTGTGCTCATGGCTCAATATTATGCTCAACGGGCAAGCGCTGGTTTGATCTTAAGCGAAGCCACAGCCGTGTCGCCCATGGGAGTTGGCTATCCCAATACACCGGGTATATGGTCCAATGAACAGGTAGAAGGATGGAAGCTGGTGACTAAAGCCGTGCATGATCAGGGTGGATTGATCATGCTGCAGTTGTGGCATGTGGGACGTATTTCCGATCCTTATTATTTAAATGGGGAATTGCCTGTCGCTCCAAGCGCGATAGCGCCGCAGGGTTCGGTCAGTTTGCTTAGGCCCAAGAAGGATTATGTGACCCCAAGGGCTTTGGCGATCAAGGAGATCCCGGGGATCGTTGAGAGTTACCGTCAGGGGGCGCTTAATGCCAAGGCTGCTGGTTTTGACGGCGTTGAAGTGCATGGGGCCAATGGCTATTTGCTGGATCAATTCTTACAGGACGGGACGAATAAACGCACTGACGCTTACGGCGGGCCTGTAGAGAACAGGGCGCGTTTGATGCTGGAGGTTGTTGACGCGGTTGTTGGTGTGTGGGGCAGGGGCCGAGTCGGTGTCCATATCGCGCCGCGCGGGGATGCGCAATCCATGTCGGATTCAAATCCTCTGGCGACATTTGGCTATTTGTTGGGGCAGTTAAATAAACGTGGTATCGCTTTTGTATGCGCGCGTGAACATGCGGGGCCAGGACGTATCGGGCCTGGGTTAAAAAAGATTTTCGGCGGTGTTTATATCGCCAATGAAGGGTTTGACCGGAACACTGCCCAGGCGCTTTTGGATAGCGGCGAAGCGGATGCAGTGGCGTTCGGGAAGCTGTTTATCGCTAATCCCGATCTGGTCAAACGTTTTGCCGTAAAGGCGCCGCTCAATGTGCCGGACGTGGACACGTTCTATGGGGCAGGACAGAAGGGGTATACGGATTATCCGTTGTACGCTTAAATAACAGCAAGGAGGCAGTAATGAAGTTCTTATCACATTCTACAAAGGTTGTTCTATTGATGGCGGCCATGGTTTTATCCACAGCAGGCTTCTTTAGGGTTTATGCGGAAGAAACAGAAGAAGGTTTTAAGAAATTCACGGTCTATCAGGACAAGCCGTCGAGAAATCATTATTACATTTCCGGGTATATGCCAGACGGGCAATGCGTGGCCATGGATGATGCCTGGCAAAAGGATTGCCAGGAAGGCCGCAGCTGTATCAAGGCCTATTTCGGTCGAGAATGCGCGACGATGCATCAGGCCTGGGCCGGGGTTTACTGGCTTCATCCGGCGAATAACTGGGGCGATAGTAAGAGCGGTTACAGCCTAAAGGGAGCTAAGCGTTTGGTGTTCTGGGCTAAGGGTGACAAGGGCGGGGAGACGATCACCTTTAAGATGGGTGGCGTCGGGATGGGGCATACATTCCCGGATACAGATTCTGCTGGTACGGATCCCATCAAGCTTACCAAGGACTGGCAGGAGTATTCCATTGATCTGACGGGTAAAAACTTAGAGAGGATCGCCGGCGGTTTTGTCTGGGTGGCCAATGTCAAGGACAACAGCTCGAACGCCACGTTCTATCTGGACAATATCTACTACGAATAAACACTAAATAAGTTCTAATTAGGCGTATAGACTCCCGCTTGTAATTATTTTACCGGCGGGAGTTTTATTTTTTATTTGACAAATAACAAAATATTGGTAGATTTGTTTGAGTAAATAAGTTAACTTTTGACGTATTTAAGGCGTTGTGAAAGGAAGGGTGTTATGCGGATCATATTGATGTGGGTTGCGGTGATGGTGGCAATGCCTTGTGCCTGGGCGCAGGAAGCGGAGTCGGTCACGATCGTTATTAAAGATCACCGGTTTATGCCTGCCGAGGTGGTTGTGCCAGCCAATCGTAAATTGAAATTGATCATTGATAATCAGGATCCCACACCGGAAGAGTTTGAGAGTTATCCGCTTAATAGAGAGAAGGTTATCAGCGGGAGAACACAAGGGCTTGTTTATATAGGCCCGTTGGCAAAAGGTGTTTATGAGTTTATAGGAGAATTCCATAAGGAAACAGCCAGAGGTCAGATCGTTGCCAAATAAAGGAGTGTTATGTTCTCAATTGCTTTAGTGTTATTCAGGGAGGTCTTTGAGATCGCATTGATCGTGACCATCCTTTTAGCGGCGACAAAAAGCCTCAAGCACCGCATCCCGTGGATATTCATTGGGATCGTCTGGGGGATATTGGGTTCATGTTTGATCGCCTTCTTTGCTGATACGATCTCCCAGGCGGCACAAGGGTTAGGTCAGGAAATATTCAATGCGATCATCCTTTTGACCGCGGCCATATTGATCGGATGGACGACCATCTGGATGACGCGGCATGGCAAGACATTATCCCAGGAATTCAAGCAGGTTGGCGCGGAGGTTGTCCAGGGCCGAAGGCCCATGTATACCCTGGCTTTGGTGATCGCCTTGGCGACGCTGCGTGAGGGAGCAGAGATCGTGATGTTCACGTACAGTGCTTTTCTGACGGGAACAAAGGTCCTGGATCTTGTTTTCGGCGGCATCCTGGGGCTTTTCGCGGGGATCAGTATTGGGATCATTCTTTATTACAGCCTGATGAAGATACCGACAAAGAAGATCTTTGCTGTCACCAGCTGGCTTTTGATCTTTTTGGTCGCTGGCATGGCGGCGCAGGCGTTTAGCTTTTTGACCGCGGCTGGTGTTGTTCCTGAGATCGTCCCTACCCTCTGGGATACGTCCAGGTTCGTTTCAAGCAGTAGTTTTATCGGTAAAGTGCTGCATGTGCTGCTGGGCTATACGGATAGGCCATCGGGCATGCAGGTGTTGGTATATTGTTTAACTATTGGAGGATTATCTATGTTCCTTAAGTTGTATGGTGAGCTTCCCCAGGCGGCTCTCAAGAAGACATTGACAGCAGTTGTTGTTGGATCGGCATTGCTGGTCATGATGCCAAATAGCGCCCACGCGACCAAGAAGGTGTATTCGCCTCTTGTTGAAAAAGGGGAGCTTGAGATAGAGGCGAGAGGGCAATATGATATTGATGAACGTGCCGGCAAGGACAATAACCAGAAACATAAGTATGCCGTCGGTTATGGGGTAACCGAACGCTGGTTCACGGAAGTCTATGGGGAATGGGAGCGTGTTAAGAATGACAGTGATGAGGATCTCAATTTCAAATTCACCGCATTGTCATGGGAAAATCGTTTGCAGTTGACCGATCAGGGGCAATTCCCTGTCGATGTCGGGTTGTATCTGGAATACGAGGCGTCATTTGAGAATAAGCATCCGGATAATCTGGAGGCCAAATTATTGCTGGAGAAGTCCCTTCCGCATTTTACCCACACGTTAAATCTTTCCCTGGAGCAGAATGTCGGGCGGCATCCGACCGAGGACTTAGTCGGTGGTCTTGCCTGGTCGAGCAAATACCGTTTAAGGGAGTGGTTCATGCCTGGTGTGGAATGGCATAGCAATTTCGGCGAGATCGGACAGACGGTCGCGTTTAATGATCAACGTCATCAATACGGCCCGGCCTTTTATGGAAAGATCGGCCAGGTGAAGTATGATGTTGGGTATTTGTTGGGCGCCTCCGACGCTGCCCCCAAAGGCGAGATCAAATGGATCGTTGAATACGAATTTAAGTTCTAGGATGTGTTTGTGCCCCTGCCGGAGATATTGCCGGCAGGGGTTTTTATGTCTTGACTTAATTTATTTTTTGTTTTATAAATAGAAATCATTTCTATATATGAAAATGCCGTTATTAGAACAATTAAAAGCTAAGCATCTTAAGCTGACGCCGAAACGCAAAGCGATCCTGGACTGTTTTTCCGGCGAGAATAAATGTTTGTCTCCTGAGCAGGTGTGGGAGAAGTTAAGGAAAGATTTCAAACATTTAGGGCTCCCCAGCATTTACCGCAATCTGGAAACATTTGAGAGCTGCGGGATCTTGGTCAAGATCCAGAAAGATGACAGGCGTTTGTATTACGCGTTGTGCCGAGGTCACGTGAGCGGGCATCACCATCATCATATCGTGTGTGTCCGCTGCGGAAGGGTCGACGAGGTTGACGGTTGCGGCCTGATGGAAACCGTCAAGGTCAGCGGTTATAAAGTATTGAAGCATTTTGTCCAATTGGAGGGAGTGTGTCCCCAATGCCGTTAACCTTCAAACAAAATACAGCTATTGTCCTGATCATGCTGTTGTGTATGCTGCCAGGCGGGGCCTGTCATGCCAAAAGCATTCACGCGGTAGCCACATTTAGCGTGGTGGGAGATATCGTCCGGCAGGTGGCGGGTGAGGCGGTGGACTTGACTGTTTTGGTAGGGGCCAATGCCGATGCCCATGAGTATGAGCCGACACCGCAGGATGCGGTCATTTTAAGTCATGCGGATGTCATCTTTGAGAATGGGTTTAAGTTCGAGGGGTGGCTGGATAAATTGTATGCGTCCAGTAACTCCAACGCGCGACGCGTTGTAGTTTCAGAGGGTGCGCGCGCAAGGACTATGCCGGATAATCCATCCGAGATAGACCCACATGCCTGGCAGAATATACAGAACGGGATCATCTATGCGCGTAATATCGCCGCGGCGCTAAAAGAACTTGATCCCTCCCATACGGCGATCTATGAGGCCAATGTCAAAAACTTTGTAGACCGATTAACGCAATTGGATCAATGGGGCGAGCAGCAGCTCAAAGGGGTCAAGAACAGGACGATCGTCACCAATCATGAAGCGCTGGGCTATTTTGCCGATCGGTATGGCTTTACAATTGCCGGGGCTGTTATCCCGTCAACAACGACAGAAGCATCGGATCCATCAGCCAGGCAGATGGCGCGTCTGATCGAGGTGATACAGAAAGAACATGTAAGGGCCATATTCGCGGAAAATGCGTCCAACAGTCAAATGGCGAAAGTGTTGGCTGATCAGGCCGGTGTCAGGGTTGTGCCGGGGCTGTATACGGACGCGTTGGGTACCTCGGAAAGTAAAGGTTCAACGTATGAGGGGATGATGCGCGCGAACATTCAAACATTCACTGAAAATCTGGAATGATCCATGAAGTTCTCTTATTGTCAGCATCGACATAGCCATCCAAACCCCAAAGCGCCGGCGCTTGAGATCAAGGATCTTGCGGTGGCCTATCCATATGCGCAGGATATGGCGATCACAGGGTTGAGCACTCATGTTCATGTCGGGGATTCCATTGCTTTGGTTGGTTCCAATGGTGCTGGGAAGTCGACGCTGTTTAAGGCTATCAGCGGTTTGCTGCCCATCCATTCCGGCAGCATACGCATTTTCGGTCATCCGCTGGGGGCCTGCCATCAACGTGTGGTCTATTTGCCCCAGCACAGCGATGTTGACTGGTCTTTCCCTGTCAGCGTGTTGGACTTGGTGAGCATGGGCAGATATGTGTACCGCGGCTGGTTTTCTCCTTTACGTAAAAGAGACTGGCATGAGGCTCATGAGGCTCTTAAGCAAATGCGCATGGATGATCTTTGCGGCCGGCATATCAGCAGTCTTTCCGGTGGACAAAAGCAGCGGGTACTCATCGCGCGGGCATTGGCCCAGCAGGCCGATCTGCTGCTTTTAGATGAACCTCTCAACGCGGTGGATGCCCAGACGCGTGAGATCGTTGAGGATCTCTTAAAGAAGATCAAGGCGCAAGGCAAGACGGTGCTGGTGGCCACCCATTATTATGACAGGGAAGAAGGGCGCTATGACGGGGCCATTTATCTTAAAGACGGGACGCAAGTAAATTCAGACATGAAAAAAGACAACCGGCACCAGGGATGCGACCACCCATGATGCATTATTTGACCGATCCATTTCAGTACGCATTTATCCAGCGCGCGGCGCTAGCCGGTATACTCATCGGTGTTCTGTGCGCGGTCTGGGGGACCTATATTGTCTTAAGGCGCATGGCACTCATCGGGCATGCGTTAAGCCACAGCGCGCTGCCGGGCTTGGTCATCGCGTTCTTGCTCAAAGGCAGTTTGCCGTTAGGCGCGTTTTTCTCGATCCTGGCGGCGGCGATGGGTATCGGGTTAATGTCGAAAAATGATACGATCAAAGAAGACACCTCGGGTGGGATCGTCCCCAATGTGATGTTCGCGTTAGGGATCGTAATGATCAGTGCGACTAAATCATTCCGGGATCTTTTTTCCATGTTGTTCGGCAATATTCTGGCGGTGACCAATGGGGATCTGGTCTTTATTACGGTCGTATTCATTGCTGGTATAGCCACGGCATTGCTGTTCTATAAAGAATTGAAACTGTTTTGCGTCGACCCGCATTATGCCAAGACCATCGGCATCCCGGTTGAGCGGCTGCGTTTTATAGTGCTGGTCTTTTTATCGTTAACGGTTGTCGTTGGCATCCAGGCCGTCGGAACGGTGCTGACCAACGCGCTGCTTGTCATTCCGGTCGCGGCCGCCCGGCTTGTGACAGATCGTCTGAACATCATGATGGGGCTGGCCTGTGCCTTTGCGGTCATTTCCACGTTAGGCGGAGTTTATGCGTCGTATTATTTCGGATTTTCATCCGGGGCCTCGATCGTGCTGGTGTGCGCGGTCGTGTTCACCGCGGCGTGGGTGTATAAATATTTCAAGCAGAGACCATGACCCCTGTACAGTATAAAAGAGCGCTGTTCATATTCCGACGGGACTTAAGGCTCCAGGACAATACCGGTCTGATCGCCGCTTTGGAAAGATCTAAGCGCGTGATGCCGTGTTTTATCGTTGATCCGCGTCAGGTCGAGGATCAGCCTTACCGGGGGCGCCCAAGCCTGGCGTTCATGATCTCCTCGTTGAATGATCTTAAGGGACAGCTGAAAGAACGGGGCGGGCGATTATTCGTCTTTCATGGTAAGCCTCAGGATGTGGTCGAGTCGCTGATCCAGCAAGAAGGTATTGACGCTGTTTTTTTCAATGCCGATTATACACCCTTTAGTCGCAAGCGGGACAATGCGATCACTAACGCGTGCGACGCGCATAAGGTCCCCTGTCATGTGTCCCATGATGCGCTGCTTAATCCTCCCGACGCGGTGAGAAAAAACGATGGTGGTTTATATACGGTCTATACGCCGTATGCGCGTAAAGCCATGACTATCCCTGTTGCGTCACCGCGCTTATGTCCACGAGGGAAGTTTGAGGCATCTCCAAGCAGTTTGGAGAACACGAAGGCTTATGATGCGCTGCTGTCCTTGCCTAAAGAGTATCCCCAATATCCGGGGGGTAGAAGCGCCGCTTTATCGCTGTTAGCGGCCATCAAGCGGTTAAAGGATTATGAGCAAAAGCGTGATTTCCCGTTCTTGCGTCAGACAACCGTTTTGTCCGCTCATCATAAATTCGGGACCTGCTCCGTCCGAGAAACCTATCACCACATTGTCCGGGTTTTCGGCCCGTCGCATACACTGGTGAAAGAATTGTATTGGCGGGATTTCTTTACCCAGATCGGTTATCATTATCCGCATGTGCTGGGAAAAAGTTTCTATCCCCGTTATGATGCGCTTGCCTGGGACGATAATGAAGCGTTCTTTCAGGCTTGGGCGAACGGCCAGACGGGTTTCCCAATTGTCGATGCCGGCATGCGGGAGTTAAACGCGACCGGATTCATGCATAACCGCGTACGCATGATAGCCGCCTCATTCTTGATCAAAGACCTGCACATTGATTGGCGGCGGGGCGAGCAATATTTCGCGCGGGCATTGGTGGATTATGATCCGCTGGTCAATAACGGCAACTGGCAATGGGCGGCGTCGACGGGCTGTGATGCGGCGCCGTATTTTCGTATCTTTAACCCCTGGCTGCAGCAGAAACGTTTCGACCCGCACGCTGAGTATATCAAGCAATGGATCCCGTCGTTAAGGGATGTTGATGCGCAAGCGATCCATGATATTCCAAAGAAGGGGCATGTTTTCAAGGATTATCCCGCCCCGATCGTCTGGCACGCGCATGAAAAAACCAAAGCATTAGCCGCATACGGGAAGGTGTGATGTGAAAAGATCAGCTCCTGAATTATTGATGCCGGCGGGGAATATGGAGAAAATGCAGTTCGCGTTGGCCTTCGGCGCGGATGCGGTCTATTTAGGTATCCCCAAATTCTCGCTTCGGGCCAGAGAGAACGGGTTTAGGACATTGGCGCAGGTCGCAGAAGCGATCGACTATGCCCACAAATTAGGGAAGAAGGTCTATGTCACTGCCAATATCTTCCCGCATAACAGCAAGATCCCGTCTTTTGTCGCCTACATCAAGGATCTGCTGGCGCAATGCAGGCCGGATGCCTGGATCATGTCTGATCCGGGGCTGATCATGCTGATGATGGATCATTTCCCCAGCGAGACGATCCATATTTCCGTACAGGCCAATACATTGAACTACGCGTCCGTCAAATTCTGGCAGAAGCTGGGGGTCAAGCGGATCATTGTCTCGCGTGAGATCAGCATTCGGGAAATGAAAGAGATACACGATGCTTGTCCAGACATGGAGCTGGAGTCATTCGTGCACGGCGCCATCTGCATGGCGTATTCCGGACGGTGTTTGATCTCCAATTATCTAAGCCACCGCGATTCCAATCAAGGCGTGTGCACCAATTCCTGCCGGTGGGAATATAAGGTCTATAAAAGCCAAGAAGAATATGAGGAGCCTAAGGGGCAGTATTTCGTCAAAGAAACGACGCGGCCGGATGAATTGTTCGAACTGGATGAAGATGAGAACGGCAGCTATCTGATGAATTCCAAGGATTTGTGCGCCATCGATGCATTAGCGGATCTCAAAGAGGCGGGGGTGTGTTCCTTTAAAGTAGAGGGGCGTTCCAAATCGGTATATTACGCGGCCATGATCGCGCGGGCCTACCGGGGGGCGATCGATGACATGATGGCTGGGCGTCCCTTCAATCATGAGTGGATCAATGATGTCTGGGCCACGTCTAACCGCGGCTTTATCAGGGGTTTCTTATACGGCAATCCCGGCGTCGATGGGCAGGAATTCACCAACAGCAATTCTCTGTACACCCGCTACCGCTATACGGCGCAGGTATTGGGATATGACCCCAGGCAAGGACGGTTGCTTCTTAAGCCGGCCAATCTTATCAAGGCCAAAGCGATGTATGAGATCTGTACGCCATCCGGCAACGAGGCATTGGCAGTCAGCGCTGTTTATGACAGGTCAGGGCATTCACAATCGGAAGTCCATCCGGGTGTGCCTTCCTGCAGCGTGCCGTACCCCAAAGATCTCGGACCCTTTGCGGTCATCCGAGAAAGAATAGAACCTGCTTGATTTGTGTGGGGGCTCATTTAAAATACAGTTTAATGGCTCGTCGAATATTCTTATATTGTTCCCTGATCAGCGTGTTTGTGGTGTTCATTGCCTGCCGGTTCTGGCCTCAGGCGGTGTGGTTGCTGCTTGCGGTGGGTCCCATCATTGCGGTGGGGGTTGTGGATATGTTCCAGACGCGCCATGCCATCCGTCGTAATTTTCCGATCATTGGTAATTTCCGCTATTGGTTGGAATTTTTCCGCCCTGAGATCAATCAATATTTTGTGGAATCCAACACTTCAGGGACGCCGTTTAACCGGCTGGACCGTTCATTGGTATATCAGCGTGCCAAGGGGGAATTGGATACATTGCCCTTCGGGACGCAGAAAAATGTTTACGAAGTGGGCTATGAATGGGTGACGCACTCCATGGTGCCGGTCCCTGTTGACCCCAAAGGATTGCGTGTACTCGTCGGGGCTGGCCGGGGGAGGCCGTATTCGGCCAGTATTTTTAATATCGGGGCCATGAGCTTTGGGGCGTTAAGCGCCAATGCGGTCGTGGCCTTGAATGAAGGTGCGGCCTTAGGAGGCTTCGCGCATAACACCGGTGAGGGAGGACTAACGCCGTACCATTTAAAAGGCGGGGACCTGATCTGGCAGGTGGGGACCGGATACTTTGGATGCCGCACTAAAGAGGGGAGATTTTGTCCGGAAAGTTTTAAGCATAAGTCCCAGCTTCAAACGGTTAAGATGATCGAGGTCAAGATCTCCCAGGGCGCCAAGCCTGGCCACGGCGGGATATTGCCCGCGGAGAAATTGACCAAAGAGATCGCGGATATCCGCGGTGTCCCGATGGGCCAAAGCGTTGTTTCGCCGCCGGCACATAGCGCTTTTTCGACGCCTGTAGAGCTCTTGGGATTCATTGAACGCCTGCGTGAGCTTTCCGGCGGGAAACCGGTTGGTTTTAAATTGTGTATCGGTAAGCCCAGAGAGTTTGTCGCTATCTGTAAAGCCATGCAGAAAACCGGGATCACTCCGGATTTCATCACGGTTGACGGCGGAGAGGGCGGGACCGGCGCGGCCCCGTTGGAATTTTCCAACTATGTCGGATCGCCTTTAAATGACGGGCTCGTCATCGTGCACAATGCGCTGGTCGGTTTTTCATTAAGGGACAAGGTGAGGATCATTTCTTCCGGCAAGATCAATTCCGGTTTCGGTATTTTAAAACATATGCTCATGGGCGCGGACTTGTGCTATTCGTCGCGGGGGATGATGCTGGCCTTGGGCTGCATCCAAGCGCTGCAATGCAACACGAACCTTTGCCCGACGGGGGTGGCGACCCAGGATCCGTCATTGGCTAATGGGCTGGTGGTCGCCCAGAAAAATAAGCGCGTGCATAACTTTCATAAGGCAACGGTTAAAAGTTTCGCGGATATTCTGGGGGCGACAGGGTGTGCGTCGATCACTCAGCTAAGTCCGCGCTACCTGATGCGCCGCATCTCTTTTTCCCAGGTCAAGGATTACAGCCAGATCTACCATTTCCTCAATGACGGGGACTTGTTAAAGACTCCGTATCCGGCAGAATTTGAATTGGCGATGCGTAATTCTGCCGCGGAGACATTCGCCCGGGTATAACATGATCATATCCACTGGCGCGGGAGTATTGCCAGTGAGGTGCTTTTAGGTTAGGATGATCTGATCTTCGGCCGGCGCAGTTTGGCGGGGGCTTTGATCGGGCATTGCTCAAATAAAAGGAAAACCTATGGCTGATAGTCAGAATCCGTTCCGGTTGCTGGTCGTGATCACGGCGGCGTTGTGTGTGGCTGGGGGGTTGTATGCCTATGCCGCTTATAAAGATAAAGAATCCAGGCATAAGTCCGCGCTGTGCAAGGAGAAATGTTTTGGCGACGGTTTTACTGGTTATGATTTTCAATGGAATATGTTCGGCAGTCCTCATTGTAAATGTTTCGATACAACTAACAAAGAATAGGTAAAGTTTTCATGAGCAAATATATCCCTTCGCGTCAGCAGGATGAGAATCAGCGTAAATTTTTGACCGGTATCCCGATCGACCCCTCTCCCAGGATCTATCTGGAAAAAGGATCGACGGAAATGACCATGCGCGCCATGGACCTGATATGCCCCATCGGTATGGGGCAGCGTGGATTGATCGTGGCCCCGCCGGGATGCGGGAAGACAACATTCTTAAAACATTTGTGCAGGTCGGTCGCGGCGGGATATCCCGATATCAAACTGCATTGTCTGCTCATTGATGAGCGTCCGGAAGAGGTTACGGATTTCAAGCGTTCGGTGCCTGCCGACGTGCGCAGTTCATCGTCGGACATGAGCTACGAGCATCATTTACAGACCGCGGATGCCTTAATGGCGGATGTGTTCAAAGAGACCGCTGACGGCGGCAATGTCATGGTGGTCATTGATTCCCTGACCCGCCTGGCGCGCGTGCATAATGCCCAGCAGTCTTCGCGCGGCGGCAAAACATTGTCCGGTGGTGTTGACAGCCGGGCCATGGAAGTGCCGCGTCGCATTTTCGGCTACGCGCGCAAGATCGAAGGGGCGGGTTCATTGACCATCCTGGCAACGATCTTGATCGAGACCGGCAGCCGTATGGATGAAGTGATCTTTGAAGAATTCAAAGGAACCGGCAACATGGAAGTTGTCCTGTCCCGCGATATTGCCAGCCACCGCATTTTCCCGGCGATCGATATCGCCAAGAGCTCGACGCGCAAACAGGAACTGCTGATCCCCAAAGAGCAATTACCTCGGGTGGACGCCTTAAGAAGGTCGCTGGTGACGTTAAATAAAGTGGAAGCGGCTAAATCCCTTTTAGACCTGATGACAGCGCATCGGGACAATGATACTTTATTGAATAAATTGGATATTTAAGATGATCGAGACTTCTACTCATTCCCGCATGCCCGTTGTGCTGCAGACAGGATTCAGGATATTTTTTCTAGGGGCTGTTGTTCACACGGTTTTGTCCATGTTGGCCTGGTTCTTGTTCTACCTTTGCCAGGTGAATATTTTTGTGGCCATGCCGCTGACCGTTTGGCACGCTCACGAGATGGTTTTTGGTTTTTCGATGGCCGTGATCGCCGGGTTTTTGCTGACGGCAGTGACCAATTGGACGGGACTGCCGACACTAAGCGGCGCGCCGCTGTTGATCTTATTCCTTTTGTGGGCGCTGGCGCGCGTCCTGGCGTTCTTGCCGGCGACGGTCTCATTATGGCCGATGATCATCTGTAATGTCGCGTTCATGGTATATTTAACAATCGCGGTCATGATCCCCATTATTAAGGTCAGACAATGGCGGCAATCCGCGGTCTTCTCCAAGTTGATGCTGATGATGGTTTCCTCAGGTGTTTTGTATTGGGCGCTGCTGCATCAGGACTTTATCATGGAACGTAAAACGATCCGTTTTACTGTTTATATGGTCATCAGTCTGATCTTAACAATGGGGCGGCGCATCATGCCGTTCTTTATCGAGGGCGGCGTTGGTTATCCGATGAAACTGCGCAACAGCCGCGTTTTGGATATCGTTAGTTTGGTGCTGCTTGTTGTGTTTTGCTATGCGGATATCTTTACCCATGAGGGATGGCTTACGGCCGCCGCCGCTTTGTTATTGGCCCTGGTGCATGCTTTGCGTTTGGCTGGATGGCATACACACGGTGTATGGCAGAGGCCGCTATTGTGGATATTATTTGCGGGGTATATGTTCTTGATCCTTGGGTTTTTGTTGAAAGCCGCCGCGTTCGTGTACCCCAAATGTGATGATAGCGCCCTGCACGCGTTTACCACCGGTGGCATTGGTATTTTCTGTATCGGCATGATGGCACGGGTATCGCTGGGCCACACCGGGCGCGGCGTGGGTCGTGTGCCGCCGCTGCTTGAGACCATATTCTATACGGCGATCGTAAGCGCTTTGATCCGGGTGGTCTTGACGCTGGGACTAAATGAGCAGTATGGTATCATGATCGGTGCCAGCCAGATACTGTGGATGACCGCGTTCGTCCTTTTCTTGGTTGTGTATTGGGGAATATTGACCTCGGCAAGAGTTGATGGGAAAATGGGGTAATATTAAGGAGGCATTGCCATGTATTTTCATGACTTAAGCGAAGCGCAGGTCTTGGCGGTGGCGATCGCCGCGGAAGAGGAGGACGGGCGTATCTATCTGGATTTTGCCCAGAACCTGCGCAAAGATTTTCCGTCGACCGCGGAACTTTTTGTCCAAATGGCGCAAGAGGAATCCAGGCACCGCCAGCGGCTGATCGATCTGTATCGGGAGCGTTTCGGTGAGCATATTCCGTTGATCCGTCGGGGCGACATTAAAGGATTCGTCAAACGCCAGCCAGCCTGGTATGTCCAGAACATTACACCGGAAAAAGCGCGCGCGGAAGCCGCATCCATGGAGCTTGAGACCCGCCGTTTCTATGAAGTCGCGGCTAGCCGCACGACCAATGCGGCCATGCGTAAATTGCTGGGGGATCTGGCTGCCGAAGAAGGAAGGCATGAGCATGTGGCCTCAACCATACACGCGGCCCAGGAGCAGGCGGGAGAAGTTGTCGCCGAGCAGCATGCGGCGCAGCGTTTATTTGTCCTGCGTTTTGTCCAGCCGGGGTTGGCCGGCTTGATGGATGGGTCTGTCTCTACGCTTGCCCCGTTATTCGCGGCGGCGTTCGCTACCCATAATACGATGGAAACCTTTAAAGTAGGTCTTGCGGCCTCCATCGGGGCGGGGATCAGTATGGGATTCGCTGAAGCCTTATCCGACGACGGGAAATTAAGCGGCCGCGGGGCCCCCTGGATGCGCGGGGTTGTCTGCGGTCTGATGACAACGATTGGCGGCATCGGGCACACACTGCCGTATTTTATCCCGGATTTCGGGATGGCCACGACTGTCGCGGTCCTTGTGGTGGTCATTGAACTGATCATCATTTCCATCATCCGCTGGAAATACATGGACACGCCGTTCTTATCCGCCTCTTTTCAGGTCATTGTCGGCGGGTTGCTGGTGTTCCTGGCAGGGTGGCTGATCGGGGCAAGCTAAAGGATGAACAGCGACCTGATACAAAAACTCTCCCTTGCGCTGGCAAAACGCCAGCGCCTTTTTAATGTCACCAATGCGCTGCGTTTGGTCAATGGGTCCGGCGACGGGCTCAAAGGCCTTGTGGTCGACCGGTATAACCGGCACATTGCGATCCAGGTCATGGATAAGCGCTGGCTTGATCACACACAAGCGCTGGCGGATTTCTTCCGGAAGGAGTGTGCGGCCGTTTACGTCATCCTCAAGGACCGCAGCGCCAATGCTTCGTCCGTATCGGATGCGATCAAAGTACAGGTATTATCAGGCGGCAATAGCATAACGACGGTCCAGGAATATGGCTTGACCTTTGAGGTTGATCTCAATGACGGGTTAAATTGCGGGCTGTTCTTGGATATGCGCAAGAACCGCCGGCTGGTCGCTTCTTTGGCCAGAGGCAAAACTGTATTGAATTGTTTTGCCTATACCTGTTCGTTCGGGGTCCATTGCTATTCCGCGGGCGCTGTGGGTGTGACTAATGTGGATATCAGCAGTAATTATTTAAAAAGGGGAGAAGCGAATTATCAGCATAATGGGCTTTCAGCGGATAAAAGTTCTTTTGTTAAAGCCGACGCACGCTTTTATTTAGAGCGGGCTGTTGCCCGCGGCAACCGTTACGGCCTGATCATCCTCGACCCGCCTTCTTTCGCGCGTCACGAAGGGAAAACATTTAGCGTGAAAAAAGATCTTGGTGCGTTGATACAATTAGCCTTCGAGGTGCTGGAGCCTCAGGGGCATTTGTTCGTTTCAACGAATTACAGCGGGATCAGCATAAAGCAGCTGGAAGTGATGGTGCGAGCCCGTAATGGGGGTGGGCGTATCAAGAAACTTCAATGTTTAGGGCAGGATGCGGATTTTCCTGGGACAAACCGGCTTGCAGAAAGTTTTTTATCAGCTGTTCTTGTGACCATCGCCAGGGATTAAATGATCAATGGGAAGCAACATTCATGATGTTATCTAAATTACGTAAGGCATTCACTCTGCCGGAAATCCTGCTGGCCGCGATGATCTTGGGTTTTTGTGTGTCGGTCATTTTGATCTCTTATATCAATTCATTGAATCTGAATGACTCAAGCCGGAATCTGACCATTGCTTCCAGTCATGCGGAATTTATCTTAGAGGAGATCAGGAATCAGCCGTTGGATGATGTGCGTCGGCAGATCGAAGCGGGGGAGTGGTTCTTTAACGAACGCAGAATTGCCGAGAAAATGCTGCAACCGTTGAAAAACGAGTTGATACGCGTTGAGGGATCTGTGGAAGATCCGCTGAAGATCAAGGTGACGGTAACATGGAAGGATAAGAACAGCAGGGAAAGGGACTATGCGCTTAAAACGATCATTTCAGGATGAACATGCCTAAGATAGGTTCCATCAGGGCGTTTAGTTTAACGGAATTGACTGTCAGCATGGCTGTTTTTTGTTTTGTCCTGTTGTGCTGCTATACCGCGCTTAGCATCGGCAATGGGATCACGCTGCGTGATGCCACGATGGTTCAGCTGCAATCTCAGGTCAGAAACGCGATGGCTCGGGTTGTAAGGGAAGCCAGGCAAGCGACATCCATGACGGTTTCCTTCTCGGATAAGCCGACGGATAGCGTTGTATTGTCAACGCCAAAGCTGCCTAATGTTCTCTATTATGTGGACAACGGCATCTTGCTTAGGGAATACCCCCTTGGCCGCAGGATCCCTGTTGCCGTTCATATCAAAGAATTCAAGATGATCAATACGTCGGCTTTGGTGGAGATAACGATCACCGCCCAGAAGAGTGTTTTCAAACATCCCGTTTCTTTTTCATTGAAAGAGAAGATAAAATTGAGAAATTAAGATGATCGAGACCGAACGCGGATCATTATTGTTGAGCCTGCTCCTGGTGTTGGTGTTGACCATTTTGGGAGCGGGCATTTTGCTGCAAAGCAGCCTGGAGAATAAAGCCGCCAGGCATGCGGCAGTTTCCACGCAGGCGTTGTGGGCTGCGGAAGCGGGTCTCCATCAGATCTTGTGGGAACTGCGGCACAATGATTGCCGGGGGCTCTTTATTAAGGAAGGGGTCTTAAGCGGCGATTGTCCATCGTGTGAAACGGGAACATGCTTTGCAGAGGGTCAGATCACCGAGCAGTGTCGTTACTTTGTTCGTGCTGATGGCCCCAAAAAGCAAATCTCCTCAACGGGGTCTTGCGCATTTGGCCGTGGAACGGATGGGATTAAACGAAAGATCACGGCCGATCTGGATCTCGACCAACCCAAAGGTTATTCCTCCTGGGAAGATCTCTGATCTTCTCTCCGTCGGTATATTTAAGAAAACCCTTTCCCAAAACAGGCCTTAACCCATTGAATACTCTCTGTCCGGATGTTACATTCTCTCTGGGACGTTCTGTGACATAAGGAGGGAGTATGAAACACGGCATTATACATTTTTATAAAAAGCTCGTTGTTTGCACAGTGTTTGCAGGGATGGTTGGTTTAGCAGGATATGTGAAGGCCGCCGCACCCGATGTCAAGAAGGGCCCCATGCATAAAGGCGGCGTGGCAGGAGAAGCCCAGGACAGGATCATCGTTAAGTTCAAGTTAAAAGCAAACCAGGCCGCTCAAGATGCGGTGATGGCGCGCCATCATTTAAATAAAGGCAAAGAGATCAAACAGATCGGCGCGCATATCGTGTCAATATCCGCGGACGATACGCCTCAGGAAGTCGTTGACCGTATAAAAGCAAACGAGAAAGAGGCGGTCGAATACGCAGAGCCGGATGCTTTGGTTGAGCCAAGCTATATTCCTAATGATCCATATTGGAACAGCGAATGGCACATGAAGAATATCAATGCGGCAACGGCCTGGGACAGCACAAAAGGCAGCGGGATCATTGTGGCGATCCTCGATACTGGGACGGATTGCACGCATCCGGATCTTGCGGCCAATTGCGTGCCCGGTTGGAATGTGGTAAGCAATAACAGCGATTCCAGCGATGTCCAGGGGCATGGAACAATGACAGCAGGGACGGTCGCTGCCATCGGTGATAATGGGGCTGGCGTCGTCGGGGTTGCCTATCAGGCGAAAGTCATGCCTATTCGGATCACCAATGATACGGCCGGTTACGCCTATTGGTCGGATATCACCAATGGAATATTGTACGCGGCTGACCACGGAGCGCGGGTCGCCTCCAACAGTTACGCGAGTTCTGGTTCGTCTTCCATCCAAAGCGCGGCGCGTTATCTAAGGAACAAAGGCGGTATCTTTGTCGCGTCTGCCGGAAACACCGGCGCGGTCGACACAACTTCCAACGCTGCCGACGTGATCACGGTCAGCGCGACCGACAGCGCGGATGCCCGTACCAGCTGGTCAACATTCGGTCCTGTGGTGGATGTTTCAGCCCCGGGGTTGGGTATTTATACAACGCTTCGGGGAGGCAGTTACGGGGCAGTGTCTGGAACATCATTCTCTTGTCCTATCACGGCGGCCACGATCGCGCTTGAGTTTACGGCCAATCCGGCATTGACAGCGGCACAAGCAGAGAGCATTTTGTTCTCAACAGTCAAGGATATCGGTGATCCGGGTTGGGACCAATATTATGGTTGGGGACGAGTGGACAGCGCGGCAGCCGTTTTGGCGGCAGTATCAACCAGCGGAACAAGGGACACGATGGCTCCGTCAGCACCGACAAATCTCCGCGGCAATTCACCCGACAGTTCCAGGATCAATATCGCTTGGGACACGGCGGTGGATAATGTGGGCGTGGCTGGGTATCAGGTTTTCCGCAATGGGGTTTTGATCGCCAGCACTTCCGCAGCGGTGTTGGGTTACACGGATACGGCTGTGGCCGGAGGAATGGCTTATGATTATAGTGTTAAAGCATTCGATGGCGCGGGCAATGTGTCCGCGTCAAGCAATAGCGCCACAGTGACGGCCTCAACGCTTGTGATCGTCACCATCTTCTCCTACGCGGTGACAAGCAAGAGCGCTTTATCCGCTGCGGTCGCGGTCAGTACGAATGTTCCGTCCTATGCCGAGGTGTATTACGGGACCAGTTCAGGCAGTCTGACAAGCATGGCGACGGACGCCGTGCTGTCGGCTAATCATAATATCGTAATGAGCGGCTTAAAGGCCAGTACAAAGTATTTTTATCAAGTCCGGGTGCGTAACAGCGACGGCACATCCAGCGCCAACACACCGGTGTCCAATTTCAGGACCCTGCGGAAATAAGGGTTCGTTGATCGTAGTAGCCATGAAAAGCACCTAGGGATTTTTCTAGGTGCTTTGTTTTTGTTGGTATATAATCTCTCAAAACAGGAGGATGTCTATGCGTTCATTATTATTAGGATCATTGTGTTGTGTTCTTTTATTAACGTTTGGCGCCTGCAGTACGGTGAAAGGTTTGGGCGATGATATCTCCACCGTCGGCCACTGGTTCGTGAAAGGTTCCGATAAGGTCAAGAACGCCGAAGCTAAGTAAAACAATGGCCGTAAGGGACATAATGTTGTACACTTGGAAACCTTATGGCACTCATTAGCATCCAAGACATCTCTTTGGCCTTTGGAGGCCCCAGCATTTTCGAGAATTTAAGTTTACAGCTGGAGCCGGGCGAACGCGTGGCTTTGCTCGGCCGCAACGGTGCGGGCAAAACTACGCTCATGAAGGTCATGACCGGCCAGGTCGAGATCGACCGCGGCGAGGTCATTTATCAAAAAGGGGTGAAGGTCACCCATCTGCCTCAAGAAGTTCCCAAAGACATCAACGGCACGGTGTTCGATCTGGTGTTTGAGGGTTTAGGCGAACGCGCCAAACTCTTAAGCGATTATCATCATGTTGTCCATCGTTTGCATACCGAACATACCCCTGAATTGATGCGCGAGTTAGACCGCATCCAGTCGCTGCTCAATAACAGCGACGGGTGGGATCTGGAAGCAGAAGTCGAATATGTCCTGACCCAGATGAAGTTAGACGGGGAGGCCGAATTCGAAAAGCTCTCTGGCGGGCAGAAACGCCGGGCGCTGCTGGCCAAAGCGCTGGTGATCAAACCGGAAATATTGCTGTTAGATGAGCCGACTAACCATTTAGACATTGATACCATCAACTGGCTGGAAGGTTTCTTGAAAGATTATCCCGGCACATTGTTCTTTGTGACGCACGACAGGATGTTCATGACCCATTTGGCGACGCGCATTGTGGAGCTTGACCGAGGCAAGATCTTCTCCTGGACGTGTGATTACAAAACATTTTTAGAGCGTAAACAAATGGCGCTGGAGAATGAAAGCGTCCAGCGCGCGGAATTTGATAAACGTCTTGCTGAGGAAGAGGTGTGGATACGCAAGGGGGTCAAGGCCCGCCGCGCCCGCAATGAAGGCAGGGTCAAGGCGCTTGAGCGTATGCGTGAGGCCAAGAAAGCCCAGCGCCAGTTGACCGGCCAGGCCAAGATCGTCGCCCAGGAAGCGGAATCATCCGGTCATCTGGTCATCAAAGCGGCGCATTTGGGTTTTAGCTACGGCGAGAACTGCATCATTCGTGATTTTTCCACCCAGATCATGCGCGGGGATAAGATCGGGGTCATCGGCGCGAACGGATCCGGCAAGACGACTTTGCTGCAGATATTGCTAGGCAAGCTGGCCCCGCAAAAAGGCAAAGTCCGCCTGGGAACAAATTTGGAGGTCGCCTACTCGGACCAGCTGCGCGAGCAGTTGGAAGAGGAGCGGACGGTCATTGAGAATGTGGCCCAAGGTTCGGATACGGTCATGATCAACGGCAAGCCGCGTCATATCATCGGTTATCTGGATGATTTTTTATTCACTCCTGACCGGGCACGCACACCGGTCAAGGTATTATCCGGCGGGGAGCGCAACCGTCTGTTCTTAGCGCGGTTGTTCACCAAGCCGTCCAATTTTCTGATCATGGACGAACCGACCAATGATCTTGATATCGAGACGCAGGAGCTCTTGGAAGAATTGCTCATGGAATATTCCGGGACGCTTATTTTAGTCAGCCACGACCGGGCGTTCTTGAATAATGTTGTCACTTCCACGATCGTGCTTGAAGGCAAAGGCGAGGTGTATGAGTATCCCGGCGGATATGATGACTGGCTTGCCCAGCGCCCGCAGCCCGTAAAGGTTTCTGCTGTAAAAACTAAAGAAGATAAGACCGCCGAGAAATTAGCAAAACCGATCGCCAAGCGGAAATTGTCGTTTAAAGAACAGGCAGAACTGGATGCTTTGCCTCAAAAGATCGAAGCCTTAGAAGCTGAACAAGAAAAGCTCTTTGCCCTTTTTGCCGACCTTAGTTTTTATCAGCGTGATCCTAAAGAAGTTGCTGCCACACAAGCGCGTGCCGACGAGGTCTCCGACCTGCTGCTTAAAGGATATCAGCGCTGGGAATATCTCGAAGCCTCTCAGGCGGAATAGCGTCCAGGGAGACGGTCAGGGCAAGTTCGTTCATCGCTGCACCCCCCTAACCCCCGCAACACATGCACGAGTTTGATAACAACGGTGGTTGCTTTACGAAAATCGAGTTGGTTCGTATTCAAAGGTGCCGCATGTGACGGGGGATGTTCCGCTCTTCACGAACTTGCCCTGACCGTCTTGCACACATTCGTTTTTGTGGGTCATTTGTTGTGCATGCATACGGGTGGCACCGATATGTTTGTTCTGACCGCAGTGTCAGGGGAAATTTAGGCTTTATTTTATGCTACCCCACAGGGGGATGGGTGACACGAGGACGGAACAAACATGTCGGTGACAGGACCCGTTTCATGGCAATTTTGTCGACAGATAGTGAGGGAGCGATGAACGAAGCTTGGCCTGATCGTCTCATGCCAGATATTTATTTGAACAAGAGATAACAGATGATGGCGCCGGCGGCGGACATGAACAGTCCAAAGACCAGCAAATTGCGGAATAATTTATCCTTGTCCTCGTGCAAGGCGCTGGCCAGGCATAAAGCTCCCAGCGACGACAATGGGCTAATATCTACCAAATGAGCGCCGACATTGATCGAAGAAACGATGGCCACGGGATTTCCGCCGCCGATCTTGGCCACAAGATCGGGAACAAGCGGGATAAATGTCGGTAAGACCACGCCCGATGAACTGGAGAATGCGGAAATGACCCCTGTGGTCAACGCGGTGACCGCGGTCACGTTCTGCGGTGTTGAGACTTTTGCCAGAAGGTCGGTCAATAAATCAAGTCCGCCGACCTGTTCCAGGATACCGATCAGGGTATTGACCCCGCAGACCATCAGGATCGTGTTCCAGGGAATGAGCTTGACCGCTTCCTTGCTTTCCGTGATGTTAAACAGCGCCAGCAAACTGCCCAGCGTCAGGGCCAGAAGTCCTATGTCAAATTTAAAGATAACTGTCCCAGCCAGCAATAGGAGGATGGCAGCAAAAGTGATCTTCTGCGAGAAACTCCATGAAAGGTCATGTGTTGCCGCTGTTGCTTCTGGCGGGGGGGCGTGTTTGCGGTGGTCCTTTAAACGTTTAAAGAAAAAAAGGTAACACATTAATGCCAACAGGCTTTGTGCCGCGAGATTTGGCCAATAGATCTGCATCCATGGATCAAGGGTTAATCCGGATCTTTGGGTCAATCCATTGGCGATGATGCCGGTCAAAGAGAAGGGTGAGAATGTTCCCGCGTTAGCCCCGCAGATCAAAATGATGGTCATGAAAAAACCGCCGATGCCGGTTTCCCAGGCGACCGACATCGCGATGGGCGCAAGCAGGGCGACGGTGGCGATATTGCCCGCACCGATGGTCGAGAGTATCAGGGCCAGGGCAAAGAATAACAGCGGCAGATGTTTGGGTTTATCTTTAAAGATGAAGAGCGCGGCCCGGGTCAGTTTTTCCAGCGTCCCGTTATGTTTGGCCATGGAGAACAAGTAGGTGACCCCGACGAGGATAATGAATAGATACGTTGGGAATCCGGCGATGATCGCCTCCATGCGCATACGCGCCCCCCAGGTGCCGAGTATCCAGGCCAGCCCAAGGCTCAACAGTCCGGGATTGATCTTGGTAAAACAGCTTAAGGCAATGACCGCGGCCAGCGCCGCTAAGGACAATATTTCCATGCCGTTATTTTAGATCATAAAGAGCTCCAATCAAAGGATAAATATCGCCAGAAATTCTTTGAATAGGGGCTGATCCTTTGTTACGCTTAGATCGATGAGAGCGATCATGTTGACATGTTGCGGAGTATTTCTAGGCGCCATAACAGCGATGGCTGCGGCCTGTTCGACGACGGTGATCACTTCTGGTACCAATACCATTGAATTTTGTACCGATACATCGGCCACGACCTGGACAGTGCCAAGCGGAGTGACGTCTATTCAAGTGGAAGCCATTGGCGGTGGCGGCGGTGGTGGTGAGTATGGCGGGACGGGCGGCGGGGGTGGAGCGTACACTGTCTTAAGCGGGATCAGTGTCACGGCAGGGGCGTCTGTTAATATTGCGGTCGGCAGTGCTGGGGCCGGAGGGGTGAATGGGGTTTCTGGCGCAACGGCGGGAGGGGATACAACATTTAATACGACGGTCGTGGTGGCAAAAGGAGGCGCAGCAGGTATAGGAGCCCATGATGCGGCTGTTGCCGGCGGTGCGGCCGCCAGTTGTACACCAGCAGGTGCGGCTTATTCCGGAGGTAACGGCGGTGGCGGGAACGGCAATCAGCGTGCCGGCGGCGGAGGTGGTGGTGCGGCAGGCCCTCTTGGGGCCGGCGGCGCGGGAGCTAGCGGTTCTGTTTGGTATCCTGGCGGCGGTGGTGGCGGTTCCAGCGGCGGTACGGCCGGCGTCACTGAAAGCACGGGCGGAAACAATGATGCGGGAGCCGGGGCGGGGAGTTTTCCGGGTGGGGCAGGGTCCAGTTCTTTAACGCACAGTGCCGGCGGCGGTGGAGCCGGACAACCTTTTGTTATTGGAGGGACGGGCGGCAGCGGCCAGGAATGGGATGCTACTCATGGATCTGGCGGCGGCGCTGGCGGCGGTTCTGGTACGGATGGATCCGGTGAATCGAATGGCGGGGCAGCCGGTAATTATGGCGGCGGTGGTGGCGGCGGTGGATATGCCAGAAATGGAGGTAATGGTTCTTCCGGGATCCTTGTCATTACCTATGCGACACCGCCGAGCGCGCATCATGTTAAATTCGGCAGCGGCCGTTTCACCAATATCCATTTCGGACGTTGAACAATATTTGGAAAAACAATTCTTTTGTGCTAGAGTATACCCAATTTGTATAAACCATTGCGTTTAACCCAAAGGATGTTCCGATGAAAAAAATCACTTTAGCTCTTCTTCTTGCTGTCCTGCTGCCTTTATCCGCTCATGCCCAATTCGGGAATATGCTCAATAATCTTAAAAACAGCGCCGGCCTGAACTCTTCCAACAGTATCCAGGATGTGATCACCAAGGCACAGGGTTTGGCGGCGTTGTTCGCCAATATGCCGTTGACAACAGGCAAGATCGATCTGGCCAAAGCAGCATTGCCGTTATTGACCCAGGCTTTAACAGCCAGCAAGGAGCCGACCGGCGCGGCAAAAGTATTAGGAACATTAGACCAGGTCAAAGGATTGTTCGCTCAAAAATGGAATACCGCACCCGTGGCCCCCGCACAGGTGACCCAGGCCAATGATCTGATGCAGAAATTCTCTTCAGCCTTGTCGGGGATCGTAGCCAATGAAGGCAGTGTGCTCAAGAACCTGCTGACTAAGCCGCAGCCCGCTAAATAATGCTGGGAAATCGAAAGTTATAATCTTTGTTGACAAACGCGGAAACTTAGTGCATACTTGTCAACAGAAGTAAAGGGTTTCAAAGTGACTTAAAGCCGCAAAGGACAAGAGCGCTTGCCCTGGCGGCTTTTTAATTGAGGTCACGCCCTTTATTTCAGAAAAGTATCAATCTTTAAAGGAGAGTGTTTCATGGTTAAAGGTAAAGTAAAGTGGTTCAATGATCAAAAAGGTTTTGGTTTTATCACCCCGGAAAACGGTAAAGATGTGTTCGTTCATCACAGCGTTATTCAAGGTGATGGTTACAGATCCTTGAAGGAAGGTCAAGACGTTCAATTCGAGATCGTCCAAGGCCCCAAAGGCGAACAAGCCCAAAACGTTGTTAAATTATAAGTCGTTTAAGTACGTCTGTTTTTTAACTAAAACAAAGCCCTCCCGGATAAAACCGTGGAGGGTTTTTGTTTGTGAAAAATCCTTTTTCAGGTATACTGTCTTCTTATGCCGATACGCTTAAATGATTTTCGCGTACCCCAGGGCCGCAACATTGACTTAAAAGAGCGGCCGACCCTAGCCAAGCCTTTCTATCATTCCAAGCAGGATTTCCAGGACATTTTAAGCGGGCACATCGACCAGATGCGCCGTCTGCAGAACATCCTCTATGCGCATAATCAATATGCCTTGTTGTTGATCTTCCAGGCCATGGACGCGGCAGGCAAGGACAGCGCCATCAAGCATGTGATGTCCGGGGTCAACCCTCAGGGATGTCAGGTTTATAGTTTCAAGCATCCCAGTCCCGAAGAATTAGACCATGATTTTTTATGGCGGACGACACGGTGCCTGCCGGAGCGCGGGCGTATCGGGATCTTCAACCGTTCCTATTATGAAGAAGTGCTGGTGGTGCGCGTGCATCCGGAGATCTTAAAAGCGCAGAATATCCCCCAGGATGAACTGGACCCCAAGACCATTTGGCAGAAACGATACGCGTCGATCGTAGAACTGGAGGCGCATTTGCACCGTAACGGGACCAAGGTTCTCAAGTTTTTCCTGCATGTTTCCAAAGAGGAGCAGCGCAAACGCTTTTTAAAACGACTGGATGATCCATCGAAGAACTGGAAATTTTCCAGCGCGGATATGAATGAACGTCATTTCTGGAAAGATTACATGAACGCGTACGCGCAATGCCTGGAGCATACAAGCACCGAAGATTGCCCCTGGTATGTGGTGCCCGCGGATGATAAACCCAATGCCCAGTTGATCATCTCCCAGGCGATCATTGAGGCAATGGCCAAGCTTCATATGGATTACCCGAAAATGAGCCGGGAACAGCTTAAAGATATCGAAACGCTGCGTTCCCAATTGACGTAACATTTGAGAAAGGACATGATCGTGGATAGACGTGCGACCTGTTTAAACTGCATGGACGGCCGTGTACAGCTTCCGGTCTTAAACTGGATCATGGGGCATAACCCTGTTGATTTCGTGGACGTGGTCACGGAAGCGGGTATGGATGGCGTTCTGGCCAAGCAACAGGATATTAACGAGATCATCCGCAGCATCAATGTCTCGGTCAATCTCAATAAATCCGCCTCGATCTTCATCGTCGGGCATTATGATTGCCGCGGGAATCCCGTGGACGAAGATACGCATAAGGCCGAGATCGCTGAGTCGGTTAAACGGCTTAAGGCCCAATGGACGAAAATGCCTATTTCGGGGCTTTGGGTCAACAGCCGCTGGCAGGTGGACTTAGTCTGCTCCTAAAGGGATATGGACAAGCTCAGAACAATCGTGTTTGTTGTTTTGACCGCCGTGCTGCTGGCAGTTCTGGGGCTGGTCTATTTCCCTTCTTTGTACCACGTCGCCCGCAGCGATCAGTTAAGTTATCTTTCCGCATTAGGCTTGACCCATGACTGGTATTCCCTGGCTGTTTCAACAATAGACCTTAACCGCAAGAGCTGGTTTCCCGGCGGTGATGCGGCATTGTTCCGTCCTGTTTTATATTTTTTGCTGGGCAATGAGAGGTATTTCTTTGAGTATGATTACTGGTATTGGCAGCTGACCGGAGTGCTGCTGCATATCATCGCCTGCGGTCTTTTGTTTAGAGTATTGTGGCGCATCCGGCCCGGCATCGGCGCGGTGTGCTCGGCTGCGTTCTTCGCGTTCCAATTTTCCAATCTTGAAGCGGTCATCTGGCATCATATCAACGGATATATCCTTTTTGCTGTTTTTATCCTCGCGGCGCTTGATCATTTCGTAAAATGGACGCGCGATAAGGTCATCACCGATAAAGTGATCCCCATGAATATCTTTCTGACACTGGCATGTTTGACCTATGAAGGGGGTGTTTGGTACTGTTTGTGTTTTGCCTTTGTCATGCGCTGCCGACAGTTATTATTACCCGTCGGTATTTATACGGTCTTAAACCTGGCCAACATTGTGTGTCATCCGGATATGGTTTCGAGCGTCTTCTTAGGGAAGGGTGTTGCTGGGGCGCATTTCTGGCAATCCTGGTTTTTGACCATCCAGTGGTTTCTCTGTGCGGGACTTTTTCTGCGGTCGGAAGATATCATTTTTGCGCCCCGTCTTGGGCTGCGGCCGGATTTTATCATGCCCCCGGGCGGCCTTAATGGGGGCAGTCTGTTGGTAGTGGTGTTATCTGCGGCGGTTGGGTTTGTGTTTTGGCAGCGCCGTCATCAGCTGAAAGAATATTTGCAATTACAGACGTTGCTGATCCTGATGCTGGCAGGGTATGTGATGATCATCGTGTGCGGGAGGGTGATGAGCCGCGGTGTCCATGATGGTTTGGGTAATACGCTGTACTATCTTTATAATTTTTGGATCCTGGCCGTCGTAGCTGTTTATGCATTGGCCCAGTCCTTTAAACGTGGGAAAGCGCTGCTGCTCGCGGGCATGATCGTGTTGACAGTGTTCAATGCCCAAAACATTTACCGCATGAATACGTTCATGGCTCGCGCGTTCGTCCCCGAGCGCGGGTTTGTCGTTTACTTGAGGGATTTTATCCGCAGCCATCGTACAGAGAAGGATTTTTCTTTTACAGTGGCGCAACATTGTCCCGGGCATTATTATCAAATGATCCCCTCCCGCGACGGCCGGGGGTTAAAAAAATTCACGTTTGCGCAGCTGTTGTACCCGCAGTATTATAAGGAAATTGATGCTAAATATGTGATCGGAGAATAAGACAAGTGATAAGAACTATAGTTTTCGTTCTGTTTTTTTGTGTTGGGGTTGTTGTCTGTCAAGCCGGTGAAGTCCCTAAAGGCATGTTCGTCTGGTCTCTGGAAGAACATCCTGTGCTTTCCAGCGTCGGACAGATCGAGCGGATGATCGCCTTTGCCAAGAAAGAGGGGATAAGGGATATCTTTGTCCAGGTCTATCGGGGTAATAAATCCTGGTTTCCCTCAGAGGCGGCCGATGATGAGCCCTATCGTTTATGCCGCAAACAAGTCGGTCAGGATGCCTTTGCGCTGCTCATTGAGAAGGCGCACGCTCAAGGTATTGCCGTGCACGCGTGGATGAATATGTTGAGTTTAGGCGGCAACACCGATGCGCCGCTGCTTAAAAAATACGGTAGTTCTATTTTGACCAAGAACAGGGAACCCAAACGGACGCTGGCAGATTATAAGATCGACAATCAATATTTTTTGGAACCGACCGACCGGAGAGTTATTCGTACTTGTGTTAAATTGGTCGATGAGGTTCTAAGCCAATATCCAGCGCTTGACGGCATACAGTTCGATTATATCCGTTATCCCGACGTACATCCGTTTTATGGCTATTCTGACGACAATATCGTCCGCTACAAACGGGCGGCCAATAAAATACGGGTGGTGGAAAGCGACCCGGCATGGAAACAATGGAAACGCGATTCAGTCACGGCATTATTAAAACGATTGGTCGATGAGGCTAAACACATTAACCCCAAGATCCATGTCTCAACGACCGGCTGCCTTTCCTATGGGAGGGCTTTGGATGAAGCCATGCAGGATTGGCCATCGTGGATCAATACAGGGTTGGTTGAGTTTGTGACGCTGATGAATTATCCCCAGGATACGGCGACGTACATTAACAACATTAAGGGTATCAAGATGCATCTGCAGAACTTAAACCGGGTCAATATGGCGGTTGGGCTTTATAAGAATGTGCAGAGTCCCGCGGTCTTTAAAGAACATTATGCGGCTTGTCTAGAGGGATCGCCTAGAAGCTGTGTTTTTTTCCATTACAATAACTTTTTAGAAAATCCTGACCTAACAATGTAAGACTTAAGGAGATCATTATGGAAGGGCATCATCATGTGGACGCTAAGGACGTATTTGGCAGGAATGTGGGGATATTGGTTGCGGTGCTGGCGTTATTCTTAAGTGCGGCGACCATCCTGGCGCATCGCGCTCACACAGACACGATCATTTCCGCTAATAAAGCGGCAAATTCTTGGTCGCATTATCAAGCCAAGCGCATTCGTGCTTATCAGGCGGAAATGAACGGCGATCTGATCAAGCTTGTCGCTGGGGGGAATCCATCCAGCGCGGCAGTTTTAGATGATCTGGCCCGCCAGTCCAAGAAATATGAGAGCGACCTGGAACATATCAAGGAAGAAGCAGAGGCGCACGAACGCGGCGAAGAGATCGAGCATAAACAGGCTACGTTCTTTGACCTGGCCGAAGGGCTGCTTGAGTTGGGGATGATCCTTACATCACTCTACTTTATCGCTCACAAAAAATTGTTCCCCATCGCCGGTGCTGTCATGGCGGTATGCGGGATCATCGTAGGTATCCTCGGGATCTTAGTTAAGTAGTTACATGGTTTGTTGGGTCTTGACAAAATAAATTAATTTGCTATACTTTTAGCAGACAAGTGATGTGAGTGCTAATCAGCCTTCGCGTATTGATCTGCTACAAGAGCTACGGCTAACATGGCAGAATAAAGAGATATTAGAACATATGGCTAACAAAAATTCAGAAATTCAAGCGCGTAAAGACAGGATCCTGGCGATCGTCATCGGGCAGTATATCAAGACAACCGCTCCGGTCGGCTCCCAGGTGATCACGGAGAAATATCGGTTAGATGTTTCTCCTGCCACTGTGCGCAATATCCTGGCGGACTTGGAAGAGGAAGGGTATTTGACCCATCCGCACACCTCCGCGGGGCGTGTCCCGACAGCTCAAGGCTACCGGTATTATGTGGACCACCTGATGCGCGAGATCCATTTATTAGAAGAGGAAAAAGACCGTATTATTCAGGAATGCCGGCAGTACCGCCACAAGCTAGAGCAGTTAATTGAACGGACCTCCCAAGCCCTGTCCGACCTGACCCATTATACGGCGATCGTCTCCGTCGATGGTTGGGAGAGCAAGCTGATCATGAAGGGGACCAATTATGTGGTGGGATACCCGCAAGAGGCGGATATTTTAAAGATCCAGGCGATTTTGCGCATTTTAGAAGAGAAAGAGAAATTATTAGCGCTGATCAACCGCGATCTGGAAAAGCGCATTGAAATTTATATCGGGCATGAGTTAGCGCTCAAAGAAATGGAAAATTGTTCATTGGCTGTCAGCCGTTTTGAAAAAGACGGCGTCAGCGGCCGCATCGCGGTACTCGGCCCCACGCGCATGCAGTATGACCGCGTGGTTTCCGCCCTTGAGTATATTTCAGATCTGCTAAGCGAATAACATTAAGGGAACAATCAGGTTATGGAAGAACCTATTTCACAACCAGAGCAAGAAATTTTGTCGGCAAAACCGGAAAGCAATGAGCTGGAAGGCGTCAAGACAGCGCTGGCCGTTGAGCACGAGAAGTATGTCCGGCTGATGGCGGAGTTTGATAATATGCGCAAGCGCCAGGAGCGCGAGCGTATGGAGTTGATCAAGTACGCGCATGAAGAGGTGATCGTGGAAAGTTTGAAGATCTACGATGACCTGGAGCGTTCCCTGTCGGCATTCAAAGCTAAAGAGGGCACAGATGCCAACTTGGTTAAAGGGCTGCAGATGGTCTATGACAATATGCGCGAGCTGATGAATAAGTATGACGTGAAGCACATTGAGGCACTAGGCAAGGCATTTGATCCAAACGCACATGAAGCGCTCATGATCGCCGAGAGCGGCGACCATCCGGACAATACGGTCGTCGAGGAATTCCAAAAAGGGTATACCCTGGCAGGGCGTGTGGTCAGAACAGCCAAGGTTAAGGTGAACAAAAATAATAACGTGTGATCACGTTTAAGATTTATTAAAAGTATAAACAGGGGGTACATATGGCAAGAGTTATTGGTATTGATCTAGGAACATCGAATTCAGCAGCAGCGGTCATGGAAGGCGGCCGCCCGGTCATCATCCCATCCGCCGAGGGGGCAGGGGTGGCTTCCGGAAAAGCGTTCCCGTCATTTGTGGCATTTACCAAAGATGGTCAATTACTCGTCGGTGAGCCAGCCCGCCGTCAGGCGCCGGTCAATTCTGAAGGCACCGTGTACGCGGCCAAACGCAAGATGGGTACCGATCACAAATTCAGCGTCTACGGAAAGCAGTATACCGCCCAGCAGATCTCTGCGTTTATTTTGCAGAAGATCAAGGCGGATGCCGAGAAGTTCTTGGGCGACAAAGTGGAAGATGTGGTCATCACCGTTCCTGCTTACTTTAACGATAATCAGCGTCAGGCGACCAAAGACGCGGGTGAGATCGCGGGCTTGAAGGTGCTGCGCATCATTAACGAACCCACCGCAGCTTGTTTGGCGTATGGTTTAGATAAAGCCGGCAAGGAACAAAAGATCATGGTCTTCGATCTTGGCGGTGGTACGCTCGACGTCACCATTCTGGAAATGGGTTGGGACGAGGCTAATAAAGCAGCGACATTTGAAGTATTGTCCACCTCTGGCGATAATCAGCTGGGCGGTACGGACATGGACAATGCGCTGATCAATTACATCATTGAAGAATTCAAAAAAGAATCCGGCGTTGACCTGCGCAATGACAAGATGTCATTCCAGCGTTTGCGCGAAGCGGCGGAAAAGGCCAAGGTTGAGTTATCCTCGACGATCTCAACGGAAGTCAATTTGCCTTATATCACCGCGGATGCAACGGGTCCTAAGCATTTGAATATCAAGATCGAACGGGCCAAATTGGAAAGTCTGATCGCGCCGCTCATTGACCGTTGCCGCGGACCTGTGCGCCAGGCGATCAAGGACGCTTCCGCTAAATTAGGCGGCGAGGTGAAAGTCGACCGCGTGGTTTTAGTCGGCGGTCCGACCCGCATGCCGGTCGTTCAGTCATTTTTAGAGAATGAAGTTGGTCAAAAGATCGAACGCGGCATTGATCCTATGGAATGCGTTGCCTTAGGCGCGGCTGTTCAGGGCGCCATCATCACTGGTGATGCCAAAGACGTTCTGCTACTTGATGTTACGCCGTTGTCTTTAGGGATCGAGACCATGGGCGGGGTGTTCACGAAGTTGATCGAACGCAATACCACGATCCCCTCGAAAAAGAGCCAGGTTTTCTCGACGGCAGACGACAATCAGACCGCGGTGACCATCCGTGTTCTGCAAGGAGAACGCCAAATGGCCAATGACAACACGGAACTTGGCCGTTTTGACCTGGTGGGTATTCCGCCGGCACCACGCGGTATCCCGCAAGTTGAAGTGACCTTTGACATCGACGCTAACGGTATCGTTCACGTCGGAGCCAAGGACAAGGCCACGGGTAAGGAACAAAAGATCCAGATCACTGCTAAGACCAAATTGTCGGATGATGAGATCCAGAAAATGGTCAAGGAAGCGGAGAAATTCGCGGCCGAGGACAGCAAACGTCGTGAAGAGGCGGAACTATTGAATCAGGCCAATACAATGGTCTATTCAACGGAAAAGGCGCTCAAGGATTACGGCGATAAAGTGACAGCGGCGGATAAAGAAGCTGCCGAGAAAGAATTGACCGTGCTAAAAGCTGCGGTTGCCGAGAAGAATCAGGAAAAGATCAAGGCAGCCATGGAATCCTTGCAGAAGGCAAGCCACAAGCTGGCGGAAGAAGCATACAAAGCCACCGCTGCTCAACAGCAAGCGGGTGCAGGTGCTGGTCCTGATGCAGGTGCGCAAGGACCTGCCGGCGGTCAAGGTTCTGCCGAGGGCGATCAGCCTCAAGGCGGGAAAAAAGACGACGTGATCGATGCGGATTTCAAAGCATCGTCAGATAAATAAAAGGCAATTATGTCCAAAAAAGATTATTACGAGATCTTAGGTGTAGAGAAGTCAGCGTCGGTCGCTGATATCAAGAAAGCGTACCGTTCGCTGGCGTTGAAATACCATCCAGACCGTGTCGCTGAAGGCGAAAAGAAAGCGGCGGAAGAAAAGTTCAAGGAGATCTCGGAAGCGTACGGCGTTCTCTCAGACCCACAAAAGAAGCAGACCTATGACCAGTTCGGCCATCAGGGGATCGATCAGAATTATACGTCGGAAGATATTTTCCGCGGCGCGGATTTCTCCAGCGTTTTTGGGGATGCCGGATTGGGCGATATTCTAGGCCGTATGTTCGGCGATCAGTTTGGTTTTTCATCGGGCGGCGGCGGACGTTCCCGTGGCCGCGATATCCAGTATGAAGCTGAGATCACGCTGGAAGAAGCATACAGCGGCATCAAAAAAGAAATTCATTTTCCGCGTTTGGATCATTGTAAGAAATGCGACGGGACCGGGGCCAAGGACGGCAAGGCATTAAAGACCTGTTCTCAGTGCCGCGGTCAGGGTCAAGTGGTCATGTCCTCCGGATTTTTCCGTATGGCCCAAACCTGCCCGCAATGCCGGGGAACGGGTAAGATGATCACGGAGAAATGTTCGGATTGTTCGGGGCAGGGGCTGGTTCGGGTCAACCGCACGGTGGAGGTCAAGATCCCTGCCGGTGTGGATAATGATTCCCAGCTTCGCGTGCGCGGCGAAGGGGAAGCAGGCGTTGCCGGCAGCGGTGATCTGTATTTGTTTATCCGCGTTAAAGAACACAGTCGTTTCGCCCGCCGCAACAATGATCTGACAACGGATCTGAATGTTCCTTTTTACAAAGCCGCTTTAGGCGGAGAAGTGACGGTCGACAGTTTAAAAGAAAAAGTGCTCATGAAAGTCCCGGCAGGTACGCAAAGCGGTAAAGTATTTCGTCTGCGCGGCCACGGCATGCCGGATGTTCACCAGCAAGGTGAGCACGGGGATCTGTATGTGCGGGTCATGCTTGGTGTCCCGGAACATTTGTCGTCTCGTCAAAAAGAGTTAATGGAAGAATTTGCCGTGGAAGACGGGCAGGCTTCAGGAAAAACATTTAAAGAACGCATCAAAAAAGCGTTTAAGTGATCCTTAAAGGAGATCGGTATGCCAAATTATGATTATGAATGTTCCGCCTGCGGACATACATTTGAAGAATTCCAGACCATGACGGACAAAAAATTGACCAAATGCCCCAAATGCGGCAAACAAAAGCTCGCCCGTTTGATCGGCGGCGGTTCCGGCATGATCTTTAAAGGCACGGGTTTTTATCAAACGGATTACAAGAATAAACCGTCCAGTCCCGCAAAGCCGGAGGCTAAACCGGCAGCAGCACCAGCCGGCGGTTGCGGCGGCGGCTGCGCCTGCCACGCGGCGTGACATACAGTCTTGTTTTATTGATTAACTTTGGGGGTATCTGCTATACTTGAAAATGTATGATCATTTACGAAGACATCCTGCGGGCTTTCCAAAAAAATAACGTAAAATATGTTCTAGTCGGCGGTATCGCGTTAAATTTACAGGGCGCATTCCGCAGTACGGCGGATCTGGATATTTTAGTTGAGATGACGGATGCGAACCTGGCCAAGATCGTTAAGATCCTTAAACAGAAGAAATATGTTGTTAAGCAACCTGTGGATCCCATGATGATCGCTGATACGGCGACGCGCAAAGATTGGATAAAGAACAAGAACATGAAAGCGTTTTGTTTTTTCAAGCAGAATGGGGAGCAGGTGGATCTGATCATTGATTCTCCAGTCCAGTTCGATCAAGCGGTCAAAGAAGCGGATGTGGTCAACGTTGACGGCATACGATTGCCGGTCATATCGGTGGATCATCTGATCAAGATGAAACAAAAGACGGGCAGGGAAAAAGACAAGCTGGATGTCCGGGAATTAAAGGCGATCAAGAAACTCAAAGGTGTACGGTCATGAATTTTGGATGGGAAACAGAAACACAACGTTTGAAGCGACACATGAGCATTCCTCCTAAAAGGAAGTTAGAACTCCTCTATGCATTAAGTCGTTTTACCAGGAAATATGCCGTGAAATCTTCCTCAAAAGTAATCAAACGCGGTAAATAAGCCATTCCCCGCAAGTGGTAAATCCATAATATATATGTTAATATTTAGATAAATGACGATATCGCCATTGTATTTTATTTTGCCTAATATGTTTAGAAAAACCACCCATTCTTTATTGATCGTTGTTTTTGTGCTTTCCAGTCTGGGCCTGCCTCCAAAGGCGGATGCCCAGACACTGCTTGATCTTCCGCAACCCGGCAGCATGGTGCTTTTAAGCGCGCCCTATCAGCCGGCCTTGATCAAAGGGTTGACCATTCATCCCGATGATCCTTTCCAATTTGATTTCATCGTCGATATCGGTCAGGATAAGCTTCAGGGAGATGTGCTTAAAGTTGAAGGGGAAAAGCAGATCAAATATTTTCTCGCCTCATTGGCTATTCCCGAAAAAGACTGGTGGGTCAACCTCTCTCCGTATGAAAAAGATAAAACTGTTCCGGAAGCCCTGTCCCAGACGGATTTGGGCCGCGACCTTTTAGCTCAGGATTACATCTTAAAACAGATCACCGCGTCGCTCATCTACCCTGAAAAAGAATTAGGAAAAGTCTTTTGGGATAAGGTTTATGCCAAGACAAGAGAAATGTACGGCAATGTCAATATCCCGGTTAATACGTTCAATAAGGTGTGGATCACCTCGGACCAGGCGGAAGTGTTCGAACGGGGACAGACCGTGATCGTCACGAAAAGTCATTTGAAAGTCATGTTAGAAGAGGATTATCTGGCATCTCAAAAACATGCGGCAGGAGACGCCTACTCACAGACTGTTTCACCTTCGCGTCACCCATCCCCCCGTGGGGTAGCAGGGGATGAAGCCATTGTCCCCTTGACTGCTCAGGTAAAACAGTCTGCTTCGCAGGCGTCGGCAGGGAACAGTTCAGTGACAGGACCCGCTCTCGCCAGCCAAGTCATCCGAGAGATCATCCTTCCTGAATTGGAAAAAGAGGTCAATGAGGGGCGTAATTTCGCCAATCTCAGACAGATCTATCAGGCCTTGATTTTAGCCAGCTGGTACAAAAAGAATTTGAAAGAAGCCCTGTTGAATCAGACCTACGCGGATAAGTCGACCGTCACAGGGATCGACTTGGAGGATAAGACCGTCAAAGAGCAGATCTACAACCGGTATCTGCAGGCGTATAAGAAAGGCGTGTTCAATTTTATCAAAGAAGAACGCGTCAATGAACGATCAGAGCCGCGTAAGTATTTCTCCGGCGGTATGGACGCGGGCATGGCCGCGAATCCGACGGTGATCCGGCAGATCAATGACATCAACGGCAGTTTACCGTCTAGTGACAGGCTGATGCGTTTTAATACGGGATTGAGCAGTGAGCCGGCAGACGCGGCGATGATCAAAGAAATTAAGCCGGTTAAGGTCAGCGTAGCGAAAGATGCCAAGAATATTGCTTTGATCCTTGAAGAGTGGGGGAAAGGCCAACAGCGGATATTTGATTTATATGATGGGCCCTGGAGCCAGCTTGTTAAGGATGCTAAAGCAGGAGAGGTGGAAATTTACTATGCTAGAGGTGATGATGGGGGCATTAAGGGTGTACTATTTGCGTTGAAAGAAGATTCTATCAAGGGGATCGACGTTTGGCATGGGATGACGGTTGAGGCCCTCAAAGGAGAGCATCAGGGGGTTGGCCGGGGATTGGCTAAGGCATTTTTCAACAATCATCAACAACATTATATTCGGGGTGAACCATTCTTTGTTCCAGATCAGAATAAAAGTGTGAATGAACAGCGCTGGTTTGATTTTATACGCAGTCAAGGGGGAGATATATCGTTCGGTTATTTTATGATCCCGCCCAGGATCTCCATGAGTAAGCCAGAAGTAGTAAAGGATCGATCAGCATCATTAGCGGGACAATTGATAACAAGTGTCATCAATCCATATTTTAGGGAATTAGTCCCAGCGGAAACGGACCGTGAATCGATCGAGGAGCTGGCAGGGGTTGTTCGTGCTGTGGGAAGCAGTTTTCTATCAAGGATTAATCTCAAAGGGACAGATTTCGATGTTTACGATCTTGTCAAGATCATGGGATTAAAACGCGAAGCATCGAGTCAGGATAAACTTGTGGCGTATTTATATCTGGTGATGGATTCGGCCCTGACACCGGAGGATAGAACGGCTGCTTATGCATTTGCTTCTTATTATCAGCGGCAGCATCCATTATCGCAGAACAGCAATAGGGATGCGTTATGGTTGACGGCGGATTTTATTAAAGAATTGATACATCTGATGGGTGATAAGGGAGGGGCTGGTGTGAAAGACAAGAGAGTTGATGAGGCGATGATATCAACGATCTCAAAAGCAAGGCGGATGATCGATAATCCAAAATTTAATAGATCGTCGGTAAATGTTCATGAGATCGATCTGATCATCAAGAAAGCGCAGGAAGGGTTTCTTTTTAGCTTTAGCGTCTGGCAATCGGCGCTGGGGGATGCTGTGACCTTCAGCGATTATAAATATACCACAAAAGACCCTGTTCTTATTTGGAACGCGTTCTTATTTATGATCAGACATTATCCGAAGCTTGCGAGCAGAATGCTTGAAGATCTGCATAGGCAGATGGGTGTGGGAAAGAGTGTTCTAGGAACCGGGTCGGCATCGATCTGGGTCGAAATTGACAATACCAAGATAAACCGCATTATCGAAAGCTGGATGAAAGGGGATATCAGGGCTTTAAACTTCAGGCTTTTTAAGGACAGGGTCTCTGCCGCAGCCAAAGGGGATGTGGTGTTGTATTATGCCGGGGATCTGGGATCCCCCAGAGCGTTATTGATCGCTTTCAGGGATAAAAGAGACCCCAGTAAATGGTCCATTGATGCGATCGAATCCACACAGGCGGACAGAAAGATGCTGGGGCAGGGGGTGCTCAAACGTTTTGTTGTGGATCATCAGGGTGATGTGTTGGACTTGCTTCCCTTGCGGATTGATGATGTACTAAACGGCCAGGAAAAATGGGAGGATTTTTTGAGGGATATTGGATTTAGACAAAGTGGTTGGCAATTTACCCGGGATCCAGGTCCGGTTCATGATGCGGGTGATCAGGCTCAGGTTGCTGCATCGGACTTAGGCGGTATCGACCTCCAGGCCACCCCGGACAATACGGCTGTACAAAAAGACACCGTCATGGGGGGCGTCCGCATGGAGGTGGATCAAGCCATGATCGAACGCGTCAAACGCGAAGGGATACAGTCGTTGCGGCCCGTCATCTTCAGTATCACCCCTATCACCGACATCTGGAAAGCCATCTAAAATTCCAGTTTCCTTTTCCCCGCATTTCTGCTACTATTTAAATTCATTTTAAAAGGAATATAAGTCATTTAGATAACAGTTTTAGCAAAGGATACTTCATGTCAGCTCTTAAGCCATTCCAAGCGGTGTTCTATAATAAGGAAAAGATCGACAATCTATCCAGTGTCATCTGCCCCCCTTATGATGTCATCTCCAAAGAACAGCAGGACGGTTATTATAAGCAGCATCCCCATAATTTCATCCGTTTGGAATTGACCAAAGAAACCCCCAAAGATACCCCCAAAGACAATAAATACACCCGCGCGCAGAAAACCTATGAAGAGTGGCTTAAAAAAGGCGTTTTGATCCAGGACAAGGTGCCGTGCGTGTATTTTTATAAGCAGGATTACAAATATTTGGGCCAGCGCTACACCCGCACCGGGTTTTTGGCCTTGCTTAACATGAATGATGATTCAGGCGTCAAGGTGCTGCCGCATGAACACACCCATGCCGCGGCCAAGACCGACCGCCATTTATTGTGGAGCGCGCTCAAAAGCGATTTAAGTTCCATCTTTGTCGGGTATTCGGATAAGAACAGCGTCATCGAAAAGATCTTCCTTAAAGATCTGGCGAGCCAAAAGCCTTATCTGGAGGCGGTGGACCAGGACAAGGTCAAGCACATGATCTGGCGCCTGGAAGATCCGGCCAAGATCGAGTTGATCGCCAATGTGTTAGACGGCCAGAATATCTTCATCTGCGACGGGCATCATCGTTTCGAGGTGGCCAATCAGATCCGCAAGGATTTCTTGAAGAAAACAAAGAATCCGACCGGCAAAGAGCCGTTTAATTTCGTGATGGCGTATTACACCAATATGGATTCCAAAGACCTGCAGATCTTTCCGATCCATCGTATCGTCAAGAAATTCCCGATCAGTGTCAATTTATTGGAACAGTATTTCCGCATTGACAAGATCAAGACCAAGACTGACCTGATGGTGCTCTTGGCGCGCGCCGGGCAGAATGAACATGCGTTCGGGCTGTGTTTAAAAGACGGGATGTATCTGTTAAGACTTAAGAGCAAGACATTGATCGACAAGGTCGTGCTGGAAGGTTCCAAGGATTATAAAACGCTCGACGCGGCGATCTTAAAAGCGTTCATTTTTGATCAGGTTGGTGTACAGTCGGAAGATATCGTTTACTCCAAAGACCCGGATGAGGTTATTTCCTTTGTCCATGAGGGCAAAGCCGATGCTGGTTTCATCTTAAACCCGGTCTTGGTCAAGCAATTGAAGGCTGTGGCCTTAAATGATGAACGCATGCCGCCTAAGACAACGTATTTTTATCCGAAAGTCCTTTCGGGTCTAACCATTTATAAGATGGATTAACATGGCGCTGTTCGGCAAAAGCAATTACACCTTCATCAAAGTCAAACGCAAAGAGATCCCCGCCGGTGTATGGACCAAATGCCCGGGCTGCGAGTCGCCGGCCTATTCCAAAGAATTAAAGAATAATCTGAATGTATGTCCCAAATGCGGCTTTCATTTGATGATGAATGCCCGCGAGCGCGTTGAGCATATCATGGATGAAGGGTCGTTCGTGGAATTCGATGCCGCGTTGACCTCAGCCGACCCGCTGAATTTCAAAGGGCCTAAAACATATACGGAAAAATTAAAAGCTGATCAGGAAGCGACCGACTTGGTCGACGCCGTTATCACCGGCAAAGGAACCATTGAAGGGCGCAAGGCGGTATTGTGCGTCACCGATTCCCGTTTCATCATGGGGTCGATGGGTTCTGTTGTCGGCGAGCGCATCACCCGCGCGATCGAATACGCGACCAAGCAGAAGATCCCGGTCATCATCATTTCCGGTTCCGGCGGTGGGGCGCGCATGTATGAAGGCGCGATCGCGCTCATGCAGATGGCCAAGACCTGTGCAGCGCTGGCCCGTCACAGCGAGGCGGGATTATTGTACATTTCTATTTTGACCAACCCGACCATGGGCGGCATCATGGCCTCATTCGCCGGGGTAGGGGATATCATCATCGCTGAACCCAAAGCGCTTATCGGTTTTGCTGGTCCTCGTGTTGTGGAACAGACCATACGGCAGAAACTTCCGCCAGGATTTCAGCGGTCGGAATTCCTGCTTTCGCACGGCATGATCGATATGATCGTCGAGCGGCAGGACATGAAAGGCGTCCTGGCGCACAGCATGGATTACGCCCAGAAATAATCTTTAGGAAAATCTTTCGTGGCACACATTCGACTAAACAATGTCTGCAAAACATATCCCAGCGGCGCCAAAGCTGTCGATAATGTCAACTTGGAGATCGGCGACCGGGAGTTCTTGGTCTTGGTCGGTCCTTCCGGTTGCGGCAAGTCAACGACGCTGCGCATGATCGCTGGCTTAGAGGAGGTCACCTCTGGCGAGATCTGGATCAATGACCGTTTGGTCAATGACGTTCCTGCCAAAGACCGCAATATCGCCATGGTTTTCCAGAATTACGCGCTTTATCCCCATATGACGGTGTTTGAGAACATGGCCTTTGGGTTGAAATTGCGACGTTACCCTAAGCCCGAGATCATCAAGCGCGTTCATGAAGCGGCGGAGATCCTGGGGATCAAACAATATTTGGAACGCAAACCCAAAGAGCTCTCCGGCGGTGAACGCCAGCGCGTGGCCCTGGGCCGCGCGATCGTGCGCAAACCCCTGGTGTTCCTCTTCGATGAGCCTTTATCTAATCTGGATGCCAAGATGCGCGTGCAGATGCGTACTGAGATCCATAAGTTGCGCACGAGGCTGCAAACCACATTCGTGTATGTCACCCACGACCAGACGGAAGCCATGACCATGGGCGACCGTATTGTGGTCATGAATAAAGGTGTTGTGCAGCAATGCGCGGACCCTATGACCATTTATGACAAGCCGGTCAATAAATTCGTGGCTTCGTTCATTGGTTCTCCGCCGATCAATTTGATGACCGGCAAGGTCACTCGTACAGGTAAAAAGTATTTCTTTGAGGAGCAGAAATTCAAGGTCAAGATCATCGATGAGATGACTGTCCGCATGTCGCAATATGAAGGCAAAGAGGTCGTCATGGGCATACGCGCCGAGGACATTTACGACAAGCTCTTTGCGTCCGAAGCTTCCCCCGAGAATACCATCAGGGCGGTGTGTGAAGTCGTTGAGCCGCTGGGTTCAGAAGTTTATCTGTATTTAAATTCGGGCAAGCATAACTTTATCGCCCGCGTCGGAGCGCATGACCGTCCGGAAGTCAACCGGGACATGGATCTGGTCTTCGACATGAGCAAGGTGCATTTCTTTGATCCGCAAACCCAAGAGACCATTGCTTAGGCTGTATTTTTTGGTCATTTTCAGCTTCCTGGTGCCGCTTGCGGCATTGTTCATTTACGCCACCAAACATCAGGTGGCGTTCTTGTTTATCGCCTTCGCTTTAATGGTCAATATCGCTTTACTGATCGCTTTTCACCGCCGGCTTAAGGGCAAACAGTCGGTCATTGCCCTGCAGAAAGAAGATTATTTTGAACGCGCCAATCTGCTCAAAGCCGAGATCGACCAGGAATGGAAAACGATCGCTATCCTCAAGAATAAGATCATCAATTACGGTAAATTAAAAGATCTGACCGAACAGTTAAGTCAAAGCCTGGGGATGGAAGAAACATCCAATACGCTTTGCGCGGAAGTTAACAAGCTCTTCGGTCATAAAGAGATCACGGTGATCTTGTACTTATTCCATTCTGCAACGGGGGAGCTGGGAATATCCTCCTCACAGAAAGGGCAGATGCAGGTTAATCTGAAAGCCAAAAAAGGGGATCTCTTCGACCAGTGGGTGGTCAAGACCCTAAACCCTTTATTGGTCGAGGACGCTAATATTGATTTTCGTTTTGATGCCGAGAAAGTCATCAATGAGGACAGCCGCAAGGTCAGGGCGCTCATCAGCGCGCCCTTGATCGTGGGGGACAAGATCCTGGGGATCCTGCGCATCGACAGTCCGGGCGCGCATCATTTCGCTACCGACGATCTAAGGTTTTTAAGGACCATTGCGGACATCACCAGCATCGCCATTGAGAACGCGCAGCTGTACCAGAAGATCGAGGACTTGGCCATCCGCGACGGGTTGACCGGGCTGTTCTTAAGGCGGCATATGAACGAGCGGCTGACCCAGGAGATCAACCGGTCGGCCTTAAAGAACAAAGACATGTCATTTATGATGATCGACTTAGACCATTTCAAGCAATATAACGATACTTACGGCCATATCGCCGGGGATATCGTGCTGCGCGCCGTCGCGGGGATGCTCTTGGAGCATTTTGATAAACCCGGCGACTTGGTCTGCCGTTACGGTGGGGAAGAATTTTGCGTGCTGCTGCCGGATTGCTCCAAGTCCAAAGCAGCGGAATTGGCTAATGCTGTGCGTAAAAAGATAGCGTCCAGAGAGATCGTGCTGCGCCGCCAGAAAACACATATCACTGCGTCGATCGGGGTGGCTTCATTCCCCGAGGACGCGAAACTTAAAGAAGCGTTGATCGAGCGGGCCGATGAGGCCTTATATAAAGCCAAGGAAGCGGGCAGGAACAGGGTGGTTGAGGCATGATGGTATATTTAGGGATCATTCTGGCATTTGTTTTTATCGGGGTGGTGTTCTATCTGGCCCAGATGGTCGTGATGCAGTTAGAACAGAAAGCGGATGAAGATGTCCTGCGGGCAAAAGATTCTTATCAGAAGATCATTGACCAGAAGATGAAAACACTCGCTGAGCGCAATAAGCTGGAACGCGAAGCGGCCCAGATCTTCACGCTCTATGAGATGACCAAGGATATTACGCGCCATTTTAACGAGGATGAGGCTTTTGACATTTTTAAACGCAAACTAAAGGAAAGTATTGCCATTGAGGACTGCCGAATGGTGGAGGATATGCCGTCCACCGACGAGATGCCGCAGGGATATGCGGCCTTTCCTCTTAAGAGCAAGGATAAAAAGCTGGGATTCTTGCTGTACAAAGGAGTTTCAGATCGGGATAAAGATAAATTCGTGATCTTAGCGCATCAGTTCGCGCTGGCGTATCTGCGCATCAAGCTTTACCATGACGTGGAGACCATGGCCATCACGGACGCGCTGACAGGTGTTTATACCCGGCGCTATTTTATGGAACGCTTTGAAGAAGAGAAGGAACGTTCCAAGATGCGCAAGGCCAAGATGTCGTTCTTGTTAGTTGATGCTGACCATTTCAAGGCGGTCAATGATGCCCATGGGCATTTGGCTGGCGATGAGGTCTTAAGACAGATCGCTTCCGTGTTAAAAGAAAGCGTGCGCGAGATCGATATCGTGGGCCGATACGGCGGCGAAGAGTTCTGTGTTGTTCTGCCTGATACCGACGCAGAGGGAGCTTTGCTGGTCGCAGAGCGTATCCGCAAGTCCATGGAGGGTAAAAAGATCAAGGCCTACGATGCCGCGCTTCGCATCACTTTAAGCATCGGCTTGTGTACCTATCCAACAGACGGGAAATCTGCCGAGGAATTGATCGATAAGGCGGACTGGGCATTGTACCGCGCAAAATCCGCCGGACGTAATTGTGTTATCGCTTTTGGCGAGTATAATAAGTCATCATGAAAATCTCAAGCAAGATCATCCTGTTGATCGTCCTGTTGTTGTGCGGCCTGTCGTTCTCGGCCCTTAGCGGCCTTAATCAGATGCGCCAGATCCGTCAGGAGTATTCCGATATGGTCACATTCGACGTTGCCCTGATGAGCTCTGTCAATACGGTGTATCAGGTCCAGCTGCAGAAAAATGTGCTCTTGGCGCAACTGATCAACATCGCTGAGGAAATGGCGTTCGAACAGAATAATTTTGCCCGGGCCAGTTATCTTAAGGACCAGCTTAAAGGGATCAAGTCGACATATCAGCAGTATACGGATGATTCAAGATCTCAGGGGCAGCGCGCCACTGATCTGGCCCAGGGGGCTTCCCGTTTTAATGTGCTGGAGGAACAGAAACCATCGCTGTCCAATATCCGCGAAGGGTTGAAACGTTTGGAATCGGTGCGGGCGGATTATGATGCCAGTGTGATGGACATATTAAAGGCGGTCGAAGCCGGAGGTTTTAAGCTCTCTATTGAGGACCTAGAGAAGCTTCAGGATGATGAGAATGCCCTGACCAAAGATGTGGCCAAGATCTTAAAGACCGTGCAGGATTCCCTCATGTTCTCGCTTGACCAGGCCAAGCAGTGGGAGAAATACGCGTTCTTGCGGTTTGTGTACTTGTTGATAGCCGTTTTTGTTTTGTCTTTTGTATTGGCTTTCTGGATCGTCACCTCGATCGTCCGTCCGATCAAGCAGTTAAGCCGAGCCGTCAAATCGGTTGGGGAGGGGAATTTCAACGTGAAAGTCCCGGCCACATCCCACGATGAGATCGCGAGTTTAGCCAGGACGTTCAATGACATGAGCCGCCGGCTGGAGGACTATAAACAACGCATTGAACAGCAGAACAAGGACATAAAGACAGCTCATGAGGATTTGGATAAGTTCATCCATCTGATGGGTCATGATATTTTAGATCCCTTAACCATGATGATCGCCTATTGCTCCTATATTGAACAGCATGCCGGCGCAAGCATGGAAGGGAAGAATTTAGAAAGTCTGCAGGGCATCCGCAAGGCCGCCACCCGCATGCATGCCATGGTCAAAGAGCTTTTGGACTATACCAAAAGCAAGCGCATGAGCGCGTAAACTACCCATTCACTATCATGAAACGGGTCCTGTCACCGACATGTTTGTTCCGTCCTCGCGTCACCCATCCCCCGGTGGGGTAGCGAAAGATAAAACTTACGCTTCCCCTGACGCTGCGGTCAGAACAAACATATCGGTGCCACCCGTAAGCATAAGATAGACTAAGTAATGTCAAGCCAACCCGCAGGGATACGGGATGTTCCTAAAAGACGCGAACGTCCCCCACCAGATGCCACCCTAACAACATAATCAACGACTAACCCCAACCGTTGCCATAGATATTGTGCATCTGTTGTGGGGGCTGGGGGGGTGAGCGGCTTGAAGGAAGCATCCCGTGTCCCTGCGGGTTTCATGCCTGTCATTCCGTCATACAGGGGGTCTGTTGCTTATCACAAGAACCCTGCATTCTTTGTTGAATTCCATGCCCCAATCAAGTACAATATGCCCGTCATAAATATTATTTAGAACATAAGGGATTTTATGCATATATATACTATTGGGATCGATATTGGTGGGACCAATATCAAGATCGGCGTATTGGACCGCTCTGGTGTTGTCATCGCCCGAAACCATTTTGCCACAAAGCCTTTTGCGTCTAGTAAAGTCAAGCTGATCGATGCCATCGCGTCGCATGTGCGGACGATCATGGAGCATGCCGGTATCAAACGCAACCAGGTCAATGGCATCGGTATTGGTCTTCCGGGGCCGATCGACCACAAGGCGGGAATTGTGCGGTTTCTACCCAATATTCCCGGCTGGAAGAATGTCCCGCTTAAAAGCCTGCTTGAAAAACGGTTGAATATCCCGGTGTACATTGACAATGACGTGAAATTAATTACCCTGGCCGAATGGAAGAAAGGCGCTGGCAAAGGTTATACGGATCTGGTATGCCTGACGCTTGGAACTGGTGTGGGCAGCGGGCTTGTGTTAGGTGATCAACTTTATCGCGGCGTTCATAATGCGGCCGGAGAATTAGGGCATTTGCCCATCAATGAAGAGGGGCCCAAATGCAACTGCGGTGGGTACGGCTGTCTGGAAAGTTATATCGGCAACCAGCGTTTGTTCGCGCGCGCCAGTACGATCATGAATACGCCGGGCATGACCACTCAAACCATGTTCGCGTTAGCCAATAAGAATAATAAGAAAGCGTTGAAGTTCTGGGAAGAAACAGCGACGCATTTAGGCAATGGTTTAACGGCCATTGTCAATTTGCTTAATCCCCAGATCATCATCATCGGCGGAGGGGTTTCCAACAACCACCGCTATTTATTTAAAACCGCTCAAGCTGTCATTGATTCCCGGGCCATGCTGACCCACCGTAAAAAGGTCAAGATCGTTCGGGCAAAGTTGGGCGATGACGCCGGCATCATCGGCGCGCAAGTACTGGTCAATCATGTCCAAGATCTGTAAAAACCTGCTATTGTTCGTTCTGCTGTGCGCACCGGCGCTCGCCCATGCCCAGTGGGATGTGACGGAAAAAGACCAGGGTAAGACCTTTAAGGATATTAAAGAGGGTAAAATCTCTCTGGATGTTCAGAAACCTTCTGGTGCTGTTGAGGTTCAGGCGGACAAAGTGGAATTCCTCAGTCCTGCCAATACGGCCAGGGCCAGCGGTAATGCGGTGATCCGGTCGGGCGACAGTCTTCTCAAGGCGGATTCTGTCGAGATCAACAAGACCACCAAAGAGGTCACTGTCCGGGGGGATATGTATTTAGACACGCCCCAATTTTCTGTGGATGCCGATGGGGCCGCGTATAATTTCTCCACCACCGCCGGTGCGTTTGATAATGTGCGGATGTTCAATGAGCCTTTCCAGATCAAGGGGCGGCACATTGATAAAGATGCGGACGGGCATATCCTGATGCAGGATGGATATTTGACCACCTGCGACCATGATCATCCCCATTACCGCATGCAGACGCGGACGCTGGACGTTTATCCGGGGGACAAGGCCGTTGCCCGTGGCGTGACGATGTTCTTAGGGCCGGTTCCTGTCATGTATTTCATGAAATTCACTCAGGACCTCAAAGACAAGCCGTGGTTTACCTTTACGCCGGGATATAAAAAAGATTTGGGGATGTTCTTATTGACCCGTTCCCGGATCAAGGTGAATGATAATTTTAAGACAACTATCCGTGTCGACGGGTATGAGCGCATGGGGTTTGGGATCGGCGCGGACAGTTCCTACCGGACGCCCTCATTCGGTTCAGGCATCATGAAATATTATTTTATCAATGAACGCCAGATCGCGGCCAAGCATCCCTGGTCGTCCAAAAGAGCGGCGACGGTCCAGAATGAACGCTATCGCCTGGAATGGCGCCATCAGTGGAACATGGACGATAAGACCCAAGCGGTGTTCCAGTATTACCGTTTAAGCGATAATCTTATCTTAAAACGTTACTTTGAACGTGAATACCGCAAAGAATCTGATCCGCAGACTTTCTTTTATATCAACCGGGCCCTGCCGGCGGGTAACTTAAGCCTTCGGGTCGACCATCGGGTCAACCGTTTTGTGCAGGCCATAGACCGTACCCCTGAAGTCACCTATTCTCTGGCGGGTCAGCCTATCGGCAGCAGCGGATTTTATCTAAAAACAGAGGACAGTATATCGAATCTGGTCAACCGCCAGGCGTCTCCAACGGAAGATAGACGAAAGACCTTGCGCGCCGATTCCAATAATGAAGTCTCATACCCGACGCACATAGGTTTTGTCCAGTTCACGCCCATGGTTGGCGGGCAAACCACCTATTACAGCCGTACCATCGACGACCGCAGGCCCAAGGATGTGGTCAGGCAGATGTTTAAGACAGGTGCGGATTTCAGCACCCGCTTCATGAAGGTCATGCAATTAGATCGTGGACTTTTGGGTAGCGATCTCACGAAGCTGCGTCATATCATCGCGCCCAGCGTCGCTTACCGTTACCAGCATACGCCGACATTCCAGGCCTCCCGTTTAAATCAGTTCGATGCCGCCATCGACGGATTGTCCCAGGACCACCGCATCACGTTCTCCTTGGAGAATAAACTGCAGGCCAAACGCAAGGGCAAGATCGTTGATCTGGTTCGTGATCTGGCCACCGTTGACTATCTGATCAAGCAGACAGGCCGCGGCGGGCAGCTTTCCCCGGTGAGGAATTTGTTTGAATTAACGCCGCTAAGCTGGCTGCGGTTGGTCACAGATACGACCATCGACCATAAGCATAACCGCATTTCCGAGGGGAATCTCGATGTGTATTTTACCAAAGAGGATAAATACGGTTTTGATATCGGCGATCGTTTTGCCCGCGGACAGGACCATCAGCTGATCACTCAATTCGCCTATATCATCAACCCGAAATGGCGCTTTAAGATGTACGACCGTTTCGATGTCGGCACCGGCGCGCTGCGCGAAGAGAATTACACCTTGACCCGCGACCTGCATGAGTGGGAAATGAATTTTATTTATGGTCAGACGAGGGGCAGTGGTATAGAATTCTTGATGTCGTTTAAGCTCAAAGCCTTCCCGGATCAGCCGTTGGATCTGTTTAGTTCCACCTTCCACGAACGTAAAGCGGGGTCGCAGACATCAGAAGGATTTTAAACCCCAAGCATAAACAACAGGAGAGAAAGAAGAAATGAATATTGCAATTATTGGTTCAGGGTATGTAGGATTGGTCACGGGAGTTTGTTTGTCCCACATTGGCCACCATGTGATCTCCGTCGACAATAATCCGGAAAAGATCAAGAAGCTTAAAAAAGGCCAGATCCCCATTTATGAGCCCGGTCTTTTGGAATTAATGAAAGAATGCGTTCGCAAAAAGCGTCTTTCTTTCACGACATCTATCAAAGAGGCAACAGCCAAGTCGACCGTTATCTTTTTAGCTGTCCCAACACCGCCGAAACCAAACGGCGACGCGGACCTGACCTATATTGAGAACGTGGCCCGCGAGATCGCGCGCAGCATGGATTCCTATAAATTGATCGTTGAGAAATCCACTGTCCCGGCGGAAACGGGTAATAAGGTGCGCCGCACCATTCAACTGAACCTGCCTAAGAAATACAAGAAAGGACATAAGATCTTATTGGACTTTGACGTGGCTTCCAATCCGGAATTCCTTAAAGAAGGCAGCGCGGTCAGCGATTTCATGAACCCGGACCGGGTTGTCGTCGGGGTTGAATCAAAAAAAGCTGAGGACCTGCTCAGGGAGATCTATAAGCCGTTAAAGACCAAGATCTTGGTCACCAATACCGCGTCGGCGGAGATGATCAAGCATGCGTCTAATTCATTTTTGGCGACGAAGATATCGTTTATCAACGCGGTGGCCCAGATCTGCGACCGCGTGGGTGCGGATGTGCTCAAAGTGGCGGAAGGGATGGGGCTGGACAAGCGGATCGGCCGCCAATTTTTGGATGCCGGTATTGGTTACGGAGGCAGCTGTTTTCCTAAAGACGTCGACGCGTTCGTGCGTTTAAGCGAAAAGAACGGTTATGATTTTTCCCTGCTTAAAAGCGTGCGTTTGATCAATGACGAGCAGCGCCGCTGGTTCGTAAGATTCATTGAAGAGAAATTGTGGAACATCAAGGACAAGACGATCGGCGTCTGGGGGATCGCTTTTAAACCTAACACTGACGATATCCGCAATTCCGCCGCCATCGAGATCATCCGTATGCTGCAGGCGGAAGGGGCCAAGGTCAAGGCGTATGATCCTAAAGCGCTGGAGAATGCGCGTAAGGAATTGCGCGGCGTGAAATTATGCGAGGATGCTTATGAGGCAGCGGAGGATTGCGATTGTTTGATCCTGCTGACCGAATGGGCGGAATTCAAGGATGTGAATTTCCGGCAAGTTCAGGCGGCGATGCGCCAGCCGGTCGTTTTCGACGGGCGTAATTTCCTGGATCCGGTCAAAATGGAAGAGGTTGGTTTTGAATATTATGGTATTGGAAGGGGGAAGTAATATGTCGTTATTAGCAGGCGCGTTATCAAAAAAGATCAAGAATCATCAGGCGACAGTCGCGGTTATCGGGATGGGTTACGTCGGGCTCCCGCTGGCATTGTCTTTTGCCAGAAAAGGGTTTAAGACCTTTGGGGTCGATACCAATGAACGCCGGGTGGATGCATTAAAAACCGGGAAAAGTTATATCACTGACGTGCATGCGTCAGAAATTCACGCGGTGCTGCACGCGAACCGTTTTACGCCGACGTTGGACGTGTCGGTTATCGCTCAAGCGGATGCTATTTTGATCTGTGTCCCGACGCCGATCAAACGCAAATACACACCGGATGTGTCTTACATTTTAAGCGCGGTGCGGACAACAGCGAAATATTTAAAGAAAGGGGCACTGGTCGTTTTAGAAAGCACGACGTATCCGGGGACAACGGATGAGCTGATCAAGCCGGAATTGGAAAAAAGCGGCTTGAAGGCCGGCCGTGATTTCTTTTTGGCATTCTCGCCGGAACGCATTGACCCGGGCAATAAACATTTCGAAGTGACCTCCATCCCCAAGGTTGTGGGTGGGATGACCGAGGACTGCACCAAGTTGACCGCCCAGCTGTACGGCTCGGTGATCAAGCGCGTGCATTTGGTCACATCGACTAAAGCTGCGGAGATGACCAAATTACTGGAGAATTCGTTTCGCATCGTCAATATCGGCTGGATCAATGAGATCGCGCAAAGCTGCCACACCATGGGCATCGACGTGTGGGAGGTTATTGATGCGGCAAAAACGAAACCGTTTGGGTTTATGCCGTTTTATCCGGGATTAGGCGTCGGTGGGCACTGTATCCCTGAAGATCCTCTGTATCTGTACTGGAAAGCGAAACGTTACGGCTTTAATTCCAAATTCATCAAGCTAGCGGCCGACACCAATGCGCATATGCCCTCCTACGTGGCGCATCGTCTGGAAGAAACACTGAAAAAACCGTTAAGCAAATCGAAGGTATTGGTGCTTGGCGTCACGTATAAAAAAGACGTCAAAGATTTGCGTAAATCCCCGTCGATCAATCTGATCGATGTGATCAAACGCCGCGGCCATGTCGATTTTCATGATCCGTTCTGCCCATTCTTAAAAGCAGAAGGTTTGGACATGAAGGGCGTCGAGCTGACACCTGCTGTCATCAAGAAATATGATGTGGTTGTTATCGCGGTCGATCACACCAAAGTGGATTATGCGTTGGTGCTGCGCCACGCGAAGAAAGTGTTCGATGTCAGGAACGTTTACCATAACAATAAAGACAGAAAGATCGTTCGTTTATGAAAAAGACAGTTGTTGTGACCGGAGGAGCAGGGTTTGTCGGCAGTCATTTATGTGACTGGTTCATCAAAAAGGGCTATAAAGTGGTCGCGGTCGATAATTTGATCACTGGCAGTAAGCGCAATATCGCCCATTTGAAGAATAACAAGGATTTTAAATTCATCCAGCATGATATCTCAAAGCCGCTTAATATCGCAGGGCCTATCCATTACATCCTGCATTTTGCTTCGCCGGCATCACCCGTCGACTATGTCAAACATCAGCTGGCCACCATGATGGTCGGGGCCCAGGGCACGCAGAACGCTTTAGAGATCGCCAAGAAAAAGAAAGCGGTGTTCCTGCTGGCGTCAACCTCGGAAGTGTACGGGGATCCCTTGCAGCATCCGCAAAAAGAAAGTTATTGGGGTAATGTCAATCCCAACGGCCCGCGCAGCATGTATGACGAGGCCAAGCGCTATGCTGAGGCGATCACCATGGTGTATCATCGCTGCGATAAGGTCAATGTGAAGATCGTCCGTATCTTTAATACCTACGGTCCGCGCATGCAGATCAAAGACGGCCGGGTCGTCCCCAATTTCATCGACCAGATTTTAAGTCAAAAGCCATTGACCGTGTATGGCAACGGGAAGCAGACGCGTTCTTTCTGTTATGTCGACGACTTGGTCGACGGCATCACCAAGCTTTTACTGTCAAAAGAGACTGGTCCGGTCAATATCGGCAACCCCAGGGAATTCACGATCTTGCAGTTCGCTCAATTGATCCGCAAGTTCTACAACCCTAAAGCCAAGATCGTTTATGAGCCCTTACCTAAGGATGATCCCAAGCAGCGCAAACCGGATATCAGCCTGGCCCGCAAGGCCCTGGGTTGGGAGCCCAAGATCCCATTGGAAGAAGGGATCCAGCGGACAATGGATTATTTTAAGTCCATTTATTGATTTTCCCATTGAACAATGAAAGTGATTTGTTATACTAACCAGCGTTTATGTTAACTAAAGAACAGCTCATTGCCTTTGAAAAAGACATCGCGGATGTATTCGCCACTGGCGTCATCCGTGCTCCGGTACATCTGCGTTCCGGTCGTGAAGATGCGCTCATCAAGATCTTCACCGAATACGGCATCAATGACGATGATTATGTCTTCGGGTTCTGGGATTCTCATGAACTGGCGCTTCTTAAAGGCGTCCCTGCCGCGGATGTGAAGGCGGCCATTGTGCGCGGCCGCAGCATATCGTTATGTTTCCCTGAGAAGAAAGTGTTATGCTCGGGTATTGTCGGTTCCCTGATGGGGACGGCAACAGGCGTGGCCTGGTCTTTGAAGAAGCAGGGGAAAAAGGGGCGCGCATTCTTGTTCTGCGGAGATATGTCGGCGGAAACCGGCATCTTTCACGAAGCGGTCAAATATGCCTGCAATTTTGATCTGCCGGCAGTCTTTATTGTCGGTGACAACGGCGTTTCGGTCATGACGGATACCCGCGCGACCTGGGGGGATAAAGACCCCTGGTTTATAGGGACAAAATACGCAAAAAAGATCATTTATTTCCAATATATCAACGGCTATCCTCATTCGGGCTTAGGCAAGCTGATCAAATTCTAATATGGCTGATCAAGTACCACTGAAATATTTTGATGAATTAAAACGAACCATGGAGTGGCTGGCCACTCAGGATAAGGTTCAGTTTGTCGGCCAGACTGTTGCTGGTCCAGGCACATTCATGTTCCAGACACTGCGGGATTGCCCCAAGGACAGAACGCTTGAAATGCCGATCAATGAAAGTTTCCAGATGCAGTTCTCGATCGGCATGGCACTGGCCGGTTATATCCCTGTGTCCGTCTATCCCAGGCAGAATTTTCTTCTGCTGGCAACTGCCGATATGGCCAATATGCTTGATAAGCTGCCTGATCTAAGCGAAGGAAAGTGGCCGATCAAAATGATCATCCGCGTTGCCACTGGTCCGGATGCCCCCGTGCATCCCGGGCATCAGCATATTGGTAATTATGCGGACGCGTTTCGGAAACTATTCCACTGGATCGAGGTCGTTGAGCTGGATACCGCCGAGCAGATCTTCCCGGCCTATGTCAACGCGCTTAAACGCGAGGACGGCAAGTCGACATTGATCATTGAGCACGGCAATTATTATAATGAAGAGTATTATGCCAAGGGTTTAAAGACCAGCCAGTAATCCCATGCAGAAAAATTCGCGCATTTTTATCGTCGGACACAAGGAGGCCATCGAGAATTCTTTGGTCTCTGGCTTACGCTGCCGCGGTTTCAAGCATGTCTATTCCAATAATTTCAATCATATCAATGTTTTGGACGCTGCCAAAGTGTCTAAATTCTTTAAGGCTGTCCGCCCGGATTATGTGTTCTTAGGATCGATCCGATCGGGCGGCATCGCTGCGAATTTGAGAATGCCGGCGGAATTCATTTATGAGAATTGCCAGGCACAAAACAATGTGATCCACGCGGCGCATGTCTATAAGACCAGAAAATTGCTGTATTTTACCGGTTCCTGCGCCTATCCGGCCAAGGCCCGCCAGCCGATCAAGGAAGATTCCTTGTTAACAGGGCCGTTGGAGAAAACCAGCGAGCCCTATTCTGTGGCTAAGATCGCAGGGACCATCATGTGCCAGGCCTACCGGGCCCAGTACGGCACAAAAGCCATTGTTGCGGTTCCGGCGACATTATACGGCCCCGGCAGTGATGATGATCTGGCCACCGCCCATGTCATGGGGTCTTTGATCGCCAAATTCACTTCCGCTGTTAAGGCAGGGGAATCGTCCGTTGAAGTTTGGGGGACGGGTAAGCCGCGCCGGGAGTTCTTATATGTGGATGATTTTGTGGATGCCTGCCTTATGCTCATGGACCGCTATGATGATCCGGCCATGATCAACCTGGGATCAGGGGAGGACATCACCATTAAGAATTTAGCGCATTTGATCGCTAAAACGGCTGGTTTTAAGGGTAAGATCACCTTTAATACGTCCAAACCGGACGGGACCATGAGGAAATTGATGGATAATGGGCGCATCAAGGATCTGGGATGGTTTCCTCAGGTGGGTTTAGAAGAGGGGATCGCTAAAACGGTCGCGTGGTACAAAAAATAAGACCGCGGATCGCGCGGTCTTTGAGGAGATGAACTTTTTCTCCAATGTCAGGATATTGCTCATCCATGACTATCTATAATATAGCAAATAAAATGGTTAAATACAAGAGAGAATTAAATATGCTCATGACGATCCCGCGGATGATACAGACAATGAGCATGGTTGTCGTATTATCAGTTTTTTCGATGAAAGCATTTGCCGGAGTTGACCCGGCTGTTCAAACAGCTGATGAGAACAGAAGAACGGTTGTGCGCTTGCTTGTAGACGGAGAATTTAGTGAGGCGGTCAAGGTCATGGATGCCTGGATGAAAGCCAGGCCAGAAGATAAGCCCAAGATCGATCTGTTGCGGCAAGTTGAAGATCAGGTAAAGGGTGAACCTGATGAGCAGAAACGGAAAGAGCTTATTGCCGTGATATCCTTGCAGCAAGTGTCAACAGCGCTCAATGATTTTACGTCAACTGTTCAGGCGGGGCAGCCCATAGGCTCTCTGGACCCGGAACATCAATAATTTGATCATTAACATACTACAGGAGAATGGATCATGAAGATTTTGGTCACAGGGGCAGCAGGGTATATCGGTTCGGTATTAACACCAATTTTGCTCAATGAGGGGCATGAGGTCATTGCGTTGGATAATTTCATGTACAGCCAATCATCATTACTGGATTGCTGTTATCATCCGAAATTGACCATCATCCGCGGGGATACGCGCGACCGTGTGTTGATGACGAAATTGCTCAAGAGCGTGGATGCGATCTTCCCGCTGGCCTGTTTGACCGGTGCGCCCTTATGCGCCAAAGATCCGGTGGGCGCCACGACCATCTTGCTTGATTCCGTCAAGATGATCATTGAATTAAAAAGCAAGGACCAGAGGATCATTTTCCCGACGACCAATAGCGGCTATGGGGTGGGGGAAAAGGGCAAGCACTGTACGGAGGAGACCCCGCTGCGTCCGATATCGCTGTACGGTAAGCTGAAAGTCGACGCGGAGAATGCCATTTTAGATGACGGCGGTATCACCTTACGTTTGGCCACGGCGTTTGGTATCTCGCCGCGCATGCGCTTGGACCTTTTGGTCAATGATTTTACTTACAGGGCCGTGTATGATCGTTTCATCGTGCTGTTTGAAGCACATTTTAACCGCAACTACGTCCACGTGAGGGATATTTCCCGGGCTTTCGTCCATTCCCTGAATAATTTTGACAAGATGAAGAAGCAACCCTATAATGTGGGACTTAGCGACGCGAATTTGACGAAATTGCAGTTATGTCAGGAGATCAAGAAGCTGGTCCCGGACTTCTATTTCGTGGAAGCGACCATCGGCGAGGACCCGGATAAACGCGATTATATCGTCAGCAATGCCAAGATCGAAAAGACGGGCTTTAAAACCCAGGTCAGCCTGCAGGCCGGCATCGCGGAATTGATCAAAGGCTATCAGGTCATCAAACGCAACCAGTACGCCAATATCTAATATGTCCACACTCGACATCCTGTTTGTCCACCCTAACGCATCGAAAAAGATCTATCAGGATCTGGCCAAAGATTTCTCCGCCATTGAACCGCCGATCTGGGCGGGGATGCTGGCTGGTCATTGCCGCGTGAAAGGGTTCTCGGTGGATATTCTAGACGCGGAAGCGCTGCATTTAAGCGATGAACAGGCCGCGGCCAGGGTCAAAGGATCATCGGCAAGGCTTGTCTGTTTTGTTGTTTACGGTCAGCAGCCGTCGGCCAGTTCTCAGAACATGGCCGGGGCGGTGACGCTGGCTGAGATGGTCAAAAATATTGCACCGGGGACAAAGATCGTTTTTGTGGGTGGCCATGTGGCGGCTCTTTCCAGGGAAGTCCTGGAAAATCATCCGGCCATTGATTTTGTCTGCCAGAATGAAGGCGTTTACACCTTATCGAATTTGCTTAAGACCAATTTGCAGGATAAATTGGAATTAGTCGACGGTTTAGGCTGGCGCAAAGACGGCGCGGTCGTATTGAATAAACCATCGCCCATCGTCGCCAAAGCCGACCTTCCCAAAGATCTGCCCGGCATTGCCTGGGATTTGCTGCCGGTTGAGAATTACCGCACCGCATTATGGCATTCTTATCCCAATGGTTCCATCCGCCAGCCGTTCGCGGCACTTTATACCTCGCTGGGCTGTCCGATGCGCTGTTCTTTCTGCATGATCAATATCATCAACCGCCAGGAGAATGAATATTCTGACGGATCTGCCGTGTTCCGCTACTGGGAGCCGGAACACATCATCAAAGAATTCGATTATTTCGCCGCCAGGGGGATCACCAATATCAAGATCGCCGATGAGCTCTTTGTGCTGCGTTCTGACCATTTCATGAAGATCTGTGAAATGATCATTGAGCGCGGGTATAAATTCAATATCTGGTGTTATTCCCGGGTCGATACGGTCAAGGATCAGTACCTGGAGACCTTAAAGAAGGCCGGGGTCAATTGGCTGGCGCTGGGCATTGAAAGCGGCAACACAAAAGTACGCAAAGACGTGACCAAAGGCCGTTTCGATGATGTGGATATCCGCGGCGTTGTTGGGAAGATCCGCGACCACGGTATCAATGTGATCGGCAACTATATTTTCGGGCTGCCGGAAGATGACATGGAGAGCATGCAGATGACCCTCGATCTGGCCATCGAGATGAACACGGAAGAAGCCAATTTTTATTCAGCCATGGCCTACCCAGGAAGCCCATTATACGGCATTGCGAAAAAGGAAGGGTGGACGCTGCCATCGACGTATGCCGGGTTCTCCCAGCATTCCTATGAATGCCAGCCTTTGCCGACAAAATATTTGACGGCCCAGCAAGTGCTGGCGTTCCGTGATGAGGCGTGGATGAAATATCACACCAATCCTAAATTTTTGGATTTATTAAAGACAAAATTCGGACAAGTGGCGGTCGATGAGACGATTAAGTCAACGCAGATCAAATTGCGCCGCAAGATCCTGGAAACCAACGCGCTATCCCGGTAGGTTAAATCATATGATCATTTCCCGCACCCCCTTTCGCATGTCTTTTTTTGGCGGCGGCACCGACTATAATGGCTGGTTTAACGAACACAAAGGGGCTGTCCTGGCCACGACGATCGATAAATACTGCTATATCACCTGCCGGTATTTACCACCTTTCTTCGACCATAAGTCCCGCATCATTTATTCAAAGATGGAGCATGTCCAAAGGGTCAGCGAGATTGATCACCCGTCCGTGCGTGAGGTCTTGAGGTTCTTAAAGATCAAGGAAGGTATCGAGATCCATCATGATGGGGATCTTCCGGCGCGCACCGGTCTTGGGTCAAGCTCGTCGTTTACTGTCGGTCTGCTTAATTCATTGTATGCGCTTAAAGGCCGCATGACGACCAAGGAACAGCTGGCCAAGGAAGCGATCTTTATCGAGCAGAACATGATCAAGGAAAATGTCGGATGCCAGGACCAGATGCTGGCGGCCTACGGCGGTTTTAATTTCATTGAGTTCGGCGGACAGCATCATCTGCGCGTCCAGCCGGTGACCGTTCCGATGGAAAAGATCGTTTTGCTTCAGAACCATTTGATGCTGTTCTTCACTGGATTTTCGCGGACAGCGTCCCAGATCGCCGCGCATCAGATCAAGAATATCCCCAATAAAAAGCCGGAACTGGAACGCATGTATGAGATGGCCTTTGAAGCATTGGAAATATTGAATGGGAAGAATTTGCTTAAATTCGGGAAATTGTTGGATGAAAGCTGGAAGTTAAAGCGGACATTGTCGGATAAGATCTCGACCAGTCATATTGATGATCTTTATCGGGTGGCCATCCGCGCGGGAGCGACCGGTGGAAAACTGCTTGGGGCGGGCGGCGGCGGGTTCGTGCTCCTGTTCGTCCAGCCGCACAAACAACCCAAAGTCCGTGAAGCTTTAAAGCGGTTATTAGAAGTGCCCATCAAGTTCGAGAATTTAGGAAGCCAGATCATTTTTTTCCAGCCAGACACGGGGGTTATCAAATAATATGACCCTGTTATCCAATGTTGACATTGTCATTTTAGCCGGTGGTTTAGGTAAACGTTTAGCCTCGGTCACCCAGGGGCAGCAGAAGATCCTGGCCCAGGTCGGGGATAAGCCGTTCATTTCGATCTTGATCGAATATTTAGCTTCTTTCGGCGGTAAGCGTTTTATTTTATGCACCGGCCACGGAGCTGATGCTGTTGAGTCCTATTTGACCGGCGCTCACCGTGATTTGGAGATCGTATTCTCCCGTGAGGATACGCCTCTTGGCACCGGCGGTGCGATCAAGAAAGGGTCGGCCTTAGTCAAGACAGAACGGTTCCTGGGACTTAACGGGGATTGTTTTTGCGTGATCGATTATAACAAGCTCATTGATTTCCATATAAAACATCAGGCCAAAGCGACGCTGGCTGTGACCCGGCTGGACGATGCCAGGGATTATGGCACGATCGAAGTGAATGCGGCCAGTCAGATCACCGCGTTTAAAGAAAAACAGCCGCATCTGCAGTCGGCGTTGATCAACACGGGGACATACTGTTTTAACCGGGATGTCTTTGACTTAGTCAAGACACCGGATAAGTTCTCTATCGAATATGATTTCTTCCCGCATTTGGTCGATCAAGGGTTTTATGGTTTTGAAGTAGCGAATAAGTTCATTGACATCGGAACACCCGAGCGTTATGCCTGGGCGCAGGAACATCTCAAGGAGTTGAAATGACAACAGCGGATTTCAATAAAAGCGCCGCGATCGCCGACGGTCAAGAGGCGAAAAAGGCGGGATATAAGGTGCCGTTCGGGACAGTCTCGATCACGGCCAAAGCGAAGACATTGATCAATGATGCGATCGAACGCCAGTGGTTGACCAAGGGTCGATATGTGAAGGAATTCGAAGAAAAATTCGCGGCGTTATTTGGTGTCAAGTACGGTATCGCGGTGTCCTCGGGGACGGACGCGGATGCCATTGCCTGCGCGGTGCTGTATGATTTCGGCGCCAAGCGTGGCGATGAGATCATCATTCCGGCGCTGACCTTCGTGGCGACGGGCAATGCGGTGCTGCAGGCCGGGTTTAAGCCGGTGTTCGTCGATGTCAAACGCGATACGTTGAATATTGATCCCGATAAGATCGAAGCGGCGATCACCCCTCGGACCCGCGCGATCATGCCGGTCCATTTGATGGGCAAGCCGGCGGATATGGACCGGATCATGGCGATCGCCCGCAAACACAAGCTGCATGTCATCGAAGATGCGGCGGAAGCTCACGGCGCCGAGTATAAGGGCAAAAAGATCGGCGCGATCGGGGACATGGCTTGTTTTTCTTTGTACGCGGCGCATATCGTGACCACCATTGAAGGCGGAATGATCATCACCAACAATGAACAGATGGCACAGGCCGCTGCGAGTCTGCGCAACCACGGCATCGACGGAAAATTTCGTTTCAAGCGCATCGGATTCTCCGCCAAGATGAATGAGATCGAGGCAGCGGTTGGACTGGGCAATATCGATATTTTCCATGACATCTTGAACAAGCGCCGACGTAATATCCTGTATCTCATCAAGAATTTCAAGCAGTTCGAGAAATTCTTCATTTATGTCCAGGAAGATGCCCATGAGAAGTTGGGTCCTCACGCCTTCTCCATGATCGTACGCCCGGGGTTGAATTTCACTAAAGAGGATTTTGTTGTTTTTCTGGAAAAGGAAGGTGTTGATTCCCGAAATTTGTTCTATTCGATCCCGACGCAGACGCCCAGTTATGAATTCATGGGGCACAAGCTTGGTGATTTTCCAGAGACGGAGTTTTGTTCCAATAACGGGACGCATATCGGCTGCCATCAGGATATCGAGATCCCGCAGATGGACCATGTGATCACAACCGTCGCTAAGTTCCTAAAAAGCAAAGGGTATTAACCCAGGCGCATGCGCATTGTCGTCAATTGCCGCTCGATCCTGCTGCCCAAGCGCACCGGCATCGGACGGTACACCTATCATTTGCTAGCCGAACTCGGGGGGATCGACCCCGGTAATGAATACCTGCTCTACGCCCAAAAGAATTTGTTCGATCGAAAACGCCAGTTGCCGCGGTTTGAATTTTCCAATTTTAAGCCAGCATTAGACATGTTCCGTCGTCCCATCCCGCGCGCCGATGTTTATCATCTGCCATGTCCAATGGAGATAGGTGTATTTGAGGGCCGTGTGGCCGTGACCATCCATGATCTTGTTTTTAAAACATATCCTCAAAGCCATACCCAGGAAACGGTCGATATGACCGAAAGTTTGATGGCGGGGATCGTCAAACGCGCTGATCATATCATCTGCATCTCGCAAAGCACGCGCAATGACCTGCACCGGTTCTTTGATTATCCGAAACGTCAGACAAGCGTTGTTTTAAACGGTGTGGATCATAACAGGTTTTTCCCTTTATCTAATACTGATGCCGCGAAGACTTTTCTTAAAAGCAATGGTATGCCGGAAGATTTCTTATTGTTTGTAGGAACGGTCGAGCCGCGTAAGAACTTAACAGGATTGCTTGAAGCTATGTCTTTGGTGAAACAGGCTGCGCTGCCGTTGGTCGTGGTCGGTATGCCGGGGTGGAAGTCAGAAGGGGTGACGGCCGACATTGAGCGTTTAGGCCTTCAGGGGAAAGTCATTTTTACGGGTTTTATCCGTGATGAAGAACTTAATTTCCTTTATAATACCTGTAAGGTATTTATTTTTCCGTCATTCTATGAGGGTTTTGGGTTCCCTATCGTCGAAGCCATGAGCGCTGGGGCTGCTGTCATCTGTTCGTCAACATCCAGCTGCGGGGAGATCGCCGGTGATGCCGCGATACTGATCGACCCCAAAGATCCGGCAGGCATTGCCAACGCGATCGAACGAGTGGCCCAAGATCCGGATTTAGTCACGTCGTTAAAGATACGGTGCTTACAACGGGCGCAGGAATTTTCCTTTAAGCGCACAGCTCAAGAAACGTTGGGTGTTTATCAAGCATTAGGGGGCAGTAATGTTCAATAAGGCGGCATGGTACGCTGGCAAGGTTTTGAATTTATTATGGGTCTTGTTTAAATTATTGTTTTATTTGCCTTTTCATCCGCGCAAGATCAAAGATCTTCTTTTTCCTATTCTTTCTTCGATCAATGAATTTTACCAATCGTCCCACGGGGGCTTAAAAGATTTCCAAGAAACAAAGTTTTCTCAAGACTTGACCGATAAAGGCATATTTGCCAGAAGCAATTTGTTCAACCAGGACGGTCATGTCACACGGTCGATGGAAACGCATTTTATGGCAACATTGGTCGAGGGGTATGCTCCCAAGACGATCTTTGAGATCGGTACATATAACGGGTTTACGACACTGCATATGGCGGTCAACAGTCCGGCGGACTGCAAGATCTACACCCTGGATTTGCCTCCAGGTTATGATCTCACGCAGGCTAAAGGAAGTTCTTACGACGATATTTTAGTCATGCAGTTAAGCCAGGCCAGTATTCCTAAACGGTTTTATAAGGGACATCCTCTAAGTCACAAGATCGTTGAGCTCTTTGGGAATTCTTCCGAGTTTGATTTTTCTCCCTATCACGGCAAGATCGACATGGTTTTTATTGACGGGAACCATTCCATGGAATTCGTGAAGAAAGACTCCGAGAACGCGTTGAAAATGCTCTCCCCGCGAGGGATGATCATCTGGCATGATTTTGATTACATCATCCATAAGGATGTGTTCCATTATTTGAAAGCATTATCCAGGCAGTATCCTATTTATTCTGTCGCCCACACAAGGTTTGCCGTCTATGGTAAAACCCTGGTTTAAACAGCCGCTTTCTTTCCTGGACTTGGCGTTAGCCTGTCTGATCATCTGTCTGATCACCTGGCATCCTTTCTATCTGCACCAGCAGATCAACCTTTTTGAGCTTGGGTTGTATCTCCCTGGTATCCAGGCGGTATTAGACGGGCAGATCCCCTATAAGGATTTCTTTTATCTGCGCGCTCCACTTGATCTTTATGTCCCCGCGCTTTTAATGAAAATGTTCGGCATCAACGCGGCGGTGTTGTGCGCATATTTCTACGCCGGCACCGTGATCACGCTGTGCGTTGCGGCATTGATCGCCTGGGAGATCATTCCAACGAGGCTATTATTTTACAGCCTTATCCCGGTTTTGGTCACTCGGACTTTTCCCAGGGTCGTATTCACATATTGGGGAGGGATGCGCTATGCCTGGGGATTACTGGCGGTTTGGTGCATGATCAGGTTCCTAAAGGTCAAACACCGCGGCTGGCTATTGGCATCGGCGCTCTTGACGGTGATCGCGGGGTTGACCAGCATTGAGATCGGCGTATCGCTGGCGATTGCCTTGAGTGCAGTGTTGATATTGGCTGACCGCCGGGGAATGACGGCCTATTGGCTGATCGTCTTCGCTGTTTTGCTGCCGTTTAATTATTTTTTTGCGACACATGGGGCCTGGGGGGATTACATGAATTCCCAGATGGTCGTTGTTAAAGAAATGACCAAAACATTTCCCCAAACAGAAGTTGTCCCTTCCAGTGTGGCCCAGGTGCTGCATGCCCTGGTGATCCCTACAGATAAGAATTTCCGTCAAATGACACCGGTGTACGCGTACATATTTTTTATCGCCTATCTGATCTGGCGCTGGCGTAAAAGCAAGATCGATGTGATGGACCTGGCGGCCATCGCGCTTGCGGTCTACGGATTTATGGTGTATGTGACGGGCTTCAGGAATCTATGGGCGAATGTGTTTGAAATGTCCCTGCAGCCGCAGAAGATCATTTTATTTTATCTGCTGGCCAGGATCATCGATTATAGCCGCCAACGATGGAGGCAGGCTGCCGGTATTGCTTTGGCGTTGATCGTGATATCGTCGCTGGTATATAGTATTGACCGTGCCAATAAGCGTTTTCTATTTTTCCGTAAAGACCCCTTGAAAGGCCAGTCTACTCAGGCGTTGGAGATCTCCCGCTTAAAAGGGTTTGTTGTGCCTAAACAGCAGGCCGAGGATATCCTGCAATTAAGATCTTTTGTCGATACACATGTCTTAGCGGGTGAGCCGATGCTCATGTACCCTGAGATGGGGGCGATGCATTTTATTCTTGAGCGTCCTTGGGTGGGGAAATTCCCTACAGCGACGCTGGCGTGGTTCTCCAGGGATTGGTTCGACCAATGGATGAAGTCGCTTGGTGATCATCCGCCGCGGTATGCTGTCCGGTTAAAACAAATGCCGGATTATTTTGACAAATGCCATTTTAAGGTTGAGGCTAACCGTCGTTATTTCAAAGAAACAATGGATTTTATCGAGAAGCATTACGATAAGGTTTTGGAGACGGGGTCGTATTGGATAATGGAACTTAAATCAGAATATCAGAAAGCGGGTCTATGAAAAAACGTTGGGCCAAACGGGCATACAAATTCCAGGGGTTTCTTAATTATGCATATTCGCTCCTATTATTGCGCTATAGCGCGATGCGTCAGCCGGCATTAAAAGCACAGATCATCAGATCAGGATGCGACCGGCTTCAGATCGGCTGTGGCAATGTCATCTTAGACGGGTGGATCAATGTCCTCTATGAACGCCGGCAGGAATATGGCAAGCTCAAGCAGCGAGGTAAAGGCTGGTTCCTCAATTACAATTTACTTAATTCCTGGCCTGTTGCCGATAACAGTCTATCATTTGTGGCCGGCAGTCATGTGATCGAGCATTTGGACCTCAATAACGGCATCAAGCTTTTAACATTGGCCCATCGGGCGTTAAAGAAGGGGGGCGTGATACGCCTTAGCTGTCCTGACCTGGAGAAGTATGCCCGGGCCTATGTGAATAAAGATAGATCTTTTTTTGATCATCCTTTGATCCGTGAATGGTGCGCGTTTAAATCCGCCCAGACCTTTGGTGAGATATTCATTGCCAAGGCCTATGACAGCGGCGGGGCACATCGATGGTTCTATGATTTCGAATCCCTGTCGGATATCCTCAGGCGCGCGGGTTTTGACAATATCCGTAAAGTTTCCCGTCTGGAAGGGGATATGCCGGATAAGGATCTATTGGAGCCCGCGGGGCGTGAGCTGGAAACGGTCTATGTCGAGGCCAGAAAAGGTTAACAGGGACATGAAGGTCAGCGGATTTACCATTGTCAAAAATGCTGTTAAGTTCAATTATCCCGTCTGCGAGGCGATCAAGTCCATTTTGCCCATCTGCGATGAGTTTATTGTCAATGTCGGGGACAGCGAGGATGGGACCTTGGCGCTGATCCAGTCGATCAATGACCCCAAGATCCGCATTATCCAGACCCAATGGAATATGGCGCAGGGCTCGACGGTGCTCTCAGAGCAGACTAATATCGCGCTTAACGCCTGTAAAGGCGATTGGGCTTTTTATGTGCAGTCCGATGAGGTCATTCACGAAGACGATCTGCCGGCGATCAAGCAATGCATGCGGCGTTATTTAAAAGACGAGACAGTCGATGCGCTGCGTTTTCGATGGCTGCATTTTTACGGATCTTTCTGGCGTTACCGGATCGATAAAGGATGGTATCAAAAGCAGGACAGGATCGTCCGCAATAACGGCCAGGTGATCTCTGTGGGGGATGCGTTCGGGTTTGCCCGCCGCGATGGAAAACCTTTAAGGCAGGCTCCGACAGGCTCTTTGCTTTACCATTACGGCTGGGTCAATTCCGCGGAGGATATGAAGAAGCGTTTAGCCAACGCGGCGGCGATCGGCTACGCGGATAACTCTAAAGACGGAGTGCTTGCTGGAGGGGCGGGGGATTTGAACCGTTTTGTCCCGTATTTTGGGACGCATCCGGCAGTGATGAAGGAGAGGGTCGCGGCGCATGAACAAAGCGTCCGGGATTGGCAGGATATCCAACAACGATATTGGTGGAATCCTTTATTATGGTTGAGGACAAGGCTGAAGACCGGCCGCAGGATCAAAACCAGTATCGCATAAACAAAACAGGGAAGAAGATATGGGACAGCTGATCAAAAAATCAAAATTGCTCAACACTCCCCCGGGGACGTTGATCTATGAGGGGCACTCTAAAAGAGACAAGGTCAAGATCACGGTCTTTGATTATTCCGCGGATCACTGTACGGAAACGGTCGTTGACAGTGTCGAGCAGTGTTTTACCTATAAGGATAAGCCGTCGGTCACCTGGATCAATGTTGACGGGTTAAGCCACATTGAAGTCCTGGAAAAGTTAAGTGACTGCTATCTGTTGCATCATTTGGTGCTTGAGGACATCTTAAATGTCAACCAGCGTCCCAAGGCGGAAGATTTTGGGGAGTATTTTTATATTGTCAGCAAGATGTTGTCTTTGGATGAACGCAAGGATGATATCACGGAGGAACAGGTGAGCATCCTGCTGGGGAGTAATTTTGTCATTACTTTCCAGGAAGAAAAGGAAGGGGATGTTTTTGACGATATCCGCGGGCGCATCCGCAAGAACCAGGGACGCATCCGCAAGATGGGGGCGGATTATCTGGCCTACCGCCTGCTGGATGCGATCGTGGATCATTATTTCGTCGTTCTGGAGAAGATCGGCGAGAAGATCGAGACCATCGAGGGTTCATTATTGGTCAAGCCGGATGTTAATATGGTCTCAACGATCAACGCGCTTAAACGCAATTTGATCTTCCTGCGAAAATCCGTCTGGCCTTTAAGGGAAGTGATCCGCACGGTGACCCAGACCGATTCGCCGCTGATCAGGCCGGAGGCTATGATCTATTTTCGCGATATACACGATCATATCATCCAGGCGGTCGATACCATCGAGGCGTTCCGTGATACAGCGTCCAGCATGCTGGATGTGTATTTGTCCAGCATGAATCACCGCTTGAACGAAGTCATGAAAGTGCTGACGATCATCGCCACCATTTTCATGCCGCTGACATTCATCACGGGGTTATATGGGATGAATTTCAATACCCATGCTTCTCCGTATAATATGCCGGAGTTGAACTGGCCGTTGGGGTATCCTTTTGTCATTGCTGTGATATTGGTGGTCGTTTTGGGGATGCTGTATTTCTTTAGAAAGAAAGGATGGCTATAGGCATCCTTAAAGAGGGGCGATGATCTATTCCATCAAGCCATTAACGTCTTCCCCGGCCCTTGAGGCATTTTTGCTGACTGAGGGCAACGCGCATTTTTTAAACCGCCCTGTTGCTCAGGGATCATTAGCTGTCTTTAACGGCCAGAGGCTTGTGAGTGTCCTTCCGAGTTATCCGTACACAGGTGTTTTGTCCCTGCCCGATCTTTTTAAAGTCGCCCGCGAGCTGGTTATTTTTCAGGCTACGTCGCTGTTGGATAAGAATGCGTTATCGCAGGCACTTAGAGCCGTGCGTGGGGCTTATGGTAAGCGTATCCTGCATCTGCCGTTTTGCTGCACGGGCGTAAAGTCGCTGTTGGAGCAGACACATCCGTTTGTGGATATGGAGACGTTTGATGACAAGGAATTTTTAAGAACCCGCCGCTGGTTATCCAGGCAGCAGGTCAACTGGAAAGAGTTCAAATTTTGTTATCAGAGATTTGATTTTAAAAAAGATAAGGCCATTGCTGCGTTTTATTTAAAGCATTCGGCCAAGCGGTTAAAACTGACCTTGGCGCAGGTTTCGGCACAGATGGCAAGCCTTAGCTCTGGCGGCATCGTATCACATGTTGCGGTGCTTAAACATAAACGTTCTGTTGCCGCCGTTTGCTTTGTCGGTACAGAAAACGGCAGGGATCTGGTTTTGGTCAATAATGCCTTGAATGAAGAGTTTCTTGCGCAGACGCCGGGTAATGCGCTATTGTTTTTATTATTATGTCATATTAAAAAGCATGACCTTGCCAGGCGGGTGCATTTTCGCGCGATCTTCCCTAGCACCAAGCCGTCTTATAAGCTTAACTGGTGTGAGCATTCTTATCAGACATTTTTACAGCTTGTTGAATAGAAGGCGCTGTCGATAATTACTTGACATTGCTTTTCATCATGAGAAGATAAAAGTCCTATGGAACGGGTGTTGATCATTAATCCATTCGGCGTCGGGGATTGTTTATTTGCCAGCCCGCTCATCGCCAATTTAAAAGAAGCTTACCCTCAAGCGAAGATCACCTACATTGCCAATGCCCGTACCAAAGATTTTCTGCAGCAAGATCCCAACATCGAACGAGTCATTGTCTATGAACGTGATGCATTTGTCACTGTTTCCCGCAAGGGACCGTTGGCGGTACTCAATCATTGGCTGAATTTCATCAACGAGATCAAGAAAACGCGCGCTCAAGTCGTTTTTGATCTGTCATTGAACCGCATGTTCGGGGCAATATCATGGATCGCCGGCATCCCGAAACGGATCGGCTATGACTATAAAGGCCGGGGGGTATTTTTAACCGATAGAATAGACTTAAAAGGATATGAGAATAAACATGTTGTGGAGTTTTATTTGGACTTGTTAAGATTCGCGGATGTGCCGGTTAAGACCAGGACAATGCTCCTGCAGACAAGTTCGCAGGAAGAAGCTTGGGCGGGACAATGGCTTGTTGAGAACAATATCAAGAATGTTTCTAAATTAATGGCTGTCATCCCGGGTGGCGGAGCCAGTTGGGGTGGCCGGGCCGACCGTAAACGCTGGCCAGCAGGAAAATACGCGCAGTTAATTGACAAAATGGTTGCGGATACAGGTTGCACTGTTATACTATTCGGCGATGCCAAAGAGGAAGGGTTAGCGCAAGAAATTGCCGCACTGGCAGCCTCACCCATTTGTATGGCGGTTGGCCAAACATCGATCCTTCAGATGGCCGCGTTATTGAAATACTGCGCTGTTGCTGTTGTCAACGACGGGGGACCATTGCATGTGGCGGTGGCCAGTCATGTCAAGACCGTCAGCATTTTCGGTCCGGTCGATCCGGTTGTTTACGGCCCTTATCCGGCAGAAGGGCACCAGGTGGTGACTAAGGGATTGGCCTGCCAGCCGTGTTACCGCAGATTTTGTGTGGCTACTTGCAGCCACTTGAGTTGTTTACAGGACTTATCGTTAGAGGATGTTTATAGAAAGGTGACCTTGGTGTATGAGCATTCCATTCATTGATTTCAAAGAGCAGAACCGTTTGATCCAGGATGAAGTCGACGTTGGTTTTAAAAAAGTGTTTGAAAAAGGGGATTATATCCTCGGTGAACAGGCCCAGATCTTTGAGAAGGCTTTTGCCAATTATTGCGAAGCTAAATACGCGGTCGGTGTTAATTCTGGTACCGACGCGCTGCATTTGGGGTTGTCGGCGCTGGATATCAAAGAAGGGGATGAGGTCATTGTCCCGACCCATACTTTTATTGCCACAGCCTTATGTGTTTCTTTTTGCCGGGCCAAGCCGGTATTCGTGGATATTGAACCCGACACCTACAATATGTGTCCTAAATCGTTTGAGAAGGCCATCACCAAAAAGACCAGAGCGGTCATTCCCGTCCACATTTACGGACAGCCCGCGAACATGGATGAGATCTTGGCCATTGCGAAGAAACATAATATCTTAGTTGTCGAAGATGCGGCCCAGGCGCATGGCGCCCGGTATCATAGCCGCCGTGTGGGGTCCATGGGCGACTTGGCTTGTTTTTCTTTTTATCCGACGAAAAGTCTGGGTGCCTGCGGGGATGCCGGGATGATCGTCACCAGCGATGAAAAATTCTATGAAAAAGCGCTGATGCTGCGCGATTATGGCCGTAAAGGGCGTTATGAACACACCATCAAAGGAACGAATTCTCGTTTAGACACCATCCAGGCCGTGGTCCTCAATGCCAAATTAAAGCATTTAGACCAATGGAACGCCATGCGCGCCCAGGTTGCGGCGCATTATGGAGAATTATTGAAACCTTTAAAAAGTGTTGTTGCCCCGTTGGTCAGACCAGACCGCACTCATGTGTATCAAACGTACGCGGTGCTTGTTCCCAACCGCGATAAGATCATGGAGGCCATGAAAGCCAAGGGCATCAGCGTCCTGATCCATTATCCGATCCCGCTGCATTTACAGGAAGCCTACGCGGAGCTGGGGTATAAAGCGGGTTCTTTCCCCGTCGCTGAAAAGATCGCGACGCAGGTCATCAGTCTGCCGATGTTCCCGCACATGACCAAAGCGCAGGTGGAAACCGTGGTTGCAGCCTTAAAGGAATCTTTATAACTATGGCGAAGATCCCTTTGTCAGTTGTCATCATCACCAAGAATGAAGAGCGCAATATGCACGATTGCTTAAAAAGCGTCGTGGACTGGGCGGATGAGATCGTCATTGTCGACGATGAAAGCACGGACCGAACGGTTGAGATCTCCAAGAGTTACGGGGCCAAGATCTATCACCGCAAAATGGACAATGAAGGAATACACCGCAATTGGGCGTATGCTCAGGCCAAGAATGAATGGGTGCTAAGTTTGGATGCCGATGAGATGGTCAGTGAACCGCTGCGTGATGAGATCGTCGCTGTTTTGCCAAAGACCACGTATAACGCGTTTGACATGCCCATGCGCAATTATATCGGCAAATACTGGGTTAAGCATTCCGGCTGGTATCCGGCGGGTAAGCTGCGCATGTTCCAGAAAAGCCGTTTTAAGTATGAAGAGGTCGGTGTTCATCCGCGCGTGTTCTTAGACGGCACAACAGGACATTTGACCAAGGATTTGGTGCACAAAGGTTATCCGGATTTTGAACATTTTCTGCAGAGCTTAAATCGTCAGACCACTCTGGAAGCCGAAAAGTGGATACAGACCGGCCGGCACATGCCTTTAGGGACAGCGGTCTGGCGCACGGTAGACCGATTTTTCCGCAGTTATATCGGCAAACAGGGCTGGCGCGACGGGTTCGTGGGTTTTATGATCGCCTATTACGCCGCGCTGTATCAAGTCATTGCCTACGCGAAATACTGGGAACGCAAGACGGGAACAAAAGAGTGAAAGTTGTTTTTTTGGATCGAGACGGGGTGATCAACCAGTTCCCCGGGCACGGTTCTTACGTCACCCGGGTGCGCGACCTGCGTTTTATCCGCGGTTCCAAACAAGCCATCAAGGCATTGACACAAGCAGGTTATAAGATCTTTGTGATCTCCAATCAGGCTGGTGTTGGCCGCGGTGTTTTTACCCAGAAGAAATTAGACCAGATCGACGCGCGTCTTAAGCGCGAGGTGTTTTCATCCGGCGGGCGCATTACCCAAACATTTTATTGCACCCATCATCCTGACGCACGTTGTGCGTGCCGCAAGCCCGGGATCGCCAATGTGAAAAAAGCGCTCTCGACCATCGGGAAAAATTTGTCTGATACACAAGGGTGTTTTTTTGTCGGTGATGCGTCGATCGATATGAGAACAGGCAAGGCCGCGCGCTTGCGGACCATCTTGGTCCTCTCGGGCAAAAGCACAAGAGCCCAGGTAACAAAAGAGGGGGGGATTCCTGATTATGTGGTTGCCAATTTACGCGATGCCGTTAGAATAATCCTTGATGAGAGTCTGCGTCATACACGCCACAGCCGGAGCAGGTCATAAGAAAGCCGCAGAAGCCATTTATCAGGGGCTTGTGACCGACGGTCAGGACGCCCGTATCATTGATGCGCTGGACTACACCAACCCTTTCTTTAAAGCCACCTATCCTTCAACATATTCGTTTTTAGTCACCAAACTTCCTTTTGTGTGGGCTTTTTTCTTTGGATTATTGAATATTCCATGGCTGCAGCCGGCTGTTAAGCTGTTCCGCCGGGTCTATAATGGATTGAATGCCAGAATGCTGGAGAAATTCTTGATCGATGAGAAATTCGACTGCGTGATCGTCACCCAATTCCTGTCAGCGGAGGTTAGTGCGTATTTAAAGCGTACTGGCAAGATCAGATCCAAGGTGATCTGCGTGGTCACGGATTTTGATGTGCACCGCATTTGGGTCAATCGTGGCATTGATATTTACACGGGTGCGAGTCCCTATACAAAAGAGAAATTGATCGCGCTGGGCGTGCATCCGGATAAGGTCTTTGCGACGGGGATACCGACATTGGCAGAATTTCGTGATGCGGCTGACCTGGCCCAGCTAAAAGCCCAGTTTAAGCTGTTCCCGCAGTCGATGACGGTCCTTATTGCCACCGGATCTTTTGGGATGGGACCTATTGAAGCGTTGATCGACGGGCTTAAAGGGTATCATGTATTGGTCGTTTGCGGGCATAATCGGGAACTTTATGATCGGTTAAAGGGCCGCGCATCGAGTCATGTGCATATTTTTGGTCTGGTCAAGAATATGCATGAGTTAATGACGGTGGCGGATGTGATGGTCACCAAGCCAGGCGGGCTGTCGATCGCGGAAGCGTTGGTCAAGCATTTGCCGATGCTGTTTTTTTCCGCTATTCCAGGTCAGGAAATACAGAATATCGCTGTTTTAAAGAAATATGGCGTCGCCTCTGACCAGATGGATGTGTCCGCGATCATCAATGCCGTTGATGATCTGTATGCTTCCCCGGAGAATTTAGAGAAACTGCGTTTGGCCGCGGCTTCCATGGCCAAACCATCGGCTGTGAAGGACATTATCAGTCTGATATGATCGCCCACGTTGTTGTAGATCTCCCTCTTGAAGGGCCATTTGATTATTTAGTCCCGCGGGAATTTGAAAGCAGTGTTTCCGTCGGTGTTCGTGTCAAAGTGCCTTTCGGCCCCCGGACAGCGATCGGATATGTCATTAGTCTTGCGGCAGAAACAAAGATACCGAGGATAAAGTCGATCAAAGCCGTGGTTGACACTCAGCCGATCTTTGATGCCAGGGACATGGAATTCGCACGGCGGTTTTGTGGGTACTATGGGTGTTTTTTAGGAGAAGCTTTATCGCTCATGACCCGTCATCGTCGATCACTGTCGCTTATAGAGACATCAAAAGATAGTTCAATGGTAAAATTGTATCATTGTATCGACGGGCAATATGCGGATGTTCTGCGGGAAGTCATGGCTGCCAGCAAGGATCATTTTGTCGTTGTTCCTGATGTCTTTGCCGCCAGATCATTGCCTAAGGATATCCCTGTCGGACTCAGATCGTCCATGTTTGAGGCTTTTGCCCGCAAAAGAACGATCATTATCATGGATGAAGATAACAGTTCTTTTAAACAGGAGCAGTCGCCCAAATATGAAGCGCGCCAGGCGGCTTTGATGGCGCAGGTGGTGTATGGCTTTGATCTGGTCTTTATCAGTCAAACTCCCTCAGTAGAATTAATGCATTTGGTTAGGACTGCGCAGGTCCAATATGAAAGACGTGGGGAGCTATTGCCTAAACCTTCGGTCATTGACCTGACGAATTATAAATTCCTGGATAAAGGGATATTGTCGGTACCGGTGCGCAATATGCTGGAGTCCAACATCAAGAATAAACAACGGTCATTGGTGCTGTTTAATCGCCGGGGGACATTCAGTGTGACGCGGTGCAGCCAATGCGGATATATTCTTAAATGTCGCCGCTGCGACAGCGCCATGAGTTTTGCGCGGGCATCACAGTCATTTGTCTGCCGTCAATGTCAAGAAGAGCTTAAAGATGCGGGTGATTGTCCGACGTGCGGGGTACCGTCCTGGAAATCTTTTGGCATGGGGATCGAAAAGGTGCAGAAAGAGATCGCCAGTCTTTTTCCGGCAACACGCATTGCCGTGTTCGAGAGGGCGGATGAAGTATTGCCTGCCCATTGGGATGTTTTAGTTGCGACCTCGGCGGTGTTACGTTTTAAACACGGTTTGCATGTGGTCTCAGCCGCTGTGATCGATATTGATAGTGCATTAAACCGTTTGGATATCCGTTCTTCATTTAATGTCTGGAGCATGCTGCATCATATGATGCCGATGACAAAAGCCCTGCTGGTACAGACGCGCAACCTGGATCATCCGATGGTCAAAGCTTTTAGTCAGCAGGATGACCAGAAGTTTTACAGCGAGGAACTGGCTGTCCGTCGGGAGTTGGATCTTTCGCCTTTCGTGCATTGGGCGGCCGTGGTCTTTCGGTCCAGGAAGGAAAAAAGTGCTCAAGACTCGGCCCAGGCCGTGTATAATCAAATCAAAAGTTTATCCGCTGATGCGATAAAAGTCACCGATGTCTCGCCGGATGTCCCGGCAAAATTACGGGACCAATATCGGTTTCGTTTCATGGCCGGCGGCAGCAGCGTCGTGAAAGTGGTGGCCGCGATCAAGGAGGCCATCTTGCGGGCTAAGAGAGTATCGGGTGTGATCATAACCTTGGATATTGACTCATGAGAATTGTTTTCTTTGGCAGCGATGATTTCGCGGCCGTTAATCTCAGAAATTTACTCGAGTCGGGCCATGAAGTGGCGGCCTGTGTGACAAAACCCGACACCCGTCAGGGGCGGGGCATGAAACTGGTCGTGTCTCACATCAAAGAACTGGCCCAGGAACACGGTATTGCTTGTCTTACCCCGGTGACGCTCAACAGTCCGGAAATGGTCGAGGCTCTTAAAGCATTTCAGGCGGATATATTCGTGGTCGTGGCCTACGGCAAATTGCTGTCCCAGGCAGTGCTGGATATCCCTAAGATATTTTGTGTGAATGTGCATGGTTCATTGCTTCCTAAATACCGCGGGGCAGCACCGATCAATTGGGCTGTATTGAATGGCGATAAGGAAACAGGGGTCACTATCCAGAAAATGGTTCTGGCGTTGGATGCGGGGGATATCATCGCTCAGACGCGTGTCCCTATACCTGATGAGATGGATGCCGCGCAATTGAGGGAAGCCATGGCCATGGAAGGGGCGCGGCTGCTGGTTAAGACCGTCGGGGATATCGGACGGGGGAATTTTACCCTCACGCCTCAAGCCGATCAAAACAGCACTTATGCCAGCAAATTAACCAAAGAAATGGGACGTATTGACTGGTCAAAGAAAGCCCAGAGCATTGTCAATCAGATCCGCGGCCTTAAGCCCTGGCCGGGAACATTCACCTCCTATAAGGGAAAAATGTTGAAGATTTTAAAAGCCCAAGCAGTGAAGGCGCTTTTACCGGGAAAACCAGGGGAGATTGTCTTACTTGATCAGAAGGGGATCACGGTTCTTTGCGGGGAAGGTGCCATCATGATCATTGAAGTCCATCCAGAAGCTTCCAAACCGATGCCAGCCGCAAGTTTTGCTGCGGGGCACCGCGTCATCATTCATGACATATTGTCATAAAAAAAGACAACCCCTGTCTTTGTCAGGGGTTGTCTTTAAGGATGTCTTCTTATTGTCCAGCTTCAGGAACAGCGGCTGGTTCAGTAGCTGCGGCAGCGTTTTTGGCATTCATTCTTTTGGCGTGATGTTTTTTGGCTTTATGTTTCAAAGAATCCTTACAGGCCTGGCTTAACTGCGCTTTATGTTCTCTCAAGCATTTTCTGATCGCGCCATGACCTTTGGGTACTCCAGCACAGTAGGCCTGAACATCTGCGGCGCAGGGACGGTCATTGGCCAAAGATGAAGCAGCAAAGCAGGCTGTTATCCCTAAAGTCAACAGGCCGGCTAAGATCGTACGATGATTGTTCATAGAATGCCCTCCAGATAAAAGATTAATAGCCATATGTCATCTATATAGACAGCACTATAACACAAAAAGTTTCAACCATTTTTAAATATTAAGAAAGCGCTGTCTTTTTAAAGCCTAATCGGGTTGAAATGCCGCTCAATACAAGGTATCTTTATAATAATTAATGTGGAGGGGGAGAACCAAACACCATGTTGTTCAATGTTTTTCGTCAACTGACCGCAGGGGTCTTAGCCGTGGTTTTGGTCTTTACGGGACAGCCTGCCGTTGGGGCATCAACGGTTGTGGTTCCGGCCATGCCTGTGCCGGGCACCTTGGTATCATTAAGCCCTGCCTACACTCCCGCGCATTTGCAGGGGATCACGGTCGATCCTAATGATCCGTTCCAATTCAGTTTCCTTGTCCACCGATCTGAAGAGGTCTTGTCTTCTCAACACAAAAACGAGGAATATACCAAGATCGTTAAATATTTCCTGGCGGCCTTGACCATTCCTGACAAGGACCAGTGGGTGAACTTATCGCCATATGAAAGCGGTCGGATCATTGAGGGGGATTTGGGTAAAACAGAAATGGGCAGGGATCTCTTGGCCCAGGATTATTTACTCAAACAAGTGGCCTCATCGCTGCTTTATCCGGAATCAGGACTTGGGAAGGAATTCTGGGTACAGGTCCTTTCAAAGGCCAGAAAGATATACGGGGATACACAGATCCCTTTAAACAGTATCAATAAAGTATGGATCACTCCGAACGAAGCTGTTGTTTATGAAAAGGGCAACAGCGCGTTTATCCTCAAGAGTCATTTAAAGGTGATGTTGGAAGAGGATTATCTGGCCTTGGCCAAGAATAATACGGTGCCCGGACTGCCGTGGGGACAGAAAGGGCCTGCGACCTCAGATCAGGCGGCTCTGATGCGCAGCATCATCCTGCCGGCGATAGAAAAACAGGTCAATGAGGGTAAACATTTTGCACCGTTGCGCCAGATTGTGGCCTCGATGATCCTGGCAACATGGTATAAGCAGGCGTTGAAAGAATCCATTATTGGGAAAGTTTATGCTGACCGAGCCAAGATCAATGGGGTGAACATTGGTGCATCCGTCAATGCGTCATTGGGAGGTCCGTCGCAGATTTATGCACAATATCTTCAGGCGTTTAAGAAGGGGGTTTTTAATTATATCAAGGACGATCAGGACGACATGACACGCCGTGTCATCCCGCGCAAATATTTTTCGGGAGGATTTGTACGCGATGCGGCGATGAGTGTGAAGGTTGTTAATGGAAATAACGTGCCGTTGACAGATTATTACGCTGATGTTCTAAGATCTTTCCGTGATCCTGATCAACAAACACTGGATCAAGTGACTACCAGGATCAATGGCCTCAGTGGTGCAAGGGATCAAAAAGAAGCAGCAGGATTTCGTGCGGCATTAAGAAGGCAGGAGAATTTTCCAACGCCGCGTGAATCTTTTCCGGTTCCTCTTGGTCCAGAGGTTTTTGCCCAAATGCCGGAAGCGAGCAATCATCCAAGATCGTTTTTGATTGATCAATCTGACCAACGCTCAATTATAAAGCTCATCTTGCAGCATTATCAGAATAAGCCTTTTGACGCGCTGGTCACAGTGACCAGATTTAGCGGAAAGAAACGCGTGACGTTAACAACAATAGAGAATTCTCCACAAGGCAAATTAAAAGTCCAGGAAGTTATTGCAAGGGCAGCTTCACTTAAAGACGTGATGATCCTTCCTTTATCCGTGTATAAGGCAGAAGGTGCCATGGAGATCGGTTTTAATAATAACGTGGATCTTGTGTCCCTGGGTGAAGAAGATGCATTGCAGATCGCTTTTGTTGTGGACGCGTTGAATGATCTTTGGAGACGGGAAGAAAGGAAGGTCGATGATCAGGAGATACGCGAACTTGTGAATGAACGGATAAAACAAAGAGCGGCATTGAAACCGACAGATGTGACCTATGCCGCCGCCCAAACGATACTGGACCGATTCCAACAGGAGGCGGTCAATGGGCAATGGACGGGGGTGTTGGATTATTTCTCGACAAATGCCCGAGGACAAAAAGTTGTTTATCCGCCAGATTTAAAGGTGATTGATAAACTTAAATATGCTGGGAAGTCAGGGGAGGATTATACGTTTAATGATCATTTAAAGGCGGGCATCATGGTGCCTTTTCAGGCATCGGCGGTTAAGGACGGGATCGAGTTGCGCCTGGCAGAGCTGGAGGGTATTCCCAAAGAGGCGCGAAACGTTCTGCAACAGCGGATCGATCTATTGAATCAGGCGCTGGAAGAAAAGCGGCAGAAACAAGAACAGCTAAGGCTGATGCTTCAAAGCAGCGCCCTTCCCCTTGAACCGAATATCGATAATATTGCTCAGGCTGTTTATGGTTTCTCGATGGAGAAAGTATCAAAACTTCACAATGGCGTTGAATATGGCTCGACAGAGGGATACCTGTCGTTAACCTCATCAGGTATTGCGCGCATGATCAGTGGTGTTCATCCGGTTTATCAGGTCATCCGTGGGCATACGAAACAATGGATCGATAGGAGCATATTCACTCAAGCAGATCTGATCGTGCCGGTGACCATCAAAAGAGGGGTATTGTTCTTAAGGCCCATGACCAAAGAAGAATTGGGAGGGGGGGATCCTTTGGTGTACAACCAGTGGATCTTGCGGGCAGCCAAACCGTATATCGTTAAAGTCAATCAGCAATTAGACAGCGTTATGCACACGGAGCGTCAATTTTATCAAGAAGCGCAAACGCGTAAATCCATTCTCCGCCGGGCATTGGCATCATTCGCTGGTTCTGTACGTTCGGCATTAAAGGCCGTGCCCAAGTTTAATTACACTTTCGATGATGCTTTGTTTGATTTTGGAGGCTGGGTGTCAGGGCTGGTCAATGATCAAACTCGTGAGATCTCCCTGGTTCTGCCTAAGGATGCTGCGTTCAATTTTAGCAAGTTTAGTAGATTATTCATTGATCCTTCGTTGGTTGAAAAGTTAATAACAATGAAGCTGCGGGATCCTCGATTAGAGGCGCAGGTCAAACAAAAAGAGATGAAGGTTGATGCGTATTGGTCACAAATTGCGGATAATAAGAATGGTTTATTCTTTAAGGATGCCAAAGGTGATTTAAGGATAAAGAACGGGATCAATTGGGAGCTGAAGAATTTTATTCTAAAAATGACTGGAGGCGATGAAAATACCGCTGATTATAAACTGATCTGGTCATTTCTGATCGGCTTGGAATCCAGCAAAGAGATTGATATGCCATGGCAGGAACAATTGCAGGCGGTGCGAGGTGTTAAGGGGTATTTTGACGTGCAACGCAATAAGATGTATTTAGAGGAAAAGGTTGGATCGCTGAGTTTGAAAAACCGTCCAGACTTACGAGACGGTTTTATCAAAGGCCGTTTTATCCCTGTGCGTATTGAACCTATAGAGCTATCTAAGAAAGACGGCATAAGGATCTTTGGTTACAAAGCGAGATCTGTTTCGACCGCAGAATATGACGTGAATTTGCCGGATATCAGTACGAAGAACGATCATCTGGAGATGATGCTTCATGACATCAACGGTCAGTTTATGAAACAGGTTTTAAGGCCTCTTGTTAAGCCGGGAGAAAGAACGGTCCCTCCTAAGGAGGAGTCTTTTGTGCACGCTTTTTCCGATTTAGTGATTTGGGGTATTGGCGGTTTGACGGGGCTCAACTATGTTGTTGATAAGCTCAAACATTTGCGTGCGGACAAGCATGAGGGAGAAGCTGAGGATGCTTTATTCGATACGCTGATGCCCCTAAAATTGTCAGGAGAGGAAACAGTTTCTCCCAAAGGTGGTATTGATTTAAACGCGGCTAATTTTGGTTTGATCATCAAGCGCGACGGCAATGGTATTGTGCTGCCGCTAAGTATGCAGGATTTAAAGGCCTTTGATCAGATCGACGGTTTTGAGCCTAAGATCATAGAGATCAAGCCGGCCGCCAATATCCCTATCCTTAACGAGATCCTGGGAAGTATCAGCCCCAAACGCCCATAAAGTTTCAATCTTTTTACCTTTTCGCGACGATTCCTTATGTTATAATCCAAACTATGCCTCAATTAAGAAAAGATCCGATCGTCAGCCGCTGGGTGATCATTGCGACCGAACGCGCACGCCGTTCTGCCGCGTTCGTGGACCCCATCAAGGTAGGCACTCAAAAAGAGGGATGTCCTTTTTGTACCGGTCCAAGTCAGGATGCGCTTTTGATCCACCAGTCGGTGCGGGTGGTCAAAAGCGGTACGCCTGTCTTTACCGAGGCCCAGGATGTCACGCTGCAAACACATGGTCTTTATCAGTCCTGCCATTCCCACGGAAGCCATGAGGTGGTGATCGAAACACCTGAGCATGTGGCCAATATGGCCGACCTGCCGCTGGAGCAGGTCAAGGCTGTCTTTAAGACATATGCACTGCGCATGGGGCATCACCATCAGGATAAATCCATCAAATATGTCTTGGCATATAAGAATTACGGCGTGGCCTCCGGCAGCCGCAATATCGGGCATGCCCGTTCGCAGATCATGGCCATTCCCGTATTGCCCATGCGCCTTCAGGATAAGATCAACGGCGCCAAATTATATTTTAATTTTCATGAGCGTTCTCTGTTCTATGATCTGGTCCGACAGGAACAGAAGGAAAAAGAACGTATTGTTTTAGAAACAGATCATTTCATCGCCTTTTGTCCTTATGCCGCGCGTTTTCCTTTTGAAGTCTGGGTCTTGCCAAAGGGAAAAAGTCAATATTATGATTATGCCAACGGCATCGAAGGGCTTGAGACAGAGCTGGCGGATGTGATGAAGCAGTTATTGCTTAAATACAAATTCGGTTTAAATGATCCGGCCTATAACTATGTGATCCAGTCCGCGCCGTTTGATATGGATATGCCGGAATGTTACAGCTGGCACATTGAGCTGTTGCCGCGTTTGACTAGAACAGCGGGTTTTGAAAGAGGCACGGGTTTTTACATCAATCCGATCCCTCCGGAAATGACCGCGGCGTTCTTGCGGGAGGTCAAGGTCTAATGGCAGAATTAAGACGCGACCCGATCGTTGGACGATGGGTGATCATAGACAGCGACCACCAGAAGGGACCGGGGGATTTTATCAAAGAAACTGCCAATTTGCCCGGCTCTAAGGACACCTGCCAATTTTGTCCAGGCAAGGAGCATTTTACCCCGCCGGAAGTTGATGCCCTGCGTCCCAAAGATAGCAAGCCGGATTCTGCTGGCTGGATGGTGCGCACCGTTCCTAATAAATTCCCGGCATTGACCACGGAAGGGGACGTGGAAAAAGAAGCATACGGCATGTTTGATGTGATGAGCGGTGTCGGGGCGCATGAAGTGGTCATTGAAACCCCGGACCATCAGAAAAATCTGGCGGACTTAAGCGCGGAGGAGATGGGGTTTGTTCTGGGTCAGTTCTTAAGCCGCAGCAAGGCGCTTTCACTGGATGACAGGGTCGCCTATGTCAGCATTTTTAAGAATTTCGGTTCATCCGCGGGGGCGACCGTTGAACACGCCCATAGCCAGATCATCGCTTTACCCATGGTACCGAAATTGGTCAACGAGGAATTGCGCGGCAGCCAGCAGTATTATGAAGACAATGGCCGCTGCGTATTTTGTGATGTGATCGACCAGGAATACAAAGACCGTGACCGCATCGTCAGCGAGAGTAAATCATTTTTGGCTGTTTGCCCGTATGCGCCGCGTTATGCCTTTGAGACCTGGATCATGCCCAAAGCGCATCAGGCGTCTTTTAATGACATCCAGGCGGACATGCTTGCTGATCTCTCCGCCCATCTGGTGGATGTGCTTAAAAAGATGCGCAAGGTCTTGTCTAATCCGTCGTATAATTTCTTTATTCACACCTCGCCGGTCAAATATGACAGACCTGAATGTTATCACTGGCATATTGAGATCATCCCCAAACTGACCCGCAGTATCGGTTTTGAGTGGGGCACGGGACTACACATCACCCCGACCTATCCGCATACCGCGGCCAAGTTCCTGCGCGAAGCGTAAGCCAAACAGCTGATGCCATTTTTTATTGACAAAAGTTTCAAGCCGGATATTATTGTTAGATTCATTTTGAACACATGTGGAACCGCTGTTTTGGCGGTGTCGCTATATAGGTACGTTAACGAAAGGATAAGCATATGGCAGTAAAAGTGGGTATCAATGGTTTCGGCCGCATCGGCCGCATGGTGTTCCAGGCGATCTGTGATCAAGGTTTGCTCGGCAAAGAGATCGATGTTGTGGCTGTTGTCGACGTTTCCACCGACGCGGATTATTTCGCGTATCAAATTCGTTATGATTCCGTCCATGGTCATTTCAAGCACCAAGTAAGCACCGCCAAGAGCGATGCCTCCAAGGAAGAAGCGGATATCATCGTGGTCAATGGTCAGAAGATCAAGTGCGTGGCCGCGACCAAGAATCCAGCGGAATTGCCCTGGAAAGCGTTAGGCGTTGATATCGTTATCGAATCGACCGGTTTATTCACGGAAAGCGAAAAGGCCGCGGGCCACTTGCAGGCTGGCGCTAAGAAGGTCATCATTTCCGCTCCTGCCAAAGGCGATGTGAAAACGATCGTCATGGGGGTTAACGAGCACGAATATGATGCCGCCAAGCATAACATCATTTCCAATGCCAGCTGCACCACCAACTGTTTGGCTCCGTTGGTTCATGTCTTATTAAAGGAAGGCATCGGGATCGAAACAGGCCTGATGACAACCATTCACGCGTATACAGCCACCCAGAAAACCGTTGACGGCCCATCCAAGAAAGATTGGCGCGGCGGCCGCGCGGCGGCGATCAACACCATCCCTTCAACGACCGGGGCCGCTAAAGCCGTCGGTGAAGTGTTGCCGGCAACCAAGGGTAAATTGACCGGGATGGCGTTCCGCGTTCCGACGGCAGACGTTTCTGTCGTGGATCTAACATTCCGTTCCACCAAAGATACCTCGATCGAAGAGATCGATGCGTTGTTAAAGAAAGCTTCAGAAACCTACTTAAAGAACATCTTAGGCTACACCAGAGAAGAATTGGTATCGACCGATTTCATCCATGATAGCCGTTCTTCTATCTATGATTCACTGGCGACCACCCAGAATAATCTTAAGGGCGAGAAACGGTTCTTCAAGATCGTTTCCTGGTATGACAATGAATGGGGTTATTCCAACCGTGTTGTCGACTTGGTCCGTTATATCATCAAGAAGTAAGTTGTTTTGTTCTATTCTAAAAAGACCAGCTATAATCCTAACTAGCTGGTCTTTTTTTGTCTAAAGGGTCAATGACTAAGAAAGTCAAATATATCTGGCATAAACAAACGGTCGCATCTGATTGTGTAACGATCGATTGTCCGGTTTTTGACCATATCAAGGATTTCAGAAGAGACCCGACGGGGTATTATTTGCTGATCCGGGTGGATTATCCGCGCAAGAGGATCGAGGTCGCGGTTTGCGACGGGAAACACAATATCGTGAGGATATTCCGCGGCAAAGCCCCGGTCGATGTTTATGAGGGGATCTTCCGATATGAAAAGCGCCATCGCAAGCGTTGGTTCTTAGACAAGGGGCATGCCGCGTATCTGGGGAAAGAATTAAGAAAAGCCCAGATCGCGATCGAATCAGGCAGCAATGATTATATACAGGAATAATTCATTGACTTTTGTGAAAGGATAATTAGAATACCCACATGTTCGCTATTCTTTTAGTCATTGTTGGAATTTTTTCCCGCGTTATCATCCACACGCCGCAATTCACCGCGACACTCGCTGTCGCCTTATTCGCCGGCATGTACCTCAATAAACGTTTATCCTGGATCGTTCCCGTAGGAATGATGTTCGTGACCGATCTGATCTTGGGTTTTCATGACACCATGCTTTTCACCTACGGCAGCATGCTGTTGATCAGCGCCATCGGTGTTTGGCTTAAGAACCGTAAGAATGCCGTGAACGTTTTTGCCTCCAGCATAGGAGCGGCGTTCTTATTCTTTGTTGTCACCAATTTTGGGGCTTTTCTGACATTGTATCCGCGCACCTGGGGCGGACTTTATGAATGCTACATTTTAGCTATACCTTTCTTTAGAAGTACGTTGCTCAGTACCGTTGCTTATAGCCTGGTGTTCTACTTCGGCTATGAAGCATTGCTCAAGTATCAGATGGGGAAATCCTGTGCGATTCAGGAGCAGTCCCGCTGCGGTAAGTCCTCTTAAAAAAGAGGAACAAGTCCGAATACCTGCTGATACGTTTTTTATTAACCCTACGTTAGATAGGAGTTGTCATGTTCTTCTTGTGCCTGCTGTTGCTTTTCGTTGCCTCGCCTGTATCCGCTCAAACCATTGATCTAGAGAAGATCGTTTTAACCGCAAGCCGTTATGAACAAGACGCACGGCATATGCCCTCTTCAGTGACGGTGATCTCGCAGGATGATATCAAGAATAGCCATGCTCAGACCGTTTCTGATGTGCTCAAAGGTCAGTCAGGTCTGCAGGTCACGGATAATAGCTCTCCCAAAACGGTGGCCGTTGATATCAGAGGTTTTGGGGATACGGCGACACGCAATGTGCTGGTGTTGGTCAATCACCGCCGCATGAATCCAGTGGATAATTCCGGGCCGGATTTTTTGGCCATCCCTTTAGAGTCGATCGATCATATCGAGATCATCCGCGGCGCGGCCTCCGTGCTTTATGGCGATAACGCGGTCGGCGGGGTCATCAATATCATCACTAAAAAGGGGAAGACAGGCAATCACGCAGCCCTTTCCGCCAGTTACGGCAGCTATGATACATTAAAGACTTCTCAGGAGTTCTACGGCGGGCAATCCCGTGTTGATTATTATTTTAATACCCAGCAATATGAGACCGACGGATATCGGGCCAACAGCCAGCTGCGCAGCCGTGATTATGTCGGGCGCGTCGGTGTGACCCCGGTTGATCCGTTAAAATTGGATGTGAAGTTCAATTGGCATGAGGACCGCTATGGGTTGACTGGAGGATTAAAAGATGCTCCATTGGCTTTGTTGGGGCCTCGCGGCACAGCGAACCCCGAGGATTATGCATCGACTAAGGACCGCATGGTCGCCTTGACAGCGGATCTTAATCCGTGGGGACAGGAAGAGTTGGGGCATTTCATTGTTGATACGTCTTTTCGCAATCGTGACACCTATGCTGTTTTTTATTCTTTTGGAGAATATGCGACCAAGCGTAACATCAACAGCTGGGGGATCAATGGCCGTTATGTGCTGGAACGTTTGGTGGATGATAAACATCTTAACCTGGCCGCGGGTGTCGATTATTATACGGATGACAATTGGATCTATGGCAGCGCCGGGAACAGCGACAATCTAACCATTACCAAGAATGAAATAGGTGCATATCTCAATGGCAGTTATGAGTTTCTAGAGCATTTATTTCTGGAGGCAGGAACCCGTTATGACAAGGCGTACTATACGTTCAACCAGGTTAGCGGCACGAAAACCTATCAGAAACATCATCCAGACAAACATATCGCCTCGGGCGGTTTGCGTTATGAATATGGTACGGGAAGTAATGTCTTTGCCAATGTTAACCAGACATTCCGGTTTCTGACGACGGATGATTGGTTCGACACATTTAATGGGTTAAACACAGCGCTCAATCAACAAAAAGGCATTCAGTATCAGGCTGGGGTGAAGCATCGTTTCGATGATATCCTGACGGTCGGGCTTACCCCGTATTGGATCGATAACCGCAATGAAATATTCTTAGACCCCGCGGGAGGCGGCGGTTTTGGGGCGACAAGTAATTATGATAAGACGCGGCGCATCGGTGTGGAATATGAGCAGAACGTTGATCTAAAAGCGCTACTGAAAGAGCAGCGTCTAAAACGCTTGTCATGGAAAACCAATTACACCTATCAGCATGCGGCCTTTCCTAAAGGCCTTTATAAAGGCAATGAGATACCGATGGCGCCGCGATTTGCGGGGGCAACCAGCTTAACCTTAGGGTTGACCGAGCATATGGACTGGATGCTGCAGGGGCGATATACCGGACGACAATTCGCGATCAATGATGCCGGTAATGTTTTGCCGCAAACAGATCCCTATTTCGTGATGGATACGCGTTTAAGCTACGCCAAAGATGCCTGGGAGATCTTCGGTGAAGTGGACAATCTATTAGACACGCATTACGACATCTACGTCAGCAAAGCGATCACTTCCAGCATCAAGTCCCATTTCCCCGCCGCAGGCAGGTCCTATAATGCCGGGATCAAAGTGACGTTCTAAGTTGATTTAAGATCTCATCCGTCGGGGATAGTTTGTTGAGCGTATAAAAATGCAGGCCAGGGGCACCGTTGTTTAAGAGATCTTGGCATTGCTTGACCGCAAAATCAATGCCTGCTTTGAAGACGGCTTGAGGGTCATCGGCGATGGGTTTAAAGGTGTCATGAACGATGGGGGGGATCGTTGCCCCGCACAGCGCGCAGAAGCGCACCAGCGCATTGTAGTCGGTGATCGGCAGTATCCCAGGAATAATCCGGGCGCTGACGCCCAGTTTCTTTAACCGCACGATATAGTTGTAATATTCTCGATTATCAAAGAACAGCTGGGTGATGATAAAATCCGCACCAGCATCGACCTTTCCTTTTAGGATGCGGGCATCAAATTCTTTATCCGGTGCCAAGATGTGCCCCTCGGGAAAACCTGCCGCGCCGATCGCGGCCTTTGCCCCAAATGACTGGCGGATAAAAGCGATCAGATCGCTGGAATGGGCGAAGTTCTCGTTCGTCAATTGATAATCAGGGTTATCTTTAGGCGGATCGCCGCGCAAGGCCAGTATATTGCTGATCCCCCGCTGTTTCATGTCTTCCAGGATATGATGGATATCTGTTTTGGTGTGCATCACGCAGGTTAGATGCGCCATGGCGGGGATATGGTGTTTATCCTGGATATGGCTGACTATATCTAGCGTTTTCCCCCGGCTTGAGCCGCCGGCACCGTAGGTGCAGGAGAAGAAATCCGGTTTAAGTGCCGCGAATTGTTTGATCGTTTGGAATAGTTTTATTTCTCCCTCGGGGGTTTTGGGAGGGAATAATTCAAAAGAAATGGTAAATTGCTTCTTTGTGAAGATGTCATTGATGTTTGGCATGGCGGTTATTATACAAAATATTTGCGGTGTATGCGATGACAATTATGTATAACGGCGCGATCGGCAGGCAATAGCGGGTGAGGATAAAGAAAAAGGAATACGTACTGATAAAAAGAAGAATGAATGCTCCCACCATGTTCATGATCAAGGAATTCTTGCCCTGAAGGCTGTTCCACCCTAGAAAGAAGATGGCGGCGATGGTCACAAGGCTGACAAGCAGGCGGAGCAGATCTTTAAAAGCGGCGTGCGTATAGATACGTTGAAGCCAATCAGGGTATTGAACAAACCCGATCTGTGTTGATTCCCAGAAAAACATTTTGATCCCTTCAAGGATGGTCCAAGCGGCATATTGCAGAGGATTGGACAGTGCATGCCGGGCGGAGGCTTTCAGCAATTCCTGATTAATGGCTTCAGGGGATTGGAGGGCATTTCTTAAATGGGTCATTTTCACCATGCCTAAGTCATCAGATTTCTTATATGACCAGAAGTCGCAGGTGTTGCTGTCAAAGAAATGTTTGCATACGCCTTCGCCGGGAGTATAGGCGAGCCCGCTTAAGATACGTGTCGTGTCCATGGGCTGCATCCGGCGGGCTGTATTGCCGTATAAGGCCCAGGATGCCCTATTGGTTATGGCATATTGACCATTGATCGCGCGATTCACGTTCTTGTACATTTGCGTGGGCAGGAGGAATGCACAGAAACTCAATAGCGCGCACAAAAGGATTATTTTCCGATGATCTTGGTTTTTCCAAAGGGTCGTATAAAGAACGATGAAAAATAAGGGGGTGATGATCTCGAAAGAGGCTTTGACTAAGGTCAGCAGGAAAAAGGCAATGCCGATAAATAGGGCAAAAGCGATGCTTGGGCCCATGCGTTTGTTTTCAATAGACCGGGCTAGATGGTAGATCAGTAAAAATAAGGGCAAGATAAAGGGTAATGCTGCAATTTCTGAATATAAACTGAAGGCCATGTTATTGATCGCCGGCGAGAATCCCAGATAAAGCAGAGCGGCGGCGGCAATATGTTGTTGTATATTCAATATTTGCATCAAACGCAAGGCGCAGAGCTGATTAAGCCCCAGGATCACGCATCCCAATATGGTCAGGATGGGCTGATAGGGCAGATGATACCAGAAACCCATCTTCATGGAGAACGCGACCATTAAAGGGTAAACAGGTTCGCGATTGGGGCCGTCGAGGAAGTAATGCGGGAAAAATCCTTTGTCCGCGATCGATCGTCCCAGCGCTTCATACCCCAGCGCGTCTTGAGCTAGGATCATTTGGGAATGTGTTCCCAAATAAATCCACCAGATCCAGGAAAGGCCGATGCATAGCCAGGTCATTTGATCGAAACCTATTTGCAATGATTTTTAGTTTGCAGTTATTCTGATAATAAATTATTATTGTACAGCTTATCAATATTGTCCAACGCTTACAAGCACACATTTTACAGACATTATGTATATTCTCGGCATCAGCAGTTTTTCCCATGAATCATCCTGTTCTCTGATCAAGGATGGCCGTATTGTGTCCGTCATTGAAGAGGAGAGGCTCAACCGCGAGAAGCATACCTGGAAATACCCTGCCAATGCCATTGCCCAATGTTTGGCCATGGAAAATATCACCATCAATGACGTTGAGCACATTACGTTTTTCTGGGCGCCCAACCGCGAGATCGTCGGCAACCTGAAGCATTTCCTGAAATATTTCCCCGCCAGTCTGAATTTATTGAAAAGCCCTTCCGGCGGCGGCGATCTGTCGTTTTTCGAGCGTGTGAAGGCCATGAATAATGTCGGCAAGCGTATTGCCAAGCAGTTTAACTTGGCGGTCATTCCGGAAGTGGAGTTCATCGAACACCATCTGGCCCATGCGGCCAGCTGTTTTTTTGTCTCGCCATATAAGGAAGCGGCGATCCTGACGATCGACGGCCGTGGGGAGTCGACATCGACGATGATGTCCGTCGGCCGCGGCAATAAGATCAGCAAGTTAGTTGAGATCAAGGTCCCGCATTCCCTGGGACATCTTTATGCGGCGCTGACTGATCATCTGGGTTTTAAGCCGTTCTTTGATGAATGGAAAGTCATGGGCATGTCCGCTTATGGACAGGATACTTTTGTGAAAGAGTTTGAAAAATTGGTGATCTTGCTGCCTGACGGTACATACCGTCTGAATCTGGACTATATGAGTTTCCATACGCATGGCGGCGGACGGTGGTTATCAGATAAGTTCATCCGAACATTCGGACATAAACGCGGCCCGAAAGAAGAATGTCACCAAAGTCATTTTGATCTGGCTTTTGCGCTGCAAAAGACCATTGAGAGAACAGGCGTGCATTTAGCCAACGGCATTTATGAGCGCACCAAGATGGAGAACCTGTGCATGACCGGCGGCGTGGTGCTTAATTGCCTGATGAATAAACGTATTGTTGAAGAAACGCCGTTTAAGAATTTCTTTTTCCAACCCATTGCCAATGATGCCGGGACATCGCTTGGGAGCGCATTGTATTATCATCATCAGGAATTAGACAGACCACGCGGGTTTGTTTTCGACAGTCCGTATTTGGGGGTGGCATTTGATGATGAGGCCATTGAATCAGCTCTGAAGCAAGAGGGTTTAAAATACGTGAAAAGCCAGAACATCGCCAAAGATACCGCCGCATTAATCGCTCAGGGCAAGATCGTCGGATGGTTCCAGGGGCGCATGGAGGCTGGTCCCCGGGCGCTGGGGCATCGCAGCATTGTGGTTGACCCGACCAAGGCTTCCATGAAGGATAAACTCAACGCAAGGGTCAAGCGCCGCGAGATGTTCCGTCCTTTTGCTCCGTCGGTTCTGGAAGAGAAAGCCAGCGATTATTTTATCATGCCCAAAGGACAGGCATCTCCTTACATGATCTTGATCGCTGATGTCAGACCTGAGAAGCGCGCTGTCCTGCCGGCAGTGACGCACAAAGACGGCACAGCCCGCGTCCATACGGTCAGCCGCAAAACGGCTCCGGAATATTGGGACCTGATCAATGAGTTTGGTAAGATCTCCGGCGTTCCGGTGTTGTTGAACACTTCTTTTAATGAGAACGAACCCATCGTGTGCACACCGCAGGAAGCGGTCAATTGTTTTCTGCGTACGGAATTCGACGTTCTTGCGATAGGCAATTTCCTGGTGGTCAAAAATGCCCTGGCATAAAGCGTATTATTACCGTCTGCGCGCCAAGCAATACGCGTATTTTATCCCTGAAAATAAGAAAGTATTAGAGATCGGCCCAGAGGGGAACCTCGACCATGCCGTCAGGGGTATGCGTTATGATTATATTATCCTCGCCGGGACTTTGGGGGGGCAAAGTGATATCCAGCAGTACCTTGTTGATCTGCGCGTGTTCTGTCACGCCGATACCCGCATCATCGTCGAGTATTATAGCTATCTGTGGCAGTATCTGCTTAAAATGACGGAAACGTTAGGGTTAAAAGACAGGCAAAAGACGCAAAATTGGCTGACTTGGGGAGATATCGAGAATTTTTTAAGGCTTGCGGATTATGACCCGATCAAGCGGGAGCGCGCCATCCTTTTTCCCGTGCAGATCTGGGGCATCAGTTATCTGATCAACAGGTATATCGCCAAGCTTCCTCTGTTTAACGCATTGACCTTAAACCATTTTATCATCGCCCGCCCGGTGTACCCGGATATAAAAGAGCGTTCCGTGACGATCTTAGTGCCTTGCCGTAATGAACGCGGCAATATCGAGGCGGCCATCACCCGGACGCCGGCGTTCGGGACGCGGCAGGAATTTATTTTTGTCGAGGGACATTCTAAGGACGGTACCTATGAAGAAGTGGAGAGGGTGATCAAGGCGTTCCCTGATAAGGATATTCGTCTGTATAAACAGGAAGGGGTTGGCAAGGGTGACGCGGTGCGGTTTGGTTTTAGCAAAGCCAAGAACGAGGTCTTGATGATCCTAGACGCCGATCTGACAACACCGCCGGAGGATATGCCGAAATTCTATAACGCGATCAAAAGCGGCAAAGGAGAGTTCATCAACGGCTGCCGGCTTATTTATCCGATGGAAGATGAAGCCATGCGTTTCTTAAACCTTCTGGCTAATAAGTTCTTTGGTATTTTCTTCACCTGGCTGCTCGGCCAGCGCTTTAAAGACACACTGTGCGGGACAAAGGTCATTTTAAAGCACCATTATGAAGAGCTTGCGGCCAACCGGCATTATTTCGGGGATTTTGATCCATTCGGGGATTTTGACCTGATCTTCGGGGCGGTGAAGCTTAACCTCAAGGTGGTGGAAGTTCCGATCCGTTATAAGAACCGCATGTACGGTACGACCCAGATCCAGCGTTTCCGTCACGGACTGCTGTTGTTTAAGATGTGCGGTTTCGCGATGAAAAAGATCAAGTTCATCTAATCATGAAGAAATATATCCTCTCTGTTGTTATCTTCCTGTTGGCGCTTGGCACGGGTTTCTGGATCGCCGGGCATAAACCCCTCTGGAATGATGAAATTTTCACGACGGTCAGCAGCGTTCATCATCAATCGTTCTGGGCGATGATCCAGGGGCATATCCCTGAAGGGGGCAATGCGCCGCTGTTTTATATCCTGCAAAAAGCGGTCATCGCGGTGACAGGCTATCAGGTCCATCCTCCGTGGATCGCCGGTGACTGGGGAACGAAAGACCCGACCGGCCAATGGGTGCTGCGCATTATCCCGGTTGTGAGCATGTCTCTTTCGATCGCGCTGTTGTTCCATTTCTTTGCTGTGTATTATTCACGGCTGTCGGCTTTTTTAAGTGTTTTTATTTATCTGTCGTCGTATATGCTTTGGGTGTATTGGGCAGAGGCCAGGCCTTATGCATTGTTTGTGCTGCTGACGACAATGCAGTTGCTGCTTTTAGTTAAGCGCATTGTTTTGAAAGATGAGCGTCCTGATGTTTTGCGCGGGCTGTGTCTGGTCCATGTCCTTTTGGCGCTGACCTCGATCTTAAGTTTCGGCCAAATCCTGGCCGCGGGGGTTGTGCTGTGGGGTTCTTCCTTAAAAGATCGTCGATGGCATGCCGGTCTTCTTATGGTTCCTTTGCTGATCATTGCGTATTATTATTCTCAGGCTCCGCGTTTCGCGTTTTATTTTGATCTAACTCCGGAACAATTGATCCGGGATAATATTTCCCGTGATCGGTTTTATATCTTAGGGGGATTTGTCGCTGCGTATTTGTGGCTAAAGCAGCAGAAAGAATCCCTGGCCCGTCTTGGGCCCTATCTGCTTTTTTTAGCTGGGGTGATGACAACGACGGCATTGGTCATGGGAGCTTTTGTCCTTTCCTCAAAGGCCAAAGGCGAAGGGTTTCCCATCTCCAGCCGTTATTTCATTTATTTAATGCCCGTCGGTGTGATGGCGGTAACGATGGGCATTGCCGAGTTGTGGCGCTTGCTGTCGCGATGGCGTTTTATCCAGGTCGGGTATGCGTTATTGATCGCGGGTTTGCTGCTGCCTAAATTCTTTAAGATCGTACCAAGGGCCATTCATTCCATTCTGGGAGGTGCATGATGCATCGTCGGTGGCGTATCGCGGGAGTGTCGCTGTTGATCTTCATGGTGTTATGTTATTGCTGGTTATCCAAAGCCCGCCAGCATCCAATGGAGAATGATGAACTCTACTCTCAGACATCCAGCATTGCCCAGCGGTCCTATCTGGACATGCTGACAGGCAAGATCGAGGAGGGCAATAATACCCCGTTATTTTACGCCCTTCAAAAGATGGTTGAGCAAATATCGCAGTATCAGACGCCGCAGGAGTGGACTAAAGGGCAGTGGGGATTCAGGCATCAAGAGTCAAACGTCATTTTGCGCATTGTTCCGGTCGTCTGCATGGCCGCCGGGGTTTCTCTGATCTTTTATTATTTTGCCATGCATGGGCATATTCTGCTGGGGATATACGCGCTGTTGGTGTCCTTGACCTCATACATGGTCTTTACCTATGGGGCCCAAGCCAGGCCGTACGCGTTATGGTTTACGCTCACGGTCATCCAGATCGTGCTGTTGTTGCGCGTGATCGCGGTCAAGCCCAAAGACCAGGGGCGTTACATGTGGGGATTGGTGGCCGTGCATGTGCTATTGTCATTGACAGTCATTTTTAGCATCATTCAAAATACAGCGGTGTGTCTGATCTTGTGGGTATGGGGGCACAAGCGGCTGCGGGATCATGTCCTGTTAGGGGGCATTCCGACGGCCATCGTGATGTTCTATTACACACATTCCCCAAAATATCATTTTTGGTTCGCGGAAGGCTTCGATAAATTGCTGGGAGCCAGTTTACCTCTCGATCGCCTGGGGTTGATCCTGCTGGCGCTGTGTGTGTGGGCCCTCGCCCAGGCGCCGTGGTTTAAGAAATGGTTTACCGCTGTTCCTAAAGCGCAGGTCAATATCCTGGGGGCGGCGTTGATCTTTGGGGCGATCATTTATGCCGGATGTATCGCGGTGTTGTATAAGTTTAAGATGGACGCCTACCCGTATATGGAGGGATTTCAGGTCTCAAACCGCTATTTTATGGTCCTTGCGCCCGCGGGGATCTTTCTCAACACGTTCGCTGCGCATTATCTAGCAACATGTCCGAAAGGTGTTCTAAAGAAAACCGCGTGGGGTCTGCTTATCCTGCTGTTAGTCTATCGCGTTATCCGAACGCCCTGGTTTTCCTAAAAGGGGTGCATTAAAGCTTGACAGAGGGACAGGAGGATTTATAATACAGCGTTCAATAATTGAACTTATGTTAAGTCCTTATGCCTAAAGACGTTTTAAATGAACGGGAATTTGAATTGGTTAATATCGTCGGCGCCCAAATGGCGGACAGCCAGCGCGATCTTTCCCGTCAGCTCAATATGTCTCTTGGCATGACCAATATGCTCATAAAGCGTTTGGTCACAAAAGGTTATATCCGCATTCAGCAGCTCAATTCCCGCAAAGTACAGTACTTGTTGACCCCCAAAGGTTTTTCTGAAAAGATGCGCAAATCGGTCAAATATACGTTAAAGACCATCAACTCGATTTCTTTGATCAAAGAGCGTTTAAAAGTCATCCTCAAAGACCACCATATTGCCGGCACAAGGCGATTTTATGTGGTGGGTAAATCCGATCTGGCGTATTTGATCGACATTGTCATTAAAGAAGAACATTTGGCGGATTGCCAGGTCATCCACTGCACGGAGTATCCTAAAGATACGCAGGGCGGGGTGGTGTTGATATGCACCGAAGAGGATGATACCTTGCCAGTCCAGGGCAACAGCATTCGTTTGATCCATGAATTAGCAAAGGATTTGGTGGCATGAAACCGATCGATCAATGTTTAACAATGCAGGAACGCGCGAAAAAATACATCCCCGGCATGGGCCAGTTATTGTCCAAGCGTCCGGATATGTTCTCCCTCGGTGTTTGGCCTAGTTATTATGCGAAAGCCAAAGGCGCAGAGATCTGGGACTTAGACGGCAATCACTATATCGATATGAGCATATCGGGTATAGGGGCGAATGTGCTGGGCTATGCGGACCCTGATATCGACGGGGCTGTTAAGGCGGCGATCGATCTGGGCAGCAGTTCGTCGCTTAATTGCGCCGAGGAAGTGGAACTGGCAGAAGTCATGTGCCGGCTGCATCCGTGGGCAGGGCAGGCACGGTTTGCGCGCAGCGGCGGAGAAGCCATGGCGGTCGCGGTGCGCATCGCCCGGGCGCATACAGGTAAAGATAAGGTTGCGGTCTGCGGTTATCACGGCTGGCATGACTGGTATTTGGCCGCCAATGTTGGGACAGAGAATGCATTAGGGGAACATTTGATCCCGGGTTTAAGTCCCGTTGGTGTACCCAAAGCATTAAAGGGTACGGCCCTGACGTTTCGCTACAACCATTTAGAGGATCTGAAAGCCATTGTCGAGACAAACAAGCGTGAGTTGGCTGCGATCGTGATGGAGCCGATCCGCAATATACAGCCGGCGGCGGGATTTTTGGAAGGCGTTGCTGCCTTAGCTAAAGAGGCCGGGGCTGTTTTTATCGTTGATGAGATATCGTCGGGCTTCCGTCTGAATTGCGGCGGGGCGCATTTGCTTTTTGGCGTTGATCCGGACATTGCCGTATTTTCTAAAGCACTGGGCAATGGCTATCCCATCGCGGTTATCCTTGGGAAGACAAACGTCATGGAATCATCGCAAGCATCGTTTATCAGCTCGACGATGTGGACGGAGCGCATCGGTTCGACGGCGGCGCTGGCGGTGATCAAAAAATTTGAAACGCAGAATGTGGCGGAACATATCAATCGTTTGGGGAAGATGGTGCAGGAAGGCTGGGGTAAGGCATCAGAGCGAACAGGCGTTAATATAAGCGTAGGCGGGATATATCCATTAAGTCATTTTGCTTTTGCCGATAATGCCGGGGTCAAGAAGGCTTATTTTATTCAGGAGATGCTGCCTTTGGGTTTTTTGGCGTCGAATTTGTTCTATCCGATGTTTGCTCATACTGAGGATCATGTGCGTTGCTATCTTGCTGCGGTTGAGCAGGTTTTTGGACGTATTGCGGAATTGGAGAAAGCGGATAGTCTAGAGAATGCTTTAAAGGGAAAACCAGCTTCGGCAGGTTTTAAGCGGGTGACATAAATGCCGTCACGCCTGATGTTAGGTACAGCGCAATTGGGGATTGTGCACGGGGTTAATAATCATGTGGGACCGCCTGATCCTCTTGTTGCTAAAGGGATTATTGAGGAGGCATACCGGCAGGGGATTACGGAATTTGATACGGCCCAAGATTATGGCCCAAGTGAATCAATTTTAGGGGCGGCGTTTACAGCTTTAGGGATCATCGATAAGGTTAAGGTTTTTACCAAACTTAACCCAGCGATAGATATACGCCAGCCGGCCGAAATCGCTAAAGCAGTACACAGTTCATTGGAATGTTTAAGGGTCAAATCATTGAGCGCATTGATGCTGCATCGGCAAGAACAATTGTCTGTTTGGAATGCACAGATATATCCGTCGTTATTACCGATGCAAAAAGAAGGTTTGGTGTCGCGTTTTGGCGTATCGGTTTATACACCGCAGGCGGCGCGGGAAGCGTTAGAGACGAAAGGGATTGATTGCGTTCAGATTCCGTCTAATATTCTGGACCAGCGTTTTGGAAGGGCGGGTATTTTCGATTTGGCCAAAGCCCGCGGCAAAGAAGTGTATGTGCGCAGCGTATATTTGCAAGGTCTGCTCTTGATGGACGAATCACGAATCCCTGAGGGGATCAAATTCGCGGCACCGTTTGTGCGTCAGGTTAAAGCGTTGGCCCAGCAATATAACGTCGCAATGGATGAATTGTGTTTAGGGTATGTTTTGGCGAAATGGCCGGATAGTAAAGTTGTTGTTGGCGCTGAATCAATCCAGCAGGTCGCCCGCAACGGAAAAATTGCGCGCCAACAGTTGCCGCAGGCATTGTTAAGCAACGCAGAGATTTTGTTTACGAATGTCGATGAACGCGTGGTGAATTTGTTGATGTGGCCTTGGGGTACACCGGGTCTTATGCGGAAAGGGTGAATGATGGATATCAAGCTTATAACAAGTATGGTAGATCAGTCTGCAGCAGGCATGGTTCCTGTTGTTGATTTGGGCGGTGGTAAGAAGGTATTTCTGAAAATTAACGATGCGGCTGTTATTAAGCTTGATGCGCAAAAGACGCTTTACCTTTTTGGCGAGGTTTTTTATTGGTTCTCCAATGGGAAAAAACGCCGACTCATCGGCGACATGACAGCGGGGATCAAGGCAATCTTTCTCGAGAACGCTCTGAAGGATATCATTTATAAACTCGAAGGTCAGTACGTTGCTTTCTTGGCAGATACGAAAACCAAACAGGTTAGGGTGTTTGGCGACCGCTATGCACGGGTCGATACGTTTTATGCCAATGATAAAGATAATTTTGTCTTTGCCAATAGCCTTGACAGTATTTTTGAACACGTACGTCCTGTATATGATCAGCGCATGTTGGCGCATTTTTTTGCGGTTTATGGATGGTATACCCCCAAGGGGTTTACGCTCTATAGCAATGTTGCAAAAAGCCGCGTTGGGGAAATTTTAACGTTAACAGCCAGAGGAATCACCAATGAGCAAGTTCCATTTAAACCTGCCGAGATTAAGGACTTGGGTGATGGTGCTTTAGAAGAGTATCATCAGGCTTTGCGTTTTTCCCTTGCGGCGCGTTGCGGCGATACGAAAGAAAAGGTATGGGTGTCGAGTTCTAGCGGTTGGGATTCATCGATTATACTAGGACTGTTGGTTGATATGTATGGTCCCAAACGCGTCGGAATGATGACGGGAAGTATGTTGTTCTCAGATGAAACCGGAGAGATTAATAAATTTGAACTGGATAAGGTCAAGAAGATTGGCGCCTTTTATGGGATTAAACCGGATATTGTCGATCTGGATTATAAACGTAAAAGTGCTGTTTCTTATTGGAAGAAAGTTGCGCCTTGGTATAAAGCCAAACAAGTGTATTCATTGCCTGCATTTAATTTCGCGCGTATATCCGATGCGATCGCATCAAACGACGGAGTTGGGCGGCAGGTTTTTAATGGTGAAACGTCGGATTCTTTCCATAATTTCGGTTTCTCCCAGTTTTGTACGTTCTTCCATACGGTTAAATCGTTCACGGAGTATGGGGATAAGATGAATTGTTACCTATATGGACCGACGTTCTTAAAGAAAGTGTTAAATGGCAGTTACCCAAAAGATAAGGTATACCAGATTTTTCGTAAAATGATGCCGGGTGTTGATTTTCAAGATGAATTCTTAAACCAGGAGGAAATGTTAAAGAGCTATTTTCTGCCGCTGTTTTATGGAGGTCCAAGGCTGCCTTTCGCTAAGACAATCAATAACCCGTTGTTTAATGCGAAAACGGTCAAGGTTGTCGGGGAAGTTCTTGGAACAGATGTGGCTCCAGGTTTATGGGCTTCATTGAATGAAAAGAATATTTATTCCTGGATCATCCATATTTATTTAAGCATGCATTCCCAAGGGTCGACGGTAAATTTACATAATCATGCCATGGAATTAAATGGTCATCGCTGGCGTTCTCCGTTCAATGATGCCCATTTAATTTCAATCTTGTCTCAGGCACCGGAATCTTGGGGAAGGGGCTTGGATTTTAACCATACCAAATATCCGTTAAAATGGGTTGCTCAGAACAAGGTCAAGTTCCCCTATGATGTTTTGCAGGAAGGGGCGCATTCCTATTTGTATGATGTTGTTGAAGGGTTCTCATTGCACGCGGAAATACTATACCGCTCGGGTTTTACGGAGTATTACCGGCAGATACTGGCCGATCGGAGTTATCGGCAATTATTCAATCCGTCATATTTTGATGTGAGCTATTTGGACCGGTTGGCAAGCGCTTATATTCAAGGTAAGGAAGTCAAAGGTGTTGACTTTACAAATACGGTGTCGTTGATCACGTTATGCAAAACGGGTTGGTATTGTTAAAGTTGTGTTTTATTTAATCCACAAGGAGGGATTATGTCATATAAAGGAAAAGTTGTCTTAATACGTCCGGAGAACGTATATAACTATAACAATTATCCGCCGTTAGGTTTGATCACGGCGGGATCTGCACTAAAAGCCTGTGGATATGAAGTTGTCATTATCAATTGTTTTATGGAAGAAGATGCATTAAAAACAATTTCAGAGGCCATTGAAGGCGCTGTATTTGCCGGTATCAGCATTTGGACGTCCGAAATTCCTGATGCTTACCGAATTATTAAGCATATCAAGTCAACCTCGTCTGTACCGGTCGTAGTGGCGGGATGGCACTGCACCCTTTTTCCAGAACAAACAGCCGCAGTAACGGAAATTGATTATTTGATCGCCGGCGAGGGGGAAGAACATATCGTCACGTTGGCTGATATGTTAGTCGCTGGTCAGAAACCGCCGCGGATATTCATTCGTAAAATGCTAGATATGGAAAAATTACCTGCTCCGGATTATTCATTGGATCATAATATTGAACGGTTTATCACCAGCTATCTGACCGATAAATTGTCGGAATACGTCAGACAACCGATGCGCTGGCTTCCGTATGAATCAAGCCGTGGCTGTCCTTCTCAATGTACATTTTGTATTAATGTGGTTGCAGATAACATGCGCTACCGTAAGAAGAGTGCGGATAAAGTCGTTGATGAGCTCGAGGAATTAGTCAAAAAGCATCAGTTGACGCATCTGAAAATCATTGATGATAATTTTTTTGTGGATATCAAACGGACCCGGGCTATTTGTGAAGGGATGATCAAAAAGGGATTAAACGTCACCTGGGATGGAGAGTGCCGATGTGATTACTTTAATGAACGCCATATGAATGACGAGACGCTGGTGTTATTGAAAAAATCCGGCCTGATCCAGTTGACGTTAGGGATCGAATCAGGTTCCACGCATACATTGAAATTGATGAAAAAAGGCATTAAGCCAGAGCAGGCAAAGTTTGCGGTCAAGCAATGCGATCGTTATGGCATCATTCCACGCTCTTCGTTTATCATCGAGATTCCGGGGGAATCCATCGAAGATATCAAGATGACGATCGGCTTCATTAATGAAATGCGAAAATATAAGCTGTTTACCTGCGGGGTAAATACGTTTAGGCCATATCCTAAGTGTGAATTGACAGAAGGGCTGATGAAACAAGGGGTGCTTAAGGAGCCCCAATCGTTCGTCGAATGGACAACGCGGTCGGTGATTGATTTGTATACGGCGGCGGAATATGTTCGCCCATGGCAGGTTGATCCGGCATTCTCCGAGAGCGCGTCGTATTATTTGAATATGGAGTCAGCCATCCGTTTAGGTAATCACTTGATCGATAATCCCATCGACCGTTTCAAGAATACCATGTTCATGACTATCGCTAAGGTGCGGAATCGTTTGATGTTCTATCATTTTCCTTTTGATAAGGAGATGTATAAGCGATTCTTTGTGAAATTCTATGAACAAAAGAAAGAGTTTGAAGCAAAGAATATTGTTCAGCCTCAAAGGAGCACGGAGAAGAAATATGCCCATATCGACGTCTAATAAGGCCGCAAAGATCATTGGTGTGATCACCGCCCGTATGGCATCAACACGTTTGCCGGGAAAAGTGTTGAAGCTCTTGGGCCCAAAATCGATCTTCGAGCATCATGTCGAGCGGATGAAAAACGTACAGGGTCTTGATGGTGTTTTCCTGGCCACATCCAATGATCCTCAAAACAAGGCCTTGATTGAAGAGGCCAAACGTTTGGGATGCGGGTGGTATGTCGGGGCAGAACAGGATATCGTCGATCGGCATATTGGCTTGTGCCAGCAGGAAGGTGCCGACGCATTTATCCGGGTGACCTGCGATTCACCGATATTCGATATTGAAAGCACGGCACAAGCGGTGGCGGAATACCGCCGGGATCCGCAGGATTATATTTATGTTTCTAATATGACAATGATCCAGGGGACGCTGACGGAACTTGTTTCATTGAAAGCCATGCGTGTTGTGCATGAACATTATCGGGGTGCAGCGATCACGGCGTACATTAAGGAAAATTTGTCTTTATTTAAAACAAAGGCTTTGATGATTGATCAGGATCTTTGTCGTCCAGAGTACAGGTTGACGATCGATGAAGCGGTCGATATAGAAATGATAGGCAGGATCTATACGGCTTTGTATAAGGGCAAGCCTTTGTCATTGAAAGAAGTTTATACATGGCTGGATGATAATCCCAAGATCGCACGGTTAAATATGAATGTTGGCATCAAAGGGTGTGAGCAGCAGAGTGCCGATTTGATCAGTCAAACGCTGTATTATGTAGTGCCTTCAGGCAAGAAATTTGTCATTCTAGACGAACATAAGAGGCTTGTGGATACCAGTGAGTTTCTTAAGAGATTCAAGAATATGTTCCCGCAGGCGATGGAAGAAACAGTATAAGAGCAAAGGGGAGGTTTTGATGTTAAATGGAAAAGTTATTCTGATCACGGGAGGAACCGGGTCTTTGGGCAAGATGCTCGTTAAGACCATTATTGCGAAATATGTTCCGGAGAAATTGATCATTTTCAGCCGAGATGAGCTGAAGCAGTTTGAAATGCAGCAACAGTGGAGTTCAGAAAAATATCCTTTTATGAGATATTTTTTAGGCGATGTAAGGGATTATAGCCGTTTGTTGCATGCGTTTAATGGAGTGGATTATGTTATCCATGCGGCAGCATTAAAGCAGATCCCGGCGGCAGAGTATAATCCGTATGAATGTATAAAAACGAATATTTTTGGGGCGGTCAATGTAACAGAAGCCGCGATCGAGAAAAATGTGAAGACTGTGGTGGCGCTATCGACAGATAAAGCCGTTAATCCTATCAATTTGTATGGGGCTACGAAATTATGCTCTGATAAATTGTTTGTGGCGGCACATGTCTATAGCGGTCAACATAATACCAAGTTTTCTGTAGTGCGTTATGGGAATGTCTTGGGGAGCCGGGGCTCTGTTATACCTTTTTTCAAAGATAAAGCCAAGGAGGGGAAGCTTCCAATTACTGATCCACGCATGACGCGTTTCTGGATAACCATTGGCCGTGCCGTTGAATTTGTTCTTGCCTCTTTAGAAAAAACTAAAGGAGGTGAGATTTTTGTTCCACGTATTCCTTCAATGAAGATCACGGATTTAGCTGAAGCGGTGGCCCCTAAAGTGCCGCATAAGATCGTTGGTATTCGTCCGGGCGAGAAAATTCATGAGACTTTAATCAGTGAGGATGAAGCCCGTAACATTGTTCAATTCAAAGAGACGTTCATCGTCCAAACCAATGATGCGGCTCGGGAAAGACTGGTAAAGGCTGGTGGGAAATTATGTGGCGATAATTTTCGATATGATTCTGGCAATAATCCAGATTGGCTGGGGGTGGATCAATTGAGAAATATGATAAAGGATCTAGGGGATGAAGAAGTTGTGGAAGAAAAACCTTGGAACATGAGCGACATTCCCTAATGAATCCCGACAAGAAAAAATTATTACTTACAGGTGCCAGCGGGCTCTTGGGAAGTAATTTGATCTATTTTTTAAGGGATCGATATGATATTACAGCCATAAGTTATAGTCGTCCCATTCAGGCCCAAGGGATATGCTGCCATCAGCTTGATTTACGTAATTTGAAAGCGGCAGAGGATATTATTCGTCGTGTGGATCCGGATGTTGTGATTCACGCAGCGGCCATGGCCAATGTTGATGTGTGTCAGCGGCATCCCCAAGAGGCACACGATGCCAATGTCGTATCCACGATCAATGTGATGGCGGCATTGCAAGATTCCAAAGCGAGAGTTGTTTATATCTCTACTGATCTGGTTTATGATGGATCGAAGGGGAATTATAATGAAGAGGACAGCACGCATCCTATCAATATTTATGCCTCTACCAAAGAAGAGGCGGAAAGATTTGTGGCGAAACATAAGGATGCATTGATCGTGCGCACTAATTTTTATGGTTTTAACACTATAGAAAAAAGAAGCTTGGCTGAGTGGGGGATTGAACAGCTCAAGAGTGGTCAGAACATTGATGGTTTTAATGATGTGTGTTTTTCTTCCATTTATTCTGGAGATCTTGCGGATATCCTCGATCAGATGTTGATCCAGAAATTGAACGGCATCTATAATCTTGGCTGTCAGACGTCGATGACAAAATATGCTTTTTTGGTGATGTTGGCGCAATTGATGGGTTTGGATGATAATCTTATTCGTCCTGCGTCGGTGGAAGCAAAGACCTTTCCGGCAAAGAGAGCAAAAGATTTATCGCTGGATATGGGGAAATTGATGAAGGACCTTCGGTATCCGATACCAACGATGAGTCAAAGTTTGGAACGTTTTGTGAATGATTATCGAAGCCCTCAGCGTAACAGCATGATCAATGCTGTTGTTTAAGCGGTGATCTAGGAGTATTTGATTGTCCAATAAAGAATAGGAACTGTTCGTTTCTGTAATCATGATAGGAGAAGTATGGGAAAGAATATTAAGGAATTACAGTGGCAAAGAATAGTCCCCGTTGATGCGTTTGGGGCAGGTGAAGATCAAGAAATTTGGCAGTTATTGTCAGGCAATGGGAGGTTATCAAGGTCGTACAATGTTAGAGTTACGACGGGAAAACCGGTTGACCTTTTGTCTTTTAAACCATCAACCGCGAAGGTTTTTATGGCGGCGGTGGCCAAAATACGAGCGGGCAGAGAAAAGCTTTTTCAAAAGATCAAGGATAATGTGACGGCGTGCCCGGTTTGTCAGTCGCCCACAAAGACGGCTATTTTTCGGTTGAATATTTATGGGGGGCGCTATTATCAATGCCGTCATTGCAGGCATTGTTTTGTGATGAATCGTCCCTCGAAACAAGAAGTTGAATATTTTTATGCCAATGATGCCGCGTATCATACCACTTATACAGATAAATCCATTTTAGAACAGCGTATTAAACAGATCGCTATTCCTAAAGCTCAATGGGTCATCGATCAATACAAAAAAGTCTACGGTAGAGCGCCCCGTTCAATTTTAGATATAGGAGCCGGTGCGGGACACTTCGTTCATGCGTGCAGGACGCTGGGCCTTAAATCCGAGGGAGTCGAGGTTAGTCATGCCAGCCGAAACTTCTGTCGTGAGCAGTTTGGGTTTGAGTTGGATGGATGTGATATTACCAAAGACTGGGAAAAGTATCGAGGTTATGATGTGATCACTTTCTGGGGGGTTATTGAACATGTGACAGTACCAGGCGATCTGATGAGCGCAGCATATAACATTCTTAAGAACAATAAGGGGTTGGTGGTATGTGAGATCCCTCATTGGAACTGTATGAGCACAGTATTGCAGACAGCTTTCCCTCAAGAGGTGAACAGGCATTTAGAACCAATGGGACATATCAATTGTTTTACCGAGACCTCGGCGATCACGGTCTATGAACAGAATGGTTTTGCACCGGTTGCAGCGTGGTATTATGGGATGGATGTCTATGAGTTGATCACACATTTATTGCATCAAACAAAAGATGATCGGCTGGCCGCTCTCATTGCCGGGTTTTTGAATGAGGCACAATATATCTTTGACCGGGGTCGTTTGAGCGATACTCTGATCATGGCGGGGGTACCATTAAAGAGACCAGTAAAGTAAAGGGCAAGGATATGGACATTGTTTTGGGAAAATATCGTATCGGATTACAACATCCGCCGTACTTTATCGCAGACATCGCCGCTAATCATGACGGGGATATTAACAGGGCCTTAAAATTGATTGATTTGGCCAAAGCGGCGGGCGCTCATGCCGCGAAGTTTCAAAATTTCCAGGCTCCCAAGATCGTCAGTCGTGTGGGGTTTGAGGCTTTAGGCGGCCAGTTCAGTCATCAAGCTTCATGGAAAAAAAGTGTTTTTGAGGTTTACAAGGATGCCAGCATTTCATTTGATTGGACAGCTCGGTTAAAAGAACACTGCGATGCGGTGGGCATAGAATACATGTCCTCGCCTTACGATATGGAATCCGTGGACCATGTTGATCCGTACTTAAGGGCGTATAAAATTGGTTCAGGTGATATCACTTGGCATGAGATCATTGCCTATATGGCCAAGAAGGGTAAGCCGATTATTATTGCTTCGGGAGCAGCCACCTTAGATGAGGTGGATGCGGCCATGGCGGTGCTCCGTCAGGTCACCAAACAGATTGTGCTGCTGCAGTGCAATACAAATTATACCGCCTCACCAGAGAATTTTAAACACATCAATCTTAATGTATTAAGAACATACGCCCAGCGTTACGGTGATGGTGTTATTTTAGGCCTTTCGGATCATACACATGGACCAGCGACTGTTATCGCATCAATCGCTTTAGGGGCGCGTGTTTTCGAAAAACATTTCACCGATGATCGAGGGAGGGAGGGTCCCGACCATCGTTTTTCTGTGATTCCTTCCGAATGGCGCGACATGGTTGATCGTGCGAACGAGGCTTTTCATGCTTTAGGAGACGGTTTGAAGAAAATTGAACCCAATGAAGAGCAGACATGTGTTTTGCAGAAACGTGCGTTGCGTTATACGCAGCCGTTGAAAGCAGGGACAATACTGTTAAGAGAACATTTATTTCCGTTACGTCCTATCCCTCCGGGGGCATTGGCTCCGTATGAGATCGAATCTGTTTTGGGCAAGAGGCTCAAGAGGGATGTTGGTGAACAGGATTGCGTCATGAAAGGAGATGTTTGATGTTAAAAGGAAAGAAAATTTTTTTGACCGCTGTTGAGCGCAGTGATCTAAAACAGTTGAAGGATTGGCGCAATAATGAGCATTTTCGTAAGCATTTTAGAGAATATCGAGAGCTTAACGATGATATGCAGGAACAATGGTTTAATAAAGCTGTTCTTAATGATCCGACGACTGTGATGTTTGCGATCCGGAGGTGTTCCGATGATAGATTATTGGGGTGTTGTGGACTTGTGTATACCCATTGGGTTTATCGTCATGCTGATCTATCTCTTTATATTGGAGATGAAGATGCCTACATTGATCAAAAAGGATACGCTCAGGAAACGTGTCAGTTGTTATTGTCTTATGCGTTTGATAATTTAGGTCTGAATAAGGTTTGGACGGAGATTTATGTCTTTGATAAGGCTAAGAAGGATTTGTACGAGAAAGCGGGTTTCTCTGTTGACGGCATACTGCGTGAAAATTATTTCTATAATGGACGTTATTGGGATTCATACATCCTTTCTTATTTAGCCCGTGAGTGGAGGGCCAAAGTTCATGGATAATCCTGTCTTTTTGAAAGGCGAAAAGATAGCATTGCGTCCCTTGGAAAAGGGGGATCTCAACAACACATATTTAGGGTGGTTGAATGATCCAGAGACGAGTTCTTATTTGATCAGTACAGTTTTCCCTTCAAATATGGATCAATTAGAGAAGTTTTTTGCAGCTGTGTCCACATCCCGCAATGATGTGATGTTCGCCATCGTGCGCCTGGATACTGGAGATCATATAGGAAATATTAAATTGGGAAATATTAATTGGGTTCATCGTTTTGCAGACCTCGGCATTCTCATCGGTGATAAGAAAAGTTGGGGTAAGGGTTTTGGCCAGGAAGCATGCCGGCTACTGGTGGATTATGCGTTTCACCGATTGAATTTGCATAAAGTCACGCTTTCGGTATATGCGGAACATATGTCCGCCATCAAGGCTTATGAAAAGGTTGGCTTTGTTCTTGAAGGCAGACTTAAACAAATGCTCTATCACAATGGTCATTATCAAGATCAATTGATCATGGCTGTTACCCGTCCAGATAATCATTAGTAGAAAAAGTTATAGGATTTCTTGGGGTGAATACGTCCGACAAGATTGAAAAAAGCGTCTATGTGGAATTTCTGACTTGCGTTGTCCTGGCATATATTTGCATGCGCGGGGGCGGGAGTTTGCACATTTATTTCTTATCTGCGTCAACATTATCGCAACACATGGCTCGGAGCCTTAGGAAGCTTGGGATATTGCGTTTCTTGCCAGAAGAGTTTGTTTTTTCTTATGAGGATATGCGAGATCAACAGGGGTGTCATTTATTTGGGAAGGTTAATAAGGATTTAATTGATCTTTCTTCCGTGGTGACAGATGATGTTGCCCATTCTTTTTGGCGGGATATGGAAGAAGTGTGCGATACGCCGCGCTTGAAATTATTTATGCGTAAGATGATCGCTGACCGAATGCATAATACGGTTGTTTTTCTTCATGCGGTTGATCATCAAAAGGATAGCGCGTTTTGTGTTATGACCAGAAGAATTTGGTCAAATGCCCTTAGGGAATATGCTTCAAAAATAGGTGTAAGGATTCATTTTGTCCCGAGCTTAACCCACCATCCGTTAATAATGCAGTTAAAGAAGAGAAAATCTAAGAATAAGGAGAGGAATGAACGGACCTCACCGAGCTCTTCTATGCCCTCAAAGATGCCCAATGCATTGGTAGGGGTATGGTATACAGGAAAAACTTTAGGCGTTGAACCTTCCAAACGTAATGAGATCTTCTGGTTGAATAGTGAATTTATCAATCCTCGAGATGTTTTGTTGTATTTTGAGCGTCGTGAGATATTGCCTCCGGTTCTGGGTGTTGCGAGTATGCAGAAAGCGGGGGTTAACATGGTTTCTTTTTATCCTTTTTCTGATGGGATGGATGTGCCGCTGTATCAACCTACGGCGGGATATCAACGGCATTGTAAGGAGTGGATAATCAAGTTAGTAGGATCATGGATAAAGTCCTGGGTTTTTTTTAAACCCGTCAATATTTCCATTGTTGAATGGATGGCATGGTTTTTGCGAACTTATGTGTTATGGTCGGATTTTTTTAGAGAGTCGGGCATTAAGATTAATATTTATGGCAATTATATCAATCCAGCCCACATTGCGATTAATCAGGCTATGCGGGCACAGGGTGGTGTCAACGTCGTGTATCAGTGGACACATGTGCATTTTCATTCAATGGCATTGGCATTGGATACCGACACTTTTTATTCTTTTAGTCCTGCCTATAATACTTATTTGGAGGAAAATGGTTCGATTATAAAAGAAAATATTCCTGTCGGATATCCTTGGGATATTTGTTCGGATGCGATTAAACGATCAGCTTCAAGTATGCGACAAGATTTGTTGGATCATGGGGCAAAGTTCATTGTCTGTTATTTGGACGAGAGTTCAGGCAATGATAAATTTGCAGTAATAACGCATGATAGGGCAAGACAAATTTATACATTCTGGCTGATGCGATTGTTGGAGGATGAGACATTGGGGCTGATCTTTAAACCAGGGTATATTCATGATTTTAATGCGCGTATTCGAGAACCTTTAGCTGAGCTGTTTGCCCGGGCTCAGTCATCGGGTCGTTTGAAAGTTGTTGGCGATGGGCATTTTAAGACGGATACGTTGCCTGCAGAAGCTGCCTGTGCCGCAGATGTAACAGTAGGGTTGTTACTATCCGGAACTGCTTTGTTAGAGGCAGTACTTACCGGCTCTAAAGCGGTTTTTCTGGATTTGGAGGGGTTAAAAGAAGAAAAGGTTTATCAGTGGGGGCAAGGGGCTATTGTCTTTGACAGCTGCGCGGCTTTATGGCAAGCCATGAAGAGTTATCGTGGCGATCCCGGATCATTTAAACAGTTCGGTGATCTTTCACGATGGTTGGGTGATAAAACAGTATATTTAGGGGAACCTGGAGCAAGCCGTATTGCAAGACATCTATCCGGCTTATGTGCGAATTATCGAAAGGAAGAGCATGTTCGCTAATGAGATAAGATCATTCATCTATCGGCTGCGTTTTAAGTTGTTCATCGGCAAATCAACGAAGATCTCTTCCCGGGCATTGTTAAAGAATGTCGACGGAGGCGTGATCAAGATCGGGCATCACTGCCATATTAATGATTTTGCTGTCCTGGCAACGTATGGCGGCAAAATTCTGATCGGCGACCATTCAACGGTCAATTTCCACAGCGTTCTGTACGGGCAAGGAGGATTGACGATCGGTAATGGTGTGCGTATCGGGCCGCATGTGGTCATTATCCCGTCGAATCATGTGTTTGAAGATCCTGATGTGTTGATTTATCAACAGGGTAGTAAGAGTAAGGGGATAGAGATCAAGGATGACGTATGGATCGGGGCTGGAGCCAAGATATTAGACGGTGTCACCATTGGGCAGGGGGCGGTCGTGGCGGCCGGTGCGGTTGTGAACACGGATGTCCCGCCGTATGCGGTTGTCGGAGGAGTGCCGGCCAAGGTCATTAAATACCGTAAAGAAAGCAAAGCTTCGTGATCAAGACTGTCGGGGCGTACGCATTGCCCAAAGCCATCAGTTATGGACTGAATTTCTTAATGATCCCGGTGCTGACACGTATCCTGTCGCCGGCGGATTTTGGCGTGGTGGCCCTGGCATGGGCTGTGCATAATACTTTGGCCGGCGTCTGTACGCTTGGTATTCCCGGCGCTGTGAGCCGGTATTTCTTTGAATACCGCCAGGACCATGACAAGCTTTCCGCGTTGATCGTCTCGGCTAAGATCATGATGTATGCGCTTTTTCCCTGCTGGCTTTTGGTCATGTGGATCTGGTGCAAACCGATCGCGTCGTTGGTTGGCGTTGGTCCTCAATATGCGGATGCGTTCTTTTGGACATTTGTTGCGGCTTATATGAACCAGATAACGGGCTTTTATTTGAATCTTTTCCAGAATCTGGAGCGGGCTTCCTCTTATAGTTTATGGCTGAGCGTGCAGACCATCGTTTCTGTGGTGTTGACCCTGGCCTTTGTTACTGTCGGACACATGACCTATATGGGGATGATCTATGGTTCACTGTTAGGGGCATTGACCGCCTGCGTTGGGGCCTCATGGCAGATGCGAAAATTTGACAGCGGAAGGTGGCATGGGAATATCGCCTGGGAGAATGTTGTTTATGGGTTGTCGATCACGCCCAAATCTTTATCGAGTTTCGTGAACCGGTTTTTTGATAAATATATGCTCAACAACATTTTGTCCTTAAGCGTTGTCGGTATTTACAATGTCGGTCAGAGTTTTATCAATGCGTTATCCGCCGGGATCACTTCCGTACAGTCGGCATTCCAGCCGCGCTGGTTTAAAGAGGTCTTTGACGACCCTCAAGAGGGGAGCCAAAAGGCTGGGAGCATGTTTGAGGTTTTTTCTTATATCAGCATGATGGTGATGATGCTTGCGGTTGTATTGGCGAAACCTTTTATCACGCTTTTGCTGCCGTCTTCCTATCATGGCCTTGTTGTGATCGCGCCCGTCTTGATGCTGGGGCTGGCGGCACAGTTGTTCGGCATGTTCGTTGGTGTTCAATACGCCTTTGCCAAGAAAGCGTATTTGATCTTTCCGTTGACGGTTGTCGGTACAATGTTGAATGTGGGAGCGAACTTGGCGCTGATCCCGCACTGGGGTATCGCTGGAGCAGCCTGGTCCGGGGTGATCGGCGGTTATGGCGCAAATTTGTTGATGGTCTTTGTTGGACAGAAAGTTTACAGGGTCGCTTATCCATGGCCGTCGTTGATCATGATGCATGTGCTGTTGTGGGCGGCTGTGGCCAGCGTGTTAATTTTCGATTGGTTGATCTCGGCGGTGGTTGCCGCGGCGTTTGTCTTAGCAGGATTTAAGTGGGGGATCTGGGATAACTTCAAGGGGAAGTCGTCATGAATATCACCATGTCATGCGGGGGCGGGACATTAAGGGTTTTTCATTTGGCCGCTGGAATGGCCCGACGCGGGGTGCTCAAGAACATATACGTACCCTATTACAGTCCTAAATTCCCGTATCTGCGCCGGTTTCTGGGACGCCCCGATGACGGGCAGGTGATCCCAGCGAATATTGTTCATTCTAATTTGGCAGCAGCGATCGGGTATCGCGTCATTGACAAGTTAAGGCTCGATAAGATCTTTGGTTTTGAGAATCGTTTTGCGACGTGGGATTTCATTGACCGCTGCGTTGCGGCTCAATTGCGTCCCGGCAGCGATGTGGTTTGGGCGGAATCGGTTCTGGCTCTCCATACTTTCAAGAAAGCCAAACAGTTTGGTTCGAAAACGATCTTAGACAGGCCTAATTGTCATATCCGTTTTCAGAAAAATATTGTCGAGGAAGAGTATTCCCGGCTGGGGTTAAAACGGTATTACAATAGCCTTCAGGCAGTTGAGAAAAGCGAGGAAGAATACGCGCAAGCCGACTATATCGCGGTTCTTTCTTCTTTTGTGAAACGTTCATTCATAGCCCAGGGTGTTCCGGAAAAGAAGTTATTGCTCTTGCCATCGGGTGTTAACCTGGATGATTTTAAACCGGCACCTAAAGAAGATGACACTTTTCGTATCATTTACTGCGGATATATCTGTGTGAAAAAGGGGGTCCATCATTTGCTGGACGCGCTGGAACGTTTAAATATCCCCAAGAGCGAATTATGGCTGATCGGCAAAGTTGAGGAAGATTTTCGCCCAATTCTTGGGAAAACAAAGGTGGTGTACAAACATTTTGGTTATGTGCCGCATTTAGAGTTAAGCAGGTATTACGGGCAGGGTTCAGTTTTTGTGTTGCCGTCGATCGAGGAGGGGTTGGCGAAGGTGACCATGGAGGCCATGGCCTGCGGCCTGCCGGTCATCGCCACGCCCAATACCGGGGCAGAAGATGTGATGCGCGACGGGGTAGACGGTTTTATCGTCCCCATGAGAGACCCGGCGGCTTTGTCTGAAAAGATCCTGCGTTTGTATGAAGATCCGGAATTACGGGCTAATATGGGACGCAATGGACAAGCACAGGTTAGACGTGGGTTGACATTTGATGATTATACAGCAAGGGTGATCAATGCCTGTCGAGAGCTTTGAGGGGGCTGTGTCCGCGTTGGACATTAGTTTATTCGACCATATCCGTTCCCAAACATCGCCGGATGATAAACGAGCGCTACTGGCGGTGCAGGATTTTGTGCGAAGCCGACGGGAAAGATATGCCTATTTGGAGATCGGTTCCTATTTAGGCGGTTCCCTGCAGACCTACATCAAGGACAGCAAATGCCGGAAGATCTATTCGATTGACCAGCGTTCACCGGTTGTCGCAGATAATCGCTTTCCTAATGGGCTGGCCTATGAAGGGCAGATCAAGAGCCAACAGATGCTGGATAATCTTAAAAAGCTTGTTTCAGACCTCGGTCATTTGACCGTTTTTGACGCGCAGTCTTCACAAGTGCCGGCACAACAGATCACAGAAAAGCCCAATGTGTGCTTTATCGACGGGGAACATACGGACCATGCTGTAGAGGGAGATTATAATTTTTGCCGCAGTGTCATGGATGCCCACGGCATCGTGGTCTTCCACGATGCGTTTCTGGTCAGGGACGGCATTAATCGGGTCATGCGGCGTCTTTGGCTGTCCGGCGTTCGGTTTAAAGGGTATCACTTAAGATCATCGGTTTTTGTGTTGGTGTTCGCGGATGCGGATGTCTGGGAAAAGCATCTTCAGAAAACGGGTGTTGAGCGGCATTTAAGCACTGCTGATAAGATCAAATGGCTGCTCCCGTTATGGGTTAGACGTTTATGGAAGAAATAACAGATCCTTTAGAAACAGTTGCGGCAGATTTTACCGCCTTTACAGTCGGCCATTTGCCGGCAGATATATCCACGTTGCCATTTGCCTCCGTCATCAGTGCCCGCAGTCCGGATATTTATCTGCTTTGGCACCCTGTCTATCGTTGTAAACACAAGGTTGGTTTACTGGCGTATCATGCGGCTTTGATGGTCTATAAAAAGATCAGGGGGTGTCAGGCTCTTTTTTCTTTGCGCAAGCAATTCCGCTATAAGATCTATGGGGAAGTTGGATCGACGCTGTTGGTCACACCCGCGCTTTGCGGGAAGGAAAGCGGCGGGAATTGGCAGACGAATTATGTCAAAATATCCCCCCAAGATGCTTTGTTCGTTTTTGGCTTTGGAGAACAATGGGGCAAAAACGCTCATGCAGCGCAAGCATTGTCGGTCGGGAAAGCTTATGCGTACGCTTGGGCCCTTTCCATAGCCGGGATAAGCGCGGCCTTCTCTATCAAGGGGACGTGGGCGGATAGGATCCTGGTGCTGCTCTTATGGCTGACATGGGTTGTGAGTTTTGAATGGTTTGAAAGCTATTATTTCAAACAGACGCTGGAAAAAGCGATCAAGGAACATCGCTTGCAAAAGATAGGCTGTATCCATGAAATGCACGGATATGCCCGTTTGATCTGGATTCTGGGCCAGCAATATCATTTAAGTACGCATGCCCTGCAGCATGCCAGTGTCACCCAGGGCAAGCGTTGGTATTTCGCTGACAAAGCAGAACGTAAGGCAGGCCTTCAATTGCCCCAGCATATGTATGTCTATGATCGATCGATGATCGATCTGTTAAGGCCGTATTTTCCGACGACAGAATTCAAGCTTGGTTTAAGCTGGCGTTATGCGCACTGGCAGGATGTTAAACCTGTCGCGGGCAGTGGCGATCATGTGTTATTTGTCAGCGCATTGGCTGGTTTTGACAATACAGTGCTGATCAATGTCTTAAAACGTCTACATAGCGAGGGTGTTTTAAAACAGGTACATTTACGTTTCCATCCTCTGGCAAGATTGTCTCCTGCTGCGCGCCAATGGATCAAGGCACAGACGGATAATGGTTGGATCGTATTAACAGGACAGGTGCCGCTTAAAGAAGATCTGCTTAAGTCCAAAGTTGTTGTCGGGATGGGCACAACTGTTTTGGAAGAAGCGCTGCTATTGGGGCGTCCGGTCGTTCATATCCAGCATTTGGATTATGTGCAGTATATCCATCTTCATGGAGTGCAGGGGGCGTCGTTGAAAGCGTGGGATGAGATCACCGGCCGGTATCTAGAAGATATTCCACAACCTGCGGATGTGACGGATATACGCCATCGTTTTGGCCTGGAACATCCATTAGTCGATTATGCGCGGTTATTTCAATAAAGGATATTAGATGTCGACATCGGGAAATAAGGCAGTCAGCGTTGTGATGGCTGTGCATAATGGGGCAGCTTTCGTTGGTAAGACCATCGAAAGTATTTTATCTCAGGATCATCGACAATTCGAGTTTATCATCATCGATGATGCCAGTACGGATGACACCCCGGCCATTGTCGCGTCGTTCCAGGATGCGAGGATCCGTTATTCTAGGAACGAGCGCAATATCGGCCAGACAGCGTCGCTCAATATCGGCATCAGGCAAGCGCAAGGGGAGTATATTGCCCGTATCGACGCGGATGATATCGCTAAATCGGGGAGATTTAAAGAACAAGTGAATTTTTTGGATGCTCATCCTGAGGTTGCGGTGGTTGGGACATGGCAGGAGACCATCGACATTCATGGCCGCCTGCAGGGGGTGCGTCGTTTCCCGACAGACCCCTGGCAGATCGGCATGGGTTTGTTCACCTGCAGCCCGCTAAACTGGTTCTGTCTGTCGCACCCGACGGTGATGATCAGAAAGTCGGCCTTAGAAAAGGTCGGATTATTTGATGAAACGTTGCGCATCAGCCAGGACTATGACCTGTGGCTGCGCATTTCCCGTTCTTTTTCATTAGCTAATATCCCCTATGTGGGGTTACAATACCGTGCTCACGGCCAGTCCTTATCGCAAAAAGATCTAAGCCGTACAAAGAGCGAGATCAAAACGATCATTGGGCGCAATGTAGATCATGTGCTGCCGGGTTTAAATAGCGGGGACCGAGAGGCGTTGATCGGGATGCTGTTGTTTGACCCTCTCAAGGATGATCCGAAGAAGGTAATGGGTCTCTTTGATCGGTACTTAAAAGGGTTGGCGCAGGCAACGGCTGTAAAGGCGCCAGAGGCGAACGTTAAAGCTTACAGTGAAAGACTCAAAGTTCTTTATGTGCCCCAGATCATCAAGCAAGATCCGCTTTTGGGGTTGACGTTATTCTTTAAAGCCTTGTTCTTCCAGACGGGCACTGTGATCTCCAAACGTTTTTTAGCCTGTGTGTGGTATTCCGTCAAAAGAAAGTGGTGACGTTGTGCAAAAACGCAAACAATTGACCTGGAGCTTGATCACGATCGCATTGATCGGTACCTACGGTGTATTAAGCGCTTTATATGGCCATGTCTTTGCTAAAATAGGCATCCATTTGCCCTGGGTGCATTTGCCGCTTTTTGTCGGCGAGGTTGTTTTTTTTAGCTGCGCGTTGATATTTTTTTTCTTGATGGAAGGTAAACATCATATAACCCGGGGGGCAGCCCGCTGGTGGGCATTGCTGGCGTTTTATATCTTAAGCATGATCGCGTTAACATCACAGCAATGGTTCGGACTAAGCCTGCGCAATGCCGCCATGTTTTATTATTCCTTCTTTGCGTTGTTCATTTATACGGCGTTTAAGATATGCCGCATCAATGAGTGGGGATTGCGCCTGTTGTTTGGTGTGTCCATTTTGGTCTGCTTCTTTATCAGCCCGGATTCGTATTTTCGGTATTCTTTTATCGTGTTGTGTGCGTTCGCTTTGTTGCGGATGAAGAAAGGCCGCACGCGTCTGATGCTGCTGCTTGTGATGTTGATCCTGGCTCATCCTCAAAATATCTTTGTCGGGGCAAGAACATCGCTGGTTTCCTCATTGGCGGCTGTTGTATTCCTTATAGCTGTTTCGGTGGGGTATTTGCTGCCGTTGCCGCTGCGCCTGAGGTTGGCGGCGTTCTTTGGCTGCCTTCTGTTGATCGTCATGGTTGTTTGGCTTAAAGCCGATCATAATGGGATCATCTCTTTACTTAAACCCGATGGGTTGGTCAAGCAATACCATGTGTTTAATTCCAGGATCGCACAGATCAAATACACACCGGAGCACATTGTTCCCAAAATGTATAATCCATATGCCTACGGAACGTTTGATGTCGCCGCGGTGGATGTCGATGCCGGCGTGTGT
>CAZFNI010000003.1:149071-168325 GCA_964520655.1 uncultured Planctomycetales bacterium
CCATTCATTGTTCAGGCCTGTTGCGTACAATGTGGTCAATCCTGCTGTCAGCTCTAGTGAGATCAATCAATATTCACAAGCGTTGACTAATGTGGATAACCCTGGGGATCAGTATCGTTCCCTGGAACTGTCCTATAATAATATGTTGTTCAGGATCTTTATCTGGCGGGACATGATCCGTGAGATCGTTGAAAAAAAGGCTTGGCTGGGGGTTGGTTTTGGCTATCCTCAACGGTCGATCAGCCTTGAAACGCTTAATTGGGCCTCTATTGAGTGGCGCCGGGACGGGTGGATCACTCCCCATAATTTCTTTTTGCATTTAGTTTATCGTTGCGGCATCGCCGGGGTGCTCTTGATCGTATTCTTGATCGCCTGGATATGCGGTAAAGCGAGGCTTTTTTTACGGGCGCGCTGTTATGAGGGGGTATTGCTCATCAGTGCTTTGATCTATTGGCTGGTCGCCGCGCAGATACTGGTGGTCCTGGAGCTGCCATATTATTCAATTCCTTTCTGGACGCTTTTAGGCCTGACATGGTACACGGCGGATGATCTGGAGTCGAAAGCGGTTGATTTTTCCAAGGGCGGACGTTAAAATACACGCCTATGTCGAAGAAATGGAATTGTGTCATCGTGGGTTATGGCTATATGGGGGAGATCCGCAGGGCGGTCATTGAGCGTTCTCAGGATCTATCCCTGTCAGGCATTGTCGATCCCAGCTCCTCGGTGAAAGATAAAGCGCCGCAATACCGCCATTTTCAAAAGTTAGAAGACGCGTTAGCGTTAAAGCCTGATATTGTGTTCGTGTGCACGCCCAATGTGTATTCACCGGCGGTGTGCATTGAGGCATTGTCTAAAGGGATGCATGTGTTCTGTGAAAAGCCGCCTGGATGCAATGCGCAGGATATCATCAATATCCGTAAAGCGGAGAAGCCTGGGCTTAAATTGATGTTCGGTTTTAATCATCGCTGGCATCCAGGGATCATTAAAGCCAAGGTCATCATCGACAGCGGACGCATGGGGCGCATTGTCAATATCCGTGGTCTTTATGGAAAATCCGGCGGGGTCAAATTCAAGCAGTCCTGGCGCAATGACAAGAAGATCTCTGGCGGCGGCATTTTGCTTGATCAGGGCATTCATATGCTTGATCTATTCCGCTTATTCGGCGGTGATTTTGATCAGGTCCGATGTTTTTCCAGCAATGCGTTCTGGAAACTGGATGTGGAAGACAATGCGTACGTGATCTTAAAAGGCAATAACGGGATCGATGCGATGCTGCATTCCTCAGCGACGTTCTGGAAGCATACCTTCCGCATCGATATCACACTGGAAGGCGGATATCTAGTTGTCGAAGGCTTATTATCTAAATCCGGCAGTTACGGCCGTGAGCAGCTGATCGTGGCCAAACGACAGTTCGAGGACGAGGCTCACGCGGTGGGGAACCCTTCGGAGGAGATCACCTATTTTGACAGGGATAATTCCTGGGACCTGGAAGTGGAAGAATTTCTCCGTTGTATCAAGGAGGATAAGCCTGTTGTTAACGCATCATCGACAGACGCGCTTAAAGTCATGCAGATGATCAGCAAAGCCTATATTGACGCGGGGTTATTAAGCCCTAACGAGGTCATTCATGAAGAACATTGTCATCAATGAACATTATGCTCAGGCAGATCTAAAACCTTCGGCCTTGCTAGATGAGTATGTTTCCCTGTTAAGCGCTGATGTGCGCACGTTATTAGCCAGCGGGAAATTGGTAGCGTGTGCTTGCCCGGCCTGTTCGTCAAAGAATACAGAGAAGAGTTTCGATAAGTTGTCCCTGTCCTATCAGTCCTGTAAAGATTGCGGCACAGTGTATGTCAGCCCTCGTCCCAATGATGGGGCGATCATGGAATTCTTTGCCAAGGCGCCGTCGAAAGTGTTCTGGAGGGAGAAGTTATCCGAGGTCAGCCGTCAGTCGCGCAAGGCTAAGATCATTAAACCCAGGATGGAATGGATCATGGATTCCACGGCGGAATATGTACCCAAGGCAGCGCATTGGGCAGACATCCACACCGCCCAGGAGCGTTATCTGGAGGCCATGGCTTCATCCCAGTTTAAAGAAAAAACATTGATCGCTCCGTATTGCCACGTTAAAACTCCCGAAGCGTTCTCGGTTGTGGCCGGTCCTTTGGAAGCCGTGGCACTTAAAAAAGCAGCGGATGTCATCACGCTCTTTGAGGTTTTGGACCATGCGGCTGACCCGTCGCTGCTATTGAGTTTTGTCCACAAGAACCTGACCTCAGGGGGGTTGTGCTTTATCACCTGCATTTTGTCTTCAGGCATGGATGTCAGGGAATTGGGGGCGCGTGCGAAGAATATTTATCCGCCTGACCGGTTGAATGTGTTTAGCGCCAATGGCCTGCAAGACTTAAGCGCTCGTCATGGTTTTGAATGCCTGGAGTTCTCAACCCCGGGTATTTTAGATGTGGACATCGTCGCGGCGGCACTTAAAGAAGACCCGTCCGTTCCTGTGTCACCGTTTATCAAGGATCTGGTGCTGAATGCATCGGCGGATGTCCGGGGGAATTTCCAGGAATTTTTACAGGCCAATATGCTCAGTTCTTATGGCCGCGTACTCTTAAGAAAGGTGTAAATGTCCTACATTAAGCGTTATTTTCAGGAAGCGGTGACTATCCTTAATACGATCGACCCGAACAACGTCGAGTCCATGATCCAGGTTTTGTTAAAGGTGCGTGAGCAAGGCGGCCGTATTTTCTTTCTAGGCGTGGGTGGCAGCGCCGGCAATTGTTCTCACGCGGTCAATGATTTCCGCAAGATCGGTGGATTTGAGGCGTATACACCGACGGATAATGTGTCCGAATTGACCGCCCGCACCAATGACGAGGGCTGGGACACGACGTTTGCGGCGTGGCTTAAAGGGTCGCGCTTAAACGCGAAAGATTGTGTTTGGGTTTTATCGGTCGGTGGCGGCAGCAAGGAGAAGAATGTGAGCGCGAATTTAGTTTACGCGCTGGACCATGCGAAAAGCGTTGGGGCTAAAGTGATCGGTGTTATCGGCCGCGACGGCGGGTATACGGCAAAAGTCGCTGACGCCTGCGTGATCGTGCCTCCAGTGGCGGCGGACACCATCACCCCGCACGCGGAAAGTTTCCAGGCGGTGATCTGGCATTTGATCGTATCCGACCCGCGCATCATGCAGATGAGCAATAAATGGGAATCTTTGGCGACGAAGTAAAACGAAAGGGACATATGGCCATTTTTTTAGACAGCAGCAAGCTAGAAGAGATCAAAAAATATCATGCCATGGGCATCATCCGCGGCGTGACCACCAACCCGACGATCCTGTTGAAAGAAGGGGTGACGGGAGGGATGGCCGGCCTTAAGAAACGCACGATCGAGATCGCCAAGCTGGTGTCCCCTTATCCTGTCTCTGTCGAAGTGACCAGTAATGAAAGGTCTAAAATGCTTTCTCAGGCCAAAGAAATGGCTGGGTGGGCTAAAAATATCAATGTCAAGATCACCATTCATGGTCCCAACGGCGAATTGGATAATTTGCCGGTCGTTCACGAACTGGAGACTGCTCATGATATTCGGGTCAATGTCACCGCGATGATGAGCGCCCAGCAGTGTTTCCTGGCGGCTTTAGCCGGGGCAACATATGTATCGATCTTTTGCGGACGGGTCAATAATATGGGCTATGATGCCGCCCACGAGATCGCTATTCTCCGCGATCTGTTAGATGCGCATGAGTTAAAGGCGAAGATCATCGCTGCTTCAACCCGCGAGATCTTAAACGTCACCCAATGGCTGAGCGCCGGCGCGCACATTGTCACGGTCGTCCCGCAGTTCATGGACGGCATGATCGTTCACCCCTATAGCAAAGAAACCGTTAAGATGTTCCTCGATGACGCAGCTAAGGCGAAATGATATGGATACAATATTAGAGAAGCGCAAGAGTCTTAAAAGTAAATTGGTCAACCGTCAGCAGATCTACGGCGGGTGGACATCGATCGGACATCCCAGCATCACGGAGATCCTTTGCAAAAGCGGGATCGATTTTCTAGGAATAGATCTTGAGCACAGCACGATCTCTCAGGAGCAAAGCCAGCGCATCATCGCTGCATGCAATGCCGCGGGCGTTGTCTGTTTACCGCGCATCGCCTCTCATAATAAAGAAATGTCCCGCCGCATTCTGGATTCCGGGGCGGATGGGCTGATCGTTCCGATGGTCAATAACGCGGATGATGTCCGCGCCATGATCGAATGGGCAAAATATCCACCAGTCGGTAAAAGGGGTTTTGGCGTATCTCGTGCACAGGGGTATGGATTTGATTTTGCCTCCTATACCAGCACCTGGAATGAGTCATCTATTTTGATCGCCCAGATCGAGAGCATCGACGCGGTCAATGGGATCGAGGAAATTTTGAAGATCAAAGAATTAGACGGTGTCATGGTCGGTCCTTATGACATTTCCGGGTCGCTTAATATCCCTGGGCAGATCGAGCATCCCAAGGTGATCGAAGCTGGTGCGAAAGTAGTTGAGGCTTGTCGTAAATTCGGCAAAGCCTGCGGCAACCAGATCGTTGAGCCCAATCTAGCCAATATGAAAGAGGCCAAAGAACGCGGTTTTACCTTCACCATTTTGTCCTCAGATGTTTTTATCTTATGGAAATGGGCAGCGGCGCGCCACAATGACATCGCGGGACTATAAAGCCATTATCCTCGATTTCGACGGTGTTTTAGTTGAGTCCAACCACATCAAGGACAGGGCTTTTGAGGCTGTATTCGCTGACCATCCCATGCATCTACCCAGCATCATTGCGTATCATCATGCGACAACAGCGATACGCTTTGAGAAATTCAAATACGTTTATGAACATATCCTGAAACTACCGTATAGTGATGCGGTAGAGCAGCGGCTGGGATATGCGTTCTCAAGGTTTTGTGTGTCCCAGGTCAGCGCCTGTCCTCAGGTGGCAGGAGCGGATCAGTTCTTGCAGCATTTTCATGGCCGAACACCGCTTTTTTTAGTGACGATCAATCCCAAGGCGGATCTGGACATTATTTTAGAAAAGCGGGATCTAAAGAAATATTTTAAGGCCGTGTATCCGGTCACCGGCAGCAAACGTCCAGCGATCGATGATATTATCAAGAACGAAGGAATAGACCAGACACAGGCGGTTTTTATCGGCGACAGTCAGGGAGATGCTGACAGCGCCAGGGCGGCGGGCGTTGATTTCATCGGTTGCAAAAGCACGATGACGCTTTCACAAGTCCCCGTTGTGTTTGATGATATGCGGCAGATCTTAGACTATCTTAAAGGCGCGTCATGAGTTTCTTTCAACAATTTTCCGCGGAATTAAAAGGCAATGACCCACTCATCTATGTGGATGTCGGCGCTATGGGTGGGATATCAGCCTATTGGCAGGCGGCGGCTCCCTATTGCCGCATTGTCGCCTTTGAACCCGACGAGCGTGAGTTTGTCAAATTAACTTCCAGCGATCGCGTGACCTATTTGCCCTATGTCTTAAGCCATACATCCCGGGATGTGCGTTTTTTTATTGCCAGGGACCAGGGCAAATCCTCACTTTTACCGCCTAACATGGCTGTCATTGCGAATTTTCCTGATGCTGCCCGTTATGAAACGGTCAGGGAAGTGCCTTTTTCAAAAGAGAAAGTAAAGACATTGGATGAAGCTCTGAAATTATCCTGTTTGCCGCCGGCGGATTTTATCAAACTGGACACGCAGGGCAGCGAGCTGGATATCTTAAAAGGCGCGGGCGATTCCTTAAAGAATGCGTGCGGGGTAGAGGTTGAGGTTGAATTCATACAACTTTATCAAGGGCAGCCGTTATTTGCGGATGTCCACGCGTTTCTGACCGCGCAGGGTTTTGAATTGATGGACCTGCGGCGTGCGTCGTGGAAACGAAAGAATTTTACCGGTTTTATCGGACGCGGGCAGCTGGTATTCGGCGACGCGTTGTACCTTCGCAATATTGACGCTTTGCTTAATGAGTGGGATTTAGAAAAAAACGCTGATATCCCTCAAAAAATTGCTAAAATCATCGTTGCGGCCATGGTGTACCGGCTGCCGGATTACGCTTGCGCATTGATCGATAAGGCTAAGGCCAAAGGCGTACTTCCATCAGAGATACATGCACGATTTAAGGCGCACATTGAAGATGAGGCCGGGCGCTGGGGCATGCCGCATCTGCCGGGACGTTCTATTTTGGCTAAGATCTTTAACCGTTGTTCTGAAATGTTCAGGCCGGCGTCCCATCTAGGCTGGGCGGACGGCGATCGTTATATCGGTAATACGAGGAATTTATAATGGCGGATTATCTCTCGAAATTATTCAATTTAAATGGCAAGGTCGCTGTCATTATCGGCGGGGGCGGGCATTTATGTTCGTCGATGGCTGAAGGGTTAGCGCGTTCTGGGGTTAAGATCATCATTGCTGATAAGGACTTGGATAAAAGCAAAGCTGTTGTTGCGCGTCTGCGTAAGATCACGCCCCATGTGAAGGCCTGTGTCGTTGATGTGACGCAGAAAAGCGCGCATGAGGACTTGCTGAAAGAGGCTTTAAAGGCGTTTAAACATGTCGACATCCTGATCAACGGCGCCGGGATCAATGCCCCGACACCGGTCATGGATATCAGCAGGGATGAGTGGCATGCGATCTTTGACAGCCATGCCACGGCCACATTGTTTGGCTGTCAGGTGTTCGGCGCGCACATGATCAAACGGCGCAAGGGGTCGATCATTAACCTATCGTCGGTATCATCAGGTCCGCCGTTGTCCAAAGCATTCACCTATTCCGTGGCCAAAGCCGGCGTGACGAATTTGACCCAGAATCTGGCACGCGAATGGGCGCCTTTAGGTGTCCGCGTTAATGCATTGCGTCCGGGGTTCTTCCCGACCCAATGGAGCATGAAACATTTTATCGATGCTAAACGGCAGGCCGCGATCTTAGGGCATACGCCCATGGGGCGTTTTGGAAAACCGCAGGAACTAGTGGGCGCTGTGTTGTGGCTGTCTTCTGATGCTGCTGGTTTTGTGACCGGGTCTTTAGTCCATGTCGACGGCGGATTTACGAGCATGACCATATGAAAAATACCTTAACTAAAACAGTTGTGATCACTGGAGGAACTTCCGGCATCGGGCTTGGGATCGCCCAGGCTTTCCAGGAAGCGGGATACCGCGTTGTTGTGGTGGCGCGTCAGCCGCGCGGCGTTAAGAAAGTGTTGGGGGCGGGTGTATCCTTTGTTGCCTGTGATGTGCGTTCTTTAAAAGATGTCGAGCGGGTGATGGCTCTTGCGGCCAAAGGCGGTGGACTCAAGGTGCTTATCAATTGCGCGGGATTCTCGCAATGGAAGCCCATCGGACAGATCGACGATCATTTTCTTTCTCAAATGCTGGATGTGAATTTAAAGGGCGCTTTTTGGGGAGCCAAGGCTGCCATCCGCCATATGAAAGACGGCGGCGTGATCATCAATATCGCCTCCTTGGCCGGGAAACGCGGCAGTGCGCATAACAGCGCCTATTGCGCGGCTAAATTCGGCGTCGTGGGCTTAACCCAGGCTTTGGCCAAGGAATTAGGGCCTAAAGGCATCCGGGTCAATGCGGTGTGTCCTGTTTATGTGCAAACACCCGGGGTTATGAAAGCCCTTAAAGAAAAGAGTTCGCCGGCACAAGGCAAGAATGTCGCGGCTTATTTAAAGGATTTCGCATTATCCCAGGCGGCGTTAAAGCGCCTGCCGACGGCCAGGGAAGTCGCGGATGCCTGTTTGTTCTTGGCATCAGAACAAGCTTCCGCTGTGACCGGCCAATCATTGAACGTGGACTGCGGGGTGCTGCCGCAATGAAAAAACGCATTGTTGCCGTTATTCCCGCCCGCATGGCCGCTTCCCGTTTTCCCGGAAAACCTTTAGCCAGGATATCCGGTTTGCCCATGATCGAACATGTGCGCAGGCGTACAAAGCTGTGCGGCATTTTAGACGACGTGGTCGTGGCGACCTGCGACCAGGTGATCATCGATGCGGTTAAGTCTTTCGGCGGCAAAGCCGTGATGACCAAAGATACCCATTTGCGCTGCACGGACCGTGTTGAGGAGGCGGCCGCTCACATTGAGGCGGACATCGTTGTCATTGTCCAGGGCGATGAGCCATTATTCGACGGGAGCATTATTGATAAATTAGTTCAGCCGCTCTTGGCTGACCCGAAACTTGTGTGCACGAACTTATTGACGCCGATCACAGAACCGCAGGATATCCTGGATGTGGATATCGTCAAGGCGTTGATGGATGTTCACTCGCACGTTTTGTATTTTTCCCGCGCACCGGTGCCGCATGTGCGGGTCAACAGCCCCTGTCCGGTTTACCGCCAGACGGGATTGTCCGCGTTCACCAAAGATTTTTTGATCAAGTTCTCCCATTTGCCGCCGACACCGCTTGAGATCGTTGAGTCGGTGGACTTTTTGCGTATCTTAGAGCACCGTTATCCCATTTACGGGGTGGTGCATCCAGGCCGTTCCGTGGGTGTTGACCGTCCTGATGATGTCGCCATCGTTGAGGATGTGTTAAAGAACGACCCTGTCCAGAAAAAGATATTTGAACAGATCGTGACGCGTTGATGAAACCAAAAATATACGTCGCTCTCTCAACTTTTGCTCAATCGACCATTGTCCCTAAAGATCTTTTGTTGCAGGCAGGTGTTGAATTTGCTGTCAATCAGACCGGCGCCCGCTTGACCAGGGAACAGGTGATCGAATCCTGCCGTGATTATGACGGGGTCATTGCCGGCCTGGAGCCCTATGATGCCCAGGTGCTGGCAGCATTGCCTCGATTGAAATGCATCAGCCGCTGCGGCGTGGGTTTAGATAATATTGACCTGAAAGCGGCCGCCAAACACCAGATTACTGTATTAAATACTCCGGACGCGGTTGTTCTACCCGTCGCGGAATTGACCCTGGCCATGATCTTGGACCTGCTGCGTCAGGTAACGGTGCATGCGGAATTGATGCGCCGCCACCAGTGGGAGAAAAAGACAGGAACACAGCTGGCAGGCAAGACGGTGGGCATCATCGGCCTGGGACGTATCGGCCGCAAAGTCGCAGAGCTGTTGATCCGCTTGGACTGCAAGGTCATCGCGGTTGATATCAAACCGGATGCCGTCTGGGCCAAGGCGCATCGCGTCTTGCTCGTCGATCTGGATACGTTATTATCCCAAAGTGATGTGATCAGCCTGCATGTCACGGCGGCAGAAGGCCAGACATTCCAATTATCCAAACGCCATTTTGAAGTGATGAAGAAAGGTGTGTATCTGGTCAATACGGCCCGGGGCTCTTTGATCAATGAACAGGACCTGCAGGAGGCGTTGCTGCAGGGACGTGTGGCCGGGGCGGCGATGGATGTGTTCGCCAAAGAACCCTATCAAGGCCCGCTGTGCGGCATGCCCAATGTCCTGTTAAGTCCGCATGTGGCGACATTGACGCATGAATCGCGGTCGGAAATGGAAATAGGCGCGGTCAACAATATCATCAATTGGTTAAGGCAAAGAACATGAAATGGGATTTCTTTAAATTTTATTTAGGCTTACGTTCAAAGCTGGGTTTACCGGCCATGACGGGCCGGGAGATCAAGGCGTATAAAGCCATTCTTCTTTCATTCAAAGGTAAAGAGCAGGTCAATATTTTCGAATATGGCAGCGGATTCTCCACCATATATTTCGCCAGGTTCTTAAAAGATCAAGGCATGGATTTCCATTTCCATTCCGTCGACAACAATGTGTTCTGGCACAACCGTGTCCGTAAGATGGTGGAAGAGAATGGTCTCTCCAAGAGGGTGCATTTGTATTTATGTCCTTTTGTCCCATTCTGGGAAAAATCAGGATGGTCCTGGAAGAAAAAGCCCGCTTGCGGGCAATTCGCCCCACATTTGCAGGAAGAAAAAGACTACATCCATCTACCGCTGACATTGAAGAAGAAATTTGATCTGATCGTTGTCGACGGCCGTTTTCGCCGCCGCTGTCTGGAGGTCATCCCGGCCGCGTTAAGCGAAGGAGGGGTGGTCTTTTTGCATGACGCTGAACGGGAACATTCCCAGCCCAAAAAAGGGCAATATCCTTACAGCCGCTGGATCGAGAAGGGTAAATTCTATTTTTGGCAGCGCCATGAGTTTAAAACATGGATCGGCAGTTTCAAACCCTTGGATGTGACCCATGCCTAGGAAATATCTGATCACCGGTGCCGCGGGTTTTATCGCCAGCAACTTTGTGCATCACCTCTATAAACATCATCAGAATATCTCTGTCACGGTTTTGGACAAGATGACCTATGCCGGCCATCCGTTGACCATTGAGGAATTAAAACAATATCCCAATTTCACTTTCGTGAGGGGAGACATTTGCGACCCTGTCATTGTCAAAGAGGTCATGCGTGACGTGAACGTCGTTGTTAATTTCGCCGCGGAATCGGCGGTGGACCGCTCTATCGCCGACCCGGATTCTTTTTTAAAGACGGATGTGTTAGGTGTATTCACCTTGCTTCAGGAGGCGCGTAACCAGAAAAGTTTGCAGCGCTTCGTCCAGATCTCGACCGATGAGGTCTATGGGCAGATCCTTGAGGGAAGTTTCAAAGAATCAGCGGAATTAAGACCCCGCAATCCTTATGCCGCTTCCAAGCTGGGTGGCGACCGCCTGGCGTATAGTTTTTTTGTCACCTACGGTCTTCCGGTCATCATCACCCGTGCCTCTAACAATTATGGCCCCAGGGCTTTCTTGGAGAAAGTGATCCCGTTATTCATCAGCAATCTTCTGGAAGGTAAGCAGGTCCCGGTCTATGGCAAAGGCGAACAGATCCGGGATTGGCTTTTTGTTGACGATCATTGCAGCGGCATTGACCTGATCATTGAACGGGGCGCCAACGGCGAAGTGTACAATATCGGCGGAGAGCAGGAATTGACTAACATTGCCCTAACAAAGAAATTGCTTGCCTTGATGGGTAAAGACGAAACGAGTATCAAGTATGTGACGGACAGACCTGGCCATGATTTTCGCTACAGCATTGATTGTGCTAAGATAAAACAGTTGGGATGGACGCAGAAGCATACCATTGATTCAGGGTTAGAAAAGACCATCGCGTGGTATCAAAAGAACCCGCAGTGGATCGCCATGGCAAAAGAAAAAATGGACAGCCGATATTTTACCGGTTTCTGGGGGGAAAAACGATGAGAGGTGTTCTATTGGCTGGAGGGACGGGCACGCGTTTAAAGCCGCTGACGAATGTGACCAACAAGCATTTGCTGCCGGTCTATAAAAAGCCGATGATCTATTATCCCCTTCAGACCTTGATCGACGCGGGGATCAAGGATATTTTGATCGTCACTGGCGGGGAGCATATCGGTGATTTTTTCAGATTGCTTGGTTCGGGCAAAAGCTGGGGTGCGCATTTTAGTTATGAGATCCAGGAAGGCAATGGTGGGACCGGTGCGGCGTTGTTATTGGCGGAAGATTTTGTTCGTGATGAACCATTCATGGTCGTTCTGGGGGATAATGTCGTCAGCGAGAATGTGGCCGAATTCGTTGAGGATTTTAAGGCTCATCAACACCAGTACAAAGCCAAGATCTTAGTCGCAAAGGTCGATGACCCGCACAATTACGGCGTGGTGACCTTTAAAGGCAAACAGATCATTGATATCACCGAGAAACCAAAAAAGCCGAGATCTGATTTTGTGAATACCGGCTTGTGGATGTTCACGCCGGATGTTTTTACCCATTTGAAACGCTTAAAGAAAAGCCCGCGCGGCGAGTATGAGATCACTGATGTGCTCGCGTTGTACGCGAAAGAAGGGCTGTTAAGTCATTCTATCCTTCGATCCGCATGGACGGACGCCGGTTCATTCGAGTCGCTTTATAAGGCCACTGTTCTCATGCATCAACTGGAACAGAATCCATGAAAGTCCTGGTCACCGGCGCCAATGGTTTTGTCGGTAAACATCTCGTGGGGGTCTTAAACGCCTGCGGTGTTACGGTTGTTGCTCCTTCTTCTCGAGAATTGGATATTTCGAAACCATTTAAACTTTCTCATCATTTTAACGCTGTGGTCCATCTAGCGGCCTATAATGTCACATCGATCGGTGATAAAAGCGAAACCATGTATGAGAATGTCAATGTGCTGGGGACAAAGCATGTAGCGGAGTCGGTATCATGCGATCAGTTTGTATTCTTATCGACGTTAAAGATTTATGATGAACCGCTTAGTGCTTATGCGAAGAGCAAGGCAAAAGCCGAGGAAATGTGTCGCCGATTATGCCGGAGCGAAAGTCTTGTCTTTATCCGCAGCGCGAATGTTTGGGGGCCTGGACAAGCGCCGAAAGCGGTACTGCCGGTCTTTATCGAGCAGGCCAGACAAAATTTACCGATCCACTTGACCGCAAATCCCATGATGCCCATCGATTATATCGATGTGCGTGATCTGGTGCAGGTGATCTTGAAAATACTGGAGCGGCCCAAGTCGTCGGGTGTTTATCATGCGGCCTATCCCAAACCTGTTTTTCTTGAAGATCTGGCATTGAAAGTCATAGCGGCGTGCGGCTCATCTTCACAGATTACATCGTCGGTGATACCGTCAGTAGCAGCAGAAAGACAGGTTGATTGCGTACGTACCTGGGAGGAATTGGATTTTAAACCGCGCTATGATGTGGATCGGGTCATTGCTCATATTTTGTCATGATGAAAACTTCACAAAAAATGAAAATACTTGTCTGCGGGATATTGCCTCCGCCTAATTTCGGCCACAGCATGATGTATAAGATGCTCATGGAGTCCGAATTCGTTGATGCTTTTGACATCACCTTTCTGGAATTGAAATTCTGGTCCTACGCCCAGCATAAAAAGGTGACATTTGAGAAAATATTCAAGATGGTCCGATACTGGTTCGCGCTTATTGTGCTGATGGTCCTCCGCCGTCCCCGTTATGTGCTGTTCAATATGAGTTTTGACCGCATGCCATTTTTAAAAGACTATCTATTTTGCATCACGGCAAGTATGCTTGGCGGCAGGGTGGTCCTGCATGACATGGGACAGTATTTGCCTGAATTGGACCGTGAGTCTCCTCCCTGGTTAAAACGTCTTATCAGGCATTTGTTATCAAGAACCCACGCCATCATCGTCATGGGTGAAAAGGTCAAGACGGAATATACTCCGTATTTTGACAGTACCCGCATCTTGGTTGTGCCTGGATGTGTTGAGGATACAGCACGTATCCCAGCGGGTGAAAGCCGGCATGAAGGAAAGACAGAGATCTTGTATTTTTCATATTTAAGCGTGACCAAGGGAGTATGGACCGCGCTGAAAGCCATGCCGCAAGTCGTGAAACAAAACCCAAATGTGTTCTTTACCTTTGCCGGACCTGTCGAGTCGTCGCAATTAAAAGAGCAGATCTATGAGTATGTCAAGACGCAGGGATTAAGCGATCATTTTGCCTATGTGGGTTATGTTGAGGATGTGTTTAAGCGTACAGCCTATTTCCGAAGCTGTGACATGTTTATCTTCCCGACGCTGCGGGATGTGTTCGGTTTGGTGCTCTTGCACGCCATGGCAGAAGCTAAGCCGGTCATTGCCTCGAGGGAAGGAACGATCCCTGAGATCATTAATGATGGGGTCAATGGGTATGTGTTTGAGAAAGGCAATGAGGGTAAGCTTGCCGAAAAGATCCTGGCATTGGCAGCGGATGGAGTGAGGCTCAAGAAAATGGGACAGGCCGGGCGGGAGAGATATTTAGCTGCCTATGCCCCCAATGTCTATGGAAAGCGCATGATCGATGTGTTCAAAACACTGGCTTAACCTCTATTTCATCGCGGTGACTTGTCTTTATTGCCTATGGCGCGCTATCGTTTATTTTCAAAAGATCTGATAATGACTTCACATTTGCCGACGGGGATGCTGATCATCGGCACGCTGGTTTTTTGGCTCGAGCTGCTGGTGTTGCGTCTGCCTGGAGGGCAGACATCGCCTTTGGCCTGGGGACTATGGCTGCTTTTGGCTGTTGTCGTGTCAGCTGGGAATTTTCCTCGACGCTTTGATCTGTCCGTACCTAAAACGGTCTGGGTGATGGGCATATTGGCATTAGTTTATTTAGGGATTGTTCTTCTTGCGTCGTTATTGCCGCCGCATTTGCCCCAGGAATACGATGCCATCAATTACCACATCACCGTGCCGCGCCAGCATCTGATCCGGCATGATTGGCAGCTGTTATCCTGGTCGGTGGCCGACCTTTTCTTCCTGCCCTTAGATTATGCTTTAAGCCCTTTCTGGTTATCAACGCCGCTTCCTAATAAATTTCCGCAATTTATCTTTCTGCTGGGTGCTCTGACAATGGTGTTTAGCATTGTGTATGAATTGACAGATAAAAACGTGAAAAAAGCGATGGTCGCTGTTGTCGCTGTCATGGCGATGCACATGACCGCCATCCAGTCGGCGACAGCGATGTTGGATGTGGTGATGCTTTACTGTTTTTTAGCAGTGGTGCATAGTTTCATCAAAAAACAATACGTTTTAGGGGCTGTTGAAGGAGCGTTCTTTTTTTGGTCAAAGTCATTTATCCCGCCGATGATGGTCGTGATCCTGTTGGGTCTGGGGGGTGTTGTGCTCGTGTTGAACTATTTTGGATTCCGTGTCAGTACAGCGTGCGCGCATATCCAGAAGTCGTGGAAGAAGGTCCTGGGGGCATTTATCGTTTCGTCGCTTGTGATCGCGGGGCCGTTTTTGATCAGGTCGATGTATTACGCAGGTTCGCCTATCTACGGCATTAAGATCTCTAAACCCATCGTTTTAACCAGCAGCGAACGCTTGTATTGGATGGATCAGCGGATCACTGATCACCTGAACATTATAGACGGCTATGGGCATGGCCGTCAGGTTCTGGACTTTATCAAACATTTCTGGCTAATCGCCGTTCCCGAGAAGGGGGTCAATAATTCTTTTGATTATCCCGTTGGCCTGATCTATTTGCTGGTGTTTGTGCCTTTTATTGTGTCTGTCGTGGCCGCATTTAGAGCAAAAAAGATCCCGGTGCTGTCCGTTATTGTCCTGTTATGGTGGACTTTGTGGTGGATGGGCTCTCAGCAAACGCGGTTTTTGTTTATTCCCATTAGTCTGATCATCGTGGTGGCCATCATCGACATGAAACAGTTGAGCCGTATCTTTATCGCGTTGGTCGCGGCGGCCATGATGCTGGAGATCATTTCGCTTCTCAATGCCCATCGTCCAGATTGGGGCAAGTCTGCTTATAGTGTATTGCGCGATAAAGATAAAGCACTGTTGGATATGGCCAAGGCAGGCGGTGTGAATGCCCCGCGCGTTCTGGACTATCCCGATGTCGCCTTTGCCTCTTTTCCGGTTGTCGTCCGCAATAGTCAGGATAATATCTTCGTATTCCCCTAGTAAACAAAAGGTCATTTATTGTTAATAACATTTTTATTGAAAATGTTATTAACAAATGTTAATCTTTATCAATGGAACCGCCATTTAATATTACACCTAGAATTTTGAATCTTACCGCTGAAATAAGCTCTATGATCGGGCGCCTGGAAGGGGCCAGGCTTAAGGTGCCTCTGTTGGATCTTAGACGCCAGGTCGATGCCTCATCGATCCATTCCAGTTGTGTGATCGAAGGGAATCGTTTAACGTTAGACCAGGCGACGGACGTGATTAATGGTAAACGCGTGATCGGTCACCCTAAAGATGTTCTGGAGATAAAGAACGCTCATGCGTTGTACGCAATGATCCAGGATTTTGATCCGGGTAAAGAAAAGCATCTTTTGCGGGCCCATGGAGTACTCATGAAAGGACTTGGCGTAAGTGCAGGCAAGTATCGCCAGACTGGCGTTGTTGTCAAAAGTACACAAGGGGTGATCCATACGGCTCCGCCGCAAAGAGTAGTCCCTGAATTGATGGAACAGTTGTTTGTTTTTATTAACCATTCCCGGGATATTCATCCTCTAATATCGTCTAGTATTTTTCATTATGAGTTTGAATTTATCCATCCGTTTGAGGACGGGAATGGAAGGATGGGACGTTTTTGGCAGACATTGATATTGCGTCATTCTAACCCTTGTTTTTGCATCGTACCCATAGAGACCGCGGTCAAGGGGCATCAGCAGTCGTATTATGAAGCGATCGCGCGGTCAAGCAAGGAAGGGAAGTCGACGGTTTTCATTGAATTTATGCTTGGGGTTATTCTTGAGGCTGTGTGGGGGCTTGATAAACTCATTTCGGGTAAGGCCAAGCCTTCCGACAGGATCGCATTCATGATGAAACATTGCCCCAAAGAGTTTACGCGTAAAGAGTATATTCAGCTTATGGGAGATATTGCCGCACACACAGCATCGAGAGATTTGAAGGAAGCAGTCGAGCAGGGCTTGATCGTGATGACCGGATCTCGTGCCAGGGCTGTATACAAAAAAGCGCAAGAGAGCAAATATAAATAAGGTACGGCGCTGAATAATAAACGCAACCAAGGCCGACCAAAGAAGGAATTAATTGTAAGTATTTGAAGAATAGTTGGTTGTGAGAAACGACACTATTTATTCATTTATTTCCTATTTATTTCTATTTATTTCAACAGAAATGGATATGGATAAAAGACTACATGCAAGCCACGCGACACAAGCCGTTCCAGTAGCGTAATTTAGATACATAGGATATACTTTGCCTATAATGAAAAGAATTATATCTATATATGTGCTTGCCTGTTTTTTAGTGACAGGCCAGATGGTAGCATTGCCTGTTTATGCTCAAGAATTGGTATTGCCTGTTCCTGGTACCATGATCAAATTAAGTCCTGTATTTAATCCTCCGGTATTGAAAGGTATTAAAGTTAATCCTGAGAATCCATTCAAATTTGATTTCGTCTTAGACCAAGGATCAAATAATCAAACCAAATCAAACGTAACCGCAGAGTCAACCAAGTTAATTAAATATTTCCTCGCTGCTTTAACCATTCCTGAAAAAGATTTATGGGTGAATTTAAGCCCTTATGAAAAAGACCGCATTGTACCTGAGAGTTTTGGAAAAACAGAAATGGGCAGAGATCTTTTAGCTCAAGATTATATTCTCAAGCAAATCACAGCATCGCTCATTTATCCTGAAGATGAAATAGGTAAAAATTTTTGGAAACGCATTTATGAAGAAGCTGGCAAGAAATTTGGTAATGCAAAAATTTCAGTGAACACATTTAATAAAGTCTGGATTGTTCCTGACAAAGCTGTGGTATATGAAAATGCAAAAGCGGGAACTGCATATGTGGTTGAATCTAATTTAAAGGTGATGCTTGAATCGGATTATTTATCAGCTCAAAAGCATCAAATAGAAACTAATGATATTGGAAAAAAGATCGTTCGGGAAATAGTTATGCCGCAACTTCAGAATGAAATTAATCATGGCCAAAATTTTGCTCAGTTGCGCCAAGTCTATAGTTCACTGATATTGGCCACATGGTATAAGAAAAAGATCAAAGATAGTCTTCTTACTCAGGTGTATGCAGATAGAAATAAAGTAATAGGTGTTAATGTTGAACACTCTCAAGAAGCACAGGAGATTTATGCGCGTTACTTAGAAGCTTTCAAAAAGGGTGTTTACAATTACATAAAAGAAGAGCGAGACCCTGATACTCAGAAGATGATTCCAAGAAAGTATTTTTCTGGAGGAGTTGATCTTGCAATGAATGCAACCAGTTTAGGTGCCCAAGAATTAACCACAGTTTCAAGTATACCCTCATTTCAACTAGAGAAAAAAAATTTAATGGTTATTTCTTGTAAATTTGATGAAGCAATGACGGCTAGGCAACTGATACCTCCAGTAGATGACAATGATGTGTCCTTTTCAACTGATGGATTCAAGGAAATTCTTGTTGGTGGCGCCAATAGATGGTCATCTTTCAAGAATGAAGTGGGGGAAGCAAGCGATTGGCCTGAATCGACTAAGACAATTGATGTCAATGGAAGAAAGTTTGTATTGGTACGTAAGCTTTCAGTAAAAAGGCCGGTATTTACTTTAGATCGTAATCAGTTTAAAGAGTTAGCCACATTAAAGGGATGGAAATCACAAGACACAATACTCTCTGAAGTTGGTGATCAGGATGTGTCATTTTCAAGAGAGGGATTTGCTGCTCTTGTTAATCCTGAGAAAGTGTTGCGATCTCTCAAAAATGAAATCGGAGAAGCGCAAGATTGGCCGCAGCTAACAAAAATAATGATCGTGGGGACAAGAAAATTTGTATTGGTTCGCAAGCTATCTGGAAAGAAAGTTGTATTTACATTGAATAAAGTAGAATTTGACGAGCTGGTGAAATTAAAAGGGTGGGAATTAAAAGAAACAAGAAATTCTCGACTTAAAGAAAGGCTAGATAAATCAGCGCAACGCCAAGCGAATAGGTCTTTGTTGCCGGACATTCATGTGAATGATGTATCTATATCAAAATCTGGGTTTGAGAAGTTTCTCGTTAATCCTTATAGGATATTAAAATTATTTTATGATGAAATAGGGGAAGCGAACGATTGGCCGGAACCGACTAAAACAATTGAAGTGGGTGGAAGGAAATTTGTTTTTAAACGTAAATGGAATGTGAACAGAATTGTATTTGTCTTGAGCAAAGAAGATTTTATAGAGTTTTCTAAATTAAAGAAATGGCCATTAATAGATGATAATCTTCCTGTAATTACTGATGAAGATGTTTCTTTTTCAAGTTCTACTTTTGAGGAGAGATTCTCTAATGCGGATTTTATATGGAAGGAATTTGGGTTGCAATATCGTATTCAAAAAGAAGATGCACGAACTTGGACGGAGCCAACAAAAGTTATTGATGTTAGTGGCAGAAAGTTTGTGTTAGTGCGTAAAAACTCTGAATCTGGCGCGGTATTTACATTAAATAAGAAAGAATTTAATGAATTAGTTAAATTAAAAGGATGGAAGTCAAAAGTATTCTTGGAAGTTGATGATCAGGATGTGCTTTTTACTACAGACGGATTTGGGGTATTTTTTACCAATCCGTATCAAAAGCTCAAAGCTATCAAGGATGAAATAGGAGAACCAGAAGATTGGCTGGCATCGACTAAAACAATTGAAGTTAAGGGTAAGAAATTTGTTTTGGTGAAGAAAAAGTCTGGAAAAAAACCAGTAGTAACTTTAGAAATAGAACAATTTAAGGTATTTGTTGGATTGAAAAATCTTATTTTTGATAAATATTTGTTACCCGTGGTG